>NZ_VFVP01000001.1:0-993132 GCF_006442175.1 Mesorhizobium sp. B2-3-14 | reverse complement strand
TTCCTGAAGAAGAACTGAGCCGCGGACATACGGAGCGGCGCTCTCGCGCAGCGACAGCGCCGCTCCGCTTCCCTCGGCGCCCGAAGGTGCTCGGGGAACGACCGCGGCTGACGGAGGATAGAAGAATTGGCACAGACATCTCACGGCGTCGGCGGGGTCAGCTATGACGCCAGGAAGCGCACATGGCCGGCCGAATTCAACGTCTTCCTGGCGCTCGTCATCCTCGTCGTCATCTTCGAACTGATCGGCCGGGTCTTTCTCGGCGACAGCTTCCTGTTCAACACCCGCAGCGACGTCTCCGGCCTCTTCAACGAGGCGCGCCTGCAGATCATCATTCTGCAGGTGTCGATCGTCGGCATCATCGCCATTGGCGTCACGCAGGTGATCATTACGGGGGGCATCGACCTGTCCTCCGGCTCGATCGTCGGCGCGACGGCCATGATCGCCATGAGCTTTGCCCAGGTCGCGACCGTCAACGGCAATCCCAACCCCAAGGCGATGTTTCTGGCCCAGGGCTGGACCGACCTGCCCGTGATCGTCCCGGTGCTGGTGGCGATCGGCTGCGGCCTGCTCGCCGGCCTCGTCAACGGCTCGCTGATCGCCTACACGCGCATCCCGCCCTTCATCGCCACGCTCGGCATGATGGTGACCGCGCGGGGCATCGCCAAATGGTGGTCCAAGGGCCAGCCGATCTCGTTCCCGACGGACAGTTTCGCCGCCATCGGCAAGGGCCTGATGCCCGTCATCATCTTCCTGTCGCTGGCCGTGCTGTTCCAGCTGATCATGACCTACACCAGATATGGCAAGCACTGCTACGCGATCGGCTCCAACGAGGACGCAGCGCGCATGTCTGGCATCAAGATCGCCAACCACAAGATCCTCGTCTATGTCATCGCCGGCATTCTCGCCGCGCTCGCCGCCGTCGTGCTCTCCTCCAAGAATCTCACCGCCCAGGCCGGCATGGGCGTCATGTACGAACTCGATGCCATCGCCATGGCGGTCATCGGCGGCGTCTCGCTGTCGGGCGGCCGCGGCTCCATCATCGGCACGGTGATCGGCGCGCTGATTTTCGGCGTCATCATCTCCGGCTTCACCTTCCTGCGCCTCGACGCCTACTACCAGGAGATGGTCAAGGGCGTGATCATCGTCGGCGCGGTCGTTCTCGACCAGTGGCGCCAACGCATGCGGGCATTGAGGGCTTGACCATGCCAGATATCTCCACGACAGACATCGTCCTGAAGACCGAGAACCTCACCAAGCGCTATGGCGGCGTGCATGCGCTTGAAGGCGCCAATTTCGAGCTGCGCAAGGGCGAGCATGTCGCCATCATGGGTGACAACGGCGCCGGCAAGTCGACCTTCGTGCGCCAGATCACCGCCGTCGAGCAGCGGACCAGCGGCCAGGTCTGGTTCGATGGCAAGGAAGTGAATTTCGCCGGACCGATCGAGGCCCGCGAGGCGGGCATCGAGACGGTGTTCCAGAACCTGGCGCTGGCCGACGACCTCGACGTGCCGTCGAACCTGTTCCTCGGCCGTGAAAAAGTGCTGTTCAATCTCGGGCCATTCTCGATCCTCGACCGCAAATACATGCGCAAGGCAACCGAGGCGGCGCTGGTCCGCACCGCGGTCAAGATCCCCAACCTCTCCAACACCATCCGCCATATGTCGGGCGGCCAGCGGCAGTGCGTGGCGATCGCCAGGACGGCGACCTTTGCCTCC
Source organism: Mesorhizobium sp. B2-3-14 (assembly GCF_006442175.1). Lineage (NCBI taxonomy): Bacteria > Pseudomonadati > Pseudomonadota > Alphaproteobacteria > Hyphomicrobiales > Phyllobacteriaceae > Mesorhizobium > Mesorhizobium sp. B2-3-14. Next base: position 991,414 of record NZ_VFVP01000001.1, on the reverse strand, counting down.
AAGCTGATCATCATGGACGAGCCCACGGCGGCTCTCGGCGTGCAGGAGACGGCGCAGGTCGAAAACATCATCCGCACGCTGAAGGACAATGGCGAGCCGCTGATCCTGATCAGCCACAACATGCGCCAGGTGTTCGACCTTTGCGACCGCATCGTGGTGTTCCGGCGCGGCCGCATCGTCGCCAATCTGCGCAAGGAAAATACCGACGGCCAGGACATCGTATCCTATATCACCGGCGCCAAGACCGGCGAGGCGGAACTCGCGGCCTAATGGCCGGGCTCGGAGGCGATGGTCATCGCCTTCCCGTCGATTTGTCTTGACCGGAAAATCATTCAGCGCCCATGACCGGCGCCCCGCTTCGAACCATCCCCAGAGGAAAATATCCATGACTGTTCGCTTCGCCCTCCTTGGTGCCGGCCGCATCGGCAAGGTCCACGCCCGCGCCGTGGGTTCCAACCCCCAGGCAAAACTGGTCGCCGTGGCCGATGCCTTCGAGAAGGCGGCGAGCGAACTGGCTGTTGCCTATGGCGCCGAGGTGCGCAGCATCGACGAAATCGAGAAGTCCAAGGACATCGACGCGGTCGTCATCTGCACGCCGACCGACACCCATGCCGATCTGATCGAGCGCTTCGCCAAGGCCGGCAAGGCGATCTTCTGCGAGAAGCCGATCGACCTCGACGTCAAGCGGGTCGAGCAGTGCCTGGCCGTTGTCGACAAGGCCAAGGCGACCCTGATGGTCGGCTTCAACAGGCGTTTCGACCCGCATTTCGCCGCCGTGCGCAAGGCGATCGACGACGGAGCCATCGGCACCGTCGAGATGGTCACCATCACCTCGCGCGATCCCGGCGCGCCACCCATCGACTACATCAAGCGCTCGGGCGGCATTTTCCGCGACATGACCATCCATGATTTCGACATGGCGCGCTTCCTGCTCGGCGAGGAGCCTGTCGCGGTCAGCGCGCACGCCTCGGTGCTGGTCGACAAGAAAATCGGCGAAGCCGGCGATTTCGACTCGGTCAGCGTCATCCTCGAAACGGCTTCGGGCAAGCAGGCAGTCATCTCCAATTCGCGCCGCGCCACCTATGGCTACGACCAGCGCATCGAGGTGCACGGCTCGAAGGGCATGGTGGCGGCCGAGAACCAGCGGCCGGTGTCGATCGAGCTCGCCAACGAGAAGGGCTACACGCGCCCGCCGCTGCACGACTTCTTCATGACCCGCTACCTCGACGCCTACGCCCTCGAGATCGCCGCCTTTATCGCGGCGGCGACATCAGGCAAGAAGGCGGCGCCGAGCGGCGCTGATGGCCTCGTGGCGCTGAAGCTGGCAGATGCCGCACTGAAGTCGGCGACCACGGGCAAGACCATTCGTCTCGACAAGTAAGAACCGGACCCCCAAGGCACAGGAGCAGAGCGATGAGCGCATCCGCCGATCGCAATTCAAATACACGCGCCATCGTCACCGGCGGTGCGCAAGGCATAGGATTCGCGGTCGCCGAAGCGCTGGCCGACGAAGGCTGCCGGGCGCTGGCGCTCATCGGCCGCTCGCAGGAGAAGGGCGACAAGGCTGTCGCTCATTTCAGGAAATCAGGCGTCGACGCCATCTTCATCAGCGCCGATGTCTCCAAGGTTGCCGACTGCAAGCGCGCGGTCGCCGCCGCGCTCTCGCATTTCGGTACGATCAACGCCCTGGTCAACGCCGCCGCCACCTCGGCGCGCGGCTCGCTGGTCGAGACCTCAGAAGAGCTGTTCGACCAGATCTTCGACACCAATGTGCGCGGCCCGTTTTTCCTGATGCAGGGCGTGGTGGCGCATCTCTTGGAGAAAACGGCGCCCGGATCGATCGTCAACGTGCTGTCGATGTCGGCGCATACCGGGCAGTCTTTCCTGACGCCCTATTCGACCAGCAAGGGCGCGCTGATGACGCTGACCAAGAACGTCGCCAACGCCTATCGCTTCAACCGCATCCGCTGCAACGCCGTGCTGCCCGGCTGGATGGACACCGAGGGCGAGGACATCGTGCAGAAGAAATGGCACGATGCGCCCGACGACTGGCTGGCGAAGGCCGAAGCCGCGCAGCCGATGGGCCAGTTGGTCAAGCCGGACCAGCTCGCGCGGCTGATCAGCTACATGGTCAGCCCGCAATCGGGCGTCATGACCGGATCGCTGGTCGACTACGATCAGAGTGTCGCCGGGTCGTCGCCGGAGTAGGTTCATGCGAGCGATCTGCGTGGCGCACCTTGAACCTATCCTATGTCTGTCTTTGTGAAATCCTGACCGGTGTAGAGCAAAGCCAAATTATATGCCTTGCAACAGGCGTAGGAAAAGCAATCGCCCATGTTGAGCTGCGCCGGCGAATCGACACCCTTGCCGTAACTGCGTGCGGCTTCGATGGCGAGCCGCCCGACTTCGGCCGAAATGAGGACCTCGCCGATTCCCAAATCCTGCACGAAACGGTCCACGGCCGCATTCGCCTTTGCGACTGCCGCCGGTTGGATGGGTGAAGGCAGGGGGGTCTTTGAACGCGCCAAGGCCATTGCGGTCTCGAAACGAACGATCGCCGAAATGAAGAAAGGCCCGCCATGGGCGTCCATCCGGGCGGCGAGTTCTCCTGCCGTGGGCTCCGGACGCAACAGAGCGACGACCGCCGAAGCGTCAATGAACAGGCTCATAGCCCCCCTGAAAGCTCGTCCGAATAGGCTCTCATATCGAAGTCAGGATTATCCGCTCCGATTTCGCCAGCCATTCTGACTGCCTCCGCCAAGCGTTCCGATACAGTTTGCACACTGCGGGCGCGCTCAATTTCATGCGTCAGGGCCCGGCGAACCGCCTCGGCTTTGCTCGGCGCCTTTGTGAGGCGCTGCACCTCAAGTACCAGCCGGTCGACTTCCCGGTCCTTCACATAAAGCGGCATTGGAGCATATCCTTTTTGGAATATCCAACATATACCCTCTTACATATTCAAACAAGACCGCCATCAGGTGCGTGACATTCAATGCGAGTTCAGCTATAGCCCACGCATGATCAACCTGACCGCCACGTATTGGTACTTTAGGAGCTCGCTGGCGGCGGGAGGATTGCGCTCGATCTGAAGATTGCAGCAACAAGATCCGAACAGCCGCCAGACCTGGCGGCTTTTTTGTTTCAGCCGGCAGGTTCCCAAACAGGAGCAGAAAGCCGTGTTGACCACCACAGACGACCTCCGGGTCAAGGAACTGAGACTGCTGAGCACGCCGGACGAGGTGATGCGCGAGATACCGCGCTCACTCACGGCGACACGCACCGTTGCCGCCTCGCGCAACGCCATTCACTCCATCCTCACCGGGGCCGACGATCGGCTTGTTGTCATCGTGGGCCCTTGTTCCATCCACGATCCGGTCGCGGCCGTTGATTATGCCAGCCGTCTGGCGGCGCTGCGCGAGGCTCTGTCCGACCGGCTCGAGATCGTCATGCGCGTCTATTTCGAGAAGCCGCGCACCACGGTCGGCTGGAAAGGCCTGATCAACGATCCCGACCTCGACGGCAGCTTCAACATCGACAAGGGGTTGCGGATGGCACGCAACGTGCTTTCCGCCGTCAACAATCTCGGCCTGCCGGCGGCGACCGAATTCCTCGATATGACGACGCCGCAATACATCGCCGACCTCGTCGCCTGGGGCGCCATTGGCGCGCGCACGACCGAGAGCCAGATCCATCGCGAGCTGGCCTCGGGTCTCTCCTGCCCGGTCGGCTTCAAGAACGGCACCGACGGCAATCTCAGGATCGCCGGCGAGGCGGTGAAGTCGGCCGCCCAGCCGCATCATTTCATGGCGGTGACCAAGGGCGGACGCAGCGCCATCGCGGCGACCACCGGCAATGAGGATTGCCATGTCATCCTGCGTGGTGGCGTTCAGCCCAACTACGATGCGGCAAGCGTCGAAGCCGCATCGGTCGAACTCGTCCGCATCGGTATCGCCCCCCGTCTGATGATCGACGTCAGCCATGCCAACTCAGCCAAGAAGCCGGAGAACCAGCCCAAGGTCGCGGCCGATGTCGCGAGCCAAGTGGCGGCTGGCGACGAGCGCATCATCGGCGTCATGATCGAGAGCAATCTCGTCGCCGGCCGGCAGGATGTCGTGCCCGGCAAGCCACTGGTCTACGGCCAGAGCATCACCGATGGCTGCATCGACTGGGCGACCACGGAGACGGTGCTGCACGGTCTCGCGGGCGCTGTCGAATGGCGCCGCTCGGCGCGCCGCGCCATACTGGACAGCCGGCAGGGCGCCGCCTGATCTGGGGGAGCATAAGGGCGGCGCTTCCAGTTTCCAGTCCAGGACCACGCCGCTCCTAGGCCCGCAGCGCTCACCTCCTTGCATGTCACCGATCCGCGTGCTACATACTGAACCAAATGGTTCAGTATTCTCCTGCCCGCCTGGATGCCTCGTTCGCCGCGCTTTCGGACGCCACCCGACGTGGGGTTCTGGAGCAGCTCGGCCGTGCGGATGCTTCGATTACGGACTTGGCCCAGAAATTCCACATGACCCTCACGGGCATGAAGAAGCATGTCGGCGTTCTGGAGCAGGCAGGCCTCGTCACGACGCGGAAGGTCGGGCGCGTGCGGACCTGCAAGCTCGGCCTGCGCCGCCTGGAGGAGGAGACGGCATGGATCGAGAGATACCGCCAGCTCTGGGCCGCACGCTTCGACGAGCTGGACAAGGTTGTCGAGGAAATGAAACGGAAGGAGGAAGCCGATGGACGAAACAAGAGCGAATGAGCCCACCCCCATGCAGAACCGCACGACGGTGGAACGGAAGTCCGACCGCGAGCTGGTCGTCACGCGAAGCTTCGACGCGCCGGCCCGCATCGTGTTCGAGGCCTGGACAAAGCCCGAGCTGTTCAAGCAGTGGTGGACGCCGAAATCGATGGGCATGTTCCTGCGTTCCTGTGAGATGGATGTTCGTGTCGGAGGCGGGTACCGTTTGGTGTTCGGGCATGATGACTCGCACCCCGCCGAGTTCTTCGGCAGGTATCTCGAAGTGACACCGCCCTCGCGCCTCGTCTGGACCAATGACGAAGGTGGTGACGGTGGACCCGTGACCACGGTGACCTTCGAGGAGAAAGGCGGCAAGACGCTGCTGGTCATGCACGAGCTCTACCCCTCGAAGGAAGCCCTCGACGCCGCCGGCACCGGGGCGGCGGATGCGATGGCCGAGACGTTCGGGCAGTTGGACGAGCTTCTCGCCACGCTGCAGCAGGGCGCCGCCTGATTCGGCCGGCGCCAGAAGGGCGGCGGTTGGGTTCAGCGAGACTATGCCGCCCTCAGCCCCTCCCATGCGGTGAACACGGAGACCGCGAAGAGCAGCAGCCCGGCCGCCCGGCCGGCAAGGATGGTCACCCGTGGATTGGCGATCAGAAGCTTGCGGCTGCGGCCGGCCGATATTGCGAGCCCGCCATAGACCGCGGCCTGCGTCAGCACGGTCAGCAGGCCCATGATCGTCGCCTGCATCCAGATCGGGCCGTAGTCCGGTTTCAGGAACTGCGGATAGACGGCGAGCACGAAGAGGTAGGCCTTCGGGTTGATCAGGCAGGTCACCAAGCCCTGGCGAAACGCCTTCCATGCCGAGCGGCTGCCGGCGGGGCCCTCGTTGCCGACGGTGATGGAGCTGCGCATCAGCGTGATGCCGATGAAGGCCATGTAGGCGGCGCCGGCAAGCAGCAGCGGCTTGAACAGGATCGGCAAGAAATGCACCAGCAGGCCGACGCCGATAGCGCCGTTCAGCGTGTGCACCATGCCGCCGACCATGATGCCGCCGGTCGCGGCAAGACCCCTGTCGCGGCCGCCGGTCAACGCATTGGCAAGCACGAACAGCATGTCCATGCCTGGAACGGCGATGATGCCGAACAGGAGGATAAAGAACAGCCAGAGATTTTCAGCATAGCCCATGTCAGTTGCCTGTTGTCCCGCTCGGCCAGCCTCGGCGGAACCTGTTGATTTTCAAATCGATAGGCAGTCCTATAGGCAGGCCCAACTGACGATGGTGTGTCAGTTGTGATCGGTACCAGGTCAGAAAAATGCGCAAGGCCTCGCGCCTGTTCGAGATCATCCAGATCCTGCGGCTGGCGCGGCAGCCGGTGACGGCGGCAATGATCGCCGCGCGGCTGGAAGTGACGATCCGCTCGATCTATCGCGACATCGCGGCGCTTCAGGCGCTGCGCGTGCCGATCGAGGGTGGCCGTGGCATCGGCTACATCCTGCGCCCCGGCTTCGACTTGCCGCCGCTGATGTTTTCGATCGAGGAAATGGAGGCGATCGTCCTGTCGCTGGCGCTGCTGGAGCGCACGGGCGACGACGAGCTCAAGCAGGCGGCCAAGCGCGTCGGCGCCAAGATCGCCGGCGCGGTGCCGCCGCCCTTGCGCCAGACGCTCGACGCCAATGCGCTGCACGCCTGGGGCTTCGCCGCGCCCTCCGCAGGTGCGATCGACCTGGCGCTGGTGCGCCGCGCCATACGCGACGAGGAGAAGCTCGAGCTCTCCTACCGCGACGAGCTCGGCCGCGCTTCCGAGCGCCTCATCCGCCCGATCGCTCTGATCTATTACGCCGAGACCGCCAACATCGTCGCCTGGTGCGAGCTGCGCCAGGCGATCCGCAATTTCCGCAGCGACCGCATCGAGGATTGCCAGCCGACCGGCCTAGGCTTCAAGGGCGAAGGCGATCGTTTGCGGCAGGTCTGGGTCAATGGGTGGGAAGTCGATGCAGCGGCCGCCGGCTAAAGCGACCAGCGCAGCGAATCCTACCTTACATCCACCCAGCGCTTCTCCTCGAAGGAGCGCGCCATGGCGTGCACGGTGCGCTCGATCTCCAGTCCTTCGGCGAACTCGATGAGCCGGGCCGGCTTGCCGGCAAGCCGTGTCAGCAATTCATGGCATTCGATGATCTTGAGGTCGTTGAAGCCGAGGCTGTGGCCGGGCGCCGGCACGAAGAGGTCATAGGGTCTGTGCTGCGGCGCCACCAGAATGGTGCGGTAGCCCTGTTCGGTGGGTCGGTCGGACGTCAGGTAGAGCTGGAACTCGTTCATCCGCTCCTGGTCGAACAGGATCGATCCCTTGGACCCGAAGATCTGGATGGCGATGCGGCCCTTGCGGCCCCAGGCCGAGCGGTTGACCTGCAGTGTTCCGGCAATGCCGTTGTCCAGATGCATCAGCACGCTGGCGATGTCGTAGGTCTCCACCGCGCGCCAGCCGCCTGAAGCCAGCTTGCGGTCGGCATAGGGCTTGGCCATGTCGCAGATGACGCGGCCGACGCGGCCGAACAGCGCCGAGACCAGCGACAGCGGATGCACGGCGAAATCGTCAAGCGCGCCATAGCCGGAAGTCGCCTCGTGCTTCCAGAAGAACAGCGCCTCGGGATCGGCCATGAAGTCCTCGTCCATCTCGATGCGCAGGTGGTTGACCTCGCCGATGATCTTCTCGTCGAGCAGCGCGCCGATGTGACGGATGGCCGGGCTCTGGATGTAGTTGTAGCCAAGCGCGGCGACCCTGCCTGATTTCTTCGCCGCGGCCGCCATCGCCTCGGCTTCGGCAAAGCTCGGTGCCATCGGTTTTTCGCACCACAGATGCTTGCCGGCTTCGAGGACAGCGATGGCCATTTCCGGATGGAACTGATTGGGGGTTGTCAGCGACACGATATCGACCTCCGGGTCGTCGACGACGGCGCGCCAGTCGCTGGTGGCCTTGGCGAAGCCGAACTCGCCTGCCTTGCGCCTGGCGAGCTCCTCATTGACCTCGCCGAGATGGACGAGCCGTGGCTTGGCCGCATCGGGGAAGACGGCCCCGACGGCGCTCCACGCGATGGCGTGGCATTTGCCCATGAAACCCGTGCCGATAAGACCGACGCCGACCATTTTTCGTTCCTCCGCTGCCATAGAAGCTGAGTGGATGAATTAGTCCATTTTTTTCAGGAATGGAATGTCTGCCTCATTTTTTATGGCGTTCTTGCGCAGGCTCGCTATGATGGGGCAGAGAGGGTGTCCAGACAGGCTTGGGCAGAGGGACGATGGACGAACAGGTACCTCGCGACTTCGAGACGCTGCGTGCCACGATTCTGGACCGGCGCGAGAGCCTGCCCAAGCGCATCGCCCAGATCGCCGCCTACGCGCTCGACAATCCCGACGACATCGCCTTTGGTACCGCCGCCAGCATCGCCGCTTCGGCCGGCGTGCAGCCCTCGACCCTGATCCGCTTTGCCCAGCAACTCGGCTTCGACGGTTTTACCAGCCTGCAGCAGGTGTTCCGGGAACGTCTGCGCGAGCGCAACTCTTCCTATGACGAGCGGCTGCAGGCGCTGCGCGCCAAGGCCGAGGGCGGTGCCGGCCACCGGGCGATCTTCGACGGCTTCATCGCCGCCGCCAGCACCTCCCTCAACGACATTTCCCGCACGCTGGACGATGCGCATCTGGAAGACGCGATTTCGCTGCTGGCGAAGGCGCAGACCATCTATGTCTTGGCCAAGCGACGCTCCTATCCAGTGGCTTCCTACATCGCCTATGCGCTCGGCAAGCTGAAGATCCGCAACCAGTTGATCGAATCGGCCGCCGGCCTGAATGCCGAGATGGTCGGCTTCGCCACACCGGCGGACGCCGTCATCGCCATCAGCTTCTCGCCCTACGCGCCGGCCACGATCGAGGAGGCGCGCGCCATTTCCGAGCAGGGCGTGCCGATCGTCGCCATCACCGACAGCTCGTTCTCGCCGCTCGCCCAGTTCGCCAGGGTCTGGTTCGAGGTTGCCGAGGCGGATTTCGCCGGCTTCCGCTCGCTGTCGGCGACAATGGCGCTGGCCATGGCGCTGACCGTCGGCGTCGGCGAGAAGCGGCGCGACGCGAGCCGTAAGCGCAAGGCTTGATCAGGCGTCCCTTCAAGGCAATTTTAGCCTAGGGAATGCTCATTCCATATTGACTATGGATTGGAATTATTATTTCATATTGCCGGCGCCACGCAGCCGCTCGCGCGTGTTACCCAAAACAATGTTGTCCATGACGACAAGACCGACGGGAGGTTCCAATGAGCGAAGCCGTGGACGCAAGACAGGCGCCGCTCGATGTCATCACCATCGGCCGCGCGTCCGTCGACCTCTATGGCCAGCAGATCGGCTCGCGGCTGGAGGACATCACCTCCTTCGCCAAGTCTGTCGGCGGCTGCCCGGCCAATATTTCGGTCGGTACGGCAAGGCTCGGGCTGCGCTCGGCTCTGCTGACGCGCGTCGGCGACGAGCAGATGGGCCGCTTCATCCGCGAGCAGCTGAAACGCGAAGGCGTCAACACCGACGGTCTGAAGACCGACAAGGAGCGGTTGACCGCTCTGGTTCTGCTTTCGGTCGAGAGCGAAGGCGTTTCGCCGATGATTTTCTACCGATCCGACTGTGCCGACATGGCGCTGGCCGAGGAGGATATCGACGAAGCGTTTATTGCCTCGGCCCGTTCGATCGTCGTCACCGGCACGCATTTTTCCCGCCCCAACAGCGATGCCGCCCAGCGCAAGGCGATCCGCATCATGAAGGCCAGGGGTGGCAAGGTCGTGTTCGATATCGACTATCGCCCGAATTTGTGGGGCCTTGCCGGCCACGCCGAAGGCTTTGAGCGCTATGTCAAATCCGACCGCGTCTCGGCCCAGTTGAAGACGGTGCTGCCCGATTGCGACCTCATCGTCGGCACCGAGGAAGAGATCATGATCGCGTCCGGCGCTGACGACTGCCTGAGCGCGCTGAAGACGATCCGCTCCCTGTCCTCGGCCACCATCGTCCTGAAGCGCGGCGCCATGGGCTGCATCGTCTATGACGGACCGATCAGCGACGATCTCGAGGACGGCGTCGTCGGCAAGGGTTTCCCGATCGAGATCTACAATGTGCTGGGCGCCGGTGACGCCTTCATGTCCGGTCTGCTGCGCGGCTGGCTCGGCGGTGAAAGCCTTGCCACGGCGGCGACCTGGGCCAATGCCTGCGGCGCCTTCGCCGTGTCGCGGCTGCTCTGCGCGCCGGAATATCCGACCTTCGAGGAGCTGCGGTTCTTCCTCGAGAACGGCAGCAAGCATCGCGCGCTGCGCAAGGACGAGGCGATCAATCACATCCATTGGGCAACCACACGCCGGCGCGACATCCCCTCGCTGATGGCGCTCGCCTGCGACCACCGTGTGCAGCTCGAGGATGTGGCGGCCAAGACCGGCGCCGATCCGGCGCGCATCCGCGATTTCAAGGTGCTGGCGGTCAAGGCAGCGGCCAAGGTCGCCGCCGGCCGCGACGGCTATGGCATGCTGATTGACGAGAAACATGGCCGCGAGGCGATGTTCGAATTCGCTCGCCACCCCTTCGCCTGGCTTGGACGCCCGGTGGAACTGCCGGGCTCGCGGCCGCTGCGCTTCGAATTCTCGCAGGACATCGGCTCGCAGCTTACCGAATGGCCCGTCGATCACTGCATCAAGTGCCTGTGCTTTTATCATCCCGACGATCCGGCGGAACTGAAGGAAGAACAGCAGCAGAAGCTGCGCGCGCTGTTCGAGGCCGCGCGCAAAGTTGGACGCGAACTTCTCATCGAGATCATCGCCGGCAAGCACGGCAAGCTCGACGACACGACGATCCCGCGCGCGCTGGAGGAACTCTATGCGCTCGGCATCAAGCCGGACTGGTGGAAGCTCGAACCGCAGGCGTCGAGCGGCGCGTGGGCCAAGATCGAGGCGGTGATCCTGAAGCACGATCCCTGGTGCCGGGGCATCGTGCTGCTTGGCCTGGAGGCGCCGCAGGACGAGTTGGAGGCCGCTTTTGCCGCCACGGCCAACGCGCCCATCGTCAAGGGCTTTGCCGTCGGGCGCACCATCTTCGTCCACGCAGCCGAACAATGGCTGGCCGGCAGGATGTCGGATGACGAGGCTGTCGCCGACATGGCGTCGCGCTTCGAACAGTTGACCGAAGCGTGGCTTGCCGCGCGCGGCCGCAAGGCGGCATAACAATACGCAACGGCGTAGGGACTGCGGAGGAAAACACCATGAGCCAGACAATCCGCCTGACGATGGCGCAGGCGCTGACCCGCTTCCTGTCCCGCCAGATGACCGAGATCGACGGGAGAAAAACGCCGATCTTCGGCGGCGTCTGGGCGATCTTCGGCCACGGCAATGTCGCCGGCATCGGCGAGGCGCTCTACCATGTGCGCGACGAATTGCCGACCTTCCGCGCCCACAACGAGCAGGCGATGGCGCATGCGGCGATCGCCTATGGCAAGGCCAATTTCCGCCGCCGTTTCATGGCCGCGACCTCTTCGATCGGCCCCGGCGCGATGAACATGGTGACGGCGGCGGCCCTCGCCCACGTAAACAGGTTGCCCGTCCTGTTTTTGCCGGGCGACGTCTTTGCCAACCGCATTCCCGATCCCGTGCTGCAGCAGGCCGAGGATTTTTCCGACGGCACGGCGACGGCCAACGACTGCTTCCGCCCGGTGTCGCGCTATTTCGACCGCATCACCCGGCCGGAGCAGATCATCCCGGCGCTGAGCCGCGCCATGCAGGTGCTGACCGATCCGGCCGAATGCGGCCCGGTGACTTTGTCGCTTTGCCAGGACGTGCAGGCCGAGGCCTATGACTATCCCGAGAGTTTCTTTGGCGAGCGGATGTGGCGCCAGCGCCGGCCGCGTCCGGACCGTGACGAACTGGCGGCGGCCGTGGCGGCGCTCGAGGGAGCCAGGAAGCCGCTGATCATCGCCGGCGGCGGCGTGCTCTACTCTCAGGCTTCCGACGAACTGGCCAAGTTCGCCCAAGCCGCCGGCATTCCGGTCTGCGAAACGCAAGGCGGCAAGTCCTCGCTGCCGGATGATCACCAGCTCAACATGGCAGCGGTCGGTGTTACCGGCACTTCGGCCGCCAACCGGCTGGCGGAAGAGGCCGACGTCGTGCTCGCCATCGGTACGCGGCTGCAGGATTTCACCACAGGCTCGTGGGCGCTGTTCAAGAATTCCGGCAAGACCATCATCGGGCTCAACGTGCAGCCCTTCGATGCCGGCAAGCACCGGGCGCTGCCGCTGGTCGCGGATGCCTGGGAAGGGCTGGCCGAGTTGGGAACCGCGCTGCAAGGCTGGAAGGCGCCCGCCGCCTGGACCGACAATGCGGCCGCCGGCAAGAAGGCCTGGCAGGCCGATGCGGCCAAGGTGACGGCCTCGACCAACGCTGCTTTCCCCTCGGATGCGCAGGTGATCGGCGCCGTGCAGCGCGCCATGGGCTCAGGCGTGACGCTGCTGCATGCGGCAGGCGGACTTCCCGGCGAACTGCACAAGCTCTGGCAGGCCGGTGCCCCGGGCTCCTACCACGCCGAATATGGCTTCTCGACCATGGGTTACGAGATCGCCGGCGGGCTCGGCACCAAGATGGCCAAGCCCGACGAGGAGGTCGTCGTCATGATCGGCGACGGCTCCTACTTGATGCTCAACTCCGAGATCGCCACCTCGGTGATGCTCGGCCTGAAGCTGACCGTGGTGCTGCTCGACAATAGGGGTTTTGGCTGCATCAACCGGCTGCAGATGGCGACCGGCGGCGCCAACTTCAACAATCTCTTGCAGGACTCGCGCCATGAAATCCTGCCCGACATCGACTTTGCCGCGCATGCGGCGAGCATGGGCGCGATATCAGAGAAAGTGCCGTCGATCGCCGAGCTGGAAAACGCGCTGCAAAAAGCCAAGAAGAACGACCGCACCACCGTGCTGGTCATCGACACCGATCCGCTGGTTTCGACCGATGCCGGCGGCCATTGGTGGGACGTGGCGGTGCCCGAGGTCTCGGCGCGGCCTCAAGTGAACGCCGCGCGCAAGGCCTATGACGAGAAGCGGCGGATGCAGAGCGTCGGCGATTGACGCCAGCTCCCTTCTCCCGGTCACTATACGGGGAGAAGGTGCGGGCATGCGGATGAGGGGCGGCGCTAGCGCCAAAAAAATTGAACTGTCTAATCCGGAGTGACGACTTGAAAGCCAAATTGGGCATGTCCCCCATCGCGTGGTGGAACGACGATCTTGCCGAACTGAGCGATGACGTGTCGCTGGAGGAATGTCTGCGCCAGTCGCGCTCTGCGGGCTTCACCGGCATGGAGATGGGCCGGCGCTTTCCCAACGACCCCGCCATCATGCTGCCGATCCTGAAGGCCGCCGACGTGACGCTGTGCGGCGGCTGGTTTTCCGGCACGCTGGTGGACGAGGAGATGGCTGCCAACAAGGACCGCATCCAGCCGATGATCGACCTGTTCAAGGCGGTCGACGCGCCCTGCATCGTCTATGGCGAGGTCGGCCGCTCGATCCAGGGCGACCGTTCCAAGCCGCTCGCCACCAAGCCGAAGCTGACTGGCGACGAGATGAAGGCCTACGCGCGGCGCCTGACCGAATTCGGCGAATGGTGCGCCGAGCAAGGCATGCCGCTGTCCTATCACCATCACATGGCGGCTGTGGTCGAGACCGAGCCGGAGCTCGATGCCTTCATGCGCCATTCCGGCGAAGGCATCCCACTGCTGCTCGATGCCGGACACCTCGCCTTTGCCGGCGGCGACGTGCTGCGCGCCATCGACAACCACCACAAGCGCATCAGCCACGTCCATGTGAAGGACGTGCGCATGGGCGTGATCGAGAAGCTCGACCGTACGAAGCAGTCCTTCCTCGACGCCGTGTCGCTCGGCGCCTTCACCGTCCCGGGCGACGGTTCGCTCGATTTCGGCGCCATCGTGCAGCGCTTCGCCGACCACGGCTATGAAGGCTGGTTCGTGGTCGAGGCCGAGCAGGACCCGAAGAAGAACCCGCCGCTGAAGATGGCGCAGGTTGGCCACAAGGAGCTGATGCGGGTGATGACATCAGCCGGTTACACGGTGGAGACGCAAGGGTTTCCGAATGCCTGATCGGGTTCTCGCCGGGCCGGGCTTGCTGTAGGCTGGCCAGATGAAAGATTCCGAGCACCCCTTCTTCCGGCCATTGTGGCGGCGTGTCGCCGTCGTCGCGGTCTGCCTCATCTGGTCGGTCATCGAGTTCGCCACCGGCACGCCGTTCTGGGGCGTCATCGCGCTCGGCTTTGCCGGCTACGGCGCCTGGCAATTTTTTTATCTTTATAAGCCGGCCGACGAGACGAAGCCTCCGGCCGATCCGAAGGAATAGGCGGTCCATGGCGCGAGCAGTTTTGTGGATTGGATACTGCGAGCGTAACGGATCGCACACATCGGCGATTGGCCGAAACGCCCCTCGCTTCGTCATCCTAGGGTCTTCGCGACGGAGCTTCGCTCCTGCTCCGCCCTAGGATGACGAAGTTGGAAGGCTAGGATAGGAGAGACAAAATGTCGAAACTGCTCGTCAAAGCCGACAAGGGCCATGGCCGCGTCGCCCATGTGACGCCGAAAAGCGCCGGCTGGACCTATGTCGGTTTCGACCTGCATCGGCTGAAGCCGGGCGAAAGCGCCTCGGGAAAGACGGACGACCGCGAAGTCTGCCTGGTGTTCGTGACCGGCAAGGGTACCGCGAAAGCCGGCGGCAAGGATATCGGCCTGCTCGGCGAGCGCATGTCGCCCTTCGATGGCAAGCCGTGGTCGGTCTACGTGCCGCAGGGATCGGACTGGTCGGTAACGGCCGATACCGAGCTGGAACTTGGCGTCTGCTCGGCGCCTGGTCTTGGCGGTGGCCTGCCGGTCCGGGTGATCGGACCGGACGATCTCGGCCAGGAGGTGCGCGGCAAGGGCACCAATACGCGTTACGTCACCAACATCCTGCCGGAAGGCCAGCCGGCCGACTCGTTGCTGGTCGTCGAGGTCATCACGCCCGGCGGTCATACGTCGAGCTACCCGCCGCACAAGCACGACCAGGACAATCTGCCTGCCGAATCCTATCTCGAGGAAACCTACTACCATCGCCTCAACCCGCCGCAGGGCTTTGCCTTCCAGCGCGTCTACACCGATGCCGACAAAAGCGGACATCGCGCGCTGGACGAAGCCATGGCGATCGAGGACGGCGATGTGGTGCTGGTGCCCAAGGGCTATCACCCCTGTGCCGCCTGCCACGGCTATGACCTCTATTATCTCAATGTGATGGCCGGACCGAAGCGGACCTGGAAATTCCACAATGCGCCCGAGCACGAATGGTTGATGAAGGCCTGACCGTCTCGCGTTTCCGGCCGAACTTATTGGTCCAGCTGGGAAAAATCGTCGGCTAAGGACCCTAGGGGTCGATTTGCCTTCTAAAACCCGTCAAAGCTTCGTCAATCCGTCATGGAAATCACCTATGGCAACGGTTCTGACGAGGACTTCCCATGCGTTATGCCATTTATTTCACCCCCCGGCAGGACGAGCCGCTGGCGCGCATCGCCGCCGACTGGCTGGGCCGCGATCCGTTCGGTGCCGCGACCAGGCCGGTTGAGGCCGTTGCCGATCTGTCGGCGGCGGAAGTGGCCTTCCACACCGCCTCGGCACGCCGCTACGGCTTTCACGCGACGCTGAAGGCGCCCTTCCACCTGGCTGCCACGGAGACCGAGACCTCGCTGCGCGCGGCGCTGGATCATTTTGCCGAGGTTACGCCTGTCGTCACGATCCCGCGCCTGGTCGTCAGCCAGATCGACAGCTTCTTCGCGCTGGTGCCGGAAGGGCCGCTGCCTCCGCTCAACCGCTTCGCCGACAATGTGGTACGCGATTTCGACCGGTTTCGCGCACCGCTGTCAGAGGCCGAGATCGAGCGGCGCAGCCCGGATTCGCTGAAGCCGGCCGAGTTTCGTAATCTTTGCCAATGGGGCTATCCCTATGTCTTCGAGACCTTCCGCTTCCACATGACCCTGTCCGGCCGGGCCGGCCCACAGGAAAGCCCTCGCCTGCGCGCGGCGATCGACAGCCTGTTCGCCGATGTGTTGCGCCAGCCCGTGCTCGTGGACGCGCTGACATTGTTCGTCGAACCCGAACCCGGCGCGCCATTCATGGTGCTTTCCCAGCACGCGCTCGGACGCCGCCCGGCCCGGAAAACCGCCTGAACGAAACCCGACTGCAAGAACCAAGGACTACCCGCAATGACCGCCGAAACTGTTCTTTCCAACGCCCGCATCGTTCTTGCCGACGAGATCGTCGAAGGGTCACTGGTGCTGCGCGATGGCTTGATCGCCGGCATCGATGGCGATGCTGCCCGGACCGGCGAGGACATGGGCGGCGACTTTATCATTCCAGGGCTGGTCGAACTCCACACCGACCATCTCGAGGGCCATTATGCGCCGCGGCCGAAAGTGCGCTGGAACCCGATCGCCGCGGTGCTCGCCCATGACGCGCAGGTGGCGACCGCCGGCATCACGACCGTGCTCGATGCCTTGCGCGTCGGCATGGACGAGGACGCCGACCTGACATTGGACGACATTCGCAAGCTGGCCGATGCGATCGAGGACAGCGTCGCGCGGGATCGTCTGCGGGCCGATCACTTCCTGCATCTTCGCTGCGAGGTTTCAGCACCGGATTGCCTCGACGCATTCGCCAATTTCGACGGTGACGAACGGGTCAAGCTGGCGTCGCTGATGGACCATGCGCCAGGCCAGCGCCAGTTCGTCAACCTTGAAACCTATGCCTACTACTACCAGCGCAAGCTGAAACTCTCGGATCGCGATTTCCAGAAATTCTGCGAGAAGCGGATGGCCGAATCGGCACGCAACTCTGGGCCGAACCGCGTCTTCATCGCGGCCGCCTGCCAGGAGCGCGGCATCGTGCTCGCCAGCCACGACGATGCGACGTCGGCTCATGTCGACGAGGCCATCGAGCAGGGCGTGCGGGTCGCCGAGTTCCCGACCACCGAGGAAGCGGCGCGGGCCTCGAAGGCCGCCGGGCTCGGCGTGCTTATGGGCGCGCCGAATGTCATGCGCGGCGCCTCGCATTCGGGCAATGTCTCGGCACGCACCTTGGCCAGCGATGGCCTGCTCGACATCCTGTCGTCCGACTACATTCCCTTCAGCCTGATCCAGTCGGCCTTCTTCCTGGGCGACATGGTGGAAGGCATTTCGCTGCCGCAGGCCGTCGCCATGGTTTCGAAGAACCCGGCGCAGGCCGTCGGCCTCGACGACCGCGGCGTCATCGAGCAGGGCCGTCGCGCCGATCTGGTGCGCGTGCGCGTCGACGATCATGTTCCGGTCGTGCGCACCGTCTGGCGGCAGGGGCGCCGGGTGGCATGATGGTGTCGGCCTCGATCGAGCGCGAACTGTCCGCCGAAACCTTTCCGATCCGTCACGGCGTCTTTGTCGCCGTCGTGGGCCCCAGCGGTGCCGGCAAGGACACGGTGATCGGCTATGCCAAGGCGCTCTTTGCCGACGAGACGCAGCTGGAGTTCGTGCGCCGCGTCATCACCAGGCCGAGCGATGCGGCGAGCGAGGACCACGATACGCTGGCCGACGCCGCCTTCGCCGAGGCCGATGCCGACGGCGCTTTCGCCGTCTCCTGGGAAGCGCATGGCCTGCGCTATGGTCTGCCTGCCGATGTCGACTGGTCTGTTTCCAATGGACATGTCGCCGTCGCCAACGTGTCGCGCGCGATCATCCCCACCTTGCGCGAGCGCTATGCCAATCTGGCGATCGTCGAGATCACCGCTTCGCCCGAGGTGCTGGCCGAGCGGCTGGCCATGCGCGGTCGCGAGTCGCGCGGCGAGGTGCTGGCGCGGCTGGCGCGCAGCGCCAATATGAGCTTGTCCGGCCCTGGTGTCACGTCGATCGACAACAGCGGTCCGCGCGAAGTGGCCGGCGAGCGTTTCGCCGAAGTGCTGCGTAAGGCCATGGCGTTTTCCGACATGTCGGGCCTGATCTGATCCGGACTTGTTTCACCCGCCTGCTTGCGCTGTCGCTGGAAATGCTCCGGGCTGCTGGCCGCATAGGGTGATTCTGGATTACGCTCCGGGGATTCGCCCCAGGAATCAGGGTCGAGCCAGACAGGAAGCTTCATGCAGACACTGACACCCGTCCTCTCGACAATCGCGGCGGCATTTCTCGCCTCGCTGGTCGAGGTCGTCGAAGCTTTCACCATCGTGCTTGCGGTGGGAGTGACGCGCAGCTGGCGCCCGGCATTGACCGGCGCCGCGCTGGCGCTGGCGGTGCTGGCGGCTCTGGTGCTGGCCTTCAGCCCGCTGCTGGCGCTGGTCCCGATCACCACCCTGCAGTTCGTTGTCGGGGTGCTGCTCATCCTGTTCGGCATGCGCTGGCTGCGAAAAGCCATCCTGCGCAGCGTCGGCGTCATTGCCCTGCATGACGAGGAAGCGGCCTTCGCCAAGGAAACCGCGGCCCTGCACCGGCAGGCCGCCGACCGGCGCGCCGACTACCTCGCCGGGCTGGCCTCGTTCAAGGCGGTGCTGCTCGAGGGTGTCGAGGTGGTGTTCATCGTCATTGCCGTCGGCGCCGCGCATGGGCAGACATTTTACGCCAGCATGGGTGCGCTGGCGGCTTTCATCCTGGTGATGCTTGTCGGCCTGGCCGTCCACCGGCCGCTGGCGCGCGTGCCCGAGAATGCGCTCAAATTCGTGGTCGGGCTGATGCTGACCAGCTTTGGCATCTTCTGGACCGGCGAAGGCATCGGCGCCGATTGGCCTGGCGCCGATCTTGCCCTGCTCGCCATCTTCGCCATAGTCGCGCTGGCGTCCTTCGCCATGGTGCGCTGGCTGCGCGGAATCAGTCCAACGGCAGCCGGAGGGCTCGCCCGATGAACGTCCTTCGTCTCGTTGCCAGGGAGGTCTTCGGCATGTTCGTCGATGACGGCAATCTGGCGCTGCTGTCGCTGGTCCTGGTGGCCGCCGTGACCGCGGCGGTGAAGTTGCTCGCGCTGCCGCCGCTGCTTGGCGGTGGGCTGTTGCTGGTCGGCTGCCTTGCCATCCTGTTGCAAAGCGTTCGCCGCGCCGCACGCCAGAGCGGCAGGTAATTTCAGCCAAGGCCGCACGGCGGATCACCAGAGGGTGGCCGCGAAAGGCACGCCACCCCGTCAGCGCCCAGCACCGGTAAGCTATTTCTGCCGGGACTGACCTATTCCGCGGCGGCGCCGACCGCGCCCTTGCGGGCGGCATCGACCATCCGCCGGCGCGCCCGGAACACACCCCATTGCTGGTCGACCAGCACGCCGATGAGGATGACGCCACCCATCACCGCGAAGTTGAGGGAGGAGGGAATGCCGAGCAGGTTGACGAGGTTCTGCAGTTCCTGCAGCAGCACCGTGCCGAGGATGACGCCGATCAGCGAGCCCTCGCCGCCGCGCAGAGAGAAGCCGCCGAGCACCGCGGCCGCAATGGCGTAGAGCTCGTAGAACTGGCCGTGGCTGGCCGGCGAGATCGAGCGCGTGTACATGGCGAAATAGATCGCCGACAGGGCGGTGAGCACGCCGCAGATGACGTAAGCCGCCATGACGACGCGGCCGGTGCGAATGCCGGAATATTTCGCCGCCTCCTCGTTCTTGCCGATGGCGTAGAGATAGCGCCCGAACACCGAGCGGTGCAACACCACCCACATGACGATGGCGATGACGATCAGCGCGAAGAAGGAGTTCGGCACGCCCCAGGAGCGGCCGGCGGTCAGGAATTCGAGATCGGGAAAATTCTGCCCGAAGGCGAAACCGGCGGTGCCGTCGGCGGTGTAGAAGCGCGCGACGCCGCGATAGATCAAAAGCCCGCACAAGGTGACGACGAAGGGCTGCAGCTTGAGCCGCGTGATCAGCCAGCCATGCGCCAGGCCGATGATGGCGCCGAGCACCAGGATGAGCACGAAGGCAACAGGCCATCCCATGCCGCGCACGGCGATGAAGTCGATGAACAGCGTGCCCAGCAACGCGACAACGGAGCCGACGGACAGTTCGATGCCGCCGGTGATGATGACGAAGGCCTGGCCGATGGAGAGAATGCCGAACAGGCCGATCAGGTTCGAGGTGTTGGCGAGGTTGATCGGCAAGAGGAAGCGCGGATTGATGATGGCGACGATCGCCCCGACCACCAGGATCAGGATCAGCAGGCCGAGATCTTTCTTTGTCATCGTCGTCTCCGCTTACGGCCTGTTCGCCGGTTTGCCCACCGCGAGCAAAAGCACGTTTTCCTGGCTGAACTGATCCTTGTCGAGAATGCCCGAGATCTGGCCCTCATGCATGACGGCGATGCGATCGGAGACGCCGATCACCTCTTCCATGTCGGAAGAGATCATCAGCACGGCGACGCCGGCGTCGGCCAATGCCCGCATCAGCCCGTAGATCTCGGCCTTGGCGCCGATATCGATGCCGCGCGTCGGCTCGTCGAGGATCATCACCTTCGGGTTCATGGCCAGCCATTTGCCGAGCACGACCTTCTGCTGGTTGCCGCCCGACAGCGTGCCGGTGCGCGTCTGCACGGAGGGCGCCTTGATGCCGAGGTTTTTCTTCTGCTTCTCGGCGGTGGCGGTCTCGGCGCTTGCGGAGACCAGCGAGCGCCTGGCATGCGCCGGCAGATTGGGGAGTGAAATATTCTGGGCGATCGACAGGTCGAGCAGGATGCCGGTCAGCTTGCGGTCTTCCGGCACGAGGAAGATGCCTTGCGCGACGGCGTCCGCCGCGCTGGCCAGCGTTAACGGCTTGCCGTTGAGCTCCAGCGTGCCGCCAAGGCTGGCTTCGATGCCGAAGAACACCCGCGCCAGTTCGGTTCGGCCGGAGCCGACAAGGCCGGCAAGGCCGAGGATTTCGCCGCGCCTGACGTCGAGATCGACCGGCCGGCTGGGGTAGGTGGGGGTGCGGACGGCCTTGGCCGCAAGCGCCACGGCGCCGGGCGCACGCGCCGCCTCGGAGGCCTTCTCGCGCTCCTTCAGCATGCGGCCGATCATCAGCTTGACCATCTGGTCGTGATTGATGTCGCGCTTGCCGAGCGTCCCGGCCAGCATGCCGTCGCGCAGCACCACAACGCGGTCGGCGACGCGCTCGATCTCATGCAGGCGGTGCGAGATGAAGATGACGCTGATGCCGTCGGCCTTCAGTGCCTTGATGACGTCGAGCAGCTTGTCGGTCTCGGCCAGCGGCAGGCTCGATGTCGGCTCGTCGAGGATCACCAGCCTCGCCTTGATCGACAGCGCCTTGGCGATCTCGACCATCTGCTGCTGCGCCAGCGACAGATCTGCGACCTGCGTGTCGGCGGAGAAGTTGGCGCCGACGCGCTTCAGCAGCGGCGCCACCATGTCGCGCAGTTTCGCGCGGTCGACCAGTCTCAGCTGTCCGGCGCGCAGCGGCTCGCGGCCGAAGAAGATGTTGGCGGCGACGTCGAGGTTTTCGAAGAGGTTGAGTTCCTGGTGGACGAAGGCGATGCCCGAACCCAGGCTCCCCTCCACGCTCAGGCCTTTGTGGGCGGCGCCGTCGACCGTGATGGCGCCGCTATCGGGCGTGGTAACGCCGCCGAGGATCTTCATCAGCGTCGATTTGCCGGCGCCATTCTCGCCGACCAGGCCGATGACCTCGCCCGGCCTGACCTCCATGGAAAACCCGTCGAGCGCCACGACGCCCGGATAGGTCTTGCGCACGTTCTCGAGGCTGAGAAACGGGGTGGTCGCCGCGATGGATGTGTCGGAATAATTCATCATGCCTGACAGCAGCCGGTGGGCCGAAATGCCCATTCTGCAGACTGACGACCCCGGCAGGGTTCGTCAATGCGAACAGCCGGCTCAAGCGAAGTTGAGCCGGCTGAACTGCTTCTGGTCTTAGTTTCCAGCCATCGCCTTGAGATTGGCGGCGTAAGCGTCGACGTCATCCTTGCCGATGATCTTGGTCGGGATGATGATCAAATTGCCGGCCGGGATGCCCGACTTGTCACCCTTGAGATAGGCGGCCATCAGCTTCATGCCCTGATAGGCCCATTCGAAGGGCTGCTGCACGACGGTGGCGGCAATGGTGCCTTCCTTGACGCCGCCCAGCGTGATCGGATCGTCGTCGAAGCCGACGACGGTGATCGAACCAAGCTTGCCGGCATCGCGCAGCGCTTCATAGATGCGTGGCGTGTTGTAGGAGTAGAAGCCGACCATGCAGGTGACGTCGGGGCTGGCGACCAGCGCGTCCTCGACATTCTTCTTGGCACGCGCCTGGTCAATGTCGTCGCCGCGTACGTCGACGAGTTCGATCTTGGTGCCGGCGAGGCCGTCCTTCATGCCCTGGATGCGCTCCTTGGCATTGTCGGCGCCGAGCAGGCCGACGAAGCCCAGGCACTTGCCGCCGTCCGGCATCGCCTTCTTGGCGATTTCGGCCGCCTGCTTGCCGGCGTCGACATTGGACGAGCCGATATAGGCGACACGCTTGGTCTGCGGGGCGTCGCTATCGGTGGTGAACAGCGCCGTTTGCGAAGCGATCTTGTTCAGGCCATCCGTCGAGGTCTTGGGATCGACGGCCGAGACCATGATGCCCTTGACGCCGGCGGTCACCAGGTCGTCCATCAGCCGCTGCTGGATGGCGACCGAGGATTGTTCGGGATATTTGAGTTCGAGCGTGTAGTCGGGCAGTTCGCCCTGCGCCTTCTTGACGCCGGCTTCGGCCGCTTTCCAGAAGTCGGAAGCGCCGTTGACGACGAAGGCCAGCGTCGGCTTGTCGTCGGCGCGCGCGATTGCCGTCGCCGTCAGGCCGACAGCCAGGGCCGCGGCGGCCACGGATGCATTGCGTATCAAGGATTTCATGTTCAACCTCCCGTTTTGGTCAGTCGTAGGGCTGACCGGACTTGCTCACTGGATTGTCTTGCACACTAAATTTGTCTTGCTCACCTGAATTGCCGTCTGCGGCGTGGACGCCCTCCTCCTCAAGGGGTTCCCGGCAGTGAAAGAATGGCGTCGTTACCAGCCACGGCCACGGACTTTAGAGACTCATTCCTCGTTCGTAAATAGTCCGATTTGTCTGACATATCACATATCTGAGACATGGTTTGCGGAAGTCATATCCGCCCCCCATCGGGCCATTCACAGACACTTCCATCGCAGCCGGACCAATCGGGGCCGGCGGCGATGGATTGACGGTATAGCGCATCCTTGTATTAGTAAACACTATTAGCAAACGACCGGTCCGGTGGCGCTCGGGTGTCATGGCCGAATCGATCTACCGACGCGGCGATGGCTGATCGCACGCAGCCAGAGCCTTTGCGACCTCTGGTTTTTGCGGGGGCTCGAGCCGGTGTGTCGGGGATGGGCCTCAAGGACGGTAATAATTATTAGTACGGTCGATGCGCATGTGAATCGGAAGCGCCGCCTCATCTTGTTGGACCGGGGGGCTGCGGCTAGACAGGCTGGGAATTTGGGGGCGGCATGAGCGAGACGACGGACCAGGCCATCAGGAAGCGCCGCAAGGCGGCGGCAAAGCCCAAGGGCCGCGTCACCATGACCGACATCGCACGCGCCGCCGGCTGCTCGCAGGCGACGGTTTCCTTCGTGCTCAACAATTCACCTGGCATTCGCCTGTCCCGGCAGACTCGGGAGCGGGTGATCGAGGCGGCGCGCGCGCTTGGCTACAGCGCCCCCGCCTTCTCCGCGCTGAAGCCCGTTGCGGCTTTCGAGGGGGCTTTTGATGGCCCCGCCTTCGACGGACTCGACGGCGTGATCGGCTTCGCCGTCGACCAGCTCGCCACCAGCCCGGAAGCCGTGGTCGCCATCGAGGGCGCGCGCCAGGCCTCGTGGAATGCTGGCAACGTGCTTCTGGTGGCGCAGACCATGGGAGACGCCGTGATGGAGTCGCGCGCCATTTCGGCGCTGACCAGGCGCGGCATTTCGGCATTGATCTACATGACCATCTTCACCCGCGAAATCACGGCGCCCGACTTCCTCTACGGCCTCGACATTCCGGTCATTCTGCTCAACTGCTACACGGCGGACTATGCATTCCCCGCCGTGGTGCCCTCCGAAATCGCCGGCGGCCAGAGCTCGACGCGACACCTGATCAGCCACGGCCACCGCCGCATCGCCACCATCACGGGCGAACCCTGGATGCAGGCAGCACAGGACCGGCTGAAAGGCTACCGCCGCGCGCTCGCCACCGCCGACATCCCCTTCGACCCCGAACTGGTGGTCGAGGGCGACTGGTCGGCCAGCGCCGGCTACGCCGCGACAGTGAAGCTCTTGGCCCTGAAGGACCGCCCGACCGCCATCTTCTGCCAGAACGACCGCACCGCGATCGGCTGCTACGAAGCCCTGAAGGAAGCCGGCCTGCACATTCCCGCCGACATCTCGGTCGTTGGCTATGACGACGAGGAAATCGCCCGGCATTTGTTCCCGCCGCTGACGACGTCGATCCTTCCGCACATGGCCATGGGCCAATGGGCGATCGAGCAGCTGGAAGCGCCTGCGATAGTGGGGCGGGGGCGATATCCAATCACCAAGCTGGAATGCCCGCTGGTGGAGCGCGAGAGCGTGGCGGCATTCAAGGGTGTCGCATAAGAGCCGGACTTTTCCTCCCGCACTCGGAGGCAGGCGTCCGCCGTGCTCCCCTGCCTTGGCTTCATCCTGATAGAGGTCTAGCCTGCGCCCGCAGCCAAGGGAGGGGTATATGACATCGAGTTTCACCGTTCATGACGCGTCCGGCTATGAGCAACTGATGGGCCGCTGGAGCCGAAAGCTCGCGCCCAGCTTCATCGGCTTCGCCGGGCTCGCCCCCGGCGAAAAGATCCTCGACGTCGGCTGCGGCACCGGCAGCCTGACGTTCGAACTGGCGAAATCCGCCGAACTCGCGGCGATCGCGGCCATCGACTTTTCGCCTGTCTTCGTCGAGGCGGCAAAGCGGCGCAACACCGATCCGCGCATCGAAATCCAGCAGGCGGACGCTACCGCCTTGCCGTTCGCCGACAATGCGTTCGACCGCGCGCTGGCGCTGCTGGTGCTTCACTTCGTGCCGGAAGCCGGCAAGGCGGTTGCCGAAATGCGCCGGGTGACGCGACCGGGCGGCGTGGTCGCGGCTGTGGTGTGGGACCATCTCGGCGGCATGGCGGGCATGCGCATGATGATCGACACGGTGGCCGCGCTCAGCGAGAGCGGGCGCCAGCTGCGCGGCCGCTATTGCTTCCAGCCGATGATGCAGCCCGGCGAAATGAAGCGGACCTTCATCGAGCAGGGGCTGGCCGACGTGACCGAAACCGAGCTGATGATCCGCATGGATTACCAGGACTTCGCCGACTACTGGACGCCGATTTCTGCCGGCGAGGGCCCGCTCGGCAAATACATGACAACGCTGCAGGCAGCCGAGCGCGAGCGCACCGAGGCTGCCGTCCGCGATGCCTATCAGGCCGGGCGACCGGACGGCCCGAGGTCGTTCGCCAATGTCGCCTGGGCGTGCAGGGGCGTGGCGCCCTGACCGCCCAGGCGGCGAAGCGCCTTTGAACCGCGATCAGGCCTGCCGAGCAACCAGATCGGCATAGCGCTGCAGGTAAAGCGGCCAGCCCTGATCGCCGGCGACGCTGTCGCGCACACCTTCCCAGCCCTGGCCATGGCGCTCCAGGTTGCGGTGCTCGATCTCGACGCGGGTACGCCCAGCCGTTTCGGCGGTGAACCGCACTTCCCACTCGCTGGTCTTGGCCGGATCGGTCTCGATGCGCCATTGCGGGCTGATGTCCCAGCTCAGGAGCACGCGGTTGGGGGGCTCATAGGCCAGCACGCGCGCCCAGCGGCACTCGCTGCCGTCGACGCCGCGGTCATAGACGTGGCCGCCGACGCGAGGCTCGAACACCGTCTCGGCGATCTGGGCTGCAAGCAGGTTATGCTCGGGCGGTTTGAAACTGCCGAAATCCTCGGTGAAGACCTTGAAGGCGCGCTCGATCGGCGCCTCGACGACGACGGATTGTTTCACGGAGGCGATGGGGATCTGGGTGTTCATGGTCACTCCTCTGGTGGGGTTTCGACGGCCAGCTTGTAGGCCGCGAGCGTCTTGCTCCAGAACCGGTCGAGCCAGGCGCGCATCTGGCCCAGCCCGTGCGGATCGATGTGGTAGACGTTGCTGGCGCCCTTCGGCTCCGCGCGCACCAGCCGCGAGTCGCGAAGCACCTTGAGATGCTGCGACACCGCGGACTGCGACACGCTGACCTGCCGCGTGACCTCCGCCACCGAGCGCGGACGCTCCGCGATCAGCTCGAAAATCTGCCTTCGGGTCGGATCGCCCAGGGCGGCAAGCTGTGCGCTATCAACAGTCATGACTTATGATTAGTGCAGGCTGATGGTTGAGTCAAGTGACGGTGCCAGCGGCCAGGTGGCGGCGGGGAAATTTCCTAGGAGATAGAGGTTACACTTCATTACGGTGGAAGGAGTTGCGCCAAGGTGGAAATCCGCCAAGGCATGAGACTGGCCGCGCCGTCTATCCCTTGCGTTCTTCAAGGCTGTTGCCGCCATCGACGACCAGCAAGGCGCCGTTGATATAGCTGGCGCTCTCGGAAGCCAGGAACACGACCGCCGCCGCGACCTCGTCGGGCCGGCCGGCGCGGCCCGGCGGCGCATGCAGGGCCGCCATCCGCTCCGCCTCGCTCGACGCGCCGGTTTCGATCCAGCCGGGCGCGACGGCATTGGCGGTGACCCCATGGCGCGCCGCTTCCAGCGCCAATGTCCGGGTCAGGCCGACCATGCCGGCCTTCGCCGCGGAATAGGCGGCGGTGCCCTGGTAGGATACCAGCGGCCCGGTCACCGACGCGACGTTGACGATGCGCCCATACCCCGTTTCGACCATCGCCGGCAGAAACGCCCTGGTGACGAGAAACGCGGTCTTCAGGCTGGTCTCGATGCCCCGGTCCCACTCGGCCTCGCTCATCGCCAGGAACGTCTTGTCCACGGACGGCGACGCCAGCGATCCCATGCCGGCATTGTTGACCAGGATATCGACAGCGCCGACCTCGGCCCGCAGCCGCTCCACCTCCGTCGCGATGGTAAGATCGGCGACCGCGGCCGTGGCATCGACGCCATCGCCGCGAAGCTCGCCAGCGCGCTCCAGCACCCGCGCGCTGGCGCCGGTCAGGAAAACCGCATGCCCGGCCCGGCCAAACTGCCGCGCAATGGCAAAGCCGATGCCGTCAGCCGCGCCGGCGCCGGTGATCAGGACACGTCTGGTGGTGGTTGTGGCCAAGTCTGGCTCCAAAACCCGTTCGGGTCAGAAGTGTTACCCATGTCTCCGGTATAAACCGTAACCTATGTGTCCGGAACGGACCTTGGAAGCATGGCGCACCCGACAGGATTCGAACCTGTGACCTCTGCCTTCGGAGGGCAGCGCTCTATCCAGCTGAGCTACGGGTGCTTTCAGGGCGAAGAGCCCGGAAAACGAACCAGCCGGCGAACCGGCAAGTCACGGCTTCTTAGCGGAAGCGGGCGCGGGCTTCAACGGGCAATTGGCGGCGTTGCGAACTTGGCTTGATGCGTCTGGGCCTCGCGTACGGCATCCTGCTCTTCGCAGGCTCAGGGCGTTCGAAGCTCGAAAGGCCAAGCAGTTGGCTTTTCGTCCGCTACACGGACCACTCCTCACCCCTTCACTGCTCTACCGGGCTCTTCACCGGCCGCCGCCCGCGCACCGCCCGCTTTGCCTTCTTGGCGCTCGCCAGCTCATGCATGGCATCGAGCTGCATCTGCTGCATCTCGGCCAGCCGCGTCCATTGCCGCGAGATGAGGTAGTCGAGCTTTTCGTGCAGGTGGCGGACTTCCAGTTCGGCCTTGAGGTTGACGCGGTAGTCGTTGAAGGAGCGCAGCCGATCCTTGGCCTCCGTCCGTCTCTGGCTCATCATGATGATCGGCGCCTGGACGGCGGCGATGCAGGAGAGCAGCAGGTTGAGCAGGATGAAGGGGTAGGGGTCGAAGGCGCCCGCCATGCCCGCGATCAGGTTGATGCCGATCCACACCAGGAGCACACTGGCGAACGAGATCAGGAACCACCAGCTGCCGCCGAATGCGGCCATGTTGTCGGAAACGCGGTCGGCGAAGGAGCGGTGCTCCTCGAATTCTTCTTCACTGTTCTCCGAGATCGTGTCCTGCCGGGCGATCGATTCCACCACCTGGCGGTCGAGCTCGGAGAATTCGCCGTGCTCCTGCTGTAAGAGCTCCTCCATGTAGCGCATGCGGTAGCGGCCGAGCTCCTCGCGGCTGATGCGCGCGCCCTTGGGCAGGTCGGGGTGGTCCGAATGAATGCGGTCGGCGAGGCTCGGGCGCAGCGTGTCGATGCGCACAAGGTCGCGCTTGCGGAATTTGCGGCCCGAGATCGCCGATGGCTTTTTCTTCGGCTTCAGCCGTGATGCGCCGGGGCCTGACGGTTCGGAGTCCGGCACTTCGGGCGTGTCGAAATGCTCGTCGGAAACCTCGTGCAAATCCTCTTGCGTGGTCGGCGCCTCGAAATACTCGCCGCCGCTGTCGTTCTCATTGTCGGCCGACTTCTGCTCGGATGCCTTGGGAACGGTGCTCATGATGGGCTCCTGCGCTGTAAGTTAGGATACGCTGAGGCGACGGCGCTTATCCACTGTCGGATTTCGCAGCCTATGCCACGTCTTCCGCACGATTGCGTGACAGTCGCAAGATGGTAGCCGGCTGTGAGGTTTTTACAGTGACCAAGGCACGACTTGGGTCGGCGTCCGCCCAAGGGCGGACCGTGTCTTCACCGTTCATCGTTCAAAAAGCCAGGCAAGTGGCTTTTTGTCCGCTGCGCGGATCACGCCTCACTTCACTGCTGTTCGGCGAACATCAGCCTGGTCTTGGTGTCGGCCATGGTGGGCGACAGGCTGCGCTGGATCAGCGCTTCGACATGGTCGTTGCGCTGGCGGGCACTGTCGGCGCCCATCACCACCACGATCAGCTGGCGGCCGTCGGCATCGTAGGAGGTGACGATGTTGAAGCCGGAAGCCCTGATATAGCCTGTCTTGATGCCGTTCACGCCGCGCACGCGGCCGAGCATGTCATTATGGCCGCGCACCAGCCGGCCGCGAAACATGAAGTCGCTTTCGGAGAAATAATGGAAGTGCTGCGGGAAGCGCCGCTGCAGCGACATGCCGAGCACCGCCATGTCGTGGGCGGTCGTCATCTGGCCGTCGTCGGGCAGGCCCGATGCGTTGCGGAAGGTGGTGCTGCTCATGCCGAGCTGGCGCGCCTTGGATGTCATCATGGCGGCGAACTGGTCTTCAGAGCCGCCGAGATATTCGCCCACCGCCACCGCCACGTCATTGGCCGATTTGACGACGATGGCGCGGATGGCGGAATCGACATCGATCGTCTCCCCGCGCCGGAAACGCATCTTGGTTGGCGGCTGCGAGGCGGCGTGGTCGGAAACCGGGATTTGCGTTTCCTTGGTGACGCGGCCGGTCTCCATCGCCTCGAACAGCAGATAGAGCGTCATCATCTTGGTCAGCGAGGCCGGATAACGCTGCGCCGTCGAATTGACCTCGAACAGCTGCTTGCCGCTCTTTCCGTCGACGACGATGGCCGCGTATTTCTGCGGCGGCGCCGGCACGGCCAGAACGCTGTCGGGCGGGGCCGTGGTCGAGCAGCCGGCCGTCAGGGCCGCCAGGGCCAGGACAGCCAGGATTTTCTGGAAGAGCGGAAAGAGACGCGGCAAGGACAAGGGCTGGACTGTTCTGGCGATGCTGTTGCTGAGATAAGGCGAAGCTAACGTAACGCGGCGGGTGCGTCCATTTGGTTAATGCCGGTTAGCCCCGGGAATGTCGAGTGCCGGCGCGACCTGTTTCCCCACCCGCCAGAGGCCAGGGAGAGGAACCAAGCCTTGCCACCGCCCCGAAATCGCCCGTTTCCTGTCTTTCCTTGCCAAAGCCGCGTTTCCCGTGGGAAGGAGCGTGGCATCTGGCGGCAGGGGGGCTCGCAAAATGGCTGACATTGGGGCTGGCGCCGCGCCGTCATTGATCAGGGCGTCGCTCAGCCGCACCGGCAAATGGGCCGGCAGCATCGCCTTCATCGGCGGCGCCGTTTCCGACATCCTCAACCCGCTGGCGCCGTTCGCCGCCTATATCGCGCTGGCTGCCTCGATCGCGGCCGTCATCATCGCCATTGCCATCGTGCTCAGGCTCGTGCTGGCGGCCAAGGCGCTGCCGGCGCTGGTGTTCGCCACCAGTGCGGCGGCGGTTGCCGGCGGCGTCTACGCCGTGCAGAAGGAGACCAATTCGCAGAACGGCATCATCGCCAGCCTGGTGCCGGCGATCGCCCAACTGCAGCAGTCGATTGGCATCGTCGCCGAAAAGGTGGCCAGGATCGAGCAGACGGTCACGCAAACCCAGAAGACCGTCGAAGAGGTCAAGAAATCGACCGACACGGTTGCCCAGAAAACCGATCAGATCGCCTCCGCCCAGCAGCAGCAAGCGGCCCAAGGCGCCGCGACGCAAAGGACCGTCGAAGCGGTCAAGCAAACCACCGAGACACTCGTGGGCGGCCAGCAGCAGCAAGTGGCCCAGGCCGAAAAGCTTCAGGCGACGACTGAGCAGATCGCCGCCTCGATCGACACGATAGCCAAGGGGTTTGCCACCTTGGCCGCGCAAGGCGGCGCCATCGCCGAGCCGAAGCGGCCGGACGAGTTCTACCACAATGCCCGCGTCTACGAGCTCTCGGGCGACATGCTCAACGCGCGGCGCTCCTACCTCGCCTTTGCCGGCTTCGATGTCGACGCCATCGACCCCTATACGCGCTTTGCCACACTTCTGCGGGTCCAGGATGGCAAGGCCGGCGCCCGCGAGGTGTTCGGCCAGCTCGCGGAGAAAGCCAAGGCGCCATCGATCAAGCTCGTCCACCTGCTGCAGTTCGACGATACCCAGCGGCTCGAAAAGCTCAACGCCTTCATCGCGGCCAATCCGGACTATGCGCCGGCCTATTTCCTGTTGGCGCAGGAGTTCTCGGAGGATCGGCTCGGCAGCCAGACGCTGGCCGATAAGCGCAGCGAAGCCCAGGCGCTGACCAAGTTCGTCTCTTACGAGAAGGATGGCGGGCTGCTCGGATATTTCGTCGACCAGACCCAGCTTGCCGACTGGCTGGACCGCGGCCGCGGCCGGCTGGCGGCCCTTGGCGACGTGCTCGACCCCGCCCGCTTTGCGCCGTCGCTGACGCCGATGCGTTCCAACCAGGGCTGGTCGATGACCATTTCGCTGCCCGAGCCGGCGACCGCGATATCCTGGCGTCTTGGCGGCACCGGCCCCTTCACCGACACCGGCCTGCTGGCGCTCAACGACCAGCGAACCGGCAAGCCGATGCCCAATCCGAGCTTCGAATTGCCCGACAGCACGGCGCAGACCACGATCGCGATCAAATACCTCGACATCAGGGGGCGCGAGACAGGCCCGTTCGACATAGGCTTCGACCCGGATGCCGCCCTGCAACAGGGCAACAAGCAGATCCTCGACCAGTTCTGGACCTCATGGATCGCCTTCGACGCCAGCGGCAATCATGGGCTGGTCTATTTCACGCAGATGCTGTCCTACCGCTGCGCCATCAAGGAAGTGCATTACAGCCTGAATGGTGCCGCGCTCGACAAGACCCTTCCCATGCCGCCCTGCAATGCCAGGGATCCCTACGCCATCCCCGATGATTTCCAGCCCTACTTCAAGGTCGCCGAAGGCGTGACCTCGATGTCGGTGCAGGTGACCTATACCGACGGGACGAAATCGCCGGTGCGGGACTACAAGCGGCAATAGGGCTGGCATTTTCCGACGAAGCGAGCGCGAAACCGATGCAAAATACGCGCCCGCGCGCTTGCGCGGTGCGCCGAACGGGTTCTTCTTGGCACCCTTCGGATTCGGGTGAGAGAGCCATGGATACAGTCACGATCAACGCCAAGGGCATTTCGGTTTCGCTCGACCTCACGGTCGGCCACATCGCCGACATGATCATCGAGAGCGGCGCGCGCCGGTTGAAGCCGCTGCACCGTGCACCCTGGGTCGACGCGGGCGAGACGCTGCCTCCAGACCTGCCGCGAGGCACCGTCAGGCTCTCCGGCGACTTTCTGTGCGCGCCGTTTTCGCGCAGCGATGTCGAGGAGGCGCCGCTGCATGGCTGGCCGGCCAACAGCGCCTGGGATGTGGTCGACAGCGGCGCCACGGATGGTGGCTGGCGCGCGGTCTTCCGGCTGCGCCACAAGGTGATGGGCGCCAGCGTCGACAAGATTTTCACGCTGCGCGACAACCATCCTTTCCTCTACCAGGAACATGTGTTTTCCGGCAGGTCCGGCGCGATCTCGGTCGCCCATCACCCGATGACGGCAATGAAAGGCGGCGGCAGGCTGGCTTTCTCGCCGAAGCGGTTTGCCGCCACGCCAGCCGACCCGCTGGAGCCGGACCCCGTGCGCGGCCGCTTCATGCTGGCCTACCCCGGTCGGTCGTCGGACCTCGGGCATTTCCCTGCTGCCGGCGGCGGCACGCTCGATCTGGCGGATTACCGCATGGATGACCGGCGCGAGGATTTCCTCACCCTGGTCGAGGCCGACCATGGCGGGCCGGGCTGGACCGCGCTGGCGCGCCAGGCCGAGGACGATTTGGTGCTGGTGCTGAAGAACCCGGCCGAACTGCCTGTTACCATGCTCTGGTTCAGCAATGGCGGGCGCGACTACGCGCCGTGGAGCGGCCGCCATCTCGGCGTGCTCGGCATCGAGGATGGGCGCACCGCGGTCGGCCACGCCGCCTCGCTTGGCGACAACTGGCTGAAGCGCGAGGGCGTGGCGACCGCGTTCGAGCTCGGCCAGGATCGCGTCTCGTTCCGCCATGTCATCGGTGCGTTGCCCCTGTCGGGTGGCGGGCCTCCGCGCGCGATCACCACGGCGGGTGGCCACCTGCGGTTGGCTGGCGCCGCGGCATCGGAGGTCCCGTTCGATAGCGAATTTCTGCGTATCGGCCAGCCAGCGGCGCGCTGAAGACAAAGCCGTAACGGACTAATCGCAGTCGCCACTGCTGACTCCACAACCGGTCGCTCTAAATCGTGCAAATCGCGGTTTGAAATTTCAAGCGACCGCCGACAAGATGCGTCCAAAATCTTCGGAAGGAGCCGAAAAATGTCCGAAATCGCCCACCTCGCCGCCACCATCTTCAAGCGTGCCGGCAAGGCAAATCGCTTCATCGTCGCCATTGCCGGGCCGCCGGGCGCCGGCAAGTCGACACTGTCGGCAAGCCTGCATGACCTTTTGCCGGAAGGCGCGGTGGAGGTCGTGCCCATGGACGGCTTCCACTATGACGACATCGTGCTCGAGCGGCGCGGTCTGCGGGCGCGAAAGGGCGCGCCCGACACGTTCGACTTTGGCGGCTTCGAGACGCTTTTGAAGCGCATCCGCGCCGGCGAGGCCGAGATTGCCATTCCGGTGTTCGACCGCGGCATGGAATTGTCGCGCGCCGCCGCGGCAATTGTCGGCGCCGAGACCAAGTTCATCCTGGTGGAAGGCAATTACCTGCTGCTAGACGAGGAGCCGTGGTCGCGCCTGGCGCCGCTGTTCGATTTCTCGATCTTCGTCGACGTGCCGCGCAACGAGCTCGAACGCCGCCTGATGGAACGCTGGCACGAGCATGGACGTTCCGAGGCGGATGCGCGCGCCTGGATCGCCTCCAACGACATGCCCAACATCGAACGCGTGCTTGCGCGGCGCCGGGCGGCCGACCTGGTCTTTGGTCAACCCGGTTAATTTTCAGTATTTTTCGGCGGGAACCTTAAGACTTACAACGCGTTATCCCGATCAGGCAATCATGCCAGAAGAGGGATTCCGTCCGATGGCAGCAAACACAAAAAAGCCCGCCAGGGGCAAGTCAGCACAACCGAGAGCGCCGCGGTCGACGGCCGGGGCTGGCCCGGCGATCGCCCAGCGCTCCAAGGATGCGAAGGCCTTCGGCAAGGCGGCGCCGAAAAAAGTCGTGCCAGGGTCGAAAGCGACCGTGCCGAAAGCGGCCGCCAAGCCCGCCCAGGCGAAGAAGCCGGCCCCAGCCGGCGACTCGAAAGCAGGCGGCGGCTCGAAGGTTCGCACCGCGGCCAATGTCGCCGCTGGCGCGGTCGTGGCCACGGCGCGTGGCGTGGCATCCCTTGCCGCCTCCGTGGTCGGCAGGGGCGGGCCCAAGGCGAAAGCAAAGTAGGCCGCTCTTCCCGTGGGCTGACGGGTTCAGCCTCGCGCCGGAATGGTCAGGCCTTTCTGCACCGCCGGCCGCGCCAGGCCTCGCTCCAGCCAGGCTGCCAGATTGGCGAAATCGTCGAAGCCGACCAGATCGCGGGCTTCGTAGAAGCCGATCAGGTTGCGCACCCAGCCGAGCAGCGAGATGTCGGCGATGGTGTAGTCATTGTCCATGATCCACTTGCGGCCCTTCAGCCTGACGTCGAGAACGCCGAGCAGGCGGCGCGATTCGTCGCGGTAGCGCTCCAGCGGCCGCTTGTCGGCGATCTCGCGGCCGGCGAATTTGTGGAAGAACCCGACCTGGCCGAACATCGGCCCAATCGCCGCCATCTGGAAGAAGACCCACTGGATCGTCTCGTAGCGCCGCGCCGCGTCGACAGGCATGAGCAGGCCGGTCTTTTCCGCCAGGTAGAGCAGGATCGCACCGGATTCGAACAGGCCGATCGGCGCACCGTCCGGTCCGTCGGGATCGATGATCGCCGGGATCTTGCCGTTGGGATTGAGCGACAGGAATTCCGGGGTCCAGCTCTCGTTCTTGCCGATGTTGATCAGGTGCGGCTCATAGGGCAGGCCGATTTCCTCCAGCGCGATCGAGATCTTCACGCCGTTCGGCGTCGTTGCCGAATAGAGCTGGATCTGGTCCGGATGCTTGGCCGGCCACCGGCTTGCGATCGGAAAGGCGGACAGGTCGGCCATCGGGAACTCCTGAGCGGGGGGGATGCGCACCAAGCGGTGCGATATTGGCGGGTCGGCCAAGAATTAGGGCTGCGGCGAGGCCGGATCAATATGGCGGCGCCGCTTTCACCACGCACGGACAGTCACCCAATTCGGACCGCGCGGCCAGGTGGTGACCGCCCGGCCGGTGGTAACCGCCCGGGGTCAGATTGCCTTGAAGGCCAGCACGGCATTGGTGCCGCCAAAGGCAAAGCCATTGCTGATGGCGGCGCGCACCTTGCGCTCGCGCGCGACATTCGGCGTGACGTCGAGATCGCAGTCGGGATCGGCCTCGCGGTAATTCGCCGTTGGCGGCACGACGCCTTCGCGGATCGCCATGACGCAGGCGATCATCTCCAGCCCGCCCGAGGCGCCGAGGCAATGCGCGTGCATCGACTTGGTCGAGGAGACGGATAGCGCGCGCGCATGGTCGCCGAAGACGCGCTTGATCGCGAGGGTTTCGATCTGGTCGTTGGCCTTGGTGCCGGTGCCGTGCGCGTTAAGGTAGTCAATGTCTTCGGGATTGAGCCCGGCATCCGCCAGGCAGAAGCGCATCGCCGCTTCCGGCCCCTCGACGGTCGGCGCGACGATATCGGAGGCATCGGCCGAAAGGCCGGCGCCGGCGATTTCAGCCAAAATGGTGGCGCCGCGTGCCATCGCATGGTCGTAGCTTTCCAGAACCGCCATGCCGGCGCCTTCGCCCAGCACCAGCCCCTGGCGGTCGGCCGAGAACGGCCTGCATGTGTCGGGCGAAAGCACACGCAGCGCCTCCCAGCCCTTCAGCACGCCCCACACGAGCGGCGCATCGGTGCCCCCGGCCACCATCACGTCGGCGCGCCCGAGCCTGATCTGGTCGACCGCCGATGCGATGGCATGATTGGCCGACGAACAGGCCGAAGTGACGCCGAACACCGGTCCGCGCAAACCCAGATGCATGCTGACCTGACCGGCGGCGGCGCCCGGCATCACTCTTGGAACGGTGAAGATACCGGCGCGATTCTTGCCCTCGAGCAGGATGGCGCGATAATTCTCCTCGACGGTCTCGAAGCCGCAGACGCCAACACCGACAATGGTTCCCATCCGATAGGTGTTGTCCGCATGCGGGACCAATCCGGACTGCCGCATGGCTTCTTTCGCCGCGAGCACCGCCAGCAGGCTGAAGCGATCCATCGACACCAGTTGCTTGCGCTCGATGCCGTGATCCGGCAGGGCTTTGATCTCGCAGCCGGTCTTGACCTTCAGGTCGTGCAGGAAGGGGTTGTCGATCGGGCCAATCGCCGACCGGCCGGCCCGCATCTCGGCCCAGATTGCCTGCGCATCGGTGCCCAATCCGCACAGTCCACCGATGCCGGTAATGACGACGCGCTTCAGCATTCGGTCAGGCTTTTTTCGCGATCAGCGCGCGAACGGCCTCGACCATGTCGCCGACGTTCTTCAGGTTGCTCCAGGCGTCGACCGTGTTCATCTCGATCTCGATGCCATATTGCTCCTCGAGGTCGAAGATGATCTCGGTCAGCTCCAGCGAATGGATGCCGAGCGCCGTCAATTCGGTTGTGGT
Source organism: Mesorhizobium sp. B2-3-14 (assembly GCF_006442175.1). Lineage (NCBI taxonomy): Bacteria > Pseudomonadati > Pseudomonadota > Alphaproteobacteria > Hyphomicrobiales > Phyllobacteriaceae > Mesorhizobium > Mesorhizobium sp. B2-3-14. The sequence goes on along the minus strand of NZ_VFVP01000001.1, from coordinate 955,127 downwards.
GGTGATTTCCTCGCCGCCCGGCTCGGCATGGGCCTTGATCTTCTCGATGATGTCCGCTGCCAGCTGGTCAGCCATTCGGTTTCTTCCCCACTGTGTCGTTTCCCGACGCCAACTGAACGGCGCCTTCTTGTCCTCGATATCAGGCCGCGATCTTCGCCTTATCCCTCCGCCAAGCGTCGCCTGACCGTACCAAGGTGGTTCCCTCTATAGAAACGGAAACGCCATCAAGCAACAAGCTATATGTCGACAAAAGCGCCACAGTGCTTAACCTGACGGCGTGGATACGATCGAAAATACCAGGTTTTCAGGTCAGCTGGCCCAGCGCGCGGCGGGCAAGGCGCGGCTAGGTTGCGCCAGCATTGACGGCCGCACGCGGCTGCGGCGCCTCTATCAGGACGGCTCCGCCAAGATAAGGCTGCCGTATGTTTCGGCCGGCCCGCTGGAGGCCGTCCTGATCAACACCGCCGGCGGGCTGACCGGCGGCGACCGCCTCGGCTGGGATGTCGATGTCGGCCCGCATGCCAGCGCGGGGATAACGACCCAGGCCTGCGAAAAAGTCTATCGCGCCGCATCGGACCATGCCGAAGTCCGGGTCAGGCTGACCGTCGGAGAGAACGGCAGCATCGCCTGGCTGCCGCAGGAAACCATCGTCTTCGATCGCGCCGCGTTTGTCCGTACGTTGGACGTCGAGCTTGCCGCGGGGGCCGAGGCGCTGGTGCTGGAAGCGGCCGTCTTCGGCCGCCTGGCCATGGGCGAACGTGCCGCACAGGGCACTTTTCGCGACCGCTGGCGTATCCGCAGGGAAGGAACCCTCATCCACGCCGAGGATTTCCGCATCGGACCTGATATCGCCGACATGATGGCCCGTCCGGCGATAGCAAATGGCGCGATCGCCGTGGCTACGCTGCTGCTGGTGTCGCCGCGCGCGGAAGCCCTGCTCGATCAGGCCAGGGAGATCATTGGCGACCGGGGCGGCGCCAGCGTCTGGACCGTGAAGACATCTGGCAAGCTTCTTGCGAGGCTTTACGCTGGGGACGGCTACCAGCTGCGCCAGCGGCTGGTCCCGCTCGTCGGATTGCTCAACGGAAAAGCGGGGCTGCCCAAATTATGGTCACTGTGACTGTGTCCGCATCATTTCAGGAAGACGCATGAACCTGACGCCAAGGGAAAAGGACAAGCTGCTGATCGCCATGGCGGCGATCGTGGCGCGCAAGCGGCTGGAGCGCGGCGTCAAGCTCAATCATCCGGAAGCGATCGCGCTGATCACCGATTTCGTCGTCGAGGGCGCCCGCGATGGCCGCCCGGTGGCCGAGCTGATGGAGGCCGGCGCCCATGTCGTCAGCCGCGCGCAGGTGATGGAAGGCATTGCCGAGATGATCCATGACGTACAGGTGGAAGCGACCTTTCCCGACGGCACCAAGCTGGTGACCGTGCACGAACCGATCCGGTGAGGAGAGAGACATGCTTGAACTGCGCCCGAACTGTGAATGCTGTGACAAGGACCTGCCGCCGGAAGCGACGGATGCGCGGATCTGCACCTTCGAGTGCACCTTCTGCACCGGCTGCGTCGAAAACGTGCTTGGCGGCGTCTGCCCGAACTGCGGCGGCAATTTTACGGCCCGGCCGATCCGCCCCGCCGCGATGCTGAAGAAATATCCGGCTTCGACCAAACGCGTGCTCAAGGCCGAGGGCTGCGGCCCCCGCAAGGCCGCGTGACACCGCAAAACGAAAGGCAAGTAAAATGATCCCTGTCAAACGCCTGTGCCTCTCGGCGATCCTGCTCGTGGCCGCGGCGATGCCTGCCTACGCCCATGTCGGTATCGGCACGACCTCCTCCGCCATGGCCGGCTTCACGCATCCGCTGTCGGGCCTCGACCACATGACGGTGATGCTCGCCGTCGGTCTGTGGGCAGCCCTCAAGGGCGGCAAGGCGATCTGGGTCTGGCCGGCGGCGTTCGTCGGCGTCATGCTCGGTGGCGCGGCCCTGGGCACGGCCCATGTGCCGCTGCCCTTCGTCGAGCCGGGTATACTGGCCTCCGTCGTGGCGCTCGGCCTGCTGGTGGCGCTGGCGGTCGATCTGCCTGTTTCGGCCGGTGTCGTCATCATCGGCCTGTTCGCGCTGTTGCACGGCCATGCCCATGGCACGGAAGTGCCGGAAAATGCCGGCGGCCTCGAATATATGGCCGGTTTTGCCGTCGCCACCGTGCTGCTCCATGCCATCGGCATCGCCGTCGGGCTTGGCCTCGGCATGAGGTCCCGCGGCGTGGCCCGCATCACGGGCGCCGCCTGCGCGGCGATCGGCGTCGGCCTCGCCTTCGGCGTCGTGTGAGGTCCCATGATTCCAGGCGAAATCATCCCCGTTCAAGGCGACATCGAGCTCAACAAGGGTCTGCCGACCGTCATCCTGAAAGTGGCCAACAGTGGCGACCGACCGGTCCAGGTCGGCAGCCACTATCATTTCTACGAAACCAATGAGGCGCTGAAATTCGATCGTGAACGGGCGCGCGGCATGCGCCTCGACATCGCCGCCGGCACCGCAACGCGCTTCGAGCCGGGGCAGGAACGGGACGTCACGCTGGTGCCGCTTGGCGGCAAGCGTGAAATCCATGGCTTCCAGCAGAAGGTGATGGGCAAGCTGTGAGGGCTTCTTATGGGTGGCCGGCAAGGCCAGCGCGCGCAAGCGCTGCGTGGGGCTCAGCCCGAGGGCTTGGCGGCCGCATAGATGACGATCTTTCCCGGATCGTCGAACTCCACGGCGAGAACGTCCTGAGCAAGGACGCGCCGCGAATCGAGGGCATTGAAAAGCAGGGCGTTGGCCTCGATCTCCTTGCGCAGCTCGGTGACATCGTCCTGATGCTGCCGAACCTTGTTCTCGATGGCCGGCGGCGGGCCGCCTTCGCTGCGCGCCGCGTCGGTGAGGAACACGATATCGACCTTGTCGAGCTTGGACGTCTTGCGCACCGTGCTGATGTTTTCGCGCGTGCGGTCGATCGCCGAACTGACTTTTCCGATTTCAGCGGTCGTCTTCGCCTCTTCCTGGTTGACTTGCGATCCGACGATGCGGTCCACGGTCTCGGGACTTTCCAGGCCCTGCGCGTTGAGCGCCGCCCGCGGGACACTCGCCGCCAGAAACGCAGCCGCGGCAATGACATGCAACCATCGCGCATGGCATCGGGCATCGGGCAGGGTGGTGAGGGTCATCGTTCGCTTTCGCAGTTTGCTTCAAGTCCTTTGAAACGAAACGTCCCCAGCCCTGTCACGGTTCCCTCTCCGGTTCGGTGGGCGGACCGGATACCGGCCCGCCGCGCCGGTTCGTCAGCTGGCTTTCTTGGTGATCAGGGTCAGCGCGCCGTTCGGCTCCATGCTGGCCGCGACCACCTGGGCCGACGTCATGCCCTTGGCCTGGAGGGCGGATTTCACCTTGGGGGTGGCATCGATCGAACTGCGCAATTTCTGCAGGCCGGCATCGCCACGCTGGGCAATGACCTGGTTGACCTGCGTCTGGGTGTCCTTCGGCAACTCGCTGATGTCGATCACGTTGACGCTCTGGATCGCCGGCGCGGCCTGCTGACCGCCGGGCGCGGCTGGAGCCGGCGTAGTCGGGGCGGGCTGTTGCGCGGGCTGCTGCTGGGCGCTGGCGGCACCCGCCAGCATCAGGCTGGCGGCGGCTGCAAGAATTATCGCTTTGCGCATGGATTTTCCTTCCATCGATTTGGCAAACGGTCGTTTTGGGGTGACCCTTCCACCTCAACCGCCAAATGGGTCCGGAAGGTGTCGCCCAGCGGGTCATTGCGTGACCATTGGAGGGCGGCAATGTGCAGCCCGGCTTTACCAACACCGCATTTCGGGAGCAACCGCTGATGGCCAGACTAACGCGTGCCGCCTACGCCCAGATGTATGGCCCGACGGCCGGCGACAAGGTGCGGCTTGCCGACACCGAACTCTTCATCGAGGTCGAGAAGGATTTCACCATCCATGGCGAGGAGGTGAAATTCGGCGGCGGCAAGGTCATTCGCGACGGCATGGGTCAGAGCCAGGTTTCCCGTGCCCAAGGTGCGGTCGACACCGTCATCACCAATGCGCTGGTGATCGATGCCAGCGCCGGCATCTTCAAGGCCGATATAGGTTTGAGGGATGGCCGCATCGCGGCCATCGGCAAGGCCGGCAATCCGGATACGCAGGACGGCGTCACCATCATCATCGGCCCCGGCACGGAAATTATCGCCGGCGAGGGCAAGATCCTGACCCCGGGCGGCTTCGACGCGCATATCCACTTCATCTGCCCGCAGCAGATCGAGGAAGCGCTGATGTCGGGCATCACCACCATGCTCGGCGGCGGGACCGGTCCGGCGCATGGCACGCTGGCCACGACCTGCACACCGGGGCCGTGGCACATGGCACGCATGATCCAGTCCTTCGACGCCTTCCCGATGAATATCGGCCTGTCGGGCAAGGGCAATGCCTCGCTGCCGGCCGCGCTCGAGGAGATGGTGCTGGGCGGCGCCTGCTCGCTCAAGCTGCACGAGGACTGGGGCACGACGCCGGCGGCGATCGACTGCTGCCTGTCGGTGGCCGACGATTACGACGTGCAGGTGATGATCCACACCGACACGCTCAACGAGAGCGGCTTTGTCGAGAACACGGTGGCGGCGATCAAGGGCCGCACCATCCATGCCTTCCACACCGAGGGCGCCGGTGGCGGCCATGCGCCTGATATCATCAAGGTCTGCGGCCTGCCCAACGTCATCCCGTCCTCGACAAACCCGACGCGGCCCTACACAGTCAACACGCTCGCCGAGCATCTCGACATGCTGATGGTCTGCCACCACCTGTCGCCGTCGATCCCCGAGGACATCGCCTTTGCCGAAAGCCGCATCCGCAAGGAGACCATCGCGGCCGAGGACATCCTGCACGACATCGGCGCCTTCTCGATCATCTCGTCGGACAGCCAGGCCATGGGCCGGGTCGGCGAGGTGGCGATCCGCACCTGGCAGACGGCCGACAAGATGAAGCGCCAGCGCGGGTCATTGCCTCAGGAGACGGGCGACAACGACAATTTCCGCGTCCGCCGCTACATCGCCAAATACACCATCAATCCGGCCATCGCGCATGGCCTGTCGAAGGAGATCGGCTCGATCGCGATCGGCAAACGCGCCGACCTGGTGCTGTGGAACCCGGCTTTCTTCGGCGTCAAGCCGGACATGGTGCTGATCGGCGGCATGATCGCGGCCGCCCCGATGGGCGACCCCAACGCCTCGATCCCGACGCCGCAGCCGATGCACTACCGGCCGATGTTCGGCGCCTATGGCAAAGCCCGGACCAATTCGTCGGTGACCTTCGTTTCGAAGGCCGCGCTCGAGTCCGGTTTGCTCGGCCGGCTCGGCGTCGACAAGCAGTTCGTCGCCGTCGAAAACACGCGCGGCGGCATCGGCAAGCACTCGATGGTGCTCAACGACGCCACGCCGCATATCGAGGTCGATCCGGAAACCTACGACGTTCGCGCCGATGGCGAACTCTTGACCTGCGAGCCAGCGACCGTGCTGCCGATGGCGCAAAGGTACTTTCTGTTTTGAGACGTTCCGCTGAAATTCATGAATGCGCAATGAACCGCCATGAAAGCGCATGCGCTTCGTCAACTGCGGCAGCGGAATGTTGCGCCGAAGGGTTCGGATAAGGGTCTACCTTTTCCGTCTGGCTTGGAAATTACGTGCTTTGAGAGCAATATCACTTAAATGAACAAGATTTTTCGAAAACAGCAATTGACGCCCTATGAGGCCGATTATGCTCAGTGGTGCGCCGAGCAAGGCGCGCTGTTGCGCGAAGGTCGCCTCTCAGACCTCGATCGCGATAACCTGGCGGAGGAGATCGAGAGCTTGGGGCGGAGCGACAAAAGAGAAATTGCGAGTAGACTTGGCACCTTGCTCCTGCATTTGCTCAAATGGGAATTTCAGCCCGAAAGGCGCAAAACTGGATGGTTGCTGACCATCCGCGAGCAGCGATTTCAGATCGAAGATCTGCTCGATGAAAGCCCTAGCTTGAAAGCCTATCCGGGACAGCGGCTCGGACGAGAATTCAAAATAGCGAGATTGAAGGCTGCGGACGAGACCGGCCTGAGGGAGGGCAATTTCCCCGCGGACTGTCCGTATTCGATCAGGGAAATTCTCGACTATGACTATTTTCCCGGCACGCCGTGGTCATCGGATCAGCTTATTCGCGAATAGCACCACGTGGTCCGCTAGAGCTTTTTCATAGCATCGAGAGCATTATTAGCTACCTATGGACCAGCAAATAGCCTCCGCCCACGACATTTTCCCGCATATTCGCATCGTCATGGGCATGGTGATCGGGCTTGGCGTCGCGCGCCTGCTGTCGGGGGTGGCGCGCATTGTCCAGCATCCCGGCCAATACCGTCTCTACCCCGTGCATCTGGCCTGGGTCGCCTCGGTGCTGTTGATGCTGGTGCATTTCTGGTGGTGGGAGTTCGGCCTCTACACCATCGAAACCTGGACCTTCGGCAAGTACCGTTCATCATTTTCTACGCGATCACCCTGTTCCTGCTCTGCGCGCTGCTGTTTCCGGATTCGATGCTGGACTACACCAGCTACGAGGATTTCTTCTATTCGCGCCGCGCCTGGTTCTTCGGCCTGCTGGCGGCGACCTACCTGCTCGACGTGGTCGACACTTTGCTGAAGGGGCCTGAGCATTTCGCCCGCTTCGGCAGCGAGTATCTGTTCCGCACGCCGGTCTTCGTCGTGCTGTGCGTCGTCGCGATCCTGGTGCGCGACCGCCGGTACCACATCGCCTTCGTCGCGGCGGCGCTGATCTACCAGATATCGTTCATCCTGCGGCTCTTCGACACGATCGTATGACGGCCGCGGATGCACTAGGCTGCTCGGGAAAGGCAGGGTTCAACGATGTACAAGGCCGTCGGATCGCGCGGATCCCGGGTCAGTCGCGTCCTCTGGATGCTGGAGGAACTCGGCCAGCCCTATGAGTTCGTCGAGGTCAAGCTGCGCTCGCCCGAAGCCTATGCGCTCAATCCGTCGGGCAAGGTGCCGATCCTCATCGACGGTGAATTGACGGTGACGGATTCGGCGGCGATCTGCGTCTATCTCGCCGACAAGCACGCCGATAAAGGTATGGGCGCCAATCCCGGTCTCGCTGGCCGCGCGGAAATGGATTCCTGGATGCATTTTGCCCAGAGCGAGTTCGAGGCGCCGCTGTGGAACAAATTGCGCCACCGTTTCCTCCTGCCCAGGGAGGTGCGGGTCGATGTCGGTCCTGCCGCGGCCTTTGACTTCGCCACGGAGGTCAAGGCGCTGGAGCGCCGGCTCGGCGACAAGCCGTTCGCGCTCGGCGACCGGTTTTCCGCCGTCGACGTGCTGCTCGGCGACATGGGCGGCTGGGCGCGTGCCGGCCGTTTCCCGATCGACTCCGAGCGCGTCAATAGCTATTTCGATCGCCTTCTGGCGCGGCCGGCCCGGACCCGGGCGCAAGCCAATGCATCGGCCCGAAAATCGGAATCGATTTTCGGAAAGCACGATGCATAGATTCAAACATGTTAGAGCGTCCTTTGCGCGTCCAAGGGGACGCGCGGCGCTCTGATGGAGGTTCCATGAAATGAAGCTCAATCTCAACACCGACTTCACCAAATTCCCGCGCGCCGTCTCCGTATTGCCCGCCGGCACGGCCGCAACCACCGCGCCGTCCGGCCGTGCCGTTCTCGCCCATGACGAGCGGCATCTGCGCCGCCGCGCCATCGAACTTGCCGACGGCGGCAAGGTGCTGGTCGACCTGCCCGAGCCTGTCGCTCTGAACGATGGCGACCGGCTGGTGCTGGAGGATGGCGGCCATATCGAGATCATCGCGGCGCCCGAAGAGGTCTATGACATCCGCGCCCGCGACGCCGTGCATCTCGCCGAACTCGCCTGGCATATCGGCAACCGCCATCTCGCCGCAGGCATCGAGGCGCACCGTATCCTCATCCTGCGCGACCACGTCATCAAGGCGATGCTGGAGGGGCTAGGCGCCACGGTGCGCGACGTCTCCGAGCCGTTCAAACCGGTGCGCGGCGCCTATTCCGGCGGGCATGATCACGGCCACGCGCATGGCCACAGCCATAGCGAAGCGCATGCGCACAGCCACGCGCATTCGCACGATCACCACCATGATCATGACTGACCAGCCGTCCGGCATCGCCCTGCTACGGCTGATGGCGTGGCTGTCGCCGGCCTTTCCGGTCGGCGGCTTTGCCTACAGCCATGGCCTCGAGCGCGCGGTGCAAGATGGGCTGGTGACCAATGCCGCCGGCCTTGCCGGCTGGCTGGAGGCGCTGGTCGAGATGGGCTCGGGCTGGAACGATGCCGTGCTGTTCGCCGAAAGCTGGCGCCGCGCCCGTGAAGGTGGCGATCTGGCCGAGGTTGTCGCACTGGCCGAGGCACTGGCCGGCTCGCGCGAACGCCACGCCGAGACCATGCTGCAAGGCGCGGCCTTCCTCAAAGCAGCCGCCGCCTGGCCCACTGCCGTGCTGGAGCGCTTGCCGGCCGATTGCGCCTATTGCGTGGCCGTCGGAGCCGTGGCCGGCGGCAATGGCATCGCGCTTGAGGACGCGCTGTGCGCCTTCGCGCAAGCCTTCTTCTCCAACCTCGTCCAGGCCGCGATCCGGCTCGGCATGATCGGCCAGAACGAGGCGACGACGCTGCTCGCGGGTTTCGAGCCGCTGGCGCTCTCGACCGCTGCCCGCGCGTCCCGCTCGACATTGGACGACCTCGGCGGCTGCGCCTTCGTCTCCGACGTCATGGCCATGAAGCACGAAACCCAGTATTCGCGATTGTTCCGCTCATGATCCTCCTCGCCTTCGTCCTCTCCTTCGTCCTGCTGCTGATCACGGCACTGCATGTCTATTGGGGCATAGGCGGCGTCTGGCCGGGCAGGGACGCGGCGTCCTGCGCCCACGCTGTCGTCGGCTTTCGCGGCGTCAACGAAATGCCGACGCCGTTCGCCAGTTTCGCCGTTGCCGCCTGCCTCGGCCTGGCAACGCTGTGGCCGCTGGCGCTCATCGGTTTCTTTGCCTCGCCGTTTCCCAAGCAGGGCCTCGCGGCTACCGCGATGCTGATCGGACTGGTGTTCCTGGGGCGCGGCATTGCCGGTTTCACGCCCTGGTGGCGCCGGCTGGCGCCGCAACAGCCTTTCGCTCGGCTCGATTCCAGTTTCTATTCGCCGCTCTGCCTGTTGATCGGGCTCGGCTTCGCAGTCCTTGCCATCACGGAGTTTCCGACATGACACAACCCAACGGCCCCCTTCGTATCGGCATTGGCGGCCCCGTGGGTTCCGGCAAGACGACGCTCACCGAAAAACTCTGCAAGGCGCTGCGCGACGAGTTCTCCATCGCCGTCGTCACCAACGACATCTACACCAGAGAGGACGCCATGATGCTGGCCCGGCTGCAGGCGCTGCCGGAGGACCGCATCGTCGGCGTCGAGACCGGCGGCTGCCCGCACACCGCCATCCGTGAGGATGCCTCGATCAATCTGCAGGCGATCGCCGAGCTCAACCGCAAATTTCCCGACCTCGACATCATCTTCATCGAATCCGGTGGCGACAACCTTGCCGCCACTTTCTCGCCGGACCTTGCGGATCTCACGCTCTACGTTATCTCGGTGTGCCAGGGCGAAGAAATTCCGCGCAAAGGCGGCCCGGCGATCACGCGGTCCGATTTCCTGGTCATCAACAAAAGCGATCTTGCGCCCTATGTGAACGTCAATCTCGACGTCATGGAGAGCGACGCCGGCCGCATGCGCGGCAAGCGGCCGTTCGGCTTCACCGATCTTTCGCGCGGCAAGGGCCTGCGGGAGGTAATCGATTTCATCATCGAGCACGGCGGACTGCGAACCGTTGGCGCCGCAAGCACCGCGGCATAACTGGCCTTCTGCACCAAGCGAAAGCGGTTGCGGGCACCAGCGGCGCGCGGCATTCTGGGCCAAACTGGAGGATCTTTTCGATGAGCATCGCCCGCCTGCAGAAGGAAACGCTCACCAACCTGCCCTTCTACGAAGAGCGCGTCGATCTCGCCTGCGCCTTCCGCTGGACGGCGCGGCTCAACATGCATGAGGCGGTGGCCAACCATTTCTCGCTGGCGGTCAACGACGACGGCACCAAGTTCCTGATGAACCCGAACCAGGTGCATTTCTCGCGCATCAAGGCCAGCGACCTGATCGAGATCGACGCCAACGACCCCGAGACGCTTTCCGGGCCGAATGCACCCGACCCCACGGCATGGGGCCTGCACGGCGCCGTCCATCGCAACGTGCCGCACGCGCGCTGCGTCATGCACGTCCATTCGATCCACGCCACCGTGCTGGCCTCGCTTGCCGACTCGACGCTGCCGCCGATCGACCAGAATTCGGCGATGTTCTTCAACCGTCACGTCGTCGACGCCCATTATGGCGGACTGGCCTTCGAGGAAGAGGGCGAGCGCTGCTCGCAGCTTCTCGCCGACCCCAAGGTCAAGGTGATGGTGATGGGCAACCATGGCGTGCTGGTCATCGGCGACACCGTCGCCGACGCCTTCAACCGCATGTTCTATTTCGAGCGTGCCGCCGAGACCTACATCAAGGCCCTGTGGACGGGCCGGCCGCTGCGCACCCTGCCCGACGCGATCGCCGAGAAGGCGGCGAGCGAGATGGACAACTATCCCGGCCAGGCCGAACGTCATCTCGCCGAGTTGAAGGCGATCCTCGACGAGCAGGAGCCGGTGTACCGGAACTGAACGCTACAGTCCGAGCTGAGCCCGCAATTCCCCGGCGCTGTTGATGACAATGGCGCCGGGCGGTCCTTCCATCGGCTTTTCAGGCCAGAAGATCGTCTTCATTCCCGCCGCCAGGCCCGCCATGGCGCCCGGCCAGCTGTCGTCGACCGCGACGGCGTGCGCGGGATCGACGTCTGCCAGATAGGCGGCGCGAAGGAAAGGCTCCGCGTGCGGCTTGCCCTCCCGCACATCGTTGCGGCTGATCGTCTTCATGCCGGGGTAGGTCAGCCCGACCATATGCAGATTGGCGTCGACGATCATCCGATCCGAGTTTGAGACCACCGCCTGCTGCACGGCGAGCGCACGCAACTCCTTGAAGATCTCGATGGCGCCTGGGCGCGGCTTCAGCCCCTCGACCAGCGGCAGGTAATGCTCATATTTGTGAACGATCCATTCGTCGAAGGGCAGTTGCAGCCCGAACTCGTCGCGCATCATTTCGTAGACCGGCCAGGCGGCGACGCCGAGCACGCGTTCGTGCAGATCGGCCGGAGGCGTGAGGCCGGCATTGCGCATCGCTGCGATGAGGGCTGCCTCATGCAGCGGTTCGCTGTCGACCAGCGTCCCGTCCATGTCCCAGAAAACCGCCTTCGGTGTCATGCAGCGCTCCTTTTTTCGATCCCTTAAAGGGTTTGCGCCGCGAGATAAACCTTTGGCGGCCATTGAACATGCCTTCAGATGGGGAAACGGACCCGCGACGCTTTCTCCGACAGGATGTTTGCGGAGAAATCACCGCTGCTTCGGCGCAAGCATTTGCTCTTTAGATTGACAATTGCGCAGGCGGTCATTCCCTGCGAAACTGATACGACCGCCTGATGATCGGCGGTTTTGGGAGGCAGGACGTGAATACCCGGCAGGATGGCGGCAGCAACAGGCTGGACGACGCGGCGCGCGCCGGCTGGCTCTATTATGTTGCCGGCAACACACAGGACCAGATCGCCGCTACGCTCGGCATATCGAGGCAGACGGCGCAGCGTCTGGTGTCGCTGGCGGTGTCGGAAGGCCTGATCAAGGTCCGCGTCGATCATCCGATCGCCAACTGCCTTGATCTCGCGGCACGGCTGAAATCGCGCTTCGCGCTCGACCTGGTCGAGGTGGTGCCGAGCGACCCCAATTCATCCTCCACCACCATCGGCATCGCCGAAGCGGCGGCCGCCGAGATCGAGCGGCGGCTGCGGTCGCCGACGCCGATCGTCATGGGCATCGGCACCGGACGGACGCTGAAGGCGGCGATCGAACAATTACCACCGATGGAATGCCCGCAGCACAAGGTGGTGTCCTTGACCGGCAACATCTCGCCAGATGGCTCGGCCGCTTTCTACAACGTCATCTTCACCATGGCCGACAGGGTCAAGGCGCGGTCCTTCCCGATGCCGCTGCCGGTCATCGCCTCTTCGCCGCAGGAGCGCGAGATGCTGCTCAACCAGCCGATGATCCAGCCGACACTGGTGCTTGCGGCGGAGGCCGACGTCACCTTCATCGGTATCGGCGACCTCGGCCCGAAGGCGCCGCTCTACGAGGATGGCTTCATTTCCGAAAGCGAACTGAAAGCCTTGCAGAAGGCCGGCGGCGTCGCTGAAATCGTCGGCTGGGTGTTCGACCGCGAGGGCCGCATGATCGACGGCATCACCAACGACCGGGTGTCGTCGGCGGCGCTGCCGTCGCGCGAGAAGTCGCTGGTGATCGCGCTCGCCATGGGCGAGCGCAAGCTGCCCGGCATCCTGGCCGCGGTCAACCGACGGCTTGTCAACGGGCTCATCACCGACGAGCGGACGGCGGCCGCCCTGCTGGCCAGTATCTGACGGCTTCGCGATAAAGCCAGCAAGGCTATTGGTGCCGGCCGAAAGGGTCGTTGCCATCGAGGAAACCGAGGTCGCGCTGCAGGTGCGGCGACAGGTCCCTGACGTCGAGATGCGCCCTTTTTCGGGTCGCGAACCAGCCGAACCCGTCCACAAGCCACGAAATCCAGCGATGATCGGGGGCGGGAGTGCATTTTTGCTGCGCCATGGTCATGATCGTCAACCTTCGTTATCCTGAACCCGAATGACGGGTTGAGGATGAATGTCGGCCTTGCCGGCCGCTTTTGCCAATCGAACGTCGATAACGATCCATAAGGAGGCTTTATGCCTGATCTCAGCGCGCCGCAGGTTTCGCAGCTGCCGCCGTTACAGGCGATCCGGGTGTTCGAGGCGGTGGCGCGGCATCTTTCCTTCACCAAGGCCGCTGGCGAACTCGCCATGACGCAAGCGGCGGTCAGCTATCAGATCAAGGTGCTGGAGGAGCGCGTCGGCGCTCCGCTGTTCCTGCGTCGGCCGCGGCAGATCGAACTGACCGAAGCCGGCCAGCGCCTGGCGCCGGCGGTCAGCGAGGCCTTTGCCATTCTTAGCCAGGCCTATGCCGCCGCGCGCGGCGGGGCGGACGGGTTGTTGTGCGTCACCACGGTGCTGACTTTTGCCTCGAACTGGCTGGCGCACCATCTGGGCGCATTCCAGATCGCGCATCCCTCGCTTGCCGTGCGGCTCGACACGTCGAGCCGGCTGACGGATTTCGCCCGCGAGGATGTCGACCTCGCCATTCGTTCGGGCGGCGGCAAATGGCCGGGGCTGGAAGCCCACAAGCTGCTCGATGCCGATTTCACGCCCATGCTGAGCCCGAAGCTCGCTGCGAGCATCGGCGGCATCAACGAACCGGCCGACCTGCTCAAGCTGCCGATCCTCGATCCCAGCGATATCTGGTGGACGCAATGGTTCGAGGCCGCCGGCGTGCACAGCCACGACCTTGCCAGGCGGCCCGGCAGCAGCATGGGCGCGCAGGCCTATGAAGCCAACGCGGCCATATCGGGCCATGGCGTGGCGATTCTGACCCGGGCGCTGTTCAAGGCCGAACTCGCCGACGGCCGGCTGATCCAGCCATTCGACCTGGTCGGCGACGACGGGCACGCCTACTGGCTGGTCTACCCCGAGGCGCGCCGCAACGTGCCCAAGATCCGCGCCTTCCGCGACTGGCTGCTGGCCGAGATCGCCTGCTGACCGGCACATAAGCTGACGTCGGACCGGGGCGACAAACGACATCCCGTTCGAGAGGCTTTGGCCCCGCTGCCTGGACTCCAGACGGCTGCAATCCGAGCCCTGTCGCCGAACCTCCGTACCATTCACCGGCCGTGTGCTGCGCTGCAGCATCGAATCCGGCTTGACATAATTAAGACTAAGTGAGTAATTGCTCACAGCCAAGGCAAATGCTCAACTTGGTTCATGGGAGGAATTTGATGAAACTTCGCACGCTCACCCTGGGCTTGTTGTCGGCCAGCACGCTTGCGTTCGCCGCACACGCCGAATCCATCACCATCGCCACCGTCAACAATGGCGATATGGTCCGCATGCAGAAGCTGACCGACGACTTCACCAAGGCTAACCCGGACATCCAGCTCAACTGGGTCACGCTCGAAGAGAACGTGCTGCGCGAGCGCGTCACCACCGACATCGCCACCAAGGGTGGCCAGTATGACGTGATGACCATCGGCACCTACGAGGTTCCGATCTGGGCCAAGCAGAGCTGGCTCCTGCCGCTCGACAAGCTCGGCGACGACTATGACGCCAAGGACATCATCCCGGCCATCGCCGGCGGCCTTTCGGTCGATGGCAAGCTCTATGCCGCGCCCTTCTACGGCGAGAGCTCCTTCGTCATGTACCGCAAGGACCTGATGGAGAAGGCTGGGCTGAAAATGCCCGACGCCCCGACCTGGGATTTCATCAAGCAGGCGGCCGACAAGATGACCGACCGCGCCAATGGCGTGAACGGCGTCTGCCTGCGCGGCAAGGCCGGCTGGGGCGAGAACATGGCTTTCCTGACCGCCATGTCGAACTCCTTCGGTGCCCGCTGGTTCGACGAGAACTGGAAGCCGCAGTTCGACCAGCCGGAATGGAAGAAGACGCTGCAGTTCTATGTCGACCTGATGAAGGCCGACGGTCCCGAGGGCGCCTCGTCCAACGGCTTCAACGAGAACCTGGCGCTCTTCCAGCAGGGCAAGTGCGGCATGTGGATCGACGCCACCGTCGCCGCCTCCTTCGTCTCCGACCCGAAGAACTCCACCGTCGCCGACAAGGTCGGCTATGCCCTGGCGCCGGATAATGGCTTGGGCAAGCGGGGCAACTGGCTGTGGGCATGGTCGCTGGCGATCCCGGCCGGCACGCAGAAGGCCGACGCCGCCGAGAAGTTCGTCTCATGGGCGACCAGCAAGCACTATGCCGAACTCGTCGCGTCGAAGGAAGGCTGGGCAAACGTGCCTCCGGGCACGCGTTCCTCGCTCTACGCCAATCCCGAGTACCAGAAGGCGGCTCCGTTCGCCAAGATGACGCTGGACTCCATCAATGCCGCCGACCCGACGCATCCGACCGTCAAGCCGGTGCCTTATGTCGGCGTGCAGTTCGTCGCCATCCCTGAATTCCAGGGCCTTGGCACAACCGTCGGCCAGCTCTTCTCGGCGGCTCTTGCCGGCCAGTCGAGCGTCGACGATGCGCTGAAGCAGGCCCAGGACGCCGCCACCGCGGCGATGACCGAGGGCGGCTACATCAAGTAAGGCTCCTCCCGGTGCCGAACGCCGGTCACCTCCTCGACCGGCACCGGCCGCCCGAAACCCAGTTCGGGCGGCCGCCTTTCCAGAGCCTGTGAAAATTCAGCCTGATCCTTGAAGGGTGACCGTCATGGCTACTCAGCAGACCCGTTCGCTTGCCCGATTCATGATGGCGCCTTCCGTGGTGCTGCTGTTCGTCTGGATGATCGTGCCGCTGGTCATCACGATCTGGTTCTCCTTCCAGCAGTACAATCCGCTCAACCCGATGCGCGACGGGTTCGTCGGCTTATCCAATTACGCGCTGTTCTATTCCAATCCGGCCTTCCTGCAGTCGATCCTCAACACGCTTGTCCTGGTGGTCAGCGTGCTGCTGATCACGGTGATCGGCGGCATCCTGCTGGCGCTGCTCATCGATCAGCCGATGTGGGGACAAGGGATCGTGCGCATCCTCGTCATTTCGCCGTTCTTCGTCATGCCGCCGGTGGCCGCATTGGTGTGGAAGAACATGATCATGCACCCGCAATATGGCGTGTTCGCCGACATAGCGCGCTTCTTCGGAGCACAGCCGATCGACTGGTTCGGCCAGCATCCGATGACGGCGATCATCATCATCGTTGCCTGGCAGTGGCTGCCTTTCGCGACATTGATCCTCCTGACCGCGCTGCAGTCGCTCGACGGCGAGCAGAAGGAAGCCGCCGAGATGGACGGGGCCGGCTTCATCAGCCGCTTCATCTATCTGACGCTGCCGCACATGTCGCGCGCGATCACCGTCGTCATCCTGATCCAGACGATCTTCCTGCTCTCGGTCTATGCCGAGATCCTGGTCACCACCAATGGCGGCCCTGGATACGCCTCCACCAACCTGCCCTTCCTCGTCTACCAGAAGGCGTTGCTGGAATTCAAAATCGGCCAAGCATCCGCGGGCGGTGTGATCGCCGTCATTCTCGCCAACATCGTCGCCTTCTTCGCCATGCGCGCCGTCGGCAAGAACCTGGACAAGTAAGGGAGGATACGATGGCACGCTCAGTCACCACCCAGCACAAGACAATCGCGACAATTGCCGCCTGGACCGTCGCGCTGCTGATCTTCTTTCCGATCCTCTATACGATCATCACCTCGTTCAAGTCGGAACAGGAGGCAATCCAGGGCTTCAACCTGATCCCGTCCGGGACTTTCGAGAGCTATGCCGAGGTCCAGGCGCAGAGCGGTTACTTCAAGTTCTTCCTGAACTCGGTGCTGCTTTCTGTCGGCTCGACCATCCTGGCGCTGTTGGTCGCCATTCCGGCGGCATGGTCGATGGCGTTTTCGCCGACCAAGCGGACCAAGGACATATTGATGTGGATGCTGTCCACCAAGATGATGCCGGCGGTCGCCGTGCTGTTCCCGATCTACCTGATCTTCCGCAATCTCGGCCTGCTCGACTCGCGCATCGGCCTGATGATCATGCTGATGCTGATCAACCTGCCGATCGTGGTGTGGATGCTCTACACCTACTTCCGCGAAATCCCGGGCGAAATCCTGGAAGCCTCGCGTATGGACGGCGCATCCTTGTGGGGTGAAATCTGGTACGTGCTGACGCCGATGGCGGTGCCGGGCATTGCCTCGACCATGCTGCTCAACATCATCCTGGCCTGGAACGAGGCGTTCTGGACGATCCGGCTGACCACCACCGAAGCCGCCCCGCTCACCGCCTTCATCAGCTCCTTCTCCAGCCCGCAAGGCCTGTTCTGGGCCAAGCTTTCGGCCGCCTCGACCCTGGCCATCGCGCCGATCCTGATCATGGGCTGGTTCAGCCAGAAGCAGCTGGTGCGCGGCCTGACATTTGGCGCGGTGAAGTGACGGAAATTGCCTGAAGCAATCGGCGAAAAACAGCCCTCGGGGAGGAAACCATGGGAAACATCACGCTCAAGAACGTCTCCAAGTCCTTTGGTTCGACGTCCATCATCCCCGGCCTCGACCTGGTGATCGAAAACGGCGAGTTCGTCGTCTTCGTCGGCCCGTCGGGTTGCGGCAAGTCCACGCTGCTCAGGCTGATCGCCGGTCTTGAGGACACCAGCGGCGGCACCATCAACATCGATGGCCGCGACGTCACCGGCGAGGCGCCGGCCAAGCGCAAGCTTGCCATGGTGTTCCAGTCCTACGCGCTCTACCCGCATATGACGGTGGCCAAGAACATCGCCTTCCCGCTGAAGATGGCGGGCGAGGACCAGGCGACCATCGACAGGAAGGTGAAGGACGCGGCGCGCGTGCTCAACCTTACCAACTACCTCGAACGCCGCCCCGGCCAGCTCTCCGGCGGCCAGCGCCAGCGCGTCGCCATCGGCCGCGCCATTGTGCGCCAGCCCTCGGCCTTCCTGTTCGACGAACCGCTGTCCAACCTCGACGCGGCACTGCGCGGCACCATGCGGCTGGAGATCAGCGAACTGCACCATCAGCTGAAAACCACGATGATCTACGTCACCCACGATCAGGTGGAGGCCATGACCATGGCCGACAAGATCGTCGTGCTCAACGCCGGCAATATCGAGCAGGTCGGCTCGCCGATGGAACTCTACAAGACGCCGAAGAACCTGTTCGTCGCCGGCTTCATCGGCTCGCCCAAGATGAACCTGATCGAAGGCGCGCCGGCTGGCAAGTACACCGCCAAGACCATCGGCATCCGGCCCGAACATATGCAGATATCGACCACGGCGGGCGACTGGAAGGCGACGGTCGGCGTGGCCGAGCATCTGGGCTCCGACACGTTCCTGCACGTTCAAGCCGACGGCGTCGGGCCGCTGACGGTGCGCGCCGACGGCGAACTGGCGGTCCGCCATGGCGACACGATCTATCTCACCCCTGACAAGGCCAAGCTGCATCGCTTCGGCGCTGACGGCAAGGCGATGGCCCAGTGAGGGTGGGCCAGTGAGGATGGGCCGGTGAGGATGGGACAGTGAGGCTGCAAGGCAAATCGGCGCTGGTCACGGGATCGGCGCGAGGCATCGGCAGGGCTTTCGCCGAAGCCTATGTGCGCGAGGGCGCCACTGTCGCGATCGCCGATATCAACCTTGAAGCCGCGCAGAAGACGGCCGCCGCGATCGGCGACAACGCCTATGCCGTGAAACTCGACGTCACCGACCAGGCATCCATCGATGCGGCGGTGAAGGCGGTGGAGGACAAGGCGGGCGGTCTCGACATCCTGATCAACAACGCCGCTTTGTTCGACCTGGCCCCGATCGTGGAGATATCTCGGGCGAGCTATGAAAAGCTTTTCTCCGTCAATGTCGCGGGCACGCTGTTCATGCTGCAGGCAGCCGCCCGGTCGATGATCGCGCGGGGCAAGGGTGGCAGGATCATCAACATGGCAAGCCAGGCCGGGCGTCGCGGCGAGCCGCTGGTCGCGGTCTATTGCGCCACCAAGGCCGCGGTTATCTCGCTGACCCAGTCGGCCGGTCTCGATCTGATCAGGCACCGCATCAACGTCAACGGCATCGCGCCCGGCGTCGTCGACAGCGACATGTGGGACGAGGTCGATGCCCTGTTCGCCAAATACGAGAACCGGCCGAAGGGCGAAAAAAAGCGGCTGGTCGGCGAAGGCGTGCCTTACGGCCGCATGGGCAAGCCGGAAGACCTCGCCGGCATGGCCGTGTTCCTCGCCAGTGACGAGGCCGAATACATCGTCGCCCAGACCTACAATGTCGATGGCGGCCAATGGATGAGTTGAAAAGAACGATTTGAGGGGGACGGCGCCTCCTTCTTTCCTCCGGAGAAGGCGCCGCGGGGGCGGGTGAGGGGCCGCATGCTGGAAGACCAGGTGCGGCCCCTCATCCTCGCCCTCCCGAAGGAGGCGAAACAGTCGGGCTGCAAATCGGCCAAAGGGTAAAGCAGATGACCGTGAAACTTTCTTCCTCGAGCCTCGTCAGGCTTCCGCCCAAGGTCGCAGGTCCGAACTATGACCGCTCGGCGCTGAAAGCCGGCATCGTGCATTTCGGTGTCGGCAATTTTCACCGCTCGCACCAGGCCGTCTATCTCGACGACCTGTTCGGTCAGGGCATCGGTCATGATTGGGCGCTGGTCGGCGCCGGCGTGTTCGACGGCGAGAAGATCGGCCGCGGCAAGCTTGAAGAGCAGGATTGGCTGACCACAGTGGTCGAGCAGGACGAGGGCCATATGAGCGCCCGCGTCACCGGCGCGATGATCGATTTCCTGATGCCGGGAGATGCCGCCGCCATCATCGATCGGCTGGCCGATCCGGCGATCAGGATCGTTTCGCTGACCATCACCGAAGGCGGCTATTTCATCGACCCGGCCTCCGGCGTCTTCAACCCGACCCATCCCGACATCGTCGCCGACGCGCAGCCGGGCGCCACACCGAAAACCGTGTTCGGCATTATCCTGGCCGGGCTGGTGCGACGCCGCCAGGATGGTATCGTGCCGTTCACCGTGATGTCCTGCGACAACATTCCCCACAACGGCCATGTCACGTCGGATGGTGTTATCGGCCTTGCCCGCCTGATCGACGAGGATCTGGCGAGCTGGGTCAGCGAGACGGTCGCCTTCCCGAACGCCATGGTCGACCGCATCACGCCGGCCACCAGCGACCGCGAGCGCAAGATCCTCGCCGACGATTTTGGCCTCGAGGACAACTGGCCGGTGTTCTGCGAGCCGTTCCGGCAATGGGTGCTGGAAGACCATTTCACCGATGGCCGCCCGCCGTTGGAAAAGGTCGGCGTGCAGTTCGTCAAGGACGTCGCCCCTTATGAGCTGATGAAGATCCGCATCCTCAATGGTGGCCATGCCACGATAGCCTATCCGGCTGGGCTGATGGACATCCACTTCGTCCATGAGGCGATGCAGGAGCCGCTGGTGCGCGGGTTCCTCGACAAGCTCGAGCACGACGAGATCATCCCGACGGTGCCGCCGGTGCCGGACACGGTGCTGGAAGACTATTACCAGCTCATCGAGAAGCGCTTCTCCAATCCCAAGATCGGCGACACGGTGCGCCGGCTCTGCCTCGACGGGTCCAATCGCCAGCCGAAATTCATCATCCCGACCATCGCCGACCGGCTGAAGGCCGGCAAAGGCGTTGCCGGACTGGCGCTGGAATCGGCCCTTTGGTGCCGCTACTGCTTCGGCACGACGGACAGCGGCGCCGTCATCGAGCCCAACGACCCGAGCTGGGACCGGCTGAAGGCAACGGCAAAGGCGGCAAAGGACGCGCCCGCTGCGTGGCTTGCGATGGACGATATCTATGGCGACGTCGGCCGCGCCGCCGCCTTCGTCGAGGCCTTCGCCCACGCACTTAACGTGCTCTGGGCCAATGGCACGCGCGCCACGCTGACGCGCTACCTCGCCGGCAAGCTCTGAGAGCCAGCCGGCATCATGACGCCTGAACTGGTCATCTTCGACTGCGACGGCGTGCTGGTCGATAGCGAGGCGCTCTCCGTCTCGGCGCTGCTCGGCATGATCGAACTTGCCGGCGGCAGTCTTGGCGAGGACGCTGCCTACGAGCATTTCCTCGGCAAGAGCATGAAAAGCGTGCGCGAGATCCTCAGCCGCGACTTCGGCCTGGAGATCACCGACCAGCATCTCACCGCCATGCGCGTCGACCTCATGCGAAAGTTCCGCGAGGAGCTGATGCCGATCCCCGGCGTCAAGGAGATGCTGCCGAAGCTCGGCCTGCCGTACTGCGTCGCCTCTTCCGGCACGCTGGAACGCATTCGTTACGCGCTCGACATCACCGGTCTGCTGACGCTGATGGAGCCGCATCTGTTCAGCGCGGCCATGGTTGCCAAGGGAAAGCCGGCGCCCGACCTTTTCCTCCACGCCGCCGCCACCATGCGAGCCCATCCGCGCAGATGTCTCGTCATCGAGGACAGCCCGGCCGGTGTCGCCGCCGCACGCGCGGCAGGCATGCGCGTCCTTGCCTTTACCGGCGGCGCGCACGCCGGCAATCCGGGATTGAAAGCGCGGCTTGCGTCGACCGAACCGGACTTTATATTCGCTGACATGCTGCAATTGCCCGATCTGATTGCAGGCCTGGGAGCGAGAGTTAGAGCATCTTGACGAAACAGTTTGTCTGCGCGGTCGATGTCGGCACCGGGAGCGCTCGCGCGGGCATTCTCGACGCCAGTGGCACCTTGCTCGGCCGCGCCGAGCGGCCGATCGCCATGAACCAGCCGAAGCCGGATCATGCCGAGCATGATTCGCGCGATATCTGGTCCGCCGTCTGCACCGCCGTGCGTGCCGCGCGGGAAAAGGCCGGCGTCGCCGCCGGGGATATTGCCGGCATCTCCTTCGATGCCACCTGTTCTCTGGTCGTGCGGGACAGGCAAGGCGGCCAGCTCAGTGTGTCGACCACCAGCGACAAGCGCTGGGACACCATTGTCTGGCTCGATCACCGCGCCATCGCCGAAGCCGACGAATGCACGGCGAGCGGCCACGAGGTGCTGAATTATATAGGCGGCGTCATGTCGCCCGAGATGGCGACGCCGAAGCTGATGTGGCTGAAGCGAAATCTACCAAAGACATGGAATGAAGCTGGCTATCTGTTCGACCTGGCCGATTTCCTGACCTGGCAGGCAACGGGCTCGCTGGCCCGCTCGCAATGCACGCTGACAGCGAAGTGGACCTATCTGGCGCACCAGGACAGCGCATGGCAGCGCGATTTCTTCGAACTCGTCGGCCTCGACGATCTTTTTGACCATGGCAATCTGCCCGAAAAGGCAAGCCCGGTCGGCGCCGATATCGGTCCGTTGACGGCGCAGGCAGCGGCGGAACTCGGCCTGACCGAAAACTGCCGCGTCGGCGCAGGCGTCATCGATGCCTATGCCGGGGCGCTTGGCGTGCTCGGCGGCTTTGCCGGCGACGACCAGAATATCGGCCGCCATCTGGCGCTGATCGCCGGCACATCCTCCTGCGTCATGGCGATGTCGCCCGACCCGCAGCCTTTCGCCGGCGTCTGGGGCCCTTACTACGGCGCCGCGCTGCCGAAGCTGTGGCTATCGGAAGGCGGCCAGTCGGCGACCGGCGCGCTGCTCGACCACATCATCCGCTGGCACGGCGCCGGCGGCGAGCCGAACGCGGCCATGCATGCCAGGATTGCCGGGCGCGTCGCCGAACTGCGCGCCGCCGAGGGCGAGAACCTTGCCGCGCGGCTGCATGTGCTGCCGGATTTCCACGGCAACCGCTCGCCGCTGGCCGACCCACACGCCGTCGGCGTCGTCAGCGGTTTGACGCTGGATTCGTCGTTCGACAGCCTGTGCAAGCTCTACTGGCGCACCGCCGTCGGCATCGCGCTCGGCGTGCGCCATGTGCTGGAGGCGCTGAATGAGAACGGCTACCTGATCGACACGCTGCACGTCACCGGCGGCCACACCAAGAACCCGCTTCTGATGGAGCTCTATGCCGACGCCACCGGCTGCACGGTGGTCGAGCCGCTGGCCGACGAGGCGGTGCTGCTCGGCACCGGCATGGTGGCGGCGACCGCCGCCGGGCTGTTCCCCGACCTCAACGCCGCCTGCCTTGCCATGCAGCAGGGTGGCAAGACACGCGCCGCCAACCCGGCGGCCGGCGCCCGCTTCGATCGCGACTACCGCATTTTCCTGGAAATGCACCGGCAGCGGCAGGTGCTCGACGCCATCCGGTAGGTCTCAGCGCTCTACTGCTTGCGCAGGGACGCGCCCGATGTCGCGTCGAACAGGTGGATCGCTTCCTCCTCGAACGTATAGCGGACGGGCGCATGCAGCACCGGGCATTCGCGTGCCGGAACCAGTGCGCTGATCTCCTTGCCGCCGGAGCCGAAGGTCACCAGCGCGTCATTGCCATGGAATTCGATGAGATCGGCAGTGCCTTGCAATATGCCGGAGGCGCCGGCGCCGGCCGTCTTCAGGTCCGGCGGGCGGATGCCCAGCACGGCGCGATCGCCCGGCTGGAGATGAAAGCCCTTCCCGTCTATCGAAAGCACCGTTCCGGCGCCGGTCAGCGTCAAGCCGTTCCCCGCCCGGCCAACCGTCACCTCGATGAAATTCATGTTCGGCGTGCCGATGAAGCCGGCCACGAAAATATTGCCCGGCTGCCGGTAGATTTCCGCCGGCGAGCCGATCTGCTCGATGACGCCGTCCTTGAGCAGCACGATGCGGTCGGCAAGCGTCATCGCCTCCAGCTGGTCGTGGGTGACATAGACGGTGGTGGTCTTCAGCGACTGGTGCAGCCGCGCGATCTCGACGCGCATATGGTTGCGCAATTTGGCGTCGAGATTGGACAACGGCTCGTCGAACAGGAACACCTTGGGCGTCTTGATCATGGCCCGGGCGATCGCCACGCGCTGCTGCTGGCCGCCGGAAAGTTCGGCTGGCTTGCGGCCGAGATAAGGGTCGAGCCCCAGCGTCCCCGACACCGCTTCGACCCGCTTGCGGATCTCGGCCGCCGGCACCTTCTGGCGCCGCAGCCCGAAGGCGATGTTGTCGAAGATCGTCATGTGCGGATAGAGCGCGTAGTTCTGGAACACCATGGCGATGCCGCGATCCCCCGGATCGAGGTCGTTGACCACCTTGCCGCCGATCGAGACCTCGCCGCCGCTGATGTCCTCCAGACCCGCCAGCATCCTGAGCAAGGTCGACTTGCCGCAGCCGGACGGGCCTAGGAAGACGACGAATTCGTGCTCTTCGATGCTGAGGTTGAGATCGCGGATGACCGTGGTGGCGCCATAGGCCTTGTCGACATGGGAGCAGACAATCGCGGACATGGTCAGCCCTTTTCGCCTGTAAGCAGGATCTGCAGCTTGACGTCCTGCGGGTTGCCTTCGGCGGCTCGTTCGAACGCCTTGATGCTGTCGGCGAAATCATAGGTGCCGGTGATCAGCGGCTTGAGGTCGACCTTGCCGGAGGCGATGAGCTGCAGGGCGCGGTCGAAAATGTTGGCATAGCGGAACACCGTCTCGATGCGCACTTCCTTCGAGATCGCCGCCGGTACGTTGAGGGCCACCGGCTCCACCGGCAGCCCGACCAGCACCACCGCGCCACCTGGCCGCACGACATCGAACAGGTCGGCGAAGGCCTTGGGGCTCCCGCTCGCCTCGAAGACGATGTCGGCGCCCCAATTGTCGGTCGCCGCCGCGACGGCGTCGACAAGCGACTGCTCGCCGATATTGACCGGCACGATGCCGGCATATTGCGCTGCGATCGTCAGCTTGGGCGCGGAAAAGTCGGAAATCAGCACTTTCGAACAGCCGCCGGCAAGGGCGGCAAGCGCGATCATGATGCCGATCGGGCCGCAGCCGACGACGACGGCGACATCGCCCGGAATGATGCGGGCACGGCTTGCCGCCTGCATGCCGATGGCGAAGGGCTCGACCATGGCGCCCTCGGCGAAGGAGACATTGTCGGGCAGCCTGTAGGTGAAAGCCGCCGGGTGCACGGCAAAGGGAGCAAGAATGCCGTGCACCGGCGGCGTCGCCCAGAAAGTGACGTCCGGGTCGACATTGTAGATGCCGAGTTTTGTCGCGCGCGACGACAGGTTCGGCACGCCGGGCTCCATGCAGACGCGGTCGCCGACTTTCAAACTCCTGACATTAGCGCCGACCTCGACGATTGTGCCGGCGGCCTCGTGGCCGAGCACCATCGGCGCCCGCACGACATAGCTGCCGATGGCGCCATGGGTGTAATAGTGCACGTCGCTGCCGCAGACGCCGACCGTGTGGATGGCGATCCTGACGTCGTCGGGTCCGACATCGAGCGGCAACGCGATCTCGCGCAGCGACAGTTCGCCTTTTTTCTCAAGTACCAAAGCCCGCATCGGGTCGTCCTCACTTCAAGTCTTTTTTTGCCGGAAAATGGAATTCAGGAAACCGCTGAGCACGCCGAGGAAAAGCAGCGGCGGCAGCGACAGGAGCACGACCGAGGCGTTCAAAATCCCCCACGGCACGTTCATGCCTTGCTGGGAGAGTTCGGAGGCGACGATCGGCAAGGTCTTGGCATTGGAACTCGACAGCATCAGCGCGATCAGGAACTCGTTCCAGACCAGCACGAAGCTGAAGGCAATCGCGCCGATCAGCGAACGGGCAGCCACGGGCAGCGCGATCCGCCAGAACACCGCGTAAGCGCCGTACCCGTCAACGAAGGCGGCTTCCTCGATTTCCTTCGGCACGGCCTGGAAGGCTGGAATGGCCAGCCACATAATCACCGAGATGGTGAGCAGGGAATAGGTGACGATCAAAGCCGGCAAAGTGTCGTAGAGGCCGAGCTGCAGCCAGATCACCATCAGCGGGATCGCCACCGCCACCGGCGGCAGGAAACGCAGCGACAGCACGAAGAACTGGATATCGCCGGCCCAGCGGTTGGGATAGCGCGCCACCGCGTAGGCCGCGGGCAGGCCAAGCACGACGCCGATCAGCACGGCCGTGCCGCAGGCGACGACCGAATTGTAGAGGCCGGTGATGACGCTGTCGCGGCCAAGGATGTAGCTGATATTGGCAAGCGTCGGCGTGAACACGAGGCGGGGAACGCGGGTGATGATGTCGACGCTGTTCTTCAGCGAATTGAGCGCCGTCCACAGCAGCGGGAATACGGCGAGGAAGCCGGCGAAGGCCAGGACGGCTTTGGCGATGACGCGGCCGGGCCTCATGCCTGCACCCGCTTCCACAGCATCGTGAAGGTGATGACGGTGGCGATCATCATCAGCACGGCCATCGCCGAGGCGTAGGAGACCTTGCCGGACTCGATGAAGCCTTGCGAGAAGGCGTACATGTCGAGCGTTTCGGTTGCCACGCCGGGGCCGCCGCGGGTCATCACATAGATCAGGTCGAAGGAGCGCAGCGACTCGATCATCTTGACGAACATCAGGCTGATCAGCGGCGCCTTCAGCATCGGCAAGGTGACGTAGGCGTGGATCTGCCAGCGCCGGGCGTGATCGAGCCGGGCCGCCTCGATCGGCTGCGGCGGCAACGTCTCCAGCAGCTTGAGCACGATGACGGCGAAGAACAGGCCCCATTGCCATACGTCGACCGAAGCCACCGCGAAGAGGGCCGTCGCGGGCTTGGACAGCGGATCGAAGATCAGCCCGCCGGTAATGAGCCGGTAGGGGTAGGTGGCGATGCCGTAGAGTGGATGATAGGCGAACTTCCAGACGAAGGCGGCCGAGACGCGCGGCAGCAGCACCGGGATGATGAACAGCAGGCAATAGAGATTGCGCAGGCGCGGCGAAGCGACCTCGAACATCAAGACGCCCAGCCCAATGGCCACGGCCATGGTCGCCACGACGGTGACGATCTCCCATTTCACCGACACCCAGACGGCGTTGAGGAAGCGGCGGTCGGAGAATAGATCCAAGAAGTTCGAGAACCAGACCCAGGAATAGGCCGTCGAGCTCAGCTCGCGGTTCTGCAGGGCGATGATGATCGCATAGAGCGTCGGCACCATCGACAGGATCAGCAGAATGACCAGCGTCGGCACGACAAAGGTGACCGGCAGGGATGAACGTCGAGGCATTGGTCTCAGGCCTTGCTGTGTCTCTGATATCTGGACATGACGGGCAGGCCCTCCTGCGACGCACAGGTTCCGGCGGTCCCGAGACTGCCGCGAACCGCGCGCCGCAAGAGGGAGGGACCTACTTCTTCACCAGCTCATTGGCATAGGCCTCGAGCTCGTTGAGGCTGCCCTT
The DNA here is from genome assembly GCF_006442175.1 of Mesorhizobium sp. B2-3-14. NCBI lineage: Bacteria > Pseudomonadati > Pseudomonadota > Alphaproteobacteria > Hyphomicrobiales > Phyllobacteriaceae > Mesorhizobium > Mesorhizobium sp. B2-3-14. The sequence goes on along the minus strand of NZ_VFVP01000001.1, from coordinate 928,116 downwards.
GACGTCGGTGCGCGTGCCGGCGATCAATTCCTCGAGGATGATGCCCCAGCGGTCGCCGAGATCCGGCCAGCGTGGATCCTGCCAGAAGTTCACCGCCGTCACCTTGCCTGTTTCGGCAAGCGCCTGGCCGAGATCGGCGCCGTAGATGTCGGCGAACTCCTTGCTGGCCAGGATGCTGGTGCGGTTCAGCTCACCGAACTGGTGGGCGTCGAGCCGGCGCTTCTCGTTTTCCTTCGACGTTGCCCAGGCGATGAACAGGCCGGCGCATTTCTTCGAAGCGTCGTCGGCATTGGCCTTCGCCGCGATGGCGAGGCCATGGCCGTAACCGCCGCCGGGAAGTGGCGAGGGCGGCGGCAGGAAGCCGATCTTGCCGACCACTTGCGAGGTTTTCGGATCGACCGCCATGCCCGAAAGCGGCGTCGATTCGACGAGGATCGCGACCTGGCCCGACAGGAAGGCGCCGGTCGATTCGTCCCAGCTGCCGGTCTGCGTGCCGGGTGCCGAATCCTTGAACAGCTTCAAATAGGTCTCGGTCGCCTTGACCGCGGCCTCGGAATTGAAGGCCGGCTTGTCGCCGTCGAACCACTTGCCGCCATAGGCCTTGAAGAACGGCATCCAGCGCCAGACATTGGCGCCCGAGCCGCGTGCGCCGCGCAACGCGATGCCATACATGCCCTTGTCGGCATTGGTCAGCTTCGGCACGTCGGCGATCAGCTCGTCCAGCGTCTTGGGCGGCTGGATGCCGGCGGCCTCCAGCACGTCCTTGCGGTAGACCATCAGGTCGCCGCCGCCGGTCAGCGGCGCGAACCAGACCTTGCCGTCATAGGTGGCGACCTTCTGGCGGCCCGGGTCGAAGTCGGCATAGTCGTAGTCGGCCGGATAAAAATCGGTCAGCGGCACGATCCACTTCGACGAGGCGAAAAGCGCCACATTTGCTTCATCGACATAGTAGACGTTGTAGTTGCCGACTGTGGACGCGTCCGCGCGCGACTTGGCGCGGCGATCGTTCTCGTTGAGATAATCGATCTTGAAGCTCGCGCCGGAGAGCTTCTCGAACTCGGCCTTTGAGTCCTCCAGAAGCGTCAGGCCGTCGCGTGGCTGCGCCAGCACCTTGACCGGTGCCGAGCAGACCGGCGCCTGCGCCAGGGCTAGGGTTGAAACGGTAGCGGAAAGCACGAGAGCTGCGCCAAGGCTGGCAGCGAGCCGAACTGGTTTCATGATCTTTTTCTCCTCCAGGAATACGTCGCAGGAAACGCAGGTCATCGGGTTGCGCGATCCTCACCATCGCCCGGACGACATGCCACCCGTCGCCAAAATGCGCAGTTGCGATGGGCCAAGCTAGAAGCCCCGTTGCAGCCGACCTGTACTTTTATGCATTGTGCAGCGCAAAAAACGGCACCCACATAGGGGACGCGTCACACGAGTATCGATCTGGTCCAAAAGGGTGATTCAGGATGCGCTTATGCGCGCATCGCCAGACGCTGCCGCGACAGCTTGCGATAGGATGACGGCGTCATCTTGTGCTTGCGCAGGAACGCGCGGTTGAAGTTGGAGATGTTCATGTAGCCGACCTGGAAACAGATGTCGGTGATCGGCACATCGGTATCAGCCAGCAGCTTGCACGCCTGCCACAGCCTGAGCTTGGCAAGATGGTCGCTGAAGGAATTGCCGGTGTTCTTCTGGAAGAACCGCGAGAAGGTGCTTTCGCTCATGCCGGCCAGCTCGGCCACGTCAGGCAGCTTCAGATCCTCGGCGAAATGCTGGAACAGATAGGTCAGCGTGCGCTGGATGATGTCGAGCGAGGCGGCGTCGAGAACCGGCTGGAAGTTCGGTGATGACAACAGCTCATACTCATCGGTCCGGGCCAGCAGGTCGACCAGTTCGAGGAACAGGCAGAACCGGGCCAGCCCATGCACCGTACCCATCCGCTCCATCAGCGCGGCGCCTTCAAGCGCGGTCCCGCCGTGGAAGACCATGCCGCGCAGCGACCGTTCCAGGAACGGCTCCAGTTCGCGCAATTCCGGCAGCATGTCAGCCGATCCTCGCAGCCGCTCGGCATCGAATTGCAGCACGATGTCGCGACCCTCGATCAACTCGCCTGGCTGCACCGCGGTGACCCAGTCATGCGGCAGGCCGCCACCGACGATGGTGAGGTAGCCCGGCCCGAACTCGCCAATATGATCGCCGACCAGGACCACGCCGGAGGATTTTCGCAGCAGGTGGATCTCGTATTCCGGGTGGAAGTTCCAGACATTGCGCTCCCAGGGATAGTCGTCCAGCCGCCACAGGAAACTGTCGCTCGCCTCGGTGACGATATGCTCGAAGGAAGGCGCCGTGCGCGGGATCGCCGCCGTGTTCTTTCTGCGTCTGAACGCCATCCTGCCTCCCATATTCGCCCGCCGCCGACGTTTTAATCCGGAGCAGCCCGGGCCGGCAAGGGAACGAGGCGACGCCTCCCGGCAATGGCGCTGGCTCAATCTGTTCTCGCGCCCCTCCCTTGCCTTCATGTCGCATTTCGTTCAAGAGACGGCGCAAACGCGCGAAACCGAAGGTTTTGCCGTTTGCAATGCGGCTTCCGGCTCTTTGCCGACGCGCCGCAACCTTGAAAGAGCAGGACAATGTCCGCGATCGAAGCCGGCGCTCGCGCGCCGGAAAATCTTTGGCGTCAGGAAATCAGGGCGACGCTGGCGCTGGCCTGGCCGATGGTGCTGACCAATCTCGGCCAGACGGCGATGACCGCCACCGACGTCATGATGATGGGCCGCCTCGGCGCCGACACGCTGGCCAGCGGCGCGCTCGGCGCCAACCTGTATTTCATGCCGCTGATCTTCGGCCTCGGCCTGATGCTGGCGACCTCGCCGATGATCGCGACCGAGCTTGGCCGCCGCCGCTATTCCGTACGTGACCTGCGCCGCACCGTGCGCCAGGGCCTGTGGCTGGCGATCCTGATCTCGGTCCCGATCTGGCTCGTGCTGTGGCACGGCGAGGCCATCCTGCTGGCCATGGGCCAAGAGCCGGCGCTGGCGCGCCAGGCCGGCATTTACCTGCGCTGGCTGGAGTGGGCGGTGCTGCCCTTCTACGGCTACATCGTGCTGCGCTCGTTCATCTCGGCGCTGGAGCGGCCGGGCTGGGCGTTGGTCATCGTCTTCGTCGCCGTGGCCTTCAACGTGTTCGCCAACTGGGTGTTCATGTTCGGCAATCTCGGTGTTCCGGCCATGGGCATCGCCGGCTCGGGCCTTGCGACCTCGCTGTCCTCAACGCTGATGTTCGCCGGCATGGCTGTCGTGGTGATGCGGGAGAAAAAATTTCGGCGCTATCACCTGTTCGGCCGCTTCTGGCGATCCGACTGGCCGCGCTTCAAGGGCCTGCTGCGGCTCGGCCTGCCGATCGCCGGCATCCTCGCCTTCGAGGTGACGATCTTCAATGCCGCCGCCCTGCTGATGGGCCTGATCGACGCGGATTCGCTGGCCGCGCACGCCATCGCCATCCAGATCGCCTCGATTTCCTTCATGGTGCCGCTCGGCCTCAACCAGGCGGTGACGGTGCGGGTCGGGCTTGCCCATGGCGCCGGCAATCCCGAAGGTGTGTCGCGTGCCGGCTGGACCGCCTTCGTCATCGGCGTTTCTTTCATGGCGCTGATGGGGCTGGTGATGGTGCTTTGGCCGCATCTCCTGATCAGCGCCTTCATCGACCTTGGCAATCCCGCCAATGACAGGGTGATCGCGCTAGCCGTTTCGTTCCTGGTTTTCGCCGCCCTGTTCCAGGTCTTCGACGGCGCGCAGGCGGTGGCTGCCGGCATGCTGCGCGGCCTGCACGACACCAAGGTCCCGATGATCTACGCCGCGATCGGCTATTGGGGTGTCGGCCTGCCGCTCGGCGTGGTGCTCGCCTTCCATTTCGGGTTCCACGGCGTCGGCATCTGGATCGGCCTGTCTTCGGGGCTGGCCGTGGTGGCAGCGCTGCTTCTGGCCCGCTGGCTGCGCCGCGACCGCATCGTGCCGTCAGGCGCGTTCGGACATTGAACGCAAGACGGCCACCGAACCCGCCGCCGTTCGTCCCAACCTTGTGGCTCATCAATGGCGCCTTCAGATCGGCCCACGGACGCCCGCTAAGAGAAGGCCCTGGCATGAGATATTGAACGGTTCCCAGGCGGCAAACGTTTCCACCAAGAGACAAATGACCGAGGAGAATTATCATGAAGGCAATTGTGGTGACGGACCAGGCTGCGGGAACGGCCGGGATGAAGCTGGTGGAGCGCCCTGAGCCGCAGCCAGCGATAAACGATGTCGTCGTTCAGGTTCATGCTTCGGGATTCGTCCCGACCGAGCTGGCATGGCCCTCGACCTGGACCGATCGCCGCGGCCTTGACCGAACACCGTCGATCCTTGGGCACGAGCTGGCCGGAGTTGTCGTCGCACTCGGCTACGGCACAACGGGACTGTCGGTAGGTCAGAGAGTATTCGGCCTCGCCGACTGGCATCGCGACGGCACGCTCGCGGAGTATGTAGCCATGGAAGCACGCAACCTCGCGCCGCTGCCGGGCGACGTCGACTTCACGGTGGGCGCAAGCCTGCCGATCTCGGGTCTCACCGCGTGGCAGGGACTCTTCCAGCATGGCCGCCTTCAGGCGGGGCAGAGCGTCCTCGCGCACGGTGCGGCCGGCGCGGTCGGGTCGATGGTGACGCAACTTGCACGAGAGGCGGGCGCCTACGTCATCGGCACCGGACGCGCCGCCGACCGTCAGACGGTGCTCGACTTTGGCGCGAATGAGTTCGTCGACCTCGAGAACGACGCCCTCGAAGACGTGGGCGAAGTCGCTCTCGTGTTCGATGTGATCGGCGGGGCAATCGGGAAGCGGTCCGCCGGCCTGATTCGAGCCGGAGGAACACTGGTGTCCGTCGTCGGATCGACAGAGGCGCGGCCTGCCGACGGCCTGGCGGTCGACTTCGTTGTCGAGTCCGATCGTGCCCAACTGAGCGAGATCGTCCAGCGGGTGCGGGACGGACGACTGCGGACGAACATCGGCAACGTTTCGACCCTCAACGATGCCGTCGCCGCCTTCAACCCTATCGGGCGACGCACTGGGAAGACGATCATCCGCGTTCGTCCGTGAGGATTTGGAAACGGCGAGGGGCAAGGGTCCTCCTCGGTCGAAAGCTGAGCATCCAGCAGATCAAATGACCTTCAAGAGGCATTCGAACGCTAGGCACCGGGAGTTTCCGGCCGCCGTCGATGTTGGCCAGCGCAACACGCCGTCGGACTCAGCGCACCGCAGCCCGCTTCTCGAGCCGTCGCGCATACTGCGTCAGCGGAAAGCATAGGGCGAAGAAGATCAGCGCCACCAGCCCATAGACCTTGAACGGCTCGAAGGTGGCGTTGTTGATGGCGTTGGAGGTTCGCACCAGCTCCTCGAAGCCGATGATCGAGGTCAGCGCGGTCGACTTGATCAGCTGCACCAGGAAACCGACCGTCGGCGCGCGGGTGATCGCGAACGCCTGCGGCAGGATGATCAGCCTGAGCTCCTGCAGATAGTGCAGGCCGAGGCTGGCGCCGGCATCCCATTGGCCCAATGGCAGCGCATCGACGCCGGAGCGCCAGATTTCGGCCAGATAGGCGCTGGCGAAGAAGGTGAGGCCGAGCACCGCCGCCGTCCACGGCTCGATGCGCAGGCCAAGCATCGGCAGGCCGAAGAACATCAGGAACAGCTGCATCAAGACCGGCGTCCCCTGAAACAAGGCGATGTAGCCGGAGGCAACGCGCCGGCTCCATTTATTCTTAGCGATCCTCAGGAACAGCACCGCCATTCCGACCACCGCGCCGCCGACGAAGGCGGCCAGCGACAAAAGCACCGTCCAGCGCGCGGCAAGCAGAAGGTTGCGCACAATGTCCCACAGGGTGAATTCGATCATGACACGCCAGCTCCGAGCGCGCGGCGGCCGCCTGCAACCAGCAGCCGCCGCAAGGCCATCGACATCAAGAGATAGACCAGCGTGACGACGAAATACGTCTCGAAAGAACGGAAAGTGCGCGCCTGCAGCATGTCGGCCTCATAGGTCAGCTCGCGCACCGCGATCTGCGACACCACGGCTGATTCCAGCATCATGATGACGATCTGGCTGGTCAGCGCGGGATAGATGATCTTGAGCGCCTGCGGCAGCACGATCTTGATGAACACCTGGCGCGGCCTCAGCCCAAGCGCCAGGGCCGCTTCCGTCTGCCCGTGCGGCACCGCGTCAAGGCCGGCGCCGACGATCTCGATCGTGTAGGCGGCCATGTTGAGCGTCATCGCCAGCATGGCGGCCAGGATCGGATCGAGCCTGATGCCGAGGCTCGGCAGGCCGAAGAAGATGAAGAAGAGCTGCACCAGGAACGGCGTGTTGCGCATCACCTCGACATACCAGCCGATGGCCCTGCGCAGCAGCGCGGGGCCGCTTCGCCGCCCGGCGGCACCGAGGATGCTGAGCAGCGTGCCCGCAAGCGTGGTGACGGCGATCAAAAGGATCGTCGTCGCCGCGCCGTGCGCGATGTCGCCCACGGCACCTGGAAGCCAGCCGAAGGCCACGGCAACTCAATCCTTGAGGTTGTCGGGATTGAGCGGCGTCTTCAGCCAGGCCTTCGAGCTTTCGTCAAGCTTGCCGTCGGCCAGCATCTTGGCAATGGCGTCGTTGACCGCCTTCTTGAGGGCATCCTCATGCTTGTTGAGGCCGATATGCGAAGGCGAGGTCAGAAGCTGAAACTTCTGCTCCGGCTTCAGCGCATCCTGCTTGGCCAGCACCTGCGCGCCGACATCGTTGCCGACGACCATCAATTGGGTCTGGCCTGAGATGAAGGCCTGGATCACTGAATTGTAGTTGTCGAAACGCTTGATGTCCGCCGAGGCCGGTGCTGCTTCGGTGAGCGAGGCGTCTTCCAACGTGCCGCGATTGACGGCGATCGACTTGCCGCCGAGATCTTCCTTGCCTTTGACTGGCATTGCCGCCGGACCGATCACCGCGATGTAATAGGGCGCGTAGGCAGCGGCGAAGTCGATGACCTGCTCGCGCTCTTTCGAGTAGCCGACGCTCATCAGGATGTCGACGCGATGGTCGTTCAAATAGGGGATGCGGTTCTGGCCGGTGACGGCAACGGTGTTGAGCTTCACCTTGAGCGTGTCGGCGATGTACTGCGCCACATCCATGTCATAGCCCTTGAGGCTCATGTCGGCACTGGCCGAGGAGAAGGGCGGGAAGTCGGCGAAGACGCCGACATTGATGGTGCCGGCCTTGGTGATGTCGGCCAGCGCGTCGGCATTGGCGGCTTGCGTGGCGAAGCCGGCTAACCCCAGGAGCAGAACGGCGGCGATGGATGATTTGCGGTGGATTGTCATTGTCATTCCCCTTCTGGACGCTTTGATTGTTTGGGTCGGCCGCCGGCTCCAGTGCGGCGGCCGCCTTTCTCTGTCAGGCCCCCTTGCCTGATACTGCCGGGCTGAACACCATCAGGCTCAGGATCTCGAACAGCACCTGCGCGCCGGCGTGCGCCGTGTTGGTGGTGGCGTCATATTGCGGCGCCACCTCGACGACATCGCCACCGACAATATTGAGACCCTTGAGGCCGCGCAGCAGTTCGAGCACTTCGCGCGTCGTCAGCCCGCCGACTTCCGGCGTGCCGGTGCCCGGTGCGAAGGCGGGATCGACGCTGTCGATGTCGAAGGACACATAGGTCGGGCCGTCACCGACTATTCTGCGCGCCTTCTCGATGATGGCGGGAATGCCGAGACCGGTCACTTCCTCGGCATGGACCACGGTCATCCCGGACTCGTAGGTGAATTCCCACAGATATTCGGCCGAGCCGCGGATGCCGATCTGGATGGTGCGCGTCGGATCGAGCACGCCGTCCAGCACCGCGTTGCGGAACGGGCCCCCATGGTGGAATTTGGTCAGGTCGAACAGGCCGCTGGTGTCGCAATGGGCGTCGATGTGGATCAGGCCGACCGGCGCCTTCTTGCCGACCGCCTTCAGGATCGGGTGGGTGATCGAATGGTCGCCGCCGACCGACAACGGGATGACCCCGGCGTCGACGATCTGGTTGATGCGCCGCTCGATATCCTCATGGCTGGTCTCCAGCCGGTAGCGGCTCTGGAACGGAACGTCGCCGATGTCGGCGACCCTGAGTTCATGCGTCGGCGCGCATTCCAGCACATGATTGTAGGGGCCGATGCGCTCGATCGCTCGCAAGGCGCGCGGCCCGAAGCGCGAGCCCGGCCGGTTGGTGACGCCGAGATCCATCGGCACGCCTGTTATCGCCACCTGCAGGTCGCCGAAATCCGGATTGTCCGCTGCGATTTCGCGGTAGGGCGCGGTGAGGAAAGTCGGGATGCCGGAATAGGGCGCCAGCCGCGTGCCGCTCTTGGAAAAGATCTTGTCGGCGACCTTGCGGAATTTCGGGTCGAACATCTCGCCGCCATGGCTCTCGCCATATTTGCGACGCAGCGCATCGAGCTTGCCGCGATCGTATCCCATATCCGCTTCTCCTCGGCTGATGCAGTGGTGCCGGCGGTGATTTCGGGCGAACCGACCGTCATCCGGCCGGGCCGTTGTCCCGCTGGCAGTCTGCAGATTTCACGTCTTGATGTTGCTCCGGATCAAAGTGTCCGGCAGCCGCTTTGAAAAAGCAATTGATATTGTTAGGGTGTTTCCTGTGAGAAAATCTCACAGTAAAGCCGAGCATCCATGGCCAAGCGCCTGCCACCACTCAACCCGCTGCGCGCCTTCGAGGCCACGGCCCGCCATGCCTCGCTGACCAAGGCGGCGAACGAACTGAATGTCACGCACGGCGCCGTCAGCCACCAGATCAAGGCGCTGGAGCAATCGCTTGGCGTCAAGCTGTTCGAGCGCGTCGGCCAGCGGGTCAAGCTGACCCCGCATGGCGCCGAACTTTTGCCGGCGGTATCGGTCGCCTTCGACGGCATCGCCGCCGCCACCCAACGGCTGACGCGGCCGGCAAGCAGCGGCGCGCTGTCGGTGTCCTGCGTGCCTGCGTTGCTGCTCTTGTGGATAACGCCGAGGCTGGGCAGCTTCACCGCGCAATATCCCGACATCCAGCTGACGCTCATTCCCTCCAACGATCCCAGGGATAGCCGGGCGCCGCATATCGATGTCTGCGTGCACTATGGCGATGGCAGCTGGACCGACTGCTGGATGCGCAAATGGTCGGGCCTGGAGCTGTTCCCGGTGGTCAGCCCGACGCTGATCAACAACCGGCCGATCCGCAATGTTCGCGACCTCGCCGACCATGTCTTGCTGCATGGCGACGATGGCCGCGAGTGGCACACCTGGCTGGCCGCCGCCGACGCGCTGGACCTGGAGCGCGGCCGGCGTCATCATCTCGGCGATGCACGCATGACGGCGGAAGCCGCCGTCCATGGCCATGGCGTGGCGCTGGGCGACTCGGTGACGGCAAGCGCGCTGCTGGCCAGGGGCATGCTGGTCGCGCCGTTCAGCCTGTCGGTGCCGGCGGTCGACGATTTCTATGTCGTTTGCCGCAACGAAATGCGGGGGACGCCGATCGTGCAGGTGTTCATCGACTGGCTGTTTGCCGAGAAGGCCGGGGATGACGGCCGCGCCGACGCCCCGGTTGCGGGCCGCCTCGTCACCCGCCGCAAACGTCCCGCGCTCAAGGTGATGGGCGGCAAACCCACATAGCCGCATGCAGGGCTTTCTTTTTGTCGGGCCAGCCTGAAAGCGGGCAGCGTTTTTGCCAATTCGATGCTATGAGGCCTGTCGCGATTGTGGGTGGCAGGCAGCGAAGGCGGCAGCAAGCATGGCAAAGACCGATATTGCGCGGCGTGTCTATAACCACACCTGGAAGCTCGACCCGATCGTGCGCAGCCTGCTCGATACGGATTTCTACAAGCTTTTGATGCTGCAGATGATTTGGGGCATGTACCCCAAGGTCGACACCACCTTCTCGCTGATCAATCGGACGACTTCGGTCCGCCTCGCCGACGAGATCGATGAAGGCGAGCTGCGCGAACAACTCGACCATGCCCGCACCTTGCGCTTCTCCAAGAAGGAAATGATCTGGCTGGCCGGCAACAATTTCTACGGCCGCAAGCAGATTTTCGAGCCGGAATTCCTCGCCTGGCTGGAAGGCTTCCGGCTGCCCGACTATGAGCTTTCCAAGCGTGACGGCCAGTACGAGCTCTCTTTCTCCGGCCCCTGGATGTACACCACGCTTTGGGAGATCCCCGCGCTCGCCATCATCAATGAATTGCGTTCGCGTGCCGCTTTGCGATCGTTCGGGCCTTTTACGCTCGACGTGCTCTATGCCCGCGCCAAGGCCAAGATGTGGGCCAAGACCGAACGGCTGAAGGCGCTGCCCGGCATCCGCATCTCGGATTTCGGTACCCGCCGGCGCCATTCCTTCCTGTGGCAGCGCTGGTGCGTCGAGGCGCTCAAGGAAGGCATCGGCGAAGCTTTCACCGGCACCTCCAATGTGCTGCTGGCCATGGACAATGATCTCGAAGCGCTGGGCACCAACGCGCATGAACTGCCGATGGTGTTTGCCGCCCTTGCCAATTCAGAGAAGGAGCTGAAACAGACCCCCTACAAGGTGTTGCAGGACTGGCAGCGCTACTATGGCGGCAACCTCTTGATCGTGCTGCCCGATGCTTTCGGCACCGCCTCGTTCCTGCGCGACGCGCCGGACTGGGTCGCCGACTGGACCGGCTTCCGCCCCGACAGCGCGCCGCCGATCGAAGGTGGCGAAAAAATCATCGACTGGTGGCGCGAGAAGGGCAAGGACCCCAGGCAGAAGCTGCTGATCTTCTCCGACGGGCTTGAGGTCGAGACCATCGAGGAGACCTACCGTCATTTCAAGGGCAAGGTGCGCATGTCCTTCGGCTGGGGCACCAACCTGACCAACGACTTCGAAGGCTGCGCGCCGACCGAGACCAACAGCCTCGACGCCATATCGTTGGTCTGCAAGGTCACCGAGGCCAATGGCCGGCCGGCGGTCAAGCTCTCCGACAACCCGGCCAAGGCGACCGGCGATCTCAAGGAGATCGAGCGGTATTTGAGGATTTTTGGGCAAAAGGATCGCGTGGAGCAACTGGTCAAGGTTTGAGGGTGGGCGGACCCTTGGACAGTTCGAGTTTCGTCGTAGAACGCCTCCGTCTGCCGTTCGCCTTATGGTTCTCGGCCTTGTGGCTCGTCTCCCCCACTCTCGCCTTCGCCCATGCCTCCGACCGCGGCCACGTCCTGCTCCTTCCTACCGGCTATTATCTCGCCGGCGGCGCTTTCGTCGTGGCCGCCAGTTTCCTTGTCTTGGCATTGCTGCCGCCCGACACCCTCGACCGTTTCTGGCGCCGACGCCTGCCGCTATTCGCCTTCGGCGACAGCGTCCGCGCCGCCATCAGCTTGATCTCCTTTGCCGGCTTTGCAATTCTCCTCGCCGCCGGCTTCATAGGCAGCCGCGACCCGCTCTCCAACCCGCTGCCACTGGTGGTGTGGACGCTGCTATGGGCCGGCCTGACACTGCTGCAAGGCGTGTTCGGCGATCTCTGGTCGTGGCTCAACCCCTGGTACGGCCCGTGGCGGCTGCTGTCGCGGCTGACCGGCGGAAGCGATGACGGCGTCAGGCAACTTCCGCAATGGCTCGGCTGCTGGCCGGCTGTCATGCTGTTTTTTGCCTTCGCCTGGTTCGAACTCGTCTATCCCGCTCCTGACGATCCGGCGCGGCTGGCCTTCGCCGCCGGCCTCTACTGGCTGTTCACCTTGGTGGCGATGCTGGTGTTCGGCTACGACAGATGGGGTCGAAGCGGTGAATTCCTCGGCATCTTCTTTTCGGTGGTGGCGCGCTTCGCGCCGATCGAGCGCGGCGACAAAGGCCGACTTGCGCTGTGCTGGCCGGGCGCCAAACTGCTCCGGGCCCAGCAGCTGCCCGCCAGCGGCATCGCCTTCCTGCTGCTCGCTTTGTCCTCGGTCTCCTTCGACGGCCTGTCGAAGACCTTCTCCTGGCTCGGCCTGTTCGGCATCAATCCGCTCGAATTTCCGGGCCGCACGGCCGTGATCGGCAGCGGCACGCTTGGGCTCGTTATGACCTTCGTGCTGCTCGCGGCGGTGTTCCTGCTTGCCGTCGTCCTCGGCCAGCGTCTTGCCCGCGGCGGCCAGCCTTTCGCCCAGGCAGCCGGCATGCTGGTGTGGTCGATCGTGCCGATCGCGCTCGCCTACCATGTCGCGCATTATCTGACGGCGCTGCTGGTCGACGGCCAATATGCGCTGGCCTCCCTGTCCGATCCCTTCGCGCTTGGCTGGAACCTGTTCGGCACCGCCGACATGCAGGTCGAGGCCGGCATCGTCGCCGGTGCGGCATCGGCATGGTGGCTGTGGAATGTCCAGGCGGGCGCCATCATCCTTGGCCATGTGCTCGCTGTCCTCGTCGCGCACGGCTTTGCCTGGCGCCTGCATCCCCAGCCTGCCCGCGCCGCGCTCAGTCAGTTTCCGCTCACCGTGTTGATGATCGCTTACACCATTTTCGGTCTCTGGCTGCTTGCCACGCCGACAGTCGGATGAGACAAGCCATCTCCTGTGAGCCATGCCCCGACGGAAAGCTCGCTTGCCAGGCCAAGCCTTTGGTGATTTAGTTTGTACACATGCAATTTTGCATCCTCTTGCCGAGGATGTTCGAGCCGCCTTATCGTTGGTCAAAACACAAAAACAGGGGAACGAACGTGACTGACAAGAACGGATTTTTCGATCTCTCCAAAACCGCACTCACCCGCCGTACCACGCTGAAGGGCCTCGCCGCCGGCGCTGGCCTCGCCATGGCGCCCGGCTTCGTCCGCTACTCCCAGGCACAGAGTTCGGCGCCGATCAAGATCGGCTTCCAGTCGCACCGCACCGGCATTGGCGCCGCCTATGGCCGCTGGTACGAGAAGACGACCGCCGCCGCGATCAAGGCGATCAATGCCGCCGGCGGCATCAATGGCCGCCAGGTCGAGGTGATCATCGAGGATGATGGCACCGATCCCGGCCGCGGCGCCGAAGTGGTCGGCAAGTTCGCCACCCAGCACAAGACCGACATCGTCTTCGGTACGCTGTTCTCGCATGTCGTCATCGGATCGGCGCCTGCCGCCGGCGAAAACAAGATGCCCTACTTCGTCGTCAGCGAAGGTCACCACGTCGCCTCGACCAAGCTCAACCGCTATGTCTTCCAGCCCGGCATCACCGACGTGAAGAGCCAGATCCAGTCGATGGCGCCATGGATCGCGGCCAATGCCGGCAAGAAGGTGACGCAGATATTCCCCGATTTCGCCTTCGGCTACGACCATCGCGACTACCTGCCGCCGGCGCTGAAGGCGCAAGGCGCCGAGGTGATCGCGCAGATCGCCATTCCGCCGACGGAATCGTCCTTCACCAAATACTTCCCGCAAATCCCGCCCGAGACCGAGGTGATCTACCACGTCATGGTCGGCCCGGCGGTGCTCACCTTCGTCAAGGAACTCGGCGAGTTCTACGGTTCCAACCGGCCGCAACTCTTCGGCTTCATCGATTCGCTGGAAGCCGTGGACATCAACAGCCCCGGCCTCGAATTCCTCGACGGCAGCCATTTCTGGGAAGGCTCGCCGCGCTACGCCCAGCCCGACGACACCGAAGCGCAGAAAGCCTATCGGGCCGCTGTCGGAATCGACGACAATGGCGCCGCCGTCGGCGACGCCAAGGATGTCTCCACCGCCGCGCACATGTTCGGCTGCTGGGAAACGCTCTACGTCGTCAAGAAGGCGATGGAAGACGCCGGCTACAAGGGGCCGGAAGACCGCGCCAAGCTGGTCGAGGCGACCGAGGCGCTGAAGGAATTCGCCGAAGGCCCGGAGCATCCGCAGGGGCCAAAAACCTTCAATGGCAAGATCCACCAGTGCTTTGGCATCCAGAACATCTCCAAGGTCGAGGGCGGCAAGCTGAAAGTCGTGCACAAGACCAAGATCGAGGATGGCCTTTACGAGGCCGAAGGGGATTACACGACGCAGGCGCTGTGAACTTGGCCATCTAGCAAGCGTGAGCGCCAAGGCACCCCCCTCTGGCCTGCCGGCCATCTCCCCCGCAAGGGGGGAGATCGGCAGTTCGTATGGCAGCGCCCATCTGCCCGCGTTGATGATTGGCGAAACCAGCGAGGACATCCAATCTCCCCCCTTGCGGGGGAGATGCCCGGCAGGGCAGAGGGGGGTGCCTCGCGCATCCGTTGGTGCATAACAAATGCACTTTGGACCCCACCTTCTCCTCGCAACCCTTGAAGGCCTCGTCACCTCGGCCGTGCTGGCGTTGACGGCGCTGGGCTTGTCGCTGGTGTTCGGCGTCATGCGTGTCGTCAACGTCGCCCATGGCGAGTTCTTCATGCTGGGCGCCGTGCTTGCCTGGGCGATCACATCGGCAATTGGCGGCCATCCGGCTCTTGGCTTCCTGGCGGCGCTGGTGATCGCGCCGCTGATCGTCGGCGCCATCGCGCTGGTCGCCGAACGGCTGGTGCTGAGCCGGCTCAACTACAATCCGGAAGCCACCATCGTCGCCACCATCGGCATGCTCTACATCATCCAGCAGCTGGCGCTGACCTTCTATGGCCCCGAAGCGCGGCCCGTGGAGCCGCCGTTCAGCTATCGCATCCTTCTGCCGTGGTTCGGCTATTCCGGCTACAAGCTGTCTATCATCGCCGCATCCGCTCTTCTGCTGATCGCGACATGGCTGGTGCTGACGCGCACCAGGATCGGCCTCATCATGCGTGCCACGCAGTATGACAGCGAGACGGCGCAGGCCTTCGGCATCCCGGTCGGCCGCGTCTATGGCGGCGTTTTCGCGCTCGGCGCCATGCTGGCGGCGATCGCCGCGGTGCTGATCGTGCCGATCAGCCAGGCGCACTATCTGATGGGGCAGGATCCGCTGCTCTTGTCCTTCATCGTCGTCATCATCGGCGGCCTCGGCTCGTTGCGCGGCACGGTCGTCGCCGCCGTGCTGATCGGCCTCTCCGACGGCATCATTTCGATGTTCTTCTCGCCGACGCTGGCCAAGATCATCGCCACGCTGCTGGTCGCCATGGTGCTGGTGTTCCGGCCGCAAGGCCTGTTCGGGACGGCATCGCGATGAGCGAAGCTTCGCCGGCAAAGGCCTATGCGCTGCATCTCGGCGTGATTGCCCTGCTCTTCATGCTGAGCTTCCTCTTGCCTGGCTATTACCACGGCCTGCTCGCCCGCATCATGGTGCTGGCGGTCTTCGCCATGGGCTACAACATGCTGTTCGGCTATGTCGGCCTGCTCAGCCTTGGCCATGCGATGTTCTTCGGCGCCGGGCTTTACGGCGCCGGCCTTGCCGTCATCCAGCTCGGCTGGAGCGTGCCTCTGGCGTTCCTCGCCGGCATTGCCTGCGGCGCGGCGTTGGCGCTGGTGATCGGCCTCCTGGCGCTGCGCACCACGGGCGTGGCCTTCATGATCGTCACCATGATGTTCGCGCAGGTGTTTTATCTGGCCATCCTCTATTTCGCGGCCTGGACCGGCGGCGATCAGGGTCAGGTCGTGCCGCAGCCGGCGCGTGTCCTCAATCTCGGCGCCACCTCGCTCGATCTCACCAACCCGACCGTACGCTACATGACGGCGCTCGGCTTGTTTTCGCTCGTGCTGCTGATCACGCTTGCCGTCGTCCGGTCCAGATACGGTCGCGTGCTGATCGCGATCCGGGAGAATGAGGAACGCACGAAGATGCTGGGCTACGACACCTTCTCCAACAAGCTTGCCGCCGTTATCGTCTCCGGCACGATCTGTGCGGCGTCCGGCGCCGCCTACGCGCTGCTGTTCGGCTATGTCGGGTCGAGTTTCGCCTCGGTACAGTATTCGATCCTGCCGCTGCTGTGGGTGCTGCTCGGCGGTGCGGCCACAACGCTTGGACCACTGATCGGCACGCTGTTCATGTACTATGTCATCGACGTCACCAGCGGCTACACGTCGGCCTACCTGCTGATCGTTGGCATGGCACTCATTCTGCTGGTGCTGTTTTTCCCGAAAGGCATTCTCGGCACCATCCGCCAGCGCTGGCTTGGATGGCTGCCATGACGCCGCTGCTGACCACCAAGGGCCTGTCGCGCAGCTTCGGCGGCCTGCGTGCGGTCGACAATGTCGACTTCACCCTGATGCCGGGCGAGATCCGCGCCGTCATCGGTCCGAACGGCGCCGGCAAGACAACCTTCGTCAGTCTGATCAGCGGCCGCATCCAGCCGTCTTCGGGAGCGATCGTCTTCGACGGTGCCGACATCACCGGCCTGCCGACCTATGCCAGGGTCCGCCGGGGCATCGCCTACACCTTCCAGATCACCAGCGTCTTTGCCAACCTCAGCGTCTATGACAATGTCGCGCTGCCGGTGCAGCTCACGCTCAGCGATCGCCGCTCGAAGGCTGAGCTGCGTGCCGGCGTCATCTCTGCGCTTGAACGTACAGGGCTGGCCGACCGCACCCATATGCCGGCCGGGCAATTGTCCTACGGCCATCAACGATTGCTCGAAGTGGCGATGGGCCTGGCGCTGAAACCGCGCCTGCTGATCCTCGACGAGCCGACGCAAGGTCTGGCCGACAGCGAGATCGACAATTTCATCGAACTCGTGCGCGACATCGCCAAGAGCGCCACCGTGATGCTGATCGAGCACAACATGCCGGTCGTGATGCAGCTTGCCGATCGCATCACCGTCTTCAACGCCGGCAGGATCCTGGCCGAGGGCACGCCCGAGGCGATCCGCGAGAACGCCGCGGTTCAGGAAGCCTATTTGGGAACGGCGCCATGACGGAGGCGAGCACGGTCGAAGCGCTGACGATTTCCGGGCTCGATTGCTTCTATGGCGCGGTCCAGGTGCTCTATGGGCTCGACCTGGTGCTGAACAAGGGCGAGGTGCTGTGCCTGTTCGGGCGCAACGGCGCCGGCAAGACGACGACGCTGAAGGCGATCATGGGCCTGGTTCCCGCGCGCGCCGGCTCGATCAGGCTCGCAGGGCAGGAATTGACCGGCCTGCCGGCGCATGAAGTGCCGAAGGCCGGTGTCGCCTACGTGCCGCAGGGCAGGCGGCTGTTCGCCGAGATGACGGTGGCCGAAAACATCGAGATCGGGCTGATGGCGCGCGGCAAAGGCAAGGCGACGCGCGAGAACGTTCTCGACCTCTTCCCGCTGCTGCGTCAGCGGCTGCGGCAGCGCTCGGGCACCTTGTCCGGCGGCGAGCAGCAGATGCTGGCCATGGCGCGCGCGCTTTGCCTTGAGCCGCAGGTGCTTTTGCTCGACGAACCGACCGAAGGGTTGATGCCGTCGATGATCGCCAGGATCCGCGACACGGTGTCGAAGCTGCGCGAGATGAATGTTTCCACCATCCTGGTCGAGCAGCGGGTCGATGCCGTGCTGTCGGTCGCCGATCGTGTCTGCTTCATCGAAAACGGCCGCAACCGCGAGACGGTCGATGTCGAGGCCCTGCGCGTCGACCCCTCGGCGGTCCGGCGCTATGTCGGCGTGGGCTGATCAACCGAAAAACAGAAAACCCGCGACCAAGAAGGTCGGTACCAGCACCAGCCCGGACCACAGCATGTACCCAAAGAAGCCCGGCATCTTGACGCCGCGATGTCTGGCAATCGCATAGACCATGAAGTTGGGTGCGTTGCCGATATAGGTGTTGGCGCCCATGAACACGGCGCCGGCCGAGATTGCGGCAAGCGTCGAGGCGAACTCCGTCATCAGGTGGCGAGGATCGCCGCCCGCCAGCTCGAAAAACACCAGGTAGGTCGGTGCATTGTCGAGGAAGGACGACAATGCACCGGTCAGCCAGAAATAGGCGAGGTCGTTGGGCGTGCCTTGCGCCGAGGTGACGAGCGCGACCAGCGGCGCCAGCGCACCGTTGTGGCCGGCCCTCAAAATGGCGACGACCGGGACGATGCAGATGAAGATGCCGGCGAACAGTTTGGCCACTTCCGCGATCGGACCCCAGTTGAAGCCGTTCGCCTCGCGGTGGCTCTTGTAGGAGAGCGGAAGCGATAGCAGGGCCAGCGCGAGGATGATCGCGTCGCGGACCAGGTTCTGCAGTTCGAGACCGACGCCGAACACGGAAAAACTCACGCCCGGCTTCCACGCCGCCGACAGCAGGATGGCCCCGATCACGCCGGCCAGCAGCGGGAGGTTGGCCAGGCCGCGCAGGCGCACCTTCGTATCGGGTGTCGGATCCTTGATCTTCGGTGCGCCGGCCTCGCGCCGGTGCAGGATGAGGTCGATCGCCAGGAACGCCGCCAGCACGACGACGCCAACGAACAGCGTCTCCCGGTAGAGGTTGGTGGTCGTCCAGAAGAAATCGACACCGCGCAGGAAGCCGACGAACAGCGGGGGGTCGCCGAGCGGCGTCAGCGAGCCGCCAATGTTGGACACAAGGAAAATGAAGAAGATGACGACATGGGCATTGAAAGGCCTGTTGTCGTTGGCGCGCAGGATCGGCCGGATCAGTATCATCGAGGCGCCGGTCGTTCCGATCACCGAGGCCAGCAGCGCCCCGACGATCAGCAGCCCGGCATTGACCAGCGGCGTGCCGTGGATGTTGCCGGCAAGCAGGATGCCGCCTGAAATCGTGTAGAGCGCAAACAGCAGGACAATGAACGACATGTATTCGGTGAGCAGCGCGTGCAGCACCGCCTCGGTCGCCGCGGGAGCACCGAAGGCAATCGCGAGCGGCACGATCACCAGCGCCGCCCACAAGGCCGCGATCTTGCCGTAGTGATGTTCCCAGACATGGTGGAACAGCAGCGGACCGGTCGCGATCGACAACAGCAGCCCGGCAAACGGCAAGGCCCACCACAGCGACATGGCGCCGCCAGGCAGGCCGTGCTCTTCGGCCGCGAAGGCCTGTGCCGGAAACAGCATCGCGACGATGATCGCGCCGCCCGCCCCGGTCGCTATCGGCAAGTATCCCCTTCTACCCCCCACGAGTCAGCCCGAAGTGCGATCTTCGAGCGTCACGCCGGCATCGCGCATCTTCGCCAGCATTGTCTCGAGCGATCCGTTGAGATCGATGCCACGGCAGGCATCGAGCCTGACCGTGGTTCTAAACCCTTGTTTGACCGCATCCAGCGCCGAGAAGGCGACGCAGAAATCCGTCGCCAGGCCGACCAGGGTCAGTGTGTCGATGCCGCGCTCCCGCAGATAGCCGGCGAGCCCCGTGGGCGTCGCGTGATCATTCTCGAAGAAGGCGGAATAGCTGTCGATGGCGGAGCGAAAGCCTTTGCGGATGACGAGTTCGGCCTTGGTCCAGGCAAGTCCGGAATGGAAATCCGAGCCGAGACTGCCCTGGATGCAATGGTCCGGCCACAGCGTCTGCGGACCATAGGGCATCTCGATCGTCGAATAGGACTGCGACCCCGGATGGCTGGAGGCGAAGCTGGAATGGCCGGCGGGGTGCCAGTCCTGTGTCAGCACGACATGGTCTGTTCGCCGGATCATGTCATTGACCAGCGGCACGATCTCGTCGCCGCCGGCAACGGCCAGCGCGCCGCCCGGGCAAAAGTCGTTCTGCAGGTCGATGACAACGAGCGCTTCGTCGGCCATGGGCTTCCTTCCTGTCAGGCTGGGGTCGGGCTCCGAACGAGGCACCCGGCGAAAGAAAAAGCCGCTGGCGCGACTGGAGGAGAAACTTGACCAGATGGCGGTCCGCGTCAACCTCCAGCGGCATAACAAATGCGTGGCGATGCCAGCCGGACGTATGCCGGCGCAAACTCTGGCTTTGACAATTTCCGCCGTCTTGATATCATTTGCATACGAATGAATTTACCGGTCGGAGCCGGTAAAGACTTTCCTTGGGCAAGCGCCTCGGGAGGGCCAGTTTCGGGCAAAGCCCATTTTATCGGGAAGCCCCACCTTATCGGGAAGCCGACCTTATTGGGAAGGCCCACCTTATTGGGAAGGAAAGCGTGATCCGTTACGCGAAACCCACCACGGTCGACGAAGCGCTCGCGCTGCTTGGCGGGGGCGTCTGGCGTATCCTTGCGGGCGGTACGGATTTCTATCCGGTGCAGGGCAGCAAACCATTTCGTGACAATGTCCTCGACATCAACGGCCTGACAGCGCTGCGCGGCATCGCCGAGACCGGCAGCCACTGGATCATCGGCGCGCGCACGACATGGACCGACATCATCCGCCATCCCTTGCCACCGGCCTTCGAGGCGCTGAAACAGGCCGCGCGGGAAGTGGGTTCACCACAAATCCAGAACGTCGCCTCGGTCGCCGGCAATCTCTGCAACGCCTCGCCGGCCGCCGACGGTGTGCCGGGGCTGCTGGTCCTTGATGCCGAGGTCGAGCTGCGCTCGGCGGCGGCGACGCGCCGTCTGCCCTTGTCGGCGTTCATCCTCGGCAATCGCCGTACGGCCTTGCGGCCTGGCGAGATGCTGACGGCCATCCACGTGCCGAAGCCCGCCGGCACATCGGCCTTCGTCAAGCTCGGGGCGCGGCGCTATCTCGTTATTTCCATTGCCATGGTGGCGGTGCGTCTGGTTGCCGAGAATGGCACCGTCGCGCAGGCGGCCGTCGCCGTCGGCTCGTGTTCCGCCGTGGCGAGGCGGCTTGCCGGTGTCGAGGCGGCGCTGCGCGGGCTTCCCCTGGACGCCGGGCTTGTTGCCGCGGTCAGGTCTGCGCCGATGGCTGAGCTGCAGCCGATCGCCGACGTGCGCGGCAGCGCCGAATACAGGCTCGACGCGGTGCGCGAAATCGTTGCGCGCGCCGCCCTTGAGGCCGCGGGCAAGCCCACGGACGACAAGGTGGCCGCATGAGCATGGAACGCGCCGATATCGCCTTCGCGGTCAATGGCGCCGCCGTCTCGGTCAACGTGCCACCGCTGCGCCGGCTGTCCTCGGTGCTGCGTGACGAATTGCGGCTGACCGGAACAAAGGTCGGCTGCGACGCCGGCGACTGCGGCGCCTGCACGGTGTTGGTCGACGGCGCTCCCGTCTGCGCCTGCCTGATGTCGGCGGCCTCCGCTTCCGGCACTATGGTGACGACGGTCGAGGGCCTCGCCAATGGGCGCCTGTCGGCGCTGCAAGCCTCGTTTCTGGCGCATGGCGCCGCGCAATGCGGCATCTGCACGCCGGCGCTGCTGGTCGCGGCGTCAGCGCTGCTGGACACGAAACCCAGGCCGACCGAGACCGAGGTACAGGATGCGTTGGGCGGCATCCTCTGCCGCTGCACCGGCTACCGCAAGATCATCACCGCGGTGATGGAGGCTTCCCTCCAGACCGCGAGCCTGGACTTCCGTCTGCCTCGGTCCGGCCAGGCCATCGGCGCGTCGCCGGTCAGGCTCGACGGTGTGCCAAAGGTGACCGGTGCCGAGAAATTCGGCGGCGATTCCTTTCCGGCCGATGCGCTTGCGGTGCTGGTGATCCGCTCGCCGCATCATCATGCCGGCTTCGCCTTCGGCGACATCGATGGCTGGGCAAGCAGCCATCCCGGTATCAAGGGTGTTTTCACGGCAGCCGATATCCCGGGAAAAAACTGTTTCGGCGTTATCGGCCCGTTCGCCGACCAGCCGGCGTTGGCCGAGGGCTTTGCCCGGCTTCGCGGCGAGGCTGTCGCGCTGGTCGCCGGCGAACGCGAGGCGATCCTCGATCTCGATCTGTCGGATTTCCCTGTCCGCTGGATCGAACTGCCGCATGTTCTCCAGCCCGGTGATGCGCAGGCCGAAGGTGCGGCGCTGATCCATGAAAACCGACCGGCCAATTTGCTGACCAAGGGCTTCGTCGAACGTGGTGATCCCGAGTCGGCACTTGCCGATGCGGCGTTCATCGCGAGCGATGCGATCGACACCTCCTATGTCGAGCACGCCTATATCGAGCCGGAAGCCGGCTATGCATATCTCGACGGCGACACGCTCGTCGTCGTCGCCTGTACGCAGGCGCCTTACATGGATCGTGACGACACGGCGAAAGTGCTCGGCCTTGCCGTCGACAAGGTGCGCATCGTGCCGACCGCGACCGGCGGTGGCTTTGGCTCCAAGCTCGACGTTTCCCTGCAGCCGCTGATCGGCCTTGTCGCGCTGAAGACCGGGCGGCCAGCGGCCCTCGCCTACACCCGCAACGAATCCATGATGTCGACCACCAAGCGCCATCCGGCGCGGATGAAGGCCTCCGTCGGCGCGGATGCCGAGGGCCATGTCACCGGTATGATCTTCGAAGGCGATTTCAACACCGGCGCCTATGCGAGCTGGGGGCCGACGGTCGCCAACCGCGTGCCGGTGCATGCCTCCGGTCCTTATTTCACGCCGAATTACCGCGCCGAGGGCCGCGCCATCCACACAAATGGGCCGATTGCCGGCGCCTTCCGTGGCTTCGGTGTGCCTCAGGCGACGATCATGCAAGAGACGCTCTATGACGAGCTCGCCGGCAAACTCGGTATCGATCGGCTCGATTTCCGGCTGAAGAACTGCCTTCGGAACGGATCCGAAACGGTTACCGGGCAGGTCCTGGAGTCCGGAGTTGGCATCGCCGAATGCCTCGAAGCGTTGCGACCGCATTGGGCGCGGGCGACAGCCGATGCCGACGCTTTCAACAGCGCCAACCTAGACAGAAAACGCGGCGTCGGCGTCGCTTCGTGCTGGTATGGCTGCGGCAACACCTCGCTGCCCAATCCGTCGACCATCCGGGTCGGCATCGCGGCTGACGGCGCGGTCATCCTGCACCAGGGTGCGGTCGATATCGGTCAAGGGTCCAACACCGTCATCACGCAGATCTGCGCCGACGCGCTCGGCCTGCCGCTGGAAAAATTCCGGCTGAAGAGCGCCGATACGGCGATCAGTCCCGATGCTGGCAAGACCTCGGCCTCGCGCCAGACCTTCGTCACCGGCAAGGCGGCCGAGAAGGCAGGACGCGCCCTGCGCGAAAAGATCCTGCGCTTTGCCAATGTCTCGGACAAGGCTTCGCTTGAACTGGATGGCCCGGCGATCGTCATCCGCGAAGGCGAGGCGACACGAAGCATCGATGTTGGCTTACTCGACGTGGATGCGCACGGTTTCGTCTTCCACGCCGAGGAGACATACGACCCGCCGACGCTGCCGCTCGATGCCAAGGGCCAGGGCAAACCCTATGCGGTCTATGGCTATGGCGCGCAGATCGCCGAACTTGAGGTCGACCTCAGGCTCGGCACGGTCACGCTGATCAGGATCATCGCCGCGCACGACGTCGGCAAGGCGATCAACCCGCTGCTGGTCGAGGGCCAGATCGAGGGCGGTATCGCGCAAGGCATCGGCATGGCACTGATGGAAGAATACATCCCCGGCCGCACCGAGAATTTGCATGACTATCTCATCCCGACCATCGGCGACGTGCCGCCGATCGAGACCATCCTTGTCGAGGTGCCCGATCCCGAAGGGCCGTTCGGCGCCAAGGGCCTGGGCGAGCACGTGCTGATCCCGACGGCGCCGGCGATCCTCAATGCCATTCGTCACGCCACCGGCGTGCTGGTCACCAAGGTGCCGGCAACGCCAAGCCGCATCCTGGCGGCCATCCGCGAGAAGGAGGCACGCGCATGAGCGAGCTTGCCGAGCGTTTCGAAACCCATGATCCCGGCGAGAAGCTGGTGGCGGAAAAGATCCGCTGCGATGCCTGTCCCGTCATGTGCTACATCGCTGACGGACGCACCGGAGCCTGCGACCGCTATGGCAATATCGCGGGCCGCATCGTGCGCATGGACCCGCTGACCATCCTCGACCATGCGGCCGAGACCGGGGCCGCCATCGTCCCCTTTGTCGCCGAGGGCGAGCAGTGGGATGGAGAACTCATCAACACCGGCCGCCGCTTCGTCACGGCAATCGGCGCCGGCACAACCTATCCCGACTATAAGCCCGCTCCCTTCATCGTCAGCCAGGAAGTCGAGGGCGTCGATCTCGTCACCGTGGTGACCGAAGGCATCTTCTCCTATTGCGGCGTCAAGGTGAAGATCGATACCGACCGTCATATCGGACCCGAAACAGCTGTTGTGCGGGCTGAGGGCGAAGCCATCGGCCATGTCACGACGGGAGAATATGGCTCGCAGATGCTGTCGCTGGGCGGCGTGCATCATCTGACCGGCGGCTCCAAGGCGGAAGGCCGCGCCACCTGCGATGCGCTGCTCAACCTGTGCAACCGCAAACCGGTGGAACTCACCATCGACGGCGGCGCCACGGTCATTGTCGAAGCCGGCAAACCACCCGTCATCGACGGCAAGCAGGAACATCGCATGCGCGTCGGCTGCGGCTCGGCCACCATCGGCATGTTCGCCACGCAATGGCGCGGGCTGGTCGACGAGGTGGTGGTGGTCGACGACCACATTACCGGCGTCGTTTCCGAACACCAGGCCGGCAAGGTGCTGGGCTGGCAGGATACCGGTATCAAGATCGTCGGCCGCCGCTCGACGCCGGGCCGCTATTTCAAGGTCTCCGAGCCCGGCCTCGGCTGGGGTGGCACCAGCATTTCAGATCCGCTGTCGATCCTCGGCGAATGGAACGCCAAGAAGGGCGCGCGGCCGGGCCTGTCGCTGCTGATGGTTTCGACCACCGGCGAGCAGTTCGCCTATTACGAGCTCGACGACGACTTGAAACCGGTCGAAAAACCGTTTCCGGAGCGGCTGCAAAAATCGGTCAACCTGATCGAGGACAATTGCGAGCCGGCTTTGTGCACCGTGCTGTTCATCGGCGGCGCCGGCGGCTCACTGCGTGCCGGCGTCACCGAAAACCCGGTCAATCTCACCCGTTCCGTGCAAGGCCTGAAAACCTACGTCACCGTCGGCGGCGCGCCGGTCTATGTCTGGCCGGGCGGCGGCATCACGCTGATGGTCGATGTCACCAGGGTTCCACCAGGCGCTTTCGGTTATGTGCCGACGCCGGCGCTGGTGGCGCCGATCGAGTTCACGCTGCGTCGCGACGACTATGTCAGGCTTGGCGGCTACGAGGCCGAAATCCGCAGCGTCGCGGATATTGTCGCCAAGGGCGGGGAGTACCTCAATCCCCGGCGCGGCACGGGTGCCCTGGCCAGCAATCCATGGCCGCCGCTGGCGCAGTTGCGCCGCGCGGGCTCGGATGGGGCCGGCTGATGGAAGGCCCGCAAGCGCATTGGCTGCAGGATGGCAAGCGGCTGCATCTCAACCATGGGCCGATCGACCTGATCGTCGAGGCCTTTGGCGAGGCTGACGAGTGTCGCGCCGCCTATGCCCAAGCCGTCGCGCGCTTCCAGACGATCCTGATCGAGTTGGTCGAGGAGCTTCCCGAACTGCGCCTCCCGGCATTTTTCTTGGCGCCGCGAACCTTCACCGGCCCGACGGCGCGCCGCATGGAAGCAGCCGTCATGCCCCTGGCGGAATGCTTCATCACGCCGATGGCCGCCGTCGCCGGATCGGTAGCCGACGAAATGCTTGCCGCGTTGCTTGCCGGCCGCAAGCTCGACCGCGCCTATGTCAACAATGGCGGCGACAGTGCCCTCCATCTCGACAAGGCCACGTCGATTGGCTTGGCGGTCGCCGGGACCGGCAACGGCATGGCCGACCGGATCACGATCCGCGCGCAAGATGGGGTGCGTGGTGTCGCAAGCAGCGGCTGGCGTGGCCGCTCCTTCTCGCTTGGCATTGCCGATGCCGTCACCGTGCTCGCGCGCACCGGCGCCGAGGCAGATGCGGCGGCGACGCTTATCGCCAACGCCGTCGACCTGCCCGGCAATCCCGCGATCAGGCGCACTCCCGCAAGCGACCTATCGCCCGACAGCGATCTTGGCGCACGGCTGGTGACACAAGGCGTCGGCACGCTTGCCTCTGGCGAGGTGGCGCGGGCGCTGGACAATGGCCTCGCCGTCGCCGAAGATTTTCGCCGGCGCGGCCTGATTGCCGCATCGGCGCTGTTTCTCGGCGGGGAGGCCCGCATCAGTGGCTCCGTTGCACTCGGCCCGCCCAACAAGCATGAACCGGAGGAAGTTGCCCATGCCTGAGTTTCCGATCCGCAAGATCGCGGTGCTGAGCGAAGAGATTTTTCACGACGGCGGACCGGTCGCTGCGGTGCCGCGCCGGCGCGCCGCTGCCATGGCGGTGGTCAAGAACCCTTTCGCCGGGCGCTATGTCGAGGAGCTGCAGAGCGCCATGGACCATCTGAAGCCGCTCGGCCTGCTGCTTGCCGACCGGCTGATCGCGGCGCTCGGCGGCGACGTGAAACAGATCGACGGCTACGGCAAGGGCGCCATTGTCGGCAGCGCAGGCGAGCTGGAACACGGCGCGCTGTGGCATGTACCCGGCGGTTACGCGATGCGCGAGCGGCTGGGCGATGCCAAGGCGATCGTGCCCTCGGCCAAGAAGGTCGGCGCCTTCGGATCAAAGCTCGACGTGCCGCTCGGCCACATCAACGCCGCCTATGTGCGCAGCCATTTCGACGCCATGGAGGTCGGCATCAGCGACGGCCCGCGTCCTGACGAGATCCTGTTCTGCCTTGCCATGACCTGCGGCCCGCGCGTCCACAACCGCATGGGTGGCCTCGCTGCGGATGACATAAAAGCCTGGGACGGGCTGCGGTGAGCGGCGAGGACAACCTGCTCAAGCTGGTCGAGGCCGAAGAGGCCGACGATCACGACTACCTCCTGCAGGAACAGGTCGGCTTCATCCTGCGCAAGGCGCACCAGCGCCATGTCTCGATCTTCGCCGCCCGTATCGCCGATCTGACGCCGCCGCAATTCGCCGCACTGGCCAAGCTGCGCGATGTCGGCGAGACCTCGCAGAACCAGCTTGGCACGTTGATCGCCATGGATGCCGCGACGGTGAAGGGCGTCATCGACCGGCTGAAGGCGCGTGGCCTGGTCGAGCTGTCCCGGCATGAGGTCGACAAAAGGCGGCTGCTGGTCAATCTGACGGCCGAGGGTCGCGACGCGATCGAGCGGCTGATCCCGCTTGCCCGGGAAATCACACAGGAAACGCTGGCGCCGCTCACGAACAAGGAAATCGCCACCTTCATGAAGCTGCTGGCGAAGCTGGCGTAGAGCGGCGGCGGCGAAGTCCTTTCCTCTCCCCCGATCGACGGGGGAGAGGAAGGTGCCAAGCTGTCCCTCGGACGAAGAACCTGGACCTTGGGCCGGCGCTTATCTCCGGCGAAAACTCACAGGCCGTTGTCTTTCAGCACCTGGGCGGCGTTTTCCTTGGTGATCTTCTGCGTCGGCAAGGTGATGGTCTTTTCCACCTTCTCGCCGTTGAGGAACTTGATCGCCTGGCGCAAGCCTTCCGCGCCTGGGGTCACATAGGTGAAGGTCGCCGTCAGCTCGCCCTTGTTCACCATCTGCACGCCTTCGTTGGGCAGGCCGTCGATGCCGATGAACTTGATGTCCTTCTCGCGGCCGACGTCCTTGGCGGCCAGATAGGCACCGTAGGCCATCGGGTCGTTGTGGCCGTAGACGAGATCGATCTTCTCGTTGGTCTTCAGCGCGTTGGCCATCAGATTGTAGGCCTGGTCCTGCTTCCAGTCGCCCGACTGCTGGTCGAGCAAATATTTGATGCCCGGTTCCTTGTCGGTGAATTCATGGAAGCCGTCATGGCGGTCATGCGCCGGCTGGGTGCCCATGCCGCCCCAGATCTCGACAACATTGCCCGCTGCCTTGCCCTTGCCGCCGAGCAGTTCGACGGCGTATTCGCCGGCCGCGCGGCCGATCAGCTTGTTGTCGCCGCCGACGAACTGCGTGTAGTCCTTGGTGTCGACATTGCGGTCGAGCACGAAGACCGGGATCTTGGCGTCGATCGCCTGCTGCACGACGCCGGTCAGGCCGGCGGATTCTTTCGGCGAGACCAGCAGCGCGTCGACTTCCTGGCGGATCAGGTTCTCGACGTCGGCGACCTGTTTCTCCGTCTTGTCCTCGCCGTCGGTGATGATCAGCTCGACCTCCGGATGCTTGGCGGCCTCGGCAATGATGTCCTTGTTGAACTGGGCGCGCCAGGGCTCGATGGTGGTCACCTGCGAGAAGCCGATCTTCCACTTCTTGTCCTGGGCGAAAGCATGGCCGGTGGAGAGCAGTGCCGTGGTGGTCAGCAATGCCGCGCCGAGTGCGGCAAGCTTCAGCATGTCACGTCGTTTCATTTCTTGTTTCCTCCGAGATTGAGAGACGGTGTCTCTTGCGACGGCCGTTTTGCGGCGGCCGTTTCCTTGTGCGCCGCCCCGGGCAGGCGCAGATAGGCCATGAGATCGCCGGCATTGCGCTCCTGCACGAGCACGGTGCCGATGATGATCATCCCCTTCAGCACCAGCTGAAGGTTCGAATTGATGTTGTGGAGCTGCAATATGTTGGACAGCAGCCCGAAGATCAGCACGCCGCAGAAGGTGCCTGTCAGGCTGCCGCGTCCGCCCATCAGGCTGGTGCCTCCGATGACCACGGCCGCGATGGCGTCGAGTTCCAGCCCGGCGCCGGCATCCGGCTTGCCTTGCCGGTACTGCGCCACGTAGAGCACCGCGGCGATTCCGGCGAGCAGGCCTGATATGGCATAGGTGGCGATCTTGACGCGGCCGGCGGCGATGCCGGAGAGCCTGGCCGCCTCCTCGTTGCCGCCGATCGCATAGACATAGCGGCCGAAGGGCGTGAAGCGCAGCACCGCGCCATAGATGACAATGGCGCCGAGGAAGAACAGGCCGGGCATCGGGATGACGCCGAACACCAGCGAGCGCAGCAGCTCGAAATCGGCGGTTGCGTTGGAACCGGTATAGACCGGCAGCACGGCATTGTTCTGGCCGGCGGTGAGCCGGGCGATGCCGAGCGCCGTCACCATCATCGCCAGCGTGACGATGAACGGCTGCAGCCGCCCGCCAACGATGATGAAACCGTTGATGGCGCCGAACAGCAGGCCGACGCAGGGCGCCACCAGCAGCACGCCGAGAACGCCGAATTTGGGCTCGATCTGCGGCAACAGGTACCACAGCGAAAGACAGCACAGGACGACGCCGACGGTTGCCGGCGTGACCAGCCCGCGAACGGTGTCCAGCCTGACATCGCGAATGGCGGCATCCGCGCCGGCGCGGGACTTCTCCACATTGAGGAAGATGAAGCGCGTGACGACGAAGCCGAGGCACAGCGCGACCAGGGCGACGGTCGGCACGCCCAGCACGACGCCGGGCGTCACGCCCGGAACCGTCAGCAGCATGGCGCACACCACCGAGCAGATGGCCATCAGCGACCCGACGGAAAGGTCGATGCCGCCGGTGATGATGACAGCCGTCATGCCGGTGGCGATCAGCCCGGTGGTCGACACCTGGCGCAGCACGTCGAGCAGATTGCCGTAGGAGAGGAAGATGTTGTTGCCCTTGGAACTCACCGGCGAACCCAGCACGCCGATCAGGAAGATGGCGATCAGGCCCCAGTAGAGCTTGGTGCGGGACAGGAGTTTCAGTGCGGTCATGCGGCGGGTCTCGATAGGGTCCGGCGCGGTGCCGCGAGGCGCATGATGGCCTCCTCGCTCGCCGCGTCGCGCGAAAGGATGCCTGTCTGGCGGCCGTCGGCCATCACCAGGATGCGGTCGGAAAGATGCAGCAATTCCGGCAGCTCGGAGCTGATGACGGCGATGGCCAGGCCATCGCGCGCCAGCCGGAAGATGAGGTCGTAGATTTCGCGCTTGGCGCCGACATCGATGCCGCGCGTCGGCTCGTCGAGCAACAGCACCCTCGGCCTGGTCGCCAGCCACTTGCCGATGACGACCTTCTGCTGGTTGCCGCCCGACAGCGTGCCGGCGGGCTGGTCGATGTCGCGGCAGCGTATGCCGAGCGCCTTGACCGCCTGCCGCGCCAGCCCCTGCTCTCCGGCGAGCGAGCGGATGCCGAAGCGCGCCAGCGCGCCGACCAGCGGCAGCGCCACATTGTCCGATATCGAGGCCTGCAGGTGCAAGCCTTGCGTCTTGCGGTCCTCGGTCACCAGCGCGATGCCGAGGCGTCTTGCATCGCGCGGCGAACGGATATCCACCGGCTGGCCGTCGAGCCGGATCTCGCCGCCGGCGCGGCCATCGCTCGAGCCGAAGATAGCTTCCATGATCTCGGTGCGGCCTGAGCCCAGCAACCCGCCAATGCCGAGGATTTCTCCGGCGGCCAGATCGAAGCTGACGCCGCCGATCACCTGCCGCCAGCCCTGGCGGTCGGGCTTCGACAGCGACAGGTCGCTGACCGAAAGCACGGTCCTGCCGCCGGGATCCCGCTCACCTTGGGAGGATGCGAGCAGGTCCCGTCCGACCATCGCCGAAATGATGGTGTTTTCGTCGAGTTCGGCCATCGGCCGCGTCAGCACATGGCGTCCGTCGCGGAAGACGGTGACGCGACCGGCCAGATGCATCACCTCGTCGATGCGGTGCGAAATGTAGACGATGGCGACGCCGCTATCGGCAAGCTGGCCGATGATGCGGAACAGCCGCTGGCATTCGGCCGGCGACAAGGCCGAGGTCGGCTCGTCCATGATCAGGATGCGCGCCGACATCGACAGCGCCTTGGCGATCTCGACCAACTGCTGTTCGCCGACGCGCAAGGCGCCGACGCGAGCGTCCGGATCGAGTTCGATGCCGAGCCGCTGCAGCAGGGCGCTTGCCGCGCGGCTGCTCGCCTTGCGGTCGACGATCAGCCCGGCGATCAGCTTTTCACGGCCGAGAAAGATGTTGTCGGCGACGCTGAGTTCCGGCACCAGGTTGAGTTCCTGGTGGATGATGGCGATGCCGGCATCCTCGGCATCGCGCACGCCGGCGAACCCGACCGGCCGGCCATCGACGCTGACCGTGCCTTCATAGCCGGTATAGGCGCCGGAGAGGATCTTCATCAGCGTCGATTTGCCGGCGCCGTTCTCGCCCATCAGGGCATGGACCTCGCCGCGTCGCAGTTCGAAGCCGACATCGACGAGCGCGGCGATGCCGCCAAAGCTCTTGGAAATGTGCTCGGCGCTCAGAACGATGTCCGGCCGATCCGATGCCGCATTGCGCGTCGAAGAAGGGGAACTGCTCTCTTGCATGACAATGGCGGCCTCCCTTCCGTCGTCGTCAACTCCAGGCAAACGCTAATCTAAACGTTTCGATAGTGTCAAGCCGATATCAGGTGCCAGAAGTTTGATGCATTTCGATTCTTGCTTAAAAAGACAGGATTCCGTAGGTATTGGCGGCAGAGGGGTGACGAAACGTTTCGAAAATGACAGCGTCAGGGCGAAAAAAACAGCGCAAATCCACCGCGCCCACCATGCTTCACGTGGCGGAGGCCGCGCGTGTCTCGGTCGCCACCGTGTCGGCGCTGATCAATGGTACGGCGACCGTCAGCCCGGAACTCAGCCAGCGTATCGAACAGGCAATCCGCGATATCGGCTACAAGCGCAACGCCATCGCCCGCAGCCTGAAGATGGGCACGACCCGCACCATCGGCCTGACCGTCCCGCACATCACCAACCCATTCTTCACCGCCGTCGTTTCGGTGATCCAGCAGGCCTTCGACCGCGCCGGCTATGCCGTCATGCTGTGCTGCACCGACGAGGATTTGAACACCCAGGACGACCAGATCAGGCTGCTGCTCGACCGCATGGTCGACGGGCTGATCGTGGCGCGCGTCGGTGGCGGTGCGATCCTCGAGCGGATTGTCGTCGACGCCAATGTGCCGGTCGTGTTGCTGGACCGTCTGTGCGAGGGCGTCGACACCGACGCCGTGGTTCTCGACAACCAGCGCGCGGTGTTCGACGCCATCAGCTATCTGATCAATCTCGGCCATCGGCGGATTGGCTACATTACCGGCACCTCGGATATTTCACCCATGCATGACCGGATGACCGGATATTGCGAGGCGCTCCAGGCCGCCGGCTTGCCGGTGGCCGAGGAACTGGTTCGTTCCGGCAATTTCCACGAGATCGACGGCTACAACGCGACCATGCAGCTGCTGTCGCTGCATGAGCGGCCAAGCGCCATCTTCTCGGCCAACAACCCGATGGTGATCGGCACGATGAAGGCGATCCGCGACATCGGCCTGTCCTGTCCGGAGGACATTTCGGTAGCCTGCTTCGACGATTTTCCCTGGTCCGACGTGTTCCAGCCGCAACTGACGACGGTGGCGCAGCCGGTGCAGGCGATCGGCGAACAGGCGGCCAATCTGCTGCTCGACCGTCTCGCCGGCAACAGGGACGCGCCGCCGCGCAAGCTCGTCCTCAAGGGCCGTTTGATGATCCGCAATTCATGCCGCCCGCTGGGGACAGTGGTGCAGAGCGTGAGCGCCTGAGCATGCCGAAAGTGTGAAGCGGTTTTCGGGCAATTCCCGGGATTTGATCAGGGCGTGAAGACACCGGAACACAGTTCCTGCAGCTTCGAAAAGACGCCTTTGCCGCCGGTGATAATCTGTGTCCCTTTCTGCAGCACTGTCTTCGGATCCGCCTTCAGCACAGTGCCGCCGGCCTCCTCGATCAGCAGCATGCCGGCGAGGCAGTCCCAAGGGTTCATGTGTTCCTCCACATAGCCAAGCAGCCGGCCCGAGGCGACATAGGCAAGCATCAGCGCGCCTGACGCGTTGCGGAAGAAGACGCCGCCCTCGGCCAGGATCTTCTTGATCAGCACGGCGATGTTCTCGGCTTCGGCCCGGTTTGAGAAGCCGGTGCCCACCGAGCCCTCTTGCAGGCTGGTGGCCGCGCTCGTTTCGATCGGCTTGCCGTTGACGAAGGCGCCGCCGCCCAGCCTTCCGTGGAAGGTCTCGCCGGTCGACGGCTCGTGGATGACGCCGACGATCGTCTCGCCATTCCTTGCGCAAGCGATCACCACGCACCAGGCCGGAATGCCGCGTACGAAATTGGCGGTGCCGTCGATGGGGTCTATGACCCAGGCATGGCCGGTCGAGCCGGCGACCGAGGCGTGCTCTTCGCCGATAATGCCGTCTTGCGGATAGTCGGCGGCGATTGCCGCGCGGATGAACAGCTCGACCTCGCGGTCGGCCTGCGAGACCAGGTCCTGATGGCCCTTGCTCTCGATGGTCAGGCTGTCGAGATCGCGGAAATATCTCAGGCCGAGTTCGCCGCCGCGCCGCGCCAGGTCGATGGCAAACTGCTCGCGTCTATCGAGATCATGGGGCAAGGCAGGGCTCGCTGTTGCGAAGGATACCCCGCACTTAGCAGAGCATCGACGTCGGCAAAAGCTCCAGGCCGCCTGTTTCAGGCCGCTTGCGACAACGATCTGTGCGCCTCGGCCAAAATCTCGAAGGAGCGCACGCGGGCGGCGTGGTCCGATATCTGCGCCGTGACCATCAACTCGTCGGCGCCGGTGCGTCGCACGAACGCATCGATGCCTTGCCGGACTGTTTCCGGTGAGCCGACGACGGCGCAGGACAGCGCCTGGCTGAGCATGGACTTGGCCATCGGGTCGAGATCCCGGTCATAGTTCTCGACCGGGGGCGGCAATTTTCCGGGCCTGCCGGTGCGCAGATTGACAAAGGCCTGCTGCAGCGAAGTAAACAGCAGCCGCGCCTCTGCGTCGGTGGGTGCCGCGAAGACGTTGAGGCCGAGCATGACATGCGGCTTTTCGAGCTGCTCCGACGGCTGGAAGCGCGAGCGGTAGATGTCCAGCGCATGATCGAGTTCCGCCGGCGCGAAATGCGAGGCGAAGGCGTAGGGCAGGCCGAGCATGGCGGCGAGCTGCGCGCCGTAGAGGCTCGACCCGAGAATCCAGATCGGCACCGTCTGGCCCTCGCCGGGCACGGCACGCAGACGCTGGCCGTCCTCGGCCGGCAGGAAATAGCCCATCAGTTCGACGACATCCTGCGGGAAATTGTCGGCGCCAGCCTCGAGATTGCGGCGCAGCGCGCGCGCCGTGTTCATGTCGGTGCCGGGAGCGCGACCGAGGCCAAGGTCGATGCGGCCGGGAAACAGGGCGGCGAGCGTGCCGAATTGCTCGGCGATCACCAGCGGCGCATGGTTGGGCAGCATGATGCCGCCGGCGCCGACACGAATGGTTTTGGTGCCGCCGGCGACATGGGCGATGACGACCGATGTGGCCGCGCTGGCGATGCCCGGCATATTGTGATGTTCGGCCAGCCAGTAGCGCTTGTAGCCCAGCCGCTCGGCGTGGCGGGCGAGATCGAGCGAATTGGCGAGCGATTGCGAGGCATCGCTGCCTTCGACGATCGGCGACAGGTCGAGAACGGACAGTTCGGTCATATACTGGTCTCCACGATCTTCTTCTCGCGCACCCGGGCCTCGAAGGCCTTGCGGTCGGGAATGGTGATGCCGAGCTGGCCTTCCAGCGTGTCGGCAAGTTCGGCGGCGGTGGCGATCTGCTTCTGCTCGGTGCGGCCATCGACGTGATGGATCGATAGGCGATCGCCGCGCAGCGCATAGCGCCGGTCGGGCGCGGCGCGGGCCGCTATGACGGAGGTGAGGAAATGCGATGCCGGGTTGGTCGACAGGAAGTAATTGGCGACGGAATAGTCCACCTCATAGTGCGGCTGCAGGTCGAAGCGATACAGCGAGCGCCAGTCGCCGCCGATCAAGGCCTGCAGGCGGAAATGATCGCCGGCCTCGATGATGCGGAATGTCTCGTGCGGCGTTTTTTGTTCCCGGCCGGGCTTCAGCAGCAGCGGCGCCGTAAGCGTCAGGCCGCCGAATCCGACGTCGGCGATATAGGTGTGGCTGTCAAGCTCGACGCACAAAAGCATGTGGCTACGCGCCGTGATGGCGTCCTCGCTCTGCCCCCAAAGCACACGCGCGGCAAGGCCGCCGACCTTGAAGCCGAGCGCCTTCAGCGCGTGCATGAAGAGGAGATTGTGCTCGAAGCAATAGCCGCCACGCCCACCAAGGACGATCTTGCCCTGCAGCGAGGCGACATCCAATCCGACCGGGCGTCCCAGAAACGGATCCATATTCTCGAACGGGATCGCCTGCGGATGCAGGAAATGGAGCGTCTTCAGCGTGTCGAGCGAAGCTTGTCCGGAACCGGCATGGCCGATCCGGGCGAAATAGGCGTCGAGGTCGAAGGGAACGTCATTCATCGGGAAGGGCACCGGGCACTGATCGGCCGGATATAGGCATTCGATCCCGCCGTCGCAAACCGTGCGCCGGTTATCCGGCTGCCGCGGCGTCCTGCTCGTCGGCTTCGTCCTCAACGACCGCCGTATGTTGGGCGGCGAGAAAATTGCCGACATGGCTAAGGCTCTCGAAATGATCGCAGAACACCTTGACGACGACCAGCAGCGGCACCGCCATCAGCGCGCCGACGAAGCCCCACAGCCATGACCAGAATGCGATGGCGATGAAGATCGCCACGGCGTTGATCTCGAGCCGCCGCCCGACCACCATCGGCGTCACGAACTGGCCTTCGATGATGTCGCACAAAACCAGGAAAGCAGGCGCCAACAGCGCATAGGCGATCGTGTCGAAGGTGATGAGCGCGATGACGGTGACCAGGACAAGCGTGATCATGGCCCCGACATAGGGCAGGAAATTGAGCAGGGCGGCCGCCGCGCCCCAGACCAACGGATTGGGCATGCCGAGCGCCCACAGGCCGAGGCCGATGACCGTGCCGAGGCCGGTGTTGATGATGGTGACGGTGAGCAGATAGTGCGAGATTTCCCGCTCGACGTCGTAGACGACGCGCAGCGCCCGCTTCTTTTCGGTGAGGCTGGCGAAGGACTGGATGATCTTCTCGTAGAACATCGTGCCCGAGGCGAGCAGGAACAGCGACAGCACGAAGATGATGGTCAGGCTTGTTCCAGCCGACAGGATGTTGCTCGCCGCCGACGAGAAGAAGCCGGACTGCGCTACCGCGACCTTTTGCACACCCGGTTCCTGCGATGTCTCGGTCAGCCCCTCGATTTGGTGCGCGATGTCCATGATCCTCTCGAGCGGCCGTCGCAACTGCGCCAATCGCTCGGTCAGCTGCTGGCCGATGGACGATGTGTTGTTGATGAGATCGATGACAGGCCCACTGAGCACATAGCCGGCGCTTGCGAAGACGAAGATCGACACAAGCACCAGAAGCGTCGCCGAAACCACTTCGGGAATGCCGCGCTTGCGCAGCAGCCGCACGATCGGGGTCAGCGTCAGCGCCAGCAGGAAGGCCAGAATGACCGGCATGAAAAAAGCGCGCGCGAAATAGAGCGCATAGACGGTCATGAACAGGAAGATACCGATGAGCAACGAGCGCATGAGACGCGTATCGGCACGCGCCGCCACTCGCGATTCTTCGGCTTCGGCAACGCCTGCGCCCAAAGCGGTGGGTTCGGCCTTCATCGCGATCCCCTCGGCGGGCACATCACAACTGATGCAATCCGCAGACGGAAACGCCAGCGCGGCTTCAAGGTTCCGTTAGCCGGCACTGACGGCGTGGCCGCCGCCGAGCGGGCGCCGTCAATATAGCTCAGACCGACGGCTCGGCTGCGAGCGTTCCACGATTACATGCCGTGTAATTGAGTCCGGGCAGCTGGCGGGCCTGGCACGGGAGCAGGCCAGTCGGCACGCCCCAAACCGTCGCCGCCCAGGAACTGCGCATCGAGTGCCTGTTCCCAGCCGACGAGGCGACCGAAATCCATCATGCCGCGATGATGGATGCGGCCCTACACCGGGCAACGCGATAAGCATGCTCATCCAGGGCTCATGGAATGAGGCTCGCGGGCCTCCTTAAGTTCACGCGACAGGCGCCGCCACGGTCGGCGCGGATTTCGCGGTTTCCTTGCGTACGATCGGCGCCACCTTGGTGCCGTAGAGCTCGATCGCCTTCATGATCTTGGCGTGCGGCATGGTGCCGATCGCCATCTGCAGCAGGAAGCGGTCATTACCGAACACCCTGTGCTGGGTCACGATCTTTTCCGCCACCTGCTCCGGATTGCCGACGAACAGCGCGCCGTCGGGATCACGCGACTGGTCGAAATGCGCACGCGATGTCGGACCCCAACCGCGCTCACGGCCGATGCGGTTCATCACCTCGGCCTGGGGGCCGTAGAAGTCGTCCGCCGCCTGCTCGGTCGTGTCGGCGATGAAGCCATGCACGTTGATGCTGGTCGCCAACCCCGTCGGATCGCCGCCAGCGCGCTTGGCGGCCTCACGGTAGAGGTCGAACAGCGGCGCGAAGCGCGCCGGTTCGCCGCCGATGATGGCAAGCGCCAGCGGCAGGCCGAGCGCGCCCGCCCGAGCGGCCGATTGCGGCGTTCCGCCAATGGCGATCCAGACCGGCAGCCTGTCCTGGAAGGGCCTGGGATAGACGCCGCGATCGTTGATCGGCGCGCGCAGCCTACCCGACCAGGTAACCTTCACCTGATCGCGGATGGCCAGCAGCAGGTCGAGCTTTTCGGCGAACAGCTCGTCATAGTCTTCGAGGTTGTAGCCGAATAGCGGGAAGGATTCGATGAACGAACCTCGCCCAGCCATGATCTCGGCGCGGCCGCCCGACAGAAGGTCGAGCGTGGAAAACTGCTGGAAAACGCGCACCGGATCGTCGGAGGACAATACCGTCACCGCACTGGTCAGCTTGATGCGCTTCGAACGCTCCGCCGCCGCGGCCAAAGCCACGACCGGTGCCGAGGCGGCATAGTCCGGCCGGTGGTGTTCGCCGAGGCCGAAGACGTCGAGCCCGACCTGGTCGGCAAGTTCGATCTCCTCGATCAGGTTGCGTAGCCGCTCATGCGGACCGATGGCGCCGGGACCCGGCACAGGGCTCACATCGGCAAAAGTGTAGAGGCCGAGTTCCATTTGGATGTCATCCCAGTGTGTTGATTGTTGCGCTAGGGTCGGATGATTTTAGCTCTGTTCGACCTGAAATCTGAATCCGACCCTAAATCGAAGAGATAGATAGAGCATGATATCGTCCGAAAACCGCTTTCCCCTTTTCGGCATCATGCTCCAGAGGTAGCGACGCGTCCGTCGCGCCGCCAGAGGCTGGCTGGTGAACAGTGCATGTCGATTTCGGCGGAAAATGCGTCTCCCGGGTGCAACATCCCGGAATTTCATGGCTGGCATGCCGTTTTGGCGCTTGAACTCCCGGTTTTCGCGCGTATGTAAGCGTCGCGAATAGACTTCAAGGAAGTGGACTTGGCTATCTACAGGGAAAAAGACATTTTCGAGCGGCGCAATGCCGCGACCGAGGCAAAGAAGGCGCTTCTGGAGCGCTTCAAGTCAAAGCCGGCAGCAGACGATCCCGCGGTGCTGGCACGACAGGCCGAACGCAAGGCGATCCTTGCGGCTCGTGAGATCCGCGAGGCCGAGAAGGCCAAGCTGAAGCAGGAAAAGCTGGCACGCGAGGCGATTGAGAAAGCCGAGCGTGAGGCAGCAGCCGAAGCTGCGCGCATTGCCGCCGAAGAGGCAGCGCAAGCGGATGCCAAGCTTCGGGAAGCTGAAGAGAACGAGCGTATCGCTCGTTTGCTTGCCGATGAAGCAGAGCGCAAGGCAAAGCGCGACGCACGCTATGCGGCACGCAAGCAGCGCACCGGCAGGACACCGCCCGGCTTTACGGGTCGCTAACAGCGCACTCGCCTCGATGGATGATGAATGAGGGACGCGCCAAGGCGCGGCCCTTTTTCGCGTGTCGGTGTTGCCCACGGGGAGCCTCCCTGCATCCAGGGACGTCGATTCATGATGTCAGCTCGGTCGATAGCGCCAGTCGGTGGACAGGGCCGTTCAGGCCGCGAGTTTCAGCCCCATGATGCCGCAGACGATCAACGCGATGCAGCCGAGCCTGATCGCCGTCGCGGGCTCGCCCAGCAGCCAGACGCCGAGCAGCGCCGTGCCGACGGTGCCGATACCGGTCCACACCGCATAGGCTGTGCCGACAGGCAGGGTCTTCAGCGCCAGGCCAAGCAAGGTCAAACTGACGATCATCGACGCGACCGTGAGCACGGTCGGAACAAGCCTGGTGAAGCCGTCGGTGTATTTGAGCCCGATCGCCCAGCCGATTTCGAACAGGCCGGCGAAGAACAGAAGAATCCATGACATCGGAACGCTCCATCCAGAACATCCGGCCGAAAGGTCTTCGGATGCTCAATCAAACAATGGGCGGGCCGTCCCAACCGGATTTCGGGAATGCGAGGTCGTCCCCGCATCGTCGATATAGGGTGTCTGAACGCCCAATCAACAATTCGCCGGCGGCATGTCGGACGCCGCCGGTGAAATCCATGCACGCTTGGCGATATCTACTTTTCCTTGATCCTCGTCGCCTTGACCGGCGGCGCCTTCAGGGCCGGAGCGGCTACAGGCTTCTTGGCGTCTTTCTTTGGTTTGCGGGCTTCCTTGCCTGCCTTCATCGCACCTTTAGCCATGATTCGTTCCTCCAGTTGCGGGAAACGAAGTGAAACAAGACAAACGCCAGACTGCAAGAGGCGAGTGCCTGCTGCCAGCGCCGGCAGGCCGCTTTCAACCGGTTTCTAATTTGCTCGTAAACCCCGGCAGTCCATGCCATGCTTGTCTTCGCACTGCAGCATCGACCCGTGCACCGCCGGGTGATCGTCAGGCAGGCCCGTCAGGACGACAATGCGGATCCATATCGGCTGCGAGATGAGCTTCGACTTTCCGCAGGAAACGCCGCTCATCGCAATGCTCAATGTCCACTATTCCCGCGCCTCCGATCTTGAGCGCCCGGATTTCCTGACCTCCAACCCGCCAGTGCCGATTGAGAGTTATCGCGACAGTTTCGGCAACTGGTGCAACCGGCTCGTCGCCCCGCCCGGGCGTTTCACTTTCGGTACGGATGCGGTGATCCGCGACTCCGGCACGTTCGAGATGGGCGAGTTGATGGCGTGGCAGCATGAGGTGCGCGACCTGCCGGCTGAAACGCTGCTGTTCCTGCTGCCCAGCCGGTTTTGCGAAAGCGACCTCTTGGCAAGCGAGGCATGGCGGCTGTTCGGCCATATGCCATCAGGCATCCCGCGCGTGCAGGCGGTGTGCGATTTCGTCCACAACCACATCGTCTTCGACTACGGCAACGCACGGGTGACGCGCACCGCCGCGGAAGCCTGGCGCGAACGGAGCGGCGTGTGCCGCGATTTCGCGCATCTTGCCGTCACGTTTTGCCGGGCACTCAATATCCCGACGCGCTACTGCACAGGCTATATCAGCGACATCGGCATGCCGAAGCCTTGGGCGAGCATGGATTTCTGCGCCTGGATGGAGGTTTATCTCGGCGGCCGCTGGCACGCTTTCGATCCGCGCAACAACGCGCCACGCATCGGCCGCATCCTGATCGCCTCCGGCCGCGACGCGGCGGATGTGCCGCTAACCCATATCTTCGGGCCAGGGTTGCTTGCGGGCTTCAAAGTGTGGACCGACGAGATCCAGGAATAGCTGGCCTTCCCGCCAGCAGGTTTCGAACACATTGAACGACCCGACGATTGGCGCGTTGTGATGACTGTGCAACTCCGCGGCAGAGCCGCTACACTGCCTCGAAGAGGATAAAACCTGCATGGCTGGGCACGGCGGCTCCAGAACGGTCATCTACGCGGCGCTCGCCGGCAATCTCGCCATAGCGTTGACCAAGTT
This sequence comes from Mesorhizobium sp. B2-3-14, assembly GCF_006442175.1. Classification (NCBI taxonomy): domain Bacteria; kingdom Pseudomonadati; phylum Pseudomonadota; class Alphaproteobacteria; order Hyphomicrobiales; family Phyllobacteriaceae; genus Mesorhizobium; species Mesorhizobium sp. B2-3-14. The sequence goes on along the minus strand of NZ_VFVP01000001.1, from coordinate 887,669 downwards.
CGCCGCCGCCTTTTTCACCGGCAGTTCGGCCATGCTGTCGGAAGGCGTGCATTCGCTGGTCGATACAGGCAATGGCGGCCTGCTGCTCTACGGCATGCACCGGGCGGCACGCCCCGCGGACAGCTCGCACCCGCTCGGCCATGGCCGTGAACTCTATTTCTGGAGCTTCATCGTCGCCCTTCTGGTCTTCGCGCTGGGCGCCGGCGTGTCGTTCTACGAGGGCATCATCCACATCATGGCGCCGGAGCCGGTCGCCAACGCCAGAATGAACTACATCGTTCTCGGCCTGTCCTTCCTGTTCGAAGGCAGCTCCTGGCTGGTGGCGCTGAAGGAATTCCGCAAGCAGAAGGGCAAGCAGGGCTGGCTGCAAGCCGTGCAATCGAGCAAGGACCCGAGCGTCTATACGGTGCTGTTCGAAGACAGTGCAGCCCTTCTCGGCCTGGCCGTCGCCTTTGCCGGCATATTGGCTGCGGAGATTTTCAAGATGCCCGAACTCGACGGCGCCGCCTCGATCGGCATCTCACTCATCCTCGGCACGACCGCAATCTTCCTGGCGCGTGAAAGCAAGGGCCTGCTCATCGGCGAGCCGGCCTCACCCGAGGTGCAGAGGAAGGTGCTGGCGATCGTCCAGCAGGATCCGGCGGTGCAGCGGGCGAACGGTGTGCTGACGGTGCATATGGGCCCGGAAGAAATCGTTGCCGGCCTGAGCATCGAATTCGAGGACCATTTGTCGGCGCCGGAGATCGAGGCCTGTGTCGAGCGCATCGAGGCGCGGTTGAAGAAGGAGATGCCTGAGATCACGCGGCTGTTCGTCAAGCCGCAGACGTCAGGCACCTGGGAAAAGCGGCGCAAGCTGATCGAATCCGCGTCCGGATAGATTCGAGTACGAACTTTGCGACACCGCGGTCCACTTTTCGGTTTGGCCTCTGGACCAGCGCCCCGCCGTTGCCTCGTGTCTCCGTGCCGCTAAAATCGGCCGATCGAAGTTGGAGGAATGACGATGAAGATCGACGGCGGCTGCCATTGTGGCGCCATCACCTACGAGGCGGAGGTCGACCCGGAGAAGACCTCGATCTGCCATTGTACCGATTGCCAGCAACTGACCGGTACGGCATTTCGCGTTACCGTTCCTGCGACGGAGGATCACTACCGGATCACCAGCGGCGAACCGAAGATCTACATCAAGACCGTGGCGAGCGGCGCCAAGCGAATGCAGGCTTTTTGTGCCGACTGCGGCTCGCATCTCTATGCGACATCGGTCGGCGACGGTCCGAAGGTCTATGGGATCAGGGTCGGGACCTCGCGGCAGCGCCAGAACCTGGTCCCGAGACACCAGAAATGGCACCGGTCGGCGCTGCACTGGCTTCCGGAATTCGAGGGTATGACGACAATCGAAGAGCAGTAGCGTTCAGTCGTCGCCTTCGACGACCCTCAATCTCAGCTGCCCGGTCTTTGAATCGGCAGCGCGCGGTGCGGCCTCCACCTTGGCAGGGGCGCCGCCGCGCGGGGCGTCGGGCTCGCCTTCTCCGAATTCCAGCGCCTCGATCTTCTGGCCACGCTTGGTCACTTTCGAGGTCGAGACGAGTATGTCTTCGATGTCCTTGGCCGACTGGCCGAAATGGCCCTGCAATTTGCGCACCCGCTCGTCGACACGCTGGACGTCTTCCATCAGCCTGATGACTTCGCCCTGGATCAGATGCGCCTGCTCGCGCATGCGCGCATCCTTGAGGATCGCCTGGATGACCTGGATCGACAGCATCAAGAGCGAAGGCGAGACGATGATGACGCGGGCACGGTGCGCCTTCTGGACAACCGCTTCGAAATTCTCGTGGATTTCGGCGAACACCGATTCCGACGGCACGAACATGAAGGCGGTGTCCTGCGTTTCGCCCTGCAGCAGGTATTTTTCCGAAATGTCGCGGATATGGACCTCGATATCGCGGCGGAAGGCCTGGGCCGCGACCTTCTGCAGGTCGGCGTTATCGGCGGCGCGGATGGCATTCCACGCTTCCAGGGGAAATTTGGCGTCGATGGCAAGCGACGGCGCGCCGTTCGGCATTTTCACCAGGCAGTCCGGCCGGCTGCCGTTCGACAGCGTCGCCTGGAATTCGTAGGCGCCGTGCGGCAGGCCGTCGGCGACGATCGCCTCCATGCGCGACTGGCCGAAGGCGCCGCGCGTCTGCTTGTTGGAGAGGATCGCCTGCAGCTGCACGACCTGGCCGGCCAGCGACTGGATGTTGCCTTGCGCGGTGTCGATGACCGCCAGCCGCTCCTGCAGTTTCGCGAGGCTCTCATGCGTGGACTTGGTCTGCTCGGTCATGGTCTGGCCGATGCGGCCGGTCATGGCGTCGAGCCGCTGGCCGATCGACTGCGTCAATTCGGCTTGGCGGGCGCCGAACACTTCGGCGATGGCGCCCATGCGGCCCTGCATCTCGGCCTGGGATTGCAGAATGCCGGCCATCCGCGCCTCGGCGTCGCGGGCATGGTCGGCGGCTTCCGCTGCGGCGACCGCGCGCGCCTTGGCCGAGCGCCACAGCGCGATGACGAGCGCCACGAACAAGCCGAGAAACAGCAATGTGGCGACGGCCAAGACGTGGCCGAGCGTGATAGTCGAGGCGCCGAGCCGTGCGGCGGGCTCCGAAAGGATGGTGCTCAGATCATTCATGTGGACAGCATAGCCGATTCGGCGGTCTGGCACAGATCAAAGCGTGAACGAGGCGCAGGCGCACCGGTTGACGCCTTTCTATTGAGGTCTTAGGTGAAACGCCATGCCGATCAAGCCGCTTATCATTCTTCCCGATCCCATCCTGCGCCAGGTCTCCAAGCCGGTGGAGCGCGTCGACGCGCCGGTACGCAAACTGGCCGACGATATGCTGGCAACCATGTATGACGCACCCGGCATCGGGTTGGCGGCAATCCAGGTCGGCGAGCCTCTGCGCATGCTGGTGATCGATCTCGCCAAGGAAGACGAAACCCCGGCGCCACACGTCTTCATCAACCCGGAAATTCTCGAAAGCGCCGACGCGCGGTCCGTCTACGAGGAAGGCTGTCTGTCGATCCCTGATTACTATGCCGAGGTCGAGCGCCCGGCTTCGGTGAGGGTCAAATATCTGGACCGTGACGGCAAGCTGCAGGAGATCGAGGCCGAGGGGCTGATGGCAACCTGCCTGCAGCACGAAATCGACCACCTCAACGGCGTGCTGTTCATCGACCACATCTCGAAGCTGAAGCGCGACATGGTGGTGAAGAAGTTCAAGAAGCTCGCCAGGGACAAGGCGCCAGGCAAGCTGGTGGGATAGGGCAATGCCCCTTCGCGTCATCTTCATGGGCACGCCGGAGTTTTCGGTGCCGACGCTGCGCGCCATCGCCGAGGCTGGCCACGAGATTTCAGCCGTCTACACGCAGCCGCCGCGCGCCGCCGGCCGGCGCGGGCTGGAACTGACGCCGTCACCGGTGCAGCTCGAGGCCGGGCGGCTTGGCATCGAGGTGCGTGCACCGGCATCGTTGAAAAGCGAGGCCGAGCAGGCCGCTTTTGCCGACCTGGGCGCCGATATCGCCGTGGTCGTCGCCTATGGATTGCTGTTGCCGAAGGCAGTTCTGGAGGCACCCCGGCTTGGCTGCGTCAACGGCCATGCGTCGCTTTTGCCGCGCTGGCGTGGCGCCGCGCCCATCCAGCGCGCCATCATGGCGGGAGACACCGAGACCGGCATGATGGTGATGCGCATGGAGGCGGGGCTGGATACCGGCCCGGTGGGACTGGTTGAAAAATGCGCCATCGGCCCCGATATGACAGCCGGCGATCTGCATGATCGGTTGATGAGTGTCGGCGCTGCCCTGATGGTGGAAGCGTTGGCGCGGCTGGAACAGAACACCCTGGCATTTACCGCGCAGGCGGCCGAAGGGGTGACTTACGCCAGGAAAATCGATAAATCCGAGACGCGCGTGGAGTGGACACGGCCCGCGGCCGAGGTTCACAATCATATTCGTGGCCTGTCACCGGTTCCCGGCGCCTGGTCCGAGATTGAAATTGGCGGCCGTATGGAACGGCTGAAACTGCTTCGCTCGACGCTATCCGAAGGCGTGTCGCCTTCGGAAGATTTGGGCGAGTCGGGAGGAATTCTCGATGACCGGCTGACAATCGCCTGCGGAAAAGGCGCGGTCAGGCTGGTCGAAGTTCAACGTGCGGGCGGAAAGCCCGCCGCCGCGTCGGAATTCCTGCGCGGAGCCAAGATCGAAAAAGGACTGAAATTCTCATGAGCATGATGTCGATACGCGCGGCGACGCCGCGGGACCGCGAGGCCATCCGCCTCGTCGAGGAACACGCTTTCGGCCAGCAGACGGAGGCCGGACTGGTCGACGCGTTGGTGACCGGCGGTGACGCCGTCGTCGAACTGGTGGCGGAAGAGGACGGCCAGGCCGTCGGCCATATCCTGTTTTCGCGGCTGTTCGTTCAGAGCGGCGGTAAGAGTTTTGCCGCCGTGGCGCTTGCGCCGCTGGCGGTGGAGCCTTCCTTCCATGGCAGCGGCATCGGCGGCGCGTTGATCCGCGAGGCCCATATTCGGCTCAAGGACGCCGGCGAGACACTGGCCGTCGTGCTGGGCGATCCGGCCTATTACGGCCGTTTCGGCTATAGCCACGCCCGCGCAGAAAAGTTCGAAAGCGAATACCAGGGCGAGGCGCTGCAGGCGCTGGCCTGGGGCGAAGCTCCCGAATCCGGCAGGCTGGTCTACGCCTCCGCCTTCACCGCTCTCGCCGCCTAGGCGGGGCGTATAGCCGACCGGCATGCCGCGTTTTCGCCTCGATATCGAATATGACGGCAGCCTGTTTGCCGGCTGGCAGCATCAGGCCGACCAGCCTTCGGTGCAGCAGGCGATCGAGCAGGCGATCGAGAAATTCTGCGGCGAGGCGGTCCGGCTGCGCGCCGCCGGCCGCACCGATGCCGGCGTGCACGCGACCGCGCAGGTGGCGCATGTCGACCTTGCCAAGGCGTGGCCCGACGACAAGGTGCGCGATGCCGTCAATGCACACCTGCAGGCGGCCGGCGCGCGCATAGTCATCCTGAAGGCCACGATCGTCCCGGACGATTTCGATGCCCGTTTCTCCGCCATCGGCCGGCACTATCTCTACCGCATCCTCAACCGGCGGGCGCCCTCGGCGCTGGACAAGGGTAAGGTGTGGTGGGTGCCGAAGCGGCTCGATGCCGCCGCCATGCACGAAGCGGCGAAGCTCCTGCTCGGCCGGCACGACTTCACCACCTTCCGCTCGACGCAGTGCCAGGCTAACAGCCCGATCAGGACATTGGAGCGGCTCGATGTGAGCCGGGCGGGCGATGATCTGATCGAGGTGAGGGCATCGGCACGATCCTTCCTGCACAACCAGGTGCGCTCGATGGTCGGCTCGCTGAAGCGGGTCGGCGACGGCGGCTGGACATCGGGCGACCTCAAGGCGGCGCTCGAGGCGCGAAACCGCGCCGCCTGCGGCCAGGTGGCGCCGCCCGACGGGCTTTTTCTCATTGGCGTCGATTATCCCGGGTAGAACCCTGGTTCTCCCGGGTAGAATCCTGGTTCTATCCGGGATAAAGCCCGGAAAGGCTCTGGCCCCCGACATCGTCCGGCACGGAGATGCCAAGCAGCATCTGCAGTCCGAACAGCACCAGCAGCGAAGCGACGAACATGCCGACGAAAACGGCGGTGCCGAAGGCAGCGCCCCTGCCGATCGTCGCGTTGGTCATGCGCCAGGTCAGCACCATCGACAGGGAAAATAACAGCAGCGACACAAGGCTCGAGACCTGGCTTGCCGAGGACAGGAAAAGCCTGATCAGCGCCGAAGGCAGCATCAGCCAGGCAGTGATCGCCGAGGCCCAGTTGCTGGCCACGACATAGTGGACGAAGCGCCCGCCGATGCCGGCGCGCCGCGCCACCAAGGCGAGCGCCACCAGCGGCAGTACCCAGGAGCCGATATCGACCGTCGCCAGTCGCACCAGCATGCTGAAGCGGCCGGCGAAGGCATCGGGATCGCCGATCTCGTTGGCGATGCCGACCCAGCCGACGATCAGCGCCGGTGCCGCGACGATGATGGCGAAGAACGAATTCCAGAAGCCGTCGGCCGTGAGGTCGAGCAGGCGCAGGCCGTCGGCCTTGCCGAGCATCAGCCGCCAGGCGCCGGTCAGCGAAGCTTGGGTTTCGTCCGCCGAAAGCATGCTGATCAGCCCTGTCCGAACCAGTCGTCGATGAAGCGCTGGTAGATCCGCGTCAGCGTTTCCAGATCGGCGATGGCCACGCGCTCGTCGACCATGTGCATGGTCTTGCCGACCAGGCCGAATTCGACCACCGGGCAATAATCCTTGATGAAGCGCGCATCCGATGTGCCGCCGGAGGTGGATAGCGCCGGCTTTTTGCCGACCACCGCCTTGACCGAGCCGCTCAGCGTCTCGACCAGCCTGTCGTCGCGGGTCAGGAAGACATGGCTCGGCCGGTCGCGCCAGACCAGCTCATAGTCGACTGGCGTCTTCTTGCCCTGTCGGTATTTCTTGCGCCCAGCCGCCTGATCGAGGCGGTTGTGGATTTCCGCCTGGACCGTCTCGGCCGTCCAGCTGTCGTTGAAGCGGATGTTGAAGGTGGCGGTTGCCTTGGCAGGAATGACGTTGGTGGCCGGGTTGCCGACATCGATGGAGGTCACCTCGAGGTTGGTCGGCTGGAAATCCTTGGTTCCCTTGTCGAAGACGGGATGCAGCAAGGCGTCCACCAGGCTCATCAGGCCGCGCACCGGGTTGTCGGCAAGCTGCGGATAAGCGGCATGGCCCTGGCGGCCATTGACGGTGATGCTCCCCGACATCGAGCCGCGCCTGCCGATCTTGATCATGTCGCCGAGCGTGTCCGGATTGGTCGGCTCGCCGACGATCGAGGCGTCCCATTTCTCGCCTTTGGACGCGGCCCATTCGAGCAGCTTGACCGTGCCGTTGATGGCAGGCCCTTCCTCGTCGCCGGTGATCAGCAGCGAGACCGAGCCCTTCGGGCCGCCATTTGCCTCGACGTGGCGCGCCACCGCGGCGATGAAGCAGGCAATGCCGCCCTTCATGTCGACCGCGCCGCGGCCATACATTTCGCCATTGGCGATATCGGCGGCGAAAGGCGGATGCGTCCAGGCGGCTTCGTCGCCGACCGGCACCACGTCGGTATGACCCGCGAACATCAGATGCGGGCCATTGCCGGAGCGCCGTGCATAGAGGTTCTCGATGTCGGGCGTGCCGTCTTCGGAGAACACCGGCCGATCGACCAGGAAGCCGAGCGGCTTCAGCATCGCCTCCAGCGCGCTCAGCGCGCCGCCTTCGGCTGGTGTCACCGAGGCACAGCGGATGAGAGAGGCAAGGTTTGCGGCGGGGTCAGTCGGCAGCGTCATGGCAAAAGCGATAGTCGAAAGCGAATGGCCTGTCACGGCCAGACATAGGGCCAAGCCAATGGCCGACGATACCGCCGACATTATGGTTTTCATGTCGTATAGTTCTGGCTGATGCGGAGTAAGAGATGGCAAACGGCGAAAAAAGGATCGTCATTGCCGGCGCCGGCAGCATTGGCTGTTATGCCGGCGGCTGCCTGGCGCTCGCCGGGCGGCGGGTTGTCCTGCTTGCCAGGCCGCGCATCGAGGCAGCGCTGCGGCAGGGCGGATTGCGCGTCAGCGACCTCGAGGACCGCGATCGCCTGATCAAGCCGGCAGAGCTTGCCGTCACCGCCGATCCGGCCGCGTCCTTGCCGGGGGCCGATGTGATCCTGGTCACCGTCAAGAGCGGCGCGACGCGGGAAATGGCGGCACTCATCAAGGCCCATGCCCGTCCCGATGCCGTGGTGGTAAGCCTGCAGAATGGCGTCGACAACGCCGACAGGCTGCGCGCGGCGCTTGGCCCGCGAACGGTGCTGGCTGGCATGGTGCCGTTCAATGTCGTGCAATCAGCCGATGGAGAGCTGCCGTTGCGCGTCCACCGCGCCAGCGACGGCAAGGTTATGGTCGAAGAAGGCAATGTCGGCCTTGCCGACCTTCTCGACACCGAAGGCCTGGCTGTCGAAACGCGTGGCGATATGAAGGCCGTGCTGTGGGGCAAGCTTCTGATGAACCTGAACAATGCGCTGGTGGCGCTGTCGGGCCTGCCGCTGGCAACTGAACTCGCTGACCGGCGCTGGCGGCTGATCCTGGCCAGCCAGATCGACGAGGCCTTGCTGGCGATGAAAGCCTCCGGCATCGAGCCGGCGCGGATCGCCGGCCTGCGCCCGACGCTGCTGCCGAAGGTGCTCAGGTTGCCCGACTGGCTGTTCAAGCTCCTGGCCCGGCGCATGCTGGCGATCGATCCCGAGGCGCGCTCGTCGATGTGGGACGATCTGCAGCGTGGGCGGTCGACCGAGATCGACGACTTGCAGGGCGCTGTTTTGCGGCTCGCTGAAAAAGCCGGTACGCCGGCGCCGACGGTCCAGCTTATCAGCGCGCTGGTGCGCGCGGCGGAAGCCGAGCGGCTTGGCTCGCCAAGCCTGGTGCCGGAGAAGGTTGTGCCGCCGCCGTCCGGCCGTCGATCAACGTGATCTTCTGCCAGATCTTGCGCGACAGGTTGGACGCCAGGTTCTCGATGTCGTTGACGCCGTCGATGACGACGGCGTCATTGACGGATTGCGCGAACAGCGCCGCGATCTTGCCGGTGATCGACAGCATTTCGGAGCAATAGTCGAGATAGCGCGCGAGATCCGCGGCATTGGTGAGACGGGCCGGCGAATGCGCCGTCGGCTTGAAGCTGGCCGACAGCGCCGCCGGATCCTTGGTCAACTGGTGCATGTCGATGACATGGATCAGCGATCTGAGGCCGTGCAACTGGCGAAACACCTGCTTGCGCTTGATGCGCTCCTCGGTGCGGATCAGGGCCAGGAAGCCGAGCACGGCGAGGATGATCATGTTGATCGTGGCTTCGATGCCTTGCACCGACTGGACCGCGTCGTCGGCCTGGGAGATGTGAATGAGCGGCAGGATGGTGCCGACGAACAGGAAGATCAGCGCGCCCGCGATGACGGCGGCGACGATGATGCCACGCAGCCACCAGATAGGCGCTTCCAGGGCCTTGGCGGCCTTGGCCAGATCGCGCGACAGCGACACAAGTTCGGCGGCAACGCCGCGCAACCCGGCCTCCGGAAAACGGTCGGCCACACGCCCTTCCAGCCGCTCGGCGGTTTCGATGATCAGTTTCGGATCAAGCGTGCGGTAGCGCATGGCGATCCGATCGGCCCCCTAGGGCATGATGCCGAAAAGTGTGAAGCGGTTTTCCGACGACGTCATGCTCTATTTCTTTGATTCTGCCGGCTCGTTGGTGCGCCGGCCATAACGGTTGGGTCCAGGCTGCCCTGGAAACAGGCACAACACAAGGAAGGCGACGATCGAGACGACCGGCACGAACAGGATCAGCGCTGCGATACCCGGCTTGTCGAGGTCGTGCAGCCGCTTCACCGCCAGCGCGATGTTCGACCACAGCGAGGCGATGAAGGCGATGAAGAAGATGAACGACCACATGTTGCTCTCGGCCGAACCCTCCGGCACCAGCGTGAAGCGGTACAGCGGAAATGCCTGGATGATGGCGACGAGCAACCCGCCGAGAAAATAGGCCGCGCGGCTGACGCGGCCCGAGGTCTTGAAGAAAAGCCAGTTGAGATCCGATCTTTCAGGCAAGCGGGTCCGATCCATATTGATTGGCACCCCTGGTGCCTTCGAGAATGCCGAGTTCGACCAGCAGCCAGATGCCACCGATGACGGGTACGAAGCCGATCAGCGTCCACCAGCCCGACTTGTTGCGGTCGTGCCAGCGTTTGGCATAGAGGGCAATCGCGAAATAGATCGATGCCAGCGCGAAGAGGATGCCGATGATGCCGATCTGGGCACCGCTGGCCGTGGTGAAACGCGTGCCGAGGATCGCATCGAGAATGAAACCAATAATGCCGATAACGATGAATACGCCGATGCCAGCCCAGAACTTGCCCCGGTTGATGCGGCCATCAAAGCTTGTGAGCAGATATTTCCAGTCCATGTCACCCCTCCAGTTGAACCAGCGCGACCGATTGTCGCGCCGGCGGAAGGTGCGCCTGCCCGGCGGAAAGATCAATCGCGCAGCAATTCGTTGATCGAGGTTTTGGACCGGGTCTTGGCGTCGACCCGCTTGACGATGACGGCGCAGTAGAGACCTGGGCCCGGCTCGTTGTTTGGAAATGCCTTGCCCGGTAGCGAGCCGGCGACGACCACGGAATTCGGCGGCACCTCGCCATAGAAGATCTCGCCGGTGGCGCGGTCGACGATCTTGGTCGACTGGCCGATGAAGACGCCCATGCCCAGAACGGAGCCTTCGCGCACGATGCAGCCCTCGACCACTTCGGAACGCGCCCCGATGAAGCAATTGTCCTCGATGATGGTGGGGCCGGCCTGCATCGGCTCCAGCACGCCGCCGATGCCGACGCCGCCCGAAAGGTGCACGTTCTTGCCGATCTGGGCGCAGGAGCCGACCGAGGCCCAGGTATCGACCATGGTGCCGCTATCGACATAGGCGCCGACATTGACGAAGGACGGCATCAAAACCGCGCCCGGCGCGACATAGGCCGAACGGCGCACGATCGACGACGGCACGGCGCGGAAGCCCGCCTTCTCGAAATCGACGGCGCCCCACCCGTCGAACTTGGACGCCACCTTGTCCCACCACACGGCCTCGCCGGGGCCGCCCTTGATGATCTCCATCGGATTGAGCCGGAAGGAGAGCAGCACCGCCTTCTTCAGCCACTGGTTGACATGCCACTTGCCGTCGGCCTGCCGCTCGGCGACGCGGGCGGTGCCGCGGTCGAGCAGGTCGAGTGCCGACTGGATGGCGTCGCGCACCTCGCCGCGGGTCGCGGTCGAAATGGCGTCGCGTTCCTCGAAGGCCCTGTCGATGGTCTTTTCGAGGCTCGCCAGATCGGGCTTCGACATGAATTTGCTCCATTACCAAGCTGTTAAGGGCTGCGCCTTAACCTGTTTAAAAGTCGCGCGGACCCTATGTTAAGGTGGAATGGGGGTCAATCGCGCCAGCGTCATGGGACGGCGCAAGTAAAGGAATGGACGGGTGGATTCGATGACTCCCATGGAAAAGGCGGGATGGACGCCGCTGCCGCACTCGGATGAGGATCTGGAGCGGTCGAAAAGCGTGCCGGACACGCCGCAAACGCGGGCCGAGACCTACCGCCTGGCCTGGAACGATCCCGACTTCATGACCCGGCGCGAGCTGCGCGCCGTCAGGCTGCAACTGGAACTGCTGAAGCCGGAAATGATCCTCGCCGAGCGCGGCATTCGTTCGACCGTGATCCTGTTCGGCGGCGCGCGCCTGCCGGAGCCCGGCGGCGAGGCCTGGGCGGCCAAGAACGAGACGCAGAAGAAGAACCTCGAGGAAAACAGCAAATATTACGAGGAGGCGCGCAAATTCGCCCGCCTCTGCTCGCAGCAGTCGGCCACGTCATATTATCGCGAATATGTGGTGGTGACCGGTGGCGGTCCGGGCGTCATGGAAGCGGGAAACCGCGGCGCCGATGATGTCGGCGCGCCGTCGATCGGGCTCAACATCGTGCTGCCGCACGAGCAGGCGCCGAACCCCTATGTGACGCCGGAGCTCTGTTTCAACTTCCACTATTTCGCCATCCGCAAGATGCACTTCGTCATGCGCGCCAAGGCCGTGGCGGTGTTTCCCGGCGGCTTCGGCACGATGGACGAGTTCTTCGAGACGCTGACGCTGATCCAGACCGGACGCATGGAGCGCGTGCCGGTGATCCTGTTCGGCAAGTCCTTCTGGAAGCGGGCGATCGACCTCGACTTCCTCGCCGAGCAGGGCACGATCAGCCCGGGCGACCAGGACATCATCGATTTCGTCGACACAGCCGACGAAGCGTGGGGCATCATCAGCCGCTTCTACAAGCTAGGGAGTGAGTGAGTGAGTAGGCAGTGGGAATTAGTGAGTAGGGATTAGTCAGTAGTGAGCGAGCGAAAGGTGTGCTCCTCCACTACTCACTACTCACTACTCACTACTCACTATTCCCGTCAAAAATTCCGCGAGATCGTCGGTGACGTAGTCGACGTCGTCTTCCTGCGCCGGGTCGCGTTCCCAGATTTCCGAGAAGGTCGGCTCGAAATTGCGCGGCACCACGAGAACCGTCGTCATGCCCAGCGACTTCGGCACGGCCAGGTTGCGGGCGAGGTCCTCGAACATCACCGCATTGTGGCCGGTGACGGCGTGCAGTTCGGCGAACTTCTCATAGGTCTGACGCGCCGGCTTGGGATTGAGGCCGGCAGCGACGATATCGAAAATGTCGTCGAAATGGTCGAGGATGCCAAGTTGGCGCGCGGTGCGCTCGGCATGCCTGCGGTCGCCATTGGTGAAGATGAATTTGCGGCCGGGAAGCTGGCGGATGGCGGTGCCGAGAACAGGATCGGGCACCAGCCACGAATAGTCGATGTCATGGACCTTCTCCAGAAAGTCGTCGGGATCGATGCCGTGGCGCGTCATCAGCCCGTTCAGCGTCGTGCCGTATTCGCGATAGAGCTCCTTCTGCAGCTTGCGCGCCTCCTCGCGCGGCAGCGCCAGCAGTTCCCCGACATAGGCGGTCATCTTGACGTCGATCTGCGAGAACAAATTCGAGTGATGCGGGTAGAGCGTGTTGTCGAGGTCGAACACCCAGTCGGTGACATGGGCGAAGCGGGCGGGATCGGGAAGCGTGGTCATGCGCTCCTTATGGCATGAAACAGGGATTCTGAAAGGGACTTTATCCACAACTTATGCGCGTCGAGAGTGGCGGAAATGGCCTCACGATTCAAATTTTAGCCATCCCGGAAAGGTGGCCTTCAGGGCTTGCTGGCACAGAGACAAGTCCTGTGGGGAGCCCGCGATGAATAGCATTATTCTCAAATCCGCCGCCATCGCCTTCGCCTCCGTCGCTGCCTCGCTCCTGCTGACATTGATCATCGTCCCAGCGATGGGATTCCCGGTCACGCGCACGATCTGGCTGACGTCGACGGTCTGTCCGCTGGTCCTTGCCTGGACGGCATGCGCCGGCACGTTCTGGCAGAGCGACAGGTTGAAAAATGCCCATCGCGAATTGGCCCGTGCCCATGCCCAACTCGCCGCGGCGCACCGCCGCCTGGCGGAAAAGGCGAGCCGCGACGACATGACCGGCATGCTCAACCGGGAAAGCTTCTTTGCCGCGCTGGACGGCTCCCGGCGCAAGTCCGACCGCGGCGCGCTGCTGATCATCGACGCCGATCATTTCAAGAAGATCAATGACAATTTCGGTCACCTGACCGGGGACGACGCGCTGCTGTTGATCGCCAGCGCCATCGAGCGCGGCGTGCGCAGCGGCGACGTGCTCGGCCGGATCGGCGGCGAGGAGTTCGGCGCGTTTCTGACCGGAGCCACGGAACAGGAGGCCAAGCGCGTTGCCGAACGGATCCGTCGCGAGGTCGAGCTGATCCGCTTCCGACCCGTCGATGAGCGAACCATTCCGTTGACCGTTAGCATCGGCGGCACCGTGTGCGGCGAGGATGTCAACGTATCGGACCTGATGCGCGCTGCGGACCGGCGCCTCTACCAGGCCAAGCATGCGGGCCGCAACCTGACGATCCTCGATACCGACATTTCCGAAGCCGCATGAGCGGGTTGGCCAGCACACCCGGCCGGTTAAGAAATCTCTAACCCTGTTTGCATCCGGTTGTGCCGCTTGTCAGGCTTTTTACCGCCTTGAGGCCATGCTTGGCACGATACTGGCTTCCGTGACGATGCGTGTGCCGTTCGGGGAATGTCATACGCGCATCGAAGTCCCAGCCGAGAGGCCTGCCATGAGTTTCTTGATCAAAAAAATGTCGCGCCGCACGCTCGTGCAGGCGCTGATCGCCCTGCCTGCCCTGTCCTTGTTCCGCAAGCTGCCTGATGCCGACGCCACCCATGCCGGTTCATCCCGGGCCAATCCCGACGAGATCGTCGAGGTTAATGGCTGGATCCTGAAGCGGAGCGACCTGGCATGATCTTCGACAGCTACGACGCGTATCGCGCCGCCAATTTCGCGCCAAAGGTCTGTGTCCTTGGTTCCGGCCCCGCCGGCACCACGATCGCCAGGAAACTTGGCGCGGCCGGCATCCCGGTCGTGGTGCTGGAAGCCGGCTCGCGGGAATTCAGCGACGAGTCGCAGGATTTCTACCGCGGCACGACGGTCGGCGATTCCTACTTCGATCTCGATATCACGCGGTTGCGGTTCATGGGCGGCAGTTCCAATCACTGGGCCGGTTGGTGTCGCGTGCTCGACAAACAGGATTTCGAGCCGAAAGCCTGGGCACCGGACACCGGCTGGCCTATCCGGCGCGCCGACATCGAACCCTATCTTGCGGAAGTGCGCGATATCCTCGACCTTCCCGATTTCCGGCCAGATGTGCCGATCTCGGACGACATTCGCTGGGTGCAGCTGATCAAGAGCCCGGCGGTCCGGTTTGCAGAAAAGTTCGGCGACCAACTCGACCAGAGCAAAAACATCGCCGTCGTGCTCAACACCTACGCCACCGAGCTTGCCGGAGATGGCAAACGCGTGACCGGCGCCAGATTATGGTCCAACGGGCAGGACGCCGGCTCGTTCAGCGCCGACTATTTCATCGTCTGCACCGGCGGACTGGAGAATTCCCGGCTGCTTTTGTGGTCCAACCGGCGCTCCAACGGCGGCGTCGTGCCGAACGCGACGGCGCTTGGCCGCTACTGGATGGAGCATCCGACCTTCGAGGGCGGCAATGCCATCCTGGCCGACGACGGCGCGTTCGAGGTCGATGCCGTCAAGGAGGCCTTCTTCTCGCCGATGGCTGCCGCGATGGAACGGCTCAGGATCATGAATTTCGGCATCAGGCTGATCGAGACTCCCTATCCGGGCGTCAAGAGCCTGATCGCTGATCTTGCCTGTACGGCGCCGCACATGGCGGAATGGGTGTCGGGCAAGCTCGACCAGAACCTGCGTTGCGCCGCTCAGCTTTATGTCGCCTGGGAACAGGCGCCGCTGGCTTCGAACCAGATCGAGCTGTCGAAAACCGAGGTCGACCATGCCGGCGTGCCGCGCATCGAACTGCACTGGAAGAAATCGGAACTGGAACGCCGCACCCTTCTCGAAGGCTTAAGGCTGTTCGGCACGACGCTTGCCCAGAAGAACCTGGGCCGGGTGCGCATTGCCGACTGGATCTCGAAGGGCGACGATTATCCGACCAACGAAGAGACGGCGGGCCACCATCATATGGGCGGCACGCGCATGGGCACCGACGTCACCAGGAGCGTGGTGGACGCCAACTGCAAGGTGCATGGCATGGACAATCTCTATGTCGGCGGCTCTTCGGTCTTTTGCACGTCGGGACAAGCCAATCCAACGACGACGATCACCGCGCTCGCCTGCCGGCTGGGTGAGCACCTGAGCAAGGTGATCACGGTCTGAGCGCAGTCGTCCTGCTCGGATCACGACCCGTTCTGCCGACGCCAAGGATGGCGCCGGCAGAGGCTCAAAAGCCGTAGAGGGCGATGCGCACCAGCACGGCGGCGGCGGCGAGCGACACCAGCAGGATGCCGAGGCCGATAGGCGATCCCCAGCCGTACCATTCCATCGCCAGCTTCGCGTATCTGAACTCTTCCTCATGCGAGAGAGGCGTACGCTGTTGGATCAGGCTCATTTTCCACTCCTCGTTGGCGGCCGCCCCTTGCCTATCGCAAGCCGTGGCCGCATATTGCTATAATAGTCTAAATGTTAGACAGATTGATAATTAGATGATCGAACTAAATTCGTCAAGCGGAGATCGCGCCGAACTGACCGCCGCGATCGGCCTTGCCATCATGCAGTGGCAGGACGCGACGCAGGCCTATGACAATGCGGTAGGCGCGAGACTCGGCCTCAACATGGCCGAGCGCCACTGTATCGGACTGCTGCATGGCGGCCCGCAATCGGCCGGCGCGATCGCGGCCGCGACCGGGCTGACGCCGGCCGCGGTGACCGCGCTGATCGATCGGCTGGAGGCGCGCGGTCTCTTGACGCGCACGCGCAGCCTCGAGGACAGGCGCAAGGTGGTTATCGAGGCAACGGAGACAACACGGGAGCTCTCGGCGCGCTATTACGGCGCCATCGCGCGGGAAGGTGAAAAGCTCATTGCCACGTTCGGCGACGCCGAGCTTGCCACCATCCGGCGCTTCGTCACCGCCGCGCTCGAGCTGCAGCGCGACCAGCTTGTGCGGCTGAAGGCCGAGGCACCGCAGCCGCGCTGATTTTAGGCGTCAAACCCCTAGCGGTCCGATCGGCCGAAGCGCCGTTCGAGATAGGCCTGGCCGAATTCCAGCGCGATCGACAGGATCCAATAGATCATCGAGGCGGTGATCAGCATCTCGATATGGCGGAACTCCGTCTGGCCCATCGTGCGGGCGAGATACATGATCTCCCAGACGCCGACGACCGACACCAGCGAGGAATCCTTCAGCATGGCGATGAACTGGTTGCCGGTCGGCGGGATGATGACGCGCATGGCCTGCGGCAGGATGACCAGCGCCATGGTCTGGCCGGGGCTCAGGCCGAGCGCAGTGGCGCCTTCGCTTTGGCCGCGCGGGATGCTTTCGATGCCGGCGCGGAAGATCTCGGTCATGTAGGCGCCATAACACAGCGACAACGCAACGATGCCGGCCGGCACCGCGCCGATCACATAGCCGACCTGCGGCAGGCCGAGATAGATGATGTAGATCTGCATCAGCAACGGCAGGCCGCGAAACAGCGACGTGTAGAAGGTGGCCAGCCCGTAGACGATGCCGTTGCCGGTCAGTTTGGCGATGGCCCCGATAAGCGCGATGGTCGTTGCGATGAGAATCGAGATCGCTGAAATGTAAAGCGTCGTGGTGACGCCCTGGGTGATCAGGAAGCCGACCTTCCTGGCAATGAAGGCAAAGGAGAGGTCGAAGGAATAGAAGAACAGCATCAGCAGCGCGAACAGCTCGATCCAGACGCCGGCGATCTGCTGGCGTCGGGGCATGAGCAGCAGCAGCTTGCAGTTCACCAGAACCAGGAGCGCGATCAACACGGCCGAGAGGGCGCGCGACAAGGCTGGATTGGCCTGCAACCAGTCGGATGCAAGCGGCATCACCGAGCCGATCCAGCTCGACTTGATGCCCATGGCGTAGAGGGCCGCGGCCAGCAGCGCGGGAAAAAGCGCGGCCGCCGCGTGGCGGGCAAGCCCTGGATGGGAGAGCATCAGCCTGCCGATCATGCCGTCACCTTGTCCTTGGTGGTGGCGCGGCGTTCCCGCCACCAGTCCTGCGCCTGCAATTTCCAGTAGGTGAGCTGCGCGGCGGCCAGGCCACCGGCGCCGCCGGCCCAGCTCAGTCCGAATGGCGCGAATTGCCGATACCGGTCCGAAGCGCCCAGAATGCCCTCGGCGACAATTTTTCCGGCAATCGCCGTGGTGTTGAGGCCATGGCCACCAAAAGCGGTGCAGTACCAGACGCCCGATTGCAGCTCCCCGATCTGGGGCATCAGATGCCGGGCATAGGACATCAGCCCCGACCAGGCCAATTCGGTCTTGAGGCCGGCGAGCTGCGGGTAGGTGCCGACCATTTCACGGCGCAATTCGCGCGCCAGCGCGTCGGCGGAAGCGGCACGCGTGGTGATGCGCCCGCCCCACAAAAGGCGATTGCCGCTCTCTACCAGACGATAATAGTCGCCGGCCCGCCTGTTGTCGCCGACGGCATCGGTGGTGGCGACGGCTTGCGCGATGAGGCGGGGAGCCGCCTCGGAAACCATCACATAGGTCGCGATGGGCAGAAAGGCGCGGTAGAGCTGGCCGAACACCGGGCCGGTATAGCCGCCGGTCGCGAGCACGATCTGGGGCGCCCGAAGCGTGCCCTGGCTCGTGCGCAGCATCTTTTGCGGTCCCGACAGGTCGCATTGCACGACCTCGGAACTCTCATGGATCTTGCCGCCCAGCCGCTCGATCTCGTCGGCCAGGCAACGCAGATAGTTGAGCGGATGGATGTGAAAGGCGTTCGGGTCGCGCAGGCCCTGGTGGTAGCGAGCCGACTTCAGCACCGCGCGCACATCTTCGCCGCGCAGATATTGAAGCTCGTAGCCGTGGTCGCGTGCCATCTGGTCGGCATAGGCCTTCAGCGCATCGCCGCCGTCGTAGCGCAAGACGCTGAGCAGGCCGGCACGCGGCTGGGCGGCCGATATTCCGAGCGCTTCGATGGTGTCGCGCACGAATTCCATGCCTTCGATCGACAGCCGGTGCAGGTCGCGCGCTGCCTCCTCGCCGACACGTGCGGCGATAGTGTCGCCGCCGGTGGCGAAGCCGGGCGTGACGAAGCCGCCATTGCGTCCCGAAGCGCCGAAACCGACGACCTGGGCTTCCAGCACCACGACGTGCAGTCCGGCACGCGCCAGTTGCAGCGCTGTCGTCAGCCCCGCCAATCCGGCGCCGACGACGGCCACGTCACATCGCGCCTCGCCTTTGAGCGGGGGCCGCGTCTTCCGGTCGGTCAGGGTGCGGGCGTAATAGGTGTCCGGATAGGCCATGGACGACTTTGCGGTGAGGGGCATTCATGAGGTGGGGTGACGCCCGCCGGCTGCCGAGGAGGCAGCCGGCGGAATGACTTTACTTGGCGCTGTAGTCCTTGCCGTACCACTTCGTGGTCAGCGCGGCGAGCGTGCCGTCCGTCTTCATTTCGGTGATGATGCCCCCGACCTTCGCGGTCCACTCGGGATCCTTCTTCTCGGCGATGACGACGAGCGGCTCGCGGAAGGCGTACTCGCCTTCCAGGATCTTCACGGGATAGCCGTTCTTGATGGCGTTCTGCGCCGTCTGTTCCGGCGCGATCACGGCATTCAGGCGCACGCCGTCGCCAAGCCGCAGGTCATCGAAGGGAAGCATGGAATCGGCGTAGGTGCGGATCTCGCCCGGCTCGAGCTTGTATTCGATGGGAGCCAGGCCAGGCGCGTCGATTTCGAGCTTGCGGCGGATGAAATCCTCCGAGGTGGTGGCAGTCTCGACGCCGATGATCTTGCCGTTGAGATCGGCGACCGACTTCGCGCCGCTGTCCTTGTGCAGGACATAGACGTAGGGGCTGTAATAATAGATGCCGACAAAGTCGATCACCTTGGAGCGGGCTTTTGTCGGCGTGACCGATCCGACGCCAAGGTCGTAGCGTCCCTGCCAGCGCCCGCCGGTCAGCGTCGCCCAGTCGGGCGTTTCGAACGAGACCTCGACGCCAAGCCGCTTGCCGATCTCGCGCGAGACATCGATGTCGAAACCGGCGAGCTCGTTGCTGTCGTTGAGAAAGCTCTGTGGCGGCCAGGCCGCGTTGGTGGCGATGACCATCGCCTTTTTCGACGTGACGCGGTCCAGGGTTTCACCGGCCATGGCTGTCGTCGTGATGGCGAATGTCGCGGCGGCAAGAACGGCTAAATTGAGCAGTTTTTTCAAAGTTATCCCTCCCTTGTGGTTGAACTGACAGGTTGAGTGACCGACGTCGAACCTCAGCACTTCAGCTGCAGGTTCGGATCGGTTTCGGACTTTGCCCATCACAGCCGAAGCTGATTCCCCCTGATGGACCGGCGTTCGTGACCCCAGACAGTCAGGTCGCAAAAAGAAGGGTTCCACCCGGCGAAATGCGGGATAATGGCGATCGCGCAGTCATTGCGTCCCTTGAGACGACAGAGTGCCGGATATGTTGGTCTTGTTCCGTTCGCCGCAGCCAGTATTGCGGATTGTCGCGGAGGCTGTTCAGCCGATAGGATCGCGCGGTGGTTACTAAGCGGATCGAGCGAGAGGTTTTGTTTGTGGAATTGACCGAGAAGGATCGTCAGTTGCTCGCGCTGATGCAGAAGAATGCGCGTGAGCCGGTCGCGTCACTGGCACGACAGCTCGGCGTGTCGCGGACAGCGCTGCAGGAGCGGATCCAGAAGCTGGAGGCCGGCGGCATCATCGAAGGCTATACCGTGCGGCTGGCCAAGACGGTGGCCCAGAACGCCGTCCACTGTTTCACCCTCGCCGCCCTGAACAACAAGAGCTATCCGGACGTCTCCAGAAGGATCAAGGCGATGCCCTCGATCCAGGCGGTCTATGCCATAACCGGTGAATGGGATCTGATCATCCACCTTGCCGCCGAGACGCTCGAGAAGCTGAACCGGGAGGTGAATGCCCTGAATGAAATCAGCGGCGTCGTCAAAACCGCTTCCCACGTGGTGATGGAGACGAAGTTCAACCGGACCATCTACGCTCTGTAGGAATGGCGGAATGTCCCGGCGGCCGGCCGTTCCACTGGAACTTGTCGATCTGGTAGCCGGTGCGCATCACTGTTTGCAGGTCGAAAGGCACATGGTGGTGTCCTCGACCCCTGCAAACGTGGGCAGGGGACGCGACTAGTTCGGCTGGACTCCGTAGACGGCCAGAAATGCCTCCACCGAGGCATCCGCGTGGCGTTCCAGTTCGGCCTTGGAGCGCCGGTTGCCTCCCGTGAACATGGCTTCATTCATGGGGATCCAAAGAAGCATTCCAAAAAGATGGCTGGCTGCCAGATAGGGATCACTTGTTTGTATCAGTCCTCGACTGGTGAGTTTTTGAAAGCAGGACGCCGTCGAGGCAAGCATGCGCTCAAACCCCTTTTCGTACCAAGCGCGGCCAAGCTGCGGCATTCGATCCGCGTTGGCGATGATCAAGCGCCGCAGCTTCAACAACTCTTCATCCATGAGAACCGCTATCAGGCGTCGGGCAAGCTGCTGCAGGCCGCCTTCCATGAATTTCGCCTCGGAAAGCAGCGTCGTCACGGACTCGATGATGTCATTGACCTGGGTAGCGGTTGACAGAACGACTTCGCCAAACAGCGTCTCCTTGTCGGTGAAATGCTTGTAGACGGTCTGCTTGGAGGCCCCCGCCTTGGTGGCGATTTCCTCCATGCTGGTCCCGTCATATCCCTTGCTGGTGAACGCCGCCGTGGCCGCCTGGATGATCTCACGATCCTTGCGAGCCGATCTGGTCTCACCGTCGATTTTCATGGCGCCCTCTTAACCAGTACTAGACGGTACCGTTCTCTCGTGGTAGCCCCATGAAACGGTACTGGACTGACTAGTACCTGTCAACGAAGGCAAGGCTTAGACCGATGACCAAGATGATCTTCATAAATCTGCCGGTGCGGGATCTGCAGGCAGCGACCAATTTCTATCTCGCGATCGGGGGCACGCTCAATCCGCAGTTCTCGAACGACCAGGCCAGTTCGGTCATGTTTTCCGACGCGATCGGGGTGATGTTGCTGACGCACCAGCATTACGGCCAGTTCACAACCCGCCAGATCGGCGACGCCAGGCGTGACAGCCAGATGCTGATCGCACTCACCGCGAGCAGCAAGGACGAGGTCAATGCCACGATCGAGAAGGGCGTCGCGGCCGGCGGCCGCGCCGATCCCAACCCCGCTCAGGATCTCGGCTTCATGTTCAACCGCCACATCGAAGACCCTGACGGCAACGTCTGGGAGCTCCTGTGGATGAACCCCGCTGCCATGCAATAGCCCAGCGCGATCAAAGCGTCCAAAGCGCGTCGCGTTGAGACAGATTCATGCGACGCGCTTTATGTTTTAGACCGTCGCCGGGTCGAGCGCCGGCTGGCTCTTGCGGCGCGCGACGATCGCTTCGAAATCCGCCGTCTGGAAGGCATCGCGCAAGGCGTCGAAGGACGGCAACACGAAATAGGCGCGCTGGAACTTGTCGATCTCGTAGCCGGTGCGCATCACCGTTTCCAGGTCGAACGGTACATGGTGGGCGTCCTTGCTCTCGACAGCGAACTGCAACTCGGTGAACGACGACATCAGACCGGCGCCAAACGCCTTCAGCTTCTGGCCGTTCTCCTGCATCAGGCCATATTCGGCCGTGTACCAGTAGAGCCGGGTGATCATCTCGTCGCCGCCCAGCGCAATGATGTCGCCGGCCTTCTTGCCATACATCTGCATGAAATCGGCAAACACCGGCTGCGAGAGAACCGGCACATGGCCGAAGAAGTCATGGAACATGTCCGGCTCGACGACGTAGTCGAGTTCCTGCTTGGTCCGCAGCCAGTTGGTGACCGGGAAGCGGCGGTTGGCGAGGTGGTCGAAGAACGGTGCGGCCGGGATGAGGCCCGGCACGGCGACGATTTCCCAGCCGGTCAGCTTGCGCAGTTTGGTGCTGACGTCCTCGAAATCGGGGATGCAGTCGAGCAGGCCGAGCTTCTCGACGCCGTCGAGATAGGAGTGATGGGCGAGCTTTTGCGTCAGCTTGGTCTGGCGGTCGCACAGCGTGCGCCACACCGCCTGCTCCTCGGTCGAATAGTCATAAGCCTGCGCCACGGTGAAATCCGCGCGGCACACCGAATAGTCCCCGCGCAACCCTTGCGCCGCGCAGTCGCGGGCGTATTCGGCAACGCTCATCGTCGTCATGGGTTTTCTCCTCGCATCAATGGTTGACGTGCCGCAAGGCTAACCCGATCTGCCGAGGCAATTCGGTTTTGATGGTGGCTCCTCCGCCACATTCGAGATACTATTCACTCACAATTCACGTGGGAGGAGTGAAAATGCCTCAATTCGACGATTTCGAGATCAAGATGCTGGATGTCCTGCAACGCAACGGTCGCAAAGCCGTTTCCGAGCTGGCGCAGGAGGTCGGCCTCTCCACCACGCCCTGCGCGCGGCGCTTCGAGGCGCTGCAGGAAGCCGGCATCATCAAGGGCTTTGCCGCGGTGATCAGCCGCCGCGCCGTCGGCCTGATGGTCGAGGTATTCATCCAGGTGCGCCTCGTCAGCCACAGCGACGGCTCGCCCGAGAGCTTCATTGCCGCCGTTCAGCGCATGGATGAGGTGTCGTCGTGCTGGACGATGACCGGCGACCACGATTTCCTGCTGCATGTCATGGTGCCATCGGTCGACGAGCTCAACGCCTTCGTCATGCATCGGCTGATGCGGCTCGACGGCGTGCGCGACGTCCACACGCAACTGGTGCTGCAGAACATCAAGGGACCCGGCCACACGCCGCTCGCCCATCTCAGGCGGTGATGCGCATCCGCGTTTCTGCGGAAAAGCTGCAAGCAAACTGCTGAAACGGGCCAATCGGGCGGCACTATCGCCGGCCAGCATTGCGCGGACCAACTCCATGAGGTCCGCCATGAAAATCGTCCTGATCAATCCGCCGCACACCGCCATCGGCAGCCGCGTGCCGGACGATCACCTGCCGCCGCTTGGTCTGCTGGCGATCGGCGGCCCGCTGCTCGACGCCGGTCATCAGGTGCGGCTCGTCGATGCCGAGTTCGGGCCGATGCCGCTCGCCTCGGTTGTCGCGGAAGCCCTGAAGGACTGTCCCGACTTCGTTCTGATCGGCCATTCCGGCTCGACCTCGGCACATCCGACCGCCTTGTTGATCGCCGGGATGGTCAAGGCGCGCGCGCCGGCGACGATCATCCTCTATGGCGGCGTCTTCCCCACCTATCACTGGCGCGACATCCTGGCGTCAACCGACGCCTTCGACTTCATCGTGCGCGGCGAGGGCGAGGCGACCGTGGTGGCGCTGGTCGAGGCGCTGGAGATGCGCCAGCCGCCGGCAAGCGTTGCCGGCATCGCCTGCCGCGACGATCTTGACCGTCCCTTCGCTACGCAAGCGGCGATGACCATCGCCGACCTCGACGCCTACCGCGTCGGCTGGGAGCTGATCGACCACCGCGGATACAGCTACTGGGGAGGCAAGCGTGCGGTGGTCATGCAGTTTTCGCGCGGCTGCCCGCATCTGTGCAATTATTGCGGCCAGCGCGGCTTCTGGACCCGCTGGCGGCATCGCGACCCAGTCAAGTTCGCCAAGGAGATCGCCTGGCTGCACCGCGAGCATGGCGTCGAACTGATCAACCTGGCGGATGAAAATCCGACAGTTTCTAAAAAGGCCTGGCGCGCCTTTCTCGAAGCTTTGATTGCCGAGAACGTGGCGGTGCTGATCGTCGGCTCGACCCGCGCCGACGATATCGTGCGCGATGCCGATATGCTGCACCTCTACCGCCAGGCCGGTGTCATCCGCTGGCTGCTCGGCATGGAAAACACCGACGAGCAGACGCTGCAATTGATCCACAAGGGCGGCAGTACCTCGTCCGATCGTGAAGCGATACGGCTGCTGCGGAAGCACGGCATCCTGTCCATGGCAACCTGGGTCGCCGGCTTCGAGGATGAGGGATTTCGCGATCTGTGGCGCGGCTTTCGCCAGCTCCTCGCCTATGACCCCGACCAGATCCAGGCGCTCTATGTGACGCCGCATCGCTGGACGCCGTTTTTCCGCATCGCGCGGGATCGCAAGGTGATCCAGACGGATGCCCGCCTGTGGGATTACAAGCACCAGGTGCTGCACATGACCCGGCTGAAGCCGTGGATGCTGTTCTTCTCGGTCAAGCTGATTGAGCTCGCCGTGCAGTCGAGGCCGAAGGCGCTGGCGCGCATCCTGTTCCACCCCGATCCCGAGCAGCGGCATTCGATGCGCTGGTACACGCAGATGGGTCGCCGCGTCTGGTTCCGCGAAGTCTGGGGTTTTCTGGTGACCGACCGCCGGGTGAAAGGCGGCCCGACGCTCGCCGAATTCTGGGGCACACCGCAGGACAACGAGGAGGAATCGATGGTTGTCCGGCGGCCGGTTACAAAGCCGGAGCTTCCCGCGGCCGTAAATCGCGGCCTGCCAGGCAGAAGGTTAGCCGGCTGACAACAAGCATTATGGCACGATCAGCGTGCCGGCGCCGTGTTCGGTGAACAGTTCGAGCAGCACCGAATGCGGCGTCTTGCCGTTGAGGATGACGACGCCTTCGACGCCACGCTCGATCGCCTCGATGCAGGTCTCGACCTTGGGGATCATGCCGCCGGAAACCGTGCCGTCCTTGATCAGCGCCTTGGCCTCGGCGACCGTCAACTCGTCGATCAGCTTCTTGTCCTTGTCGAGCACGCCCGGCACGTCGGTGAGGAACAGCAGGCGCGAGGCCTTGCATGCGCCGGCGATGGCGCCGGCGAAAGTGTCGGCGTTGATGTTGTAGGTATGGCCATCGCGGCCGGGCGCGACCGGCGCCAGCACGGGGATCATTTCGGAGCGCGCCAGAAGGTCGAGCAACGTGCGGTCGACCTCGACCGGCTCGCCGACGAAGCCGAGATCGAGCACGCGCTCGATGTTGGAATCGGGGTCGATCATCGTCTTGCGCGCCTTTTCGGCGAACACCATGTTGCCGTCCTTGCCGCACAGGCCGATCGCCCATTCGCCCTCGGCGTTGATCAGCGCGACGATCTCCTTGTTGATCGACCCGGCCAGCACCATCTCGACGATCTCGACCGTCTTCTGGTCGGTGACGCGCAGGCCGCCCTCGAACTTGGATTCGATGCCCATCTTGGCCAGCATGGCCCCGATCTGCGGTCCGCCGCCATGGACGACGATTGGGTTGACGCCGGACTGCTTGAGCAGCGCGATGTCGCGGGCGAAGGCCTTGCCGAGTTCGAGATCGCCCATGGCATGGCCGCCATACTTCACCACGACCGTCTTGTGCTCGTAGCGCTGCATGTAGGGCAGCGCGCGCGACAAGAGGGCGGCCTGCATTTCGGCGGTGGCGGCGACGTCCGTCATCGGCGTGGTTCCCTGGTATTTGGTTTTATGCATGTCGGTTCCCAAACCGCTGGGCACTTTTGGGCGACATGCATCAGGTAAGGACGGCGGCGTCTTAGCGGGAATTGACGCGAGCCGCAAATGGCATTGCTGTCATAGTCGGTTCACGGTGTCGTCATTGTGACGGCACCATCAGCGGCGCCCGCCGCGTCAGCCAGCCCGAGATTTTCTCCATCTGCGCGGCGAGCGACAAAAGCGTTTCCTCGTCGCCCGGCCGGCCGGCGGCCTGGATGCCGAGCGGCAGGCCGGCGTCCGTGACATGGACGGGGAGCGCGATCGACGGCTGGCCGCTGACATTGTGGATCGCCGGCCAATGCGTGAACCAAAGGCTCTTGTCCATCAACTGGCCGAACAGCGGTTTGATCCTGAGCAGCGCGGTGAGGTGCAGCTTGTCGAGCAGGTTTTCGATCAGTTCGTCGGCGCCTTTCGGATCCATGGCGCCGCAGGCGAGCGGCGGGTGCGCGATGACAGGCATCAGCACCGCATCAAAGCGCGCGGTCTCCGTGATCAGTTGCCTCGAGGTGGCATGCAGGCGCTGCAGGCCGGCATAGGTTTCGCCGGCCGAGATCATCTCGCCCAACCGGCCAAGCACGCGCGTGGCGCGCTCGATGTCGCCCGTCACCGAGCGGCCGACGCGCAGCGCTTCACCCCGCAACGAGCCGGCGACGGCGGAGGCGACCGTTGTGCAGAAATCGGCGAAGAAATCGCGGCCGATAAAAGGCAGATCGATGTCCTCGACCGAATGGCCGCCCTCGCGGGCGAGTGCCACGGCAAGGTCGAGCGCCTTCAGCGTCTCGGCCGAAATCGGCAAGCCCAGCGGCGACTTGCGGTACACCGCCAGCGTGAGCTTGCCGGGATCCCGCGCGGCAGCGGCGGCGAACGAGCTTTTTGGCGGGCGCGCGGCATAAGGCGCGAGCGTATCGGGACCATGGGTGAGGTCGAGCAGCAGCGCGCAGTCGCGCACCGAGCGAGTGACGGTGTGATCGACGACCATGCCGTACCAGCTTTCGCTCACCAGTGGGGACAACGGGACACGGCCGCGCGAGGTCTTGAGGCCGACAAGGCCGCTGCAGGCAGAAGGCACGCGGATCGAGCCGCCGCCATCCGACGCATGCGCCACCGGCACGACGCCGGCGGCAACCAGGGCTGCCGAACCGCCCGACGAGCCGCCGGTGGTGTGGCCGGTATTCCAGGGATTGCGGGTGACGCCAAAGGCCTTGGATTCCGTCATCAGCCGCAGCCCGTGCTCGGGTGATGTCGAGGTGACGATCGGAATCAGCCCGGCGGCGAGATAGCGTTCGGTCATCACCGAGTTGAAATCGGGCACCCAGGCCGGAATGCGGCTGCCGCCATGCGAGGGCACGCCCTTGATGGCGATGCCGAGATCCTTGATGGCGAAGGGGACCCCAGCCAGCGGCAGCGAACGGTCGATGCTCTTTGCCCGGGTCCGTGCCGCCTCGTAGAGCGGCTCGGCCGTGGCATTGATTTCGGGGCGGGTGGCCTCGGCACGGGAGATCGCCGCTTCGGTCAACTCGATCGCCGATAGTTCGCCCCTGCGCACCAGACCGGCAAGACCGGTTGCGTCTTCTTCCCAAAGGATTCGTTCGACCGACATGTGCGCTCCCCCATTGCTGCCAAGCTAGTCAGCGGCAATTCCCTTGGCAATCCAGGCTGATAGTGTCTCAGTTTGGAGTTTGGCGGCGACTTTTAAACGGCTATCTCCCGGCGTTGGAAGGGGGCGCAATCGCCCGCGGAACAATGTCGGTGTTTTGGGCAACCTTTATCCGCCAGCCCGACTGTTCTTCCTTCAAAACCAGAAGCAGAATGCCTTCTCGTTTTCCGGCGGATGAGCCGTCCGGAGCGGATGCGCCG
The DNA here is from genome assembly GCF_006442175.1 of Mesorhizobium sp. B2-3-14. Lineage (NCBI taxonomy): Bacteria > Pseudomonadati > Pseudomonadota > Alphaproteobacteria > Hyphomicrobiales > Phyllobacteriaceae > Mesorhizobium > Mesorhizobium sp. B2-3-14. The sequence continues at coordinate 860,086 of NZ_VFVP01000001.1, read as the reverse complement.
GTCAGGATCCATGAATAGTGCACCGATGCAATGCCGGAAGACAATTCAACAACTGACGAGACAACACCCTTCAATCGGCTGTCACGAAACATGGTTTCATGAGTTGCGCGGTGCGCCCTTTCGATCTCGGTGCGGTTCTTCCACCACATGCCCACGACATTGACGAAATTGGCGTCGTCGGCGAACAACGCCGCGAAGTCGTTCATATCGTGTCTATTCCAGGCATCGGCAAAGGCAGTGGCGACATCCTCAGGTTTGGCGAGCACCAATCCCATGACAAATCTCCCTTGCTTCGGCTGAAGCGTAGCATGTCGGGGGAAGCGCCTCAAACGCGATTGCCAGCTTTTGACTTCAAACCGGGACACTGTCTCGGGGCAGGTGTGCGGACGCCGAACTTTAGGTGCACAGCATATTTCCGGCGTTGCAAATACAGCGCAATTGCCTAATTTGGCGCGCATGACGCCGCAGGACATTACCAAGCTGATCGTCCGGACTTCGATGAAAGATCGGGCAGCGTTCGATCTGCTTTACCGGCACACCAGTGCGAAACTTTTCGGCGTATGCCTTCGTGTATTGAACGACCGGGGAGATGCTGAAGAAGCGCTGCAGGAAGTCTTCGTCAAGATATGGACGAAGGCGGATCGCTTTGCTGTCTCCGATCTGAGCCCGATCTCCTGGCTGGTGGCAATCGCGCGCAATCATGCGATCGATCGCATCCGAGCGAGGCGCAAGCCCGCCGCCGATATCGATGCCGCGCTCGACGTGGCCGATCCGGCGCCGGGACCTGAAGCGATGGTGGTGGCGGGCGACGAGACCGAGCGGATCCATCATTGTCTCGATGAATTGGAGAAAGACCGGGCGGCGGCCGTCCGGGGCGCCTATCTCAAGGGCGAAAGCTATGCCGAACTGGCGGAACGCCATGGCGTGCCGTTGAACACGATGCGCACCTGGCTGCGCCGCAGCCTGATGAAACTCAGGGAATGTCTGGAAAGATGACGCTGGCAGAGGACAACGGACCGGAACGTGGAGGCGACGACCTGTTCGCCGCCGAATACGTTCTTGGCGTGCTGCCGGTCGAAGAGCGGCAGATAGCCTCCAGGCGCATCGACGCCGAGACCGATTTCGCGCGGCTGGTCGACGGCTGGGAAGTTCGCCTGTCGCCGCTGGGCGCGGCCTATCTTGAAATCGAGCCGCCGGCTTCGGTGAAGCCGGCGATCGACCGCCGGTTGTTTTCATCCGCCGCCACCACGCCTGCCGAGCCACGCGCCGGCCTGTGGTCCAGCCTCGCCTTCTGGCGCGGCCTTGCGGTGGCGGCTGTTGCCGCGCTGGCGCTCTACGTCGCCGTTCCTTATGTCAACCGGCCGGTTGAACAGCCGCAGGCGCGACTCGTCGCTTCGCTGGCCGCCGACGGCAGTGACGTCAAGTATCTCGCCGTCTATGATTCCGAACGGCATGAAGTCAGCCTTTCGCATGTTTCCGGCGTGCTCGCCGCCGGCAAGGACTTCGAACTCTGGATGATCGAGGGCAAGAACGCGCCGGTCTCGATGGGCGTCATCCCGGCGGGTGCGACGGCGCATATTGGCGTCTCGCCCACCACGCAGCGGAAACTCGCGCAGGGCGCCGTGCTGGCCGTCAGCCTCGAACCCGCCGGCGGTTCGCCGACCGGGCAGCCCACCGGGCCGGTGGTTGCCGCGGGCGATTTGAAGGGCATCTGATCGAGCCTTCGCACTGGCGGCGCGTGGATAGAACAGGCTCAGTCTATCTCCGTTCCATATGTCTAAATGGACCGGTAGCCGGCGAATTGCCGTGCCAGAAATTCCTTCCACAGCGAAAAATAAATCAAAAATCCACGAAATATTCTGAAACTCGCCCATCTGTGTTCCGTATCTTCTCGCGTCCCCAAAAATGGGAAGAGAAACCCGAGGAGTTTTAATACAATGCGTAGATTCGCCACCCTTTTGCTCGCCGGTACGATCGCTGTTTCCGCGCTTGCCACGGCTGCTTATGCTGAAAACCCGATGGTCGGCGGCGCCGCCATGTTGGCCAACAAGACCATCGTCGACAATGCGGTCAATTCGAAGGATCACACGACGCTGGTCGCCGCCGTCAAGGCGGCCGGTCTTGTCGAGACCCTGCAGGGCGCCGGCCCGTTCACCGTCTTCGCGCCGACCAATGAAGCCTTCGCCGCCCTGCCGGCCGGCACGGTCGAGACGCTGCTCAAGCCCGAGAACAAGGACAAGCTCGTCAAGATCCTGACCTGCCATGTGATTGGCGCCAAGGCGATGGCGGCGGATGTGGTGTCCATGGCCAAGGCCGATGGCGGCACGCACAAGGTCAAGACGGTCGGCGGCTGCGAGCTGTCGCTGAAGGCCGACGGTGGCAAGGTCACCGTCACCGACGAGAACGGCAATGTCGCCAATGTGACCATCGCCGATGTCGAACAGTCCAACGGCGTCATCCACGTCATCGACAAGGTTCTGCTCCCGAAGATGTGATCGGGCCGAAGATGTAACGAGGCGCTTGTCGCGGACGAACCTGCTGCAAGAGCTCTCCGTCGATCGCGCCGTCTCGCTCCCGTGATCCGCAATCGACACGCGTGCTCCGCGCCGCCCACGATCGAAAGTGGACGGCGCGGAGTGTCGTTTGGGGCAACCGTCACCGGCTTTTGACTTTCGGGCGGCGGCATAGTTTGGCAAAACAGACGACAGGAGGAACTGGTCATGAACCGTCGCGACTTTCTTTTGAGCGGTGCCGCCGCTATCGGCGTCATCGGAACCGCAGCAGCAATGCTGCGCATGGGCAGCCCGCAGGCCGCGCAGGCCGCCGAAAAATTCGAGGTCGCCAAGACCGAGGACGAGTGGAAAGCCATCCTGTCGCCGGCCGCCTTTAACGTCCTGCGCAAGGAAGGCACCGAATATCCAGGCACCAGCCCGCTGCTCAACGAACACCGCAAGGGCATCTTCGCCTGCGCCGGCTGCGACCTGCCGGTCTATCCCTCGGAGACGAAATTCGATTCCGGCACCGGCTGGCCGAGTTTCTGGCAAGAGATCGCCAATGGCATCGGCAAGACCGAGGACCGGTCGCTGGGCATGACCCGCACCGAAGTGCATTGCCGCCGCTGCGGAGGCCATCTCGGCCATGTCTTCGATGACGGTCCGGCGCCGACCGGCCTGCGCCACTGCATCAATGGGGTGGCGCTGACCTTCAAGCCCGCCGCCGCCTGAGGACCCAAAGGCAATAAAAAAACTCCGGGCTTTGCGGCCCGGAGTTTTTGCGTGGTCAGAGCTTTTCGGGCGTGGACTGGAGGAGCTTCCCGAAAACCGTTGCCACGTTTCCTTGCTTCAGTGCCCGCCGCCTCCGCCGCCACCGGGCGCGGCCGGCTTCCTGATCAGCATGGTGAAGAAGCCCAGCGTCCCGAACAGCACCGTCAGCAGATAGAACACATCCATGAAGGACAGCAGCGCCGCCTGCTGGTGGACCATGCCCGACAGCTTGGAGATCGCGGCACTGGTGGCGTCGAGGCCGGTGGTCTGCTCGAAATTGAGCGTCATGTGCTGCAGCTTGGCCTGCGCGGCGGCACTGCCCCACTGCACATGCTCGGAGAGCCGGGCATAGTGGAAGGCATTACGGTCGATCAGCACGGTGTTGATGAGGGCGAGGCCGACGGCGCCGCCGAGGTTGCGAGTCAGGTTGAACAGTCCCGACGCATTCTTCAACCGGTCCGGCGGCAAAGTGCCGAGCGCGATGTTGTTGATCGGCACCATGCACAGCATCATCGAACAGCCGCGCAGGATCTGCGGGATGAGCAGCTCGTAGAAATCCCAGTCGGCGGTCAGGTGCGTCATCCACCAGGTACCGGTGGCGAAGCCGAACAGCCCGATCATCATCATCAGCCGCAGGTCCATCTTGCTCGACAGGATGCCGGAGATGGGCGCGGTGAGGAACATGGCCAGGCCGCTGACGAACAGCGCTTCGCCGATCATCATCGAATCGTAGCCGCGGATGCGTCCGAGGAAGACCGGATACAGATAGGTCAGGCCATAGAGACCGATGCCGATGACGAAGGAAAACAGCGAGCCGAAGGCGAAGTTGATGTTGCTGAACGCCTTGAGGTCGACGATCGGCTCCTCGGCGGTGAAGACACGCCAGAAGAAGATCACCGCGCCGATGGTCATGACGATGGCGCAGATGAAGACGCCCTGGTCCTGCAGCCAGTCATTGTTCGGGCCCTCTTCAAGCACGTATTCCATACAGCCGAGGAAGGCCGCCATGCCGGCCAGGCCCCACCAGTCGAACTTCGAGAACAGCTTGAGATTGGGCTTGTCGAAATCGATCAGCGACCAGGCAGCGGTCGCCACCAGGATGCCCGGCACGACATTGACCAGGAACAGCCAGTGCCAGGAAAAAGCGTGGCTGATATAGCCGCCGACGGTCGGGCCGATGGTCGGCGCCAGCGTCGCCACCAGGCCGATCATCGGCGAGACGATGGCACGGCGCGAGGGCGGGAAGATGGTGAAGGCCGCGGCGAAAACGCTCGGGATCATGCCGCCGCCGATGAAGCCCTGCACGGCGCGGTAGACGATCATCTGGTCGATGTTGGTGGCGGTCGCGGCAAGGGCGCTCGCCGCGGTGAAGCCCGCCGCCGCGACGGTGAACAGCACGCGTGTCGATAGCATGCGGCTGAGGAAGCCCGACAGCGGGATCATGACCACCTCGGCGATCAGGTAGGCTGTCTGCACCCACGGGATCTCGTCGGAGCTGGCGCTGAGGCCGGCCTGGATCTCGGCCAGCGAGGCCGAAACGATCTGGATGTCGAGGATCGCCATGAACATGCCGAACACCATCGCCAGGAAAGCGATGACGCGGCGCGTCGAAATCGTGTCGGGGGCAGCCGGCATTGCCGGCGGCGATCCTGCGGTGATGGTTGCGGTTGCCATTTCCTGGCCCTCCTTGGGGCCCCGTTGAGGCAGGCCGGGCGGCTCGGTGCTTCAATCAGCCACCAAGCCGCCCTCCGAAAAGCGATCAGTTACTGGTGGCGGCAGGCGCGGTACGGCTGTCGACGGCGACGACGACGCTCAGGCCCGCGCGCAGCTTGCCGGTCTTCAGCGCATCGGCCGGTACGTCGATGCGGACCGGAACGCGTTGCACCACCTTGGTGAAGTTGCCGGTGGCGTTTTCAGGCGGCAACAGCGAGAACACCGCGCCCGAGGCCGGCGCCAGCGAGGAGACGGTTCCCTGGATGGGCTGGCCGTCGATGGCGTCGACCGAGATGTTGACCTTTTCGCCGGGCACGAGCCTGGCAAGCTGCGTCTCCTTGAAGTTGGCGACGATGTAAAGCTTGTCCATAGGCACGACCACGGCGAGCTTTTGGCCGGGGCTGACCAGATCGCCTTGTTCGACGGACCGGTTGCCGACGACGCCGTCATAAGGCGCCTTGAGCACCGTGAAGGAGAGGTCGCGCGCGGCCTTGTCGCGGCCGAGCTGCAGGGATGCCAGCGTGCTGGCGGATTCCGCGCGCTGTGCCTCGAGCACACCGATATTGGCCTGCGCGGCGGCGATCTGTGCGTCGGCGCCGACGAGCGCGGCATTGGCCTGGTCGAGCGCGGTCTGGGCGTCGTCCAGCTGTGCCTGCGTGCCGACATGGGTCTTGACCAGTTGCGCGGCGCGCTGCTGGGCCCGGCCGGCATTGTCGGCTGCGGCCCGATCGGCGACCTTCTGCGCCTGTGCCTGCTGAAGCGAGGCTTGCGCGGCCTTGGTCTGCGCGTCGATGCGGTCGAGCGTCTTGGCCAGCGTGGCGATCTGCGCCTCGGCCTGGGCGACGGCGATCTTGTAGTCGCCGGCGTCGATCGTCAGCAATGGATCGCCGGCCTTGACCTGCTGGTTCTCGCTGACGAGGACCTGGTCGACATAGCCGGAAATTTTTGGCGAGACGAACGCCATGTCAGCCTGGACATAGGCGTCGTCGGTGGAGATCATGAAGCGGCCCGTGGTCCAGTAGTCATAGCCATACCAGGCGCCGCCGCTCAGAAGGGCAAGGCCGATGATCGGCAGCAGGAAGGAGCGCACCGAGCGCTTTTTCTTGGCCGGCGCTTCCGCCGGCGGCGGTGCGACGACCGGCTGGAGGGGAACTTCCGGAGCTTCCGTCGCCGGCGCGACCTTGGCGTTGGGGAAAGGGCGGACTTCGGCAGATGTTGGCGCGGTCGAGGACATGACATCTCTCTAAAGTTACAATACTGAACCGTTCGGTTCGATCAGGCCGTTGACATAGCGCGTAAAGAGGACCATATCAAGGGGCAATCGAACCGGTTGGTTCGAATTATTTCGAGGTCCGACTTTTATGGTTGAGATTGTACGCAACAGCGAAACCGATCCGTGCGAAGACCTGCTGGATGGTCTGCGCCGCGGTCGCCCGGCCGCTGGACAGGACCCGGTCAAGCGCAGCCAGATCATCGACGGCGCCCGCCGCGTCTTCATCGAAAAGGGCTTCGAAGCCGCCTCGATGAATGACATCACCCGCGAGGCCGGTGTCTCGAAGGGCACCATCTACGTCTACTTCGCCAACAAGGAAGAGCTGTTCGAAGCGCTGATCGAGGAAGAGCGCGGCACCATCTTCAAGAACATGTACGACATGCTCGACCGCGCCGACGACTTGCGCCAGACGCTGGTGAAGTTCGGCAAGGTTCTGTCGATGAAGATCACCTCGGCCAGGGTCATCCAGGCGCAGCGTACGGTGATCGGCGCCTCCGACAGAATACCAGACATGGGCGCGCGCTTTTACGAACGCGGGCCCAAGCGCGGCCACGACAAGGTGGTGACGTTCCTCAACGCCGCCATCGAGCGCGGCTTGCTCGAGATCGACGATGTCGACCTCGCCGCCTATCAGTTCACCGAACTGTGCCTGGCCGGTCTTTTCCGGCAGTGCATCTTCGCCTATCGCACCAAGGCCCCGACCCAGGACGAGATCGACCACATCGTCAGGTCGGGCGTCAACATGTTCCTGAAAGCCTACGGCACCGAAAGGCTGGCAGAGGAAGAAAGCCACGAGATGATTGCAATCGAGGCGAAACCTTAGAAGCAATCCAGGAAATTGCGTGCAGGTTTCCGTCCGAATGCGAGAAAACAGGGAGATAGAGCTGCCCGTTCTGATGGCCGACCTATCCCAGCTTTTTACCCGCCATTGGCGGCGAGCACGATCGCGGCCTGCAATTCCTCCAAGCCTTCGCCTTTTTCCGATGACGTCGCCAGCACGAACGGGAACGCCGCGGGACGCTTCTTGATCTTGGCCAGCGTCTCCTCGATCAGCCGCGGCACGCCGGCGGCCTTGATCTTGTCGGTCTTGGTCAGCACGATCTGGTAGGACACCGCCGCCTTGTCGAGCAGCGACAGCACTTCGTCGTCCTTGGCCTTGATGCCGTGGCGGGCATCGATCAGCACATAGACCCGCTTCAGCGTGACCCGACCCTTGAGATAATCGAAGACCAGCTTGGTCCACTCGTCCACCTTCTCCTTGGGCGCGGTGGCATAGCCGTAGCCCGGCATGTCGACCAGCGCCATTGGCGGCAGGTCGGTGCCCTCGCCCGAAAATCCATCCGGCACGAAATAGTTGAGCTCCTGCGTGCGCCCTGGCGTATTGGAGGTGCGCGCCAGGCCCTTCTGGTTGACCAGCGCATTGATCAGCGACGACTTGCCGACATTGGAGCGGCCGGCGAAGGCGATCTCGGGCGGCCCTTCCGGCGGCAGGAACTTCATGGCCGGCACGCCGCGGATGAAGATCCACCCGCGCGTGAACAGGTCGGTGCTGATCGCGGTGCTGTTGGGAACGTTCAAGCTGCTGCCTCCAGAAGAGAAATATCGGCGCCTCTGATGAGGTCGAGGTTGCGGCCGATCTTGTCCACCGGCCAATCCCACCATGCCACCGCCAGCAGCCGCCGGATCGTCCTGTCGTCGAAACGCATCTTGACCACTTTCGCGGCGTTGCCGGCGACGATCGCATAGGGCGGCACATCGTGCGTCACCACCGATTTGGCGGCGACGATGGCGCCATGGCCGATTTCCACGCCGGGCAGGATCACAGCCTCCATGCCGATCCAGACATCGCTGCCGACCATTGTGTCGCCGCGCACTTCCTTCGACCACGTGGCTGGGTCAAAACCGTTTTCCCAGCCATGACCGAAGATGTTGAACGGATAGGTTGAAAAGCCGGACATCGCGTGGTTGGCGCCATTCATGATGAAGCGCGCGCCTTCGGCTATGGCGCAGAACTTGCCGATGATGAGCTTGTCGCCGATGAAGGGATAGTGATGCAGCACGCATTTTTCGGCGAACTTGTCCGGCCCGTCGGGGTCGTCATAATAGGTGAAGTCGCCGATCTCGATATTCGGCACTGTCACCAGAGGCTTCAGGAAGCCGACGCGTGTGTGCATCGGGATCGGGTGCTTGATGCCGGGGTTGGGTCCGTCCATGTCGAAGTCCGTCCAGGAATTGATAGCCACGCCGATCCGCAATCCGCGCGCCTGGTCAAAATAACGTGATCCGCCCTATAGCACCAATCGGCTGACGAGCGAGCCTTCCTTGCTCGCCATGCTCATTTGTCGCCGCGGCAGATCACGATCGGATTGGACAGCGCGCTGTCGAACCCACTGCCCTGATACACCTGCACGTTCGACGCTCCGGGCGGCAGCATGAAGCTGCCTTCGACGACTTTTTGATCGCCCGCCATCGTGTGTAGATCCCAGCTAAACGTGCAGAACTGCGGCGGCGCCTTGGATTCGACGTGGCTGCAATTGAGCTGTGCGCCGCCCAGCATGGCGGCGCCGCCACAACTGACCGCATCCTTGGCAGCCGCAGCGCCGGGGCACCCAACGAGAGCCGTGACGGCCGCGATCCCAATCCAATTCATCGCCAAAATCCTTGCCGGCAAATCCACATCGCCAGGCGGCCTTCGCGGTGCCGTGGCCCATGCGTTTTTTCCTGCCCGACGCTTAATCGGTCTTGCGCGGGGCGTCCAGCAGGATTATGTGCATGATGATAATAAGCATGCTCACGAAAAGTTGCCTGTCGACCCCGATCTCCCGCCATGCCATCTTCCCCCAATATCAGCTTCGTGCTGCACGACGTTGCGCGCCTGCTTCGCAAGCGGTTCGAGCAGCGGTCGCGCGCTTCGGGGCTGACCCGCGCCCAGTGGCAGGTGCTGGCGTACCTTTCGCTGCATGAAGGCATCCACCAGAACAAGCTCGCCGACCTTATCGAGATCGTGCCGATCACGCTCGCCCGGCTGCTCGACAAGATGGAGGCGCGCGGCCTCATCGAGCGCCGGCCCGATCCCGCCGACCGGAGGGCGTGGCTGCTTTACCTGAAGCCGCAGGCCCGTCCGCTGCTCGAGATCATGCGCGGCAACGGCCAGAAAAGTCGAGACGAGGCCTTAGCCGGCCTTTCGCCTGAGACACAGCAGCGTCTGCTGCAAACCCTAAGCTTGATCAAATCCAATCTGCTCGCGGCTTGCACCCAGCCGGCCGTCGACCGGGAGAAAATACATGGCTGAATCAACATATCCCAAAAAGCCCGCTGGAGACGAGACGCCATCGGGTCGAAGCGACCAGATCATCCAGCTCGACAATGAGCGGGAGCAGCGGCGGGCCAACGTCGTCATCGACAATGACGAGCTGGAAACGCCGGCCGCCCTGGAGCCTGCGGCACTCGAGGCTCCGGCCAAGGAGCCGCAGCCACGGCAGGCCCCCGCCGCCGTCGCCCCTCCTGTTCCGGCCAAACCGAAGCGCAGCCTGACACGGCCGGTCCTTTTTGCCCTGCTTCCGGTCGCGCTCGTCGTCGGTGGCTATTACTATGTCACCGGCGGCCAGCTGATGACGACCGACAATGCCTATATCCAGGCCCAGTCGCTCGGCGTCTCCACCGACGTCTCCGGCACGGTGCAGGAGATCGACGTGCATGAGAACCAGGCCGTGAAGAAGGGCGACGTGCTGTTTCGCCTGCGTCCGGCCTCCTTCGAGACCGCTCTCGCCGCCGCCCAGGCCCAGCTCGGCACCGTGCGCAACCAGGTGCTGACCCTGGAGGCGAGCTACCAGCAGTCGCTGTCGCAGATCGAGCAGGCGCAAGCCGACATCCCCTATTATGAGGCCGCCTTCCAGCGGCAGCAGGATCTGCTCAAGACCTCCACCGCCTCGAAGGCGTCTTTCGACAGCGCCCAGCACGACCTCGTCGCCGCGCGCCAGAAAGTGTCCGTCGCCAAGGCGCAGGCGCAGGCCACGCTGGCCCAGCTCGGGGGCGACGCCAACCAGCCGGTGGAGAAGAACCCCTTCTACCTGCAGGCCAAGTCGGGCGTCGACGATGCGCAGCGCAACCTCGGCGATTCCGTGGTCAAGGCGCCGTTCGACGGCATCGTCACCAATGTCGACGCGCTGCAGGTCGGCAAGTACCTGCCGGCTTCGCAGCCGGCGTTCAGCCTGGTCTCGTCGACCGACCTGTGGATCGCGGCCGAGCCGAAGGAAACCGAGCTGACCTATGTCAGGCCGGGACAGACGGCGACGATCAGCGTCGACACCTATCCGGGCGCCGTGTGGCACGGCACCGTTGCCTCGATCAGCCCCGCCTCCTCGTCGAGCTTCTCGCTGCTGCCGGCGCAGAACACCACCGGCAACTGGGTCAAGGTCGTGCAGCGCATCCCGATGCGCGTGACGATCGATGGTATCGACGGCAAGCCGCCGCTGCGCGGCGGCATGAGCGCGGTGGTCGACGTCGAGACGGGCCATGCACGCGGCCTGCCCGACTTCGTCACCAATCTCGTCGGCCTGTTCGGACAAAAGTCATGACCAGCGCGTCCGCGACAGCTGCCACGCCGGTGGTCGCCAATCGCGGCGCCATCACTGCCTGCGTGATCCTGGCCGTCATCATGCAGGCGCTGGACACCACCATCGCCAATGTCGCGCTGCCTTACATCCAGGGCAGCGTCTCGGCCAGCGCCGACCAGATCAACTGGGTTCTGACCTCCTACATCGTGGCGGCGGCGGTGATGACGCCGCCTTCGGGCTACCTCGCCAACCGCTTCGGCCGCAAGCGCATCCTCCTGACCTCGATCACCGGCTTCGTCGTTGCCTCGGTGCTGTGCGGCTTCGCGCAATCGCTGCCGCAAATCGTCGGCTTTCGCCTGCTGCAGGGCCTGTTCGGCGCGGCCCTGGTGCCGCTCTCGCAGAGCATCCTGCTCGATATCTACAGTGTGGAAGAGCGCGGCTCCGCCATGGCGCTGTTCGGCATTTCGGTGATGGTCGGGCCGGTGCTGGGACCGGTCATCGGCGGCTGGCTGACCGAAAATGTCAGCTGGCGCTGGGTGTTCTACATTAACGTGCCGATCGGCGCGCTGGCCTTCGCCGGCGTGTCGCTGTACGTCCTGGAAACCAAGCTGGACTTCAGGGCGAGGCTGGATTGGCTGGGTTTCGGCATGCTCAGCATCACCATCGCTGCCTTGCAGATGTTTCTCGATCGCGGCGAGCAGCTCAACTGGTTCTCGTCATCCGAGATCATCGTCGAGGCGGTGATCTGCGCATCGGCCTTCTACATCTTCCTCGTCCACACCTTCACCGGCCGCAACACCTTCGTCAATCCGAGGCTGTTCCTGGACCGGAATTTCGCCGTCGGCATGATCTTCATCTTCATAATCGGCATCACCTACTTGGCCTCGCTGGCGCTGATGACGCCCTATCTGCAGACGCTGATGGGCTACCCCGTGGTGACGGCCGGCATCGTCATGGGGCCGCGCGGGCTTGGCACGATGGCCTGCATGTTCCTGGTCGGTCGGCTGATCGGCAAGGTCGACACGCGCTGGCTGCTGCTCATCGGCCTGCTGATCACCGCCTGGGCGATGTACGACATGACCGGCTGGACGCCCGACGTTTCGCAATGGACCATCATCTCCATCGGGTTCATCCAGGGGGCGGGGCTCGGCTTCCTGTTCGTGCCGCTGACCACCATAACCTTCGCCACGCTGGCGCCGGAGCGGCGCGCGGAAGGCACCGGCCTCTACAATCTGTCGCGCAACATAGGCTCCAGCGTCGGCATATCGGTGGTCACCGCGCTCCTGACGCAGAATGTGCAGATCAACCACGCCAACATCGCCACCTATGTGACGCCCTTCAACCAGGCGTTCAACGATCCGGCGATCTTCCAGGCGATGAACCCCTACACCGCCGCCGGTCGCGCCGCGCTCGACGGCGTGGTGACGCTGCAGGCGACTGTTATCAGCTACATGAACGACTTCAAGCTGATGATGCTCCTGTCGCTGGCCGCCATCCCGCTGGTGCTCCTGCTGCGCAAACCGGGAACGCCGGCCAAGATCGACCACAGCGCTGTCATGGAATGAGGCGGTGGAAGCGGTCGGAAGTTGAGCGCCGCTGACGCCCATTCGCCCTCACAGGACGCAAAAAGAAACCGGGGTCCTGTGAGGGACGACAGGACCCCGGCCTCGCCGATACGGCTTCCCAGAAACATGGCACCTCGTCACGAGGCGGGGATGGCGGACCGAGAAAGCCCCAACGGCCTGCCAACGCCCCCTTTCGCCGGAAGCCGTTACTTCGGCAACAGCACCTTGTTGACGACGTGAATGACGCCGTTCGACTGGTTGACGTCGGCGATCGTCACCTTCGCCTCGCCTCCGGACTCGTCCATGATGTAGAGCTTGCCTTTCTTGATCTCGGCCGTGAGCGTGTCGCCCGAGACGGCCCTCATCTCGTATTTGCCGCCCATCGCCTTGGCCTTCTTCATCATCTCGGCACCTGAAATCTTGCCAGCCACGACATGCGCGGTCAGCACCTTGGTGAGCTTGTCCTTGTTCTCGGGCTTGAGCAGCGTATCGACGGTGCCGGCCGGCAGTGCGGCGAAAGCCTCGTTGGTCGGAGCAAACACGGTGAACGGACCCGCGCTTTGCAACGTGTCGACCAGGCCGGCGGCCTTGACGGCGGCGACCAGCGTCGTGTGATCCTTCGACTTGACCGCGTTCTGCACGATGTTCTTGGTGGCGTACATCGGCGCGCCGCCGACATTCGGGTTCTTGGCGTGGGCTGGGGCGGCAATCGCCATGCCGGCGACAAGGGCTGATACGGCGATGGTCCTGAATGTGGGCAAGCGCATGTGGTCTTCCTCCGGGTGAGGGCTGATCGGAATTGATAGCCTTTGGAAACGCACAGGCAGTCACGCCGCGCGAGTGCTCGCAGTTTCGCCGATCACGGGAACGTGAACGGAGCCCTGCTCAAAGAAATACCTGGACGAACCGGGCTTTTTCGACAGGCCGCGCGATTGCGGACAGGCCGACCCGTCAGGCGCTGGAAGTGAGTCCCGGACATTCAGATACCGAAGGGAAATGTATCCGGTACCTTGCCGATGCTGCCGGCCGGCTTGCTGAGCGGCGTGACCGCGGACGTTCGATCGAACCAGACGAAGGCGTCGAACTGGCGGGAGACGGACGAGTCCATGTAATGGCTGAGCCGTTCAGTCTCCGGCCTGTAGATGACGCCGATATAGCGTTCCGGCCTCGGCGCCGCCAGGTCGGCGCCGAGCTCGCCATGGCGCTCAAAATCCAGCAGGAACGACGGTTTGCCGCTCTCGTGACACAGCCGCTCGAAGCTGCCCGGCAGCGACGGATTTACGTCCTTTACCTCCATCTCACGGTCCCAATCCGAGGCACAGGCGACGGTACCGGTATCCGTCCCGAAGCCGATCAGCGCCGTCTGGGCACCGAAGCGCTCCCGGCAGAGCTGGCCGATGTTCAACTCGTCACGGACAGTGCCCATGTCGGTATGCCGCGCGTCCCCGATATGCGAGTTATGCGCCCACACCACGGCCTTCGACTTCGGCCCATGCGCTTCGAGAAGTTGATCGAGCGTTTCAAACATGTGCCGATCGCGGAGGTTCCAGGTCTCGGCGCCACCATGATACATCACGCGGTAGTAGCGCTCGGCCGATGCGACCAGACGTGCACTCTGCTTGGCGTCGAGGAGATCGCCGTCGCCCTCCATCATGGATCGCTCGAACAGATCCATGCACTGTCGCACAACGGCCTCTTCGCAGGTTCTGTAGCCCGGCCGCAGCGCCGCGCGTCCGTAGGTGCTGGGCTCGTTCTGCCAGGGCATCAGACAGCCATAGCGCTCGCGCGCGACGGCGGCCGCTTCGGGATCGACCTTGTCCAGATAGGCAAGCACCGTGGCGATCGAGCCGCTCATATTGTAGAGATCGAGCCCATAGAAGCCTGCTTTCCGCGCATGACCGGGCACATCCCGGTTGTATTCATGCAGCCAGCCGATGAATTCGGACACCTCGGCGTTGCGCCACATCCAGGTCGGGAAGCGCTGGAAGAGCGGCTGCGCATCCGACCGCCGCTCCCCTCCGCGAACATACCGGTTGATCTGCGCCGCATCCGGCCAATCCGCCTCGACGGCCACGATGGTGAAGCCGTGTCGCTGGAGGAGGCGTCGGGTGACAGCCGCACGGGCACGATAAAATTCCGAAGTGCCGTGGCTCGCCTCCCCGAGCAGGACGACGCGCCGGCTGCCGAACCGATCGAACATCGCGCCGAAGGCCGGATCGTCGATCTGCGGCAAATCTTCGGCCGCCCTTGCAATTTGCTGCGGCAATGGAGGAGCGCGCGCCTCGCGCACCGATGCGTTTTCGTCGTGCCAGCCATGCTCGCCGATCAGCGGCACGAACATGACACCACCGAGGTCCTCCTCCTCGAACTTGTTTGCAGCGATCCGCGTGACGCGAACGAGCCGCTGGGAGTAGAGGTCTTCACCGACCGGGATGATCAGCCTGCCGCCGATCTCCAACTGCTCCTGCAAGCCGAGGGGGATGGACGTTCCGGCGGCCGCGACGACGATGGCGTCAAAGGGTGCCTTTTCCTGCCAGCCTTTTGTGCCGTCGCCGATCCTGACCTCGATATTTCGGTAACCGGCGGCATTGAGCCGCCGCTCCGCCTGCTGCGCGAGCGATCGATGCCGCTCTATGGTGAAGACGTGTTCAGCAAGTTCGGCCAGCACGGCCGCCGCGTAGCCCGAGCCGGTGCCGATTTCCAGCACGCGATCGGTCGCCTCGATCTCGGCGATCTCCGCCATTTTCGCCACGATGAAGGGTTGCGAGATCGTCTGTCCGCTGCCGATCGGCAGCGGGCTGTCCTCATAGGCGAATTCCTCGAAACCCTCGTCGACGAATTGCTCTCGCGCAACCCGGCGTACCGCATTCAGAACCCGCCTGTCATGCACTCCACGGCGCGCGATGTGCGCCTCCACCATCCGATGCCTGGCGTGCTCGAAATCCAGCATGAGAGCCTCCAATCAGGCGATTGATCGGATCGACGTGATGTCATCTTGAGAGCGAAGTCGTTTTCGGTGCCATTCGCTCTCCCGGCTCCCGGGCTCGGACCATCCGGTCTTCCTCGGCAGCCCACGCCGATCGCGCAGGCTTATTGGTTGGTTCGCCCGGTCTGTCGGGGATTGACGCCGCCTTGCGGCGTGGTGTCGTTATCGACATCTCCCTTGAAAGTGTTCTCGCCGTCCAGTTCCTCGTCCTCGTCGAGAAGATTGCCTCCCTTGATCGTGCCCCTGGAGGCGCCGATTCCGGGATTCTGCTTCAAATCCTTGTTGGTGGGCTTGGCCGTCTTTGGGTGAATGTTGCTGCTCATCGGAATGCCTCTCTGCAAGTAGCATGTGATGAGGTCGATCTACTGCACTGCCTTGAATTTGGATGGGCGCGCCGACCTGATCCTTTCCACGCGGGAGCTTAGGAAGCCTTTTGCGCGAACTCTTGAACGCAGGATAAGTTCCATGCGGAACAATCCGGCAGCGGCGAGGGCCGGCTGATTTGCCGGCAATGACGGAGACCAGGAATTGCCGACTCGGTGCCTGTTTTATCGCGTGCCGGACCACCGCATCGCTGAAACTAAAAGGCTGGGCCCTGTAGAACACAGGACCCAGCCGTCAAATCTGTTTGCTTGCCGAGACCGTCCAACTTTATGGCTCAGTCGCTGGGGCGGGCTCTCTTGCCAAAGAGGCGCCGGCTATTCCGCCGGTGACGGTTTCTTGCGGAACAGCGCCACCAGATTGTCCCACAGCTCGATCTTGGCGCCCTGGCGCTTCATGATCACGCCCTGCTGCAGGATCGACAGCGTGTTGTTCCAGGCCCAGTAGATGACGAGACCGGCCGGGAAGCCCGCCATCATGAAGGTGAAGATGACCGGCATCCAGGTGAAGATCGCGGCTTGCGTCGGGTCCGGCGGCGTCGGGTTCATGCGCATCTGCAGGAACATGGTGACGCCCATGATCAGCGGCCACACACCGATCATCAGCATATGCGGCAGCGTGACCGGAACCAGCCCGAACAGGTTGAAGATGGAGGTCGGATCGGGCGCGGCCAGATCCTGGATCCAGCCGAAGAACGGCGCGTGCCGCATCTCGATGGTGATGTAGAGCACCTTGTAGAGGGAGAAGAAGACCGGGATCTGCAGCGCCACCGGCCAGCAGCCGGCGAGCGGGTTGATCTTCTCGGTCTTGTACAGCTCCATCATCGCCTGCTGCTGCTTCATCTTGTCGTCCGCGTATTTCTCGCGGATCTCGAGCATCTTGGGCTGCACCTTCTTCATGTTCGCCATCGACGCGTAGGACTTGTTGGCGAGCGGGAAGAAAATGGCCTTCACGATGACGGTGGTGGCCAGGATCGCCAGGCCGAAATTGCCGAGGAACTTGTAGAGCGTGTCGATCAGCCAGAACATCGGCTTGGTGATGAAGTGGAACCAGCCCCAGTCGATCAAAAGGTCGAACCGCTTGATATGGCGGTCTTCGGCATAGGCGTTGATCTTGCCGACTTCCTTGGCGCCGGCGAAGATTTCGGTCTCGACGGTCGCCGACTGGCCGGCCTCGACATTGATCGGGTCGGTCAGGAAGTCGGACTGGTAACGGTGGCGGCCATCCTCGAAATACGCATAGCGCGGCTGGAACGGCTGCTTCTCGGTCGGCACCAGCGTGACGGCCCAATATTTGTCGGTGATGCCGAGCCAGCCGTCGGTCGACTTGCCAGGCTGGTACTGCTTGTCCTTCTCGACCGACGCGTATTTGTGCTCCTGCAGGCCTTCCGTGCCGGTGAAGCCGATCAGGCCTTCATGCAGCACATAGGTGCTGGCGACGGCCGGCTTGTCATAGCGCGTGACACGGCCATAGTTGAACAGCGAAACCGCGCTCGAGCCGGAATTCTGCACCGTGTCCGACACCGTGAACATGTAGTTTGCGTCGACGGAGAAGGTGCGCTTGAAGGTCAGGCCCTTGTCATTGGTGTAGGTGAGCGTCACCGGCGTCGACGGGGTCAGCGTCGGATTGCCGTCCACGCTCCAGACCGTCTCCGCACCCGGCACCGCGCCGGTCTTGTCGTTGCCGACAAAGCCGATCTCGGCGAAATAGCCGGTGGGCAGCGCCTGCGGGTTGAGCAGCTCGATCTCGGGCGAATTCTTGTCGACCGTCTCGGTGTAGTGCTTGAGCTTGAGGTCGTCGAGCCGCGCGCCGGTCAAATTGATCGAGCCCTCGAGGCTCGGCGTGTCGATCTTGACGCGCTTGGATGCCGCCAGCGCCTGATCGCGGCCGGCCACGGTGACCACGTCACCACCGGGCGCGTTGGGAATGGCGCCCGGGGTGGTCGCGCCTGGGGCCGGTGTCGACGCGCCCGGATTGGCCGCATCGGCCGCCTTCTTCTGTTCCTCGACGCGCTGCTGCTCGATCTTGGCGGCCTCGCGCTGCGCCTCGCTGCGCGGCAGCACGTAGAAGTACTGCCATACCGCCAGGATCAGCACCGACAGGGCGATGGTGATGAAGAAGTTCCGGTTGTTTTCCATCGAGAGCCCTTGGCCTATCGTGTTCCGCGAAGTCGGCGGGAGAGTTCGGCCTTCAACTGGCCGAAAGGGGCGCGCAGCGCATCATCGCGCCCGACGATGACATAATCATTGCCGGGCACCATGTCATCTGCGGCATGGACGCGGACGGCTTCTTTCAGCCGCCGCCTGACGCGGTTGCGCACAACGGCGTTGCCGACCTTCTTGGTGACGGTGTAGCCGACGCGCGGCACCCCGCCGTCGCCGCGGTCGAGGACCTCGACGAGGAAAAACCGTCCGCGTCGCTTTTCACCACGACGGACGGCCAGGAATTCCGCGCGTTTCAGAAGCCGCTCGGGATTTTGCCCCACTGGCTTGCCGGTTGCGGGCAACGATCTCGTCTCGCTTAGGCGCTGAGCCGCTTGCGGCCGCGGTTGCGGCGAGCTGCGACGACGCCACGGCCACCCTTGGTGGCCATGCGGGCACGGAAGCCGTGCCGGCGTTTGCGGACGAGTTTGGACGGTTGGTAGGTACGCTTCATTTGTTTTAATACCGCGGGGTGCGGCCCTTCTTGATTCTGTCACTTTGTAACAGGAGCTTTGCCGGGCCGGTTTTGGCGCGATCGAAACCGCGCCGGGACGAATGGCCCGAGCGTGAGCGGGCTTATAGAAAGAAGGGTTTTGGAAGTCAATCCGGCGTCGGCGCCCTAAAGACACACCTGTTTTGGAGCATCTATTTTTCCGACCAAGGGAGAAATTGGCAAAAAAGCCGTAATCGCCTAATCTTGGCTGATCAAGTGATTGTGAAGATCGAGTCGCATGAGCGAAGCCAGCCAAGCAGGGGAAGGGACCGGACCGGCGTCAGCCGTTGTCCGCACGGTACCCCTGTCGCGTGGTCTGTCGACGAAGCTGCTGCTGCTCACCATCGTTTTCGTGCTGCTGGCCGAAGTGCTCATCTTCCTGCCCTGGATCGCCAGCTACCGGCTGAGCTGGCTCAAGGAGAGGCTGAGCACGGCCGCAGCCGTCTCGATCGTGCTGGTGCAGGGCGAGTCGACCTCGCTGTCGCGTACGGCCCAGAATGACGTGCTGATGGCGATCGGTGCCAAGGCGATCGCGGTGCGCGACGGCGGCGTGTCGCGGCTTCTGGTGGTGGCTGACATGCCGCCGCAGGTCGACGAACACATCGATCTCGCCAGCGTCGGCATGGTCAAGGGCATGACCGGCGCGCTGGATACGCTGTTTTTCGGCGGCGACAGGATGCTGCGCGTCTTCGGACCGGTTGGCGACAGCGACAAGGAGTTCGAGCTGATCATGCCGGACTACTCGCTCCGCAAGGCCATGCTCATCTATTCGCGCAACGTCGCTTTCGTCTCGCTATTGATCTCGCTGTTCACGGCCATGCTGGTCTATGCGGCGATCGACCTGATCATGATCGGGCCGATCCGCACCATGACGCGCTCGATGCTCTCCTTCTCGGAGGCTCCCGACGACCCTGGACGGATCATCCGCCCCGCCGCTCGTTCCGACGAGATCGGAGTGGCCGAGCGCGAACTGTCGCAGATGCAGGAGCGGCTGCAAAAGATGCTGGCCGAGCAGAAGCATCTGGCCGATCTCGGTCTCGCCGTGTCGAAGATCAACCACGACATGCGCAACATCCTGGCCTCCGCCCAACTGATGTCGGACCGCCTGCGCCTGGTCAAGGATCCGACCGTGCAGGCCTTTGCGCCGAAGCTTCTGCGCGCGCTCGACCGCGCCGTCTCCTATTCGGAGGGCGTGCTTCATTACGGCCGCACGCAGGAGCCGCCGCCGTCGCGCCGCAGGGTGAGGCTGCGCCAACTGGTCGAGGACGTGCACGGCCTGCTCGACATCGAGCAGGGCATCGAGTTCATCAACGCCGTCGAGATGGCTTTCGAGGTGGATGCCGATTCCGACCAGTTGTTCCGCGTGCTCACCAATCTTTGCCGCAACTCGGTGCAGGCGATGGCGGCCGATACCGAAAGCGCCGTGGTGCGGCGGCTGGCGGTCTCGGCCGAGCGCATGGGCAGCGTCAGCCGCATCGCCGTCACCGACACCGGCCCCGGCCTGCCGCCGAAGGCGCGCGAAAACCTGTTCGCGGCCTTCCGCGGCTCGGCGCGCAGCGGCGGCACCGGCCTTGGCCTGGCGATCGCGCATGAACTGATCAGGGCGCATGGCGGCACGGTGGAATTGGTCGAATCGATCGGCGGGCGCACCACATTCGCCGTCACCATCCCCGACCAGCCGGTGCGGCTCGACCAGGCCCGTGGCAGCCTGCGCCGCCCGGCCTGACGGCTTCCGTGCCGTTTCCCGAGATTACCACCTTCCGGACCTGTCGCTCTCCCCAACGGTTCCCGATCGTCTGGATCAGGCCGGTCACAGCGGCTCGAAGTGCCGGGATGGGCGCCGGCATCGCCGCATGACAGGCTTGCGACAAAACTTTTGCCGGATCGGCTTGCTTTTCGCGAATTCAGTCGTTAGGGAACTGCACACATTCGCGGCCGGTCTTTCGGACCGGATCGCGGGGCCGTCGAAAACATGGCCTGATGCGCGCCCGTAGCTCAGCTGGATAGAGCACCAGACTACGAATCTGGGGGTCAGGAGTTCGAATCTCTTCGGGCGCGCCAAATCTCCTAAGCCGCGGTTTATTGGGTGCACGGTCGATGGCAGCGGCTCAGCCAAGTGCCGGCAACACGCCGCTGTCTCACCCCACCGAACGTGCCGCCGCCCGGCCGGCGCTGCGGCCCGAGAAGATACAGCCGCCCAGGAATGTGCCCTCAAGCGCCGCGTAGCCATGCACGCCGCCGCCGCCGAAGCCCGCCACTTCACCGACCGCATAGAGGCCCGGCACCGGCTGGCCGCCGGCATCGAGCACGCGGCTGTCGAGATCGGTCTGCAGGCCGCCCAGCGTCTTGCGGGTCAGGATGTTGAGGCGCACCGCGATCAGCGGTCCGTTCGCCGGGTCGAGCATCTTGTGCGGCTTTGCCGTGCGGATCAGGCGGTCGCCGAGATAGGCGCGCGCGCCGCGCAGCGCGGTCACCTGCATGTCCTTGGAGAACGGATTGTCGAGTTGCATGTCGCGGGCGCGGATCTCGCGCTCGACCGTGGCGACGTCAAGCAGCGGTTCGCCGCCGGCCAGCGCGTTCATGCGCGCGACCAGTTTCGAAAGATTGGCCTCGACGATGAAGTCCTCGCCCTTTTCCATGAACGCCTTGACCGGGCCGGGAATGCCCGACGTGGCGCGACCGAGCACCTGGCGCCAGCTTTTTCCCGTCAGGTCGGGGTTCTGCTCCGAGCCCGACAGCGCGAATTCCTTCTGGATGATCTTTTTCGTCAGGATGAACCAGGAATAGTCGAAACCGGTGCTCATGATGTGGCTAAGCGTGCCCAGCGTGTCGAAGCCGGGATAGAGTGGCACCGGCAGGCGTTTTCCCCGGGCATCGAGCCACAGCGAGGATGGGCCGGGCAGGATGCGGATCGCATGGTCCGTCCAGATGGGCGCCCAGTTCTTGATGCCCTCGACATAGTGCCACATGCGGTCGCGGTTGATGACCCTGCCGCCGGCCTGTTCCGATATGGCCAGCATGCGGCCGTCGACATGGTCCGGCACGCCGGTGATCATGCGCTGCGGCGCGTTGCCCAGCCGCGTGGGCCAGTTTTCCCGCACCAGCCGATGGTTGGCGCCAATGCCGCCGGAGGCGACGATCACCGCCTGCGCTTGCAATGCGAAATCGCCTGATACCTCGCGCGGGCTCTTGTGGCCGCGCTCGACAGGACTCGGTTGCAGGATGTCGCCCTGTACGCCGGTCACGGCTGCACCCGTCCGCGTCAGGGCATTGACCCGGTGACGAAACCTGAAGTCGATCAATCCCCGCTTTTGCGCCTCGCGCACGCGCAGCACGAAAGGTTCGAGCACGCCGGGACCGGTGCCCCAGGTGATGTGGAAGCGCGGCACCGAATTACCGTGGCCGATGGCGTTGCCGCCGCCGCGCTCGGCCCAGCCGACGACAGGAAAGAATTTCAGGCCGCGCTCGATCAGCCAGGAGCGCTTCTCGCCGGCGGCGAAGCCGACATAGGCCTCGGCCCATTTGCGTGGCCAGTGGTCTTCCGGCCGGTCGAAGGCGGCGGTGCCCATCCAGTCCTCGAGCGCCAGGTCATGGGAGTCGCGGATGCGCATGCGCCGCTGCTCCTGTGAATCGACGAGGAAAAGCCCGCCGAAGGACCAGAACGCCTGGCCGCCCAGCGATTGCTCCGGCTCCTGGTCGACGATGATGATTTTCTTGCCCGCTTCCGCAAGCTCGGCGGCGGCAACCAGCCCGGCAAGGCCGGCGCCGACAATGATCACATCCGCGTCGTCAGCCATTTTTCCTCCCCAGGATTAGCCGGCTATGTAATGCGGGTTTCAGACGGTCTCCCAGCCGCCTGTGTCGCCGGCGCGGAAGATGGCGTCGATGACTTTCTGGTTGAGCACGGATTCTTCCAGCGTGAAGACGCGCTCCTTGCCGCCAAGAGCTGCCCGCGCGAAGGTCTCGACCTCGAGCCTGTATTGCTGCGTGCCGGGGAAGCGGAACACCTGGGCCTCGGTGTGGTTCTGGTTGTGCAGTTCGACGCGGTGATGGTCGTAGAGCCCGGCATTGAAGGGCGAGAACAGTTCGATGAAACCCTTCTCGCCGTGGAACACCATCACCTGCCGCGCCGCCATCTGCGTCGACAGGTAGAAGGACAGTTCGAAATCGCCGAAATCGGCGCGGATCGAGGAATAGATGTCGGTGCCGAATGTCTTGTCGCGCTCGATCGTCGCCTGTACGCGCAGCGGCTCCTTGCCGGTCGAGAAGCGTGTCGACACGGTCGGGTAGACGCCGATGTCGGGCAGCGCGCCGCCGCCGAGATCGAGCTTGTTGCGCATGTTGTTGGGATCGACATTGTAGTAGGAAAACGCGCCCTGCACATGGCGCAGCCGTCCGATGGCCCCGCTGGCGATGAGATCACGCACCTTGATCCACTGCGGGTGGTAGATAACCATGAAGGCTTCGCAGACCAGCACCTTCTTCTGGTCGCGCAACTTGATCAGCGGCGCGATGTCCTTGGCATCGAGTGCCAGCGGCTTTTCGACCAGCACATGCTTGCCCGCTTCGATGGCTTTTGCAGTCCATTCGACATGCTGCGAGGTCGGTAACGGGATGTAGACGCCATCGACCTCGTTGGAAGCGAGCAAATCCTCATAGGAGCCGAAGGCATGGCGCGCGCCAAAGCGGTCGCCCAATGCCTTGGCCTTCGACAGGTCGCGGCTGGCGATCGCCGACAGGACGCCATTCTCCGCTTCGACGATTGCCGGCAACAGCTGCTCGCGGCCGATCTTGGCCGTCGACAACACACCCCATCGGAACATCACGCTTCTCCATATCGATTACAGGCAAGGAGGTTTGCCTGAAATCGCTGGAAAAGCCAATGCAGGTCGCTCGGTTCCTCGCCCCGTGAAAGCGGGCAAGGAACCCAGGCACCTCAACCGCGCGCTAGCCCCTTTTCCCGGTCAGCGTCATGTCGAAATCGACGACGTTGGAATAGAGCGGCGTGCCGACATCCATGCCGTAGCGCGAGCGCAGCACCTTGCCGGTGACATGGAATTTGATCGTCCCGCCCTTCAACCCGTCGAGCTCGGCGGTGAATTTTTCCGGAAACGTCTTGCCGCGCGCCGTCAGCCTGCCGGTGACAAGGGCCGACGTGTCGCCGGTGCGGGTCACGCTGGTCGAGCGGAACTGGATTTCGGGACTGTTGGTCGCGTCGAACACCGCGTCGGAGCGCAGGAACGCATCGATGCGGCCTTGGCCGGTGCCGACGCTTTCGGGATAGATGGTCAGGTCGACTTTCGAGCGGCCGACATCATTGTTGTCGATGCGGATCATGCCCTTGAAACGGGCAAAGGCGCCGTCGAACCCGCCGCCGCCGGCCTTGCCGATGGTGAAGCGGATCGCGGAGCCAGTTTGGCTGATCGTATAGCTGCCGGCGGCATCGCCGAGCACGACCGCCGCATAAACAGGCATGGCAAGGCAGGCGGCGATAGCCGCCAATCCGAGGATTCGCGCACGCATTGGGTTGTTCCTTGTTAGGAGGAAGCGCTCTCTGGCGTCCTCACCCCACAAACGAGACCAAGGCGCCTTCTATTCCCCGGCTGACGAAGGCGTGATCATACGCGCGAGCACCCCGTCGCGGAGCAGGAAACGGTGGCGCAGGGCAGCCGCGACATGCAGGGCGACAAGCGCCGCGCCGGCATAGGCGAGATACCAGTGTGCCGACGTCCAAAAGCTTTCGGCGGCATCGGATTCGGCGAGCGGCAGGTTCGGCATGACGAACAGGTTGAACGGCATGCTGGGAATCTCCAGCGTCGAGACCGACACCAGCGCCCAGCCTGACAGGGGCAGGGCGATCTGGAAGGCATAGAGCGCCAGATGCGCCAGCGGCGCCGAGCGGCGCTCCAGGGCGCCGACAGAAGGCGGCAAGGGCGGTGCCGCATTGCCGAGCCGCCAGGCTATACGCAGGATGATGAGCCCCAGCAGCAGGAAGCCCAGGGATTTGTGCAGCTGGATCAATTCGAAGGCCGTGCGTTGGCTCGGGGTCCTGACCATGACGAAGCCGAGCATGAACTGGCCGATGAAGATAATCCCGATCAGCCAGTGGAGGACGATAGTTGCCCATCCATAGCGGGTCGCGGTGTTGGTGATTGAAGCCTGCATGCGAGGCGAACGTTGGCGCGGCCAGCTTTCTTCCCCTTGCCGACGAGGAGGAGAGTTGCCTACCCACCCACCTTGAAGAAATCGACGAAAGCCCTCAGCGCCGGCCGCATCTGGCGGCGGCTCGGGTAATAGACGAAGAATCCCTGGAAGGGTGGGCACCAGTCCTCCAGCACGCGGATCAGCCGTCCATCGGCGAGCGGCGCGCGGACATAATCCTCGAAAACGAAGGCGAGCCCGGCGCCGTCGATCGCGGCCTGGGCGATCAGATGGTCCTCGTCGAGGATCAGCGGCCCTTGCACAGCCATTTCGACCTCCTCGCCGTCCTTTTCGAATTCCCAGCGGTAGAGGATGCCGCTGGAGAAGCGGAAGCGGATGCAGCGATGCTCGGCAAGATCGCGCGGGTGGCGGGGCCGGGGCCTGCTCTCGAAATAGGATGGCGCGCCCACCACCGCGCCACGAATGTCCGGCCCGATGCGCACCGCGATCATGTCGCGCTGCAGGCTCTCGCCGAGCCTGACACCAGCATCGAAACCGCCTGCCACCACGTCGGTGAAGCGATCCTCGATGATGATCTCCAGCACGATGTCGGGATAGGCTGATGCAAAGGCGCTGAGCCGTGGCGTCAGCACCAGATGCGCTGACGTGCGCGGCACGCTGAGCCGTAAGTTCCCGGCGGGCCGGTCGCGCGCCTCGACGGCCGTCTCCAGCGCCAGGTCGATCTCGGAAAGCGCCGGCCGCAATCGCTCCAGCAATTGTGCGCCTTCCTCGGTCGGAGCGACACTGCGCGTGCTGCGCGCCAAAAGGCGCACGCCAAGCCGCGCCTCCAGGCTGGAGACCGCGTGGCTCACCGCGGAGGGAGCTATCGCCAGTTCCCTGGCCGCGCCGCGAAAACTGCCGCATTGGGCAACGGTTGCCAGCACCGCGAGCTGTGAGAGATGTGCTCGATTCATTGATCTATTTCATGGAACGACCCGTACGAAGAAGAGCCGATTATCGAACGTGCTGCAAGGCGTTATTTCCTAGGCATCACAACAAGGAGATGCGTGATGAAAACCCGCAAGCTAGGAACTGAACTCGAAGTCTATCCGGTCGGCCTCGGTTGCATGGGCATGAGCTTTGCCTATGGCGGCCAGCCGGAAGCCGAGGCGATCGCCACCTTGCACCGCGCCGTCGAGATCGGGGTCAACTTCTTCGACACGGCCGAGGTCTACGGCCCCTACGAGAACGAGATCCTGCTGGGCAAGGCGCTGAAATCGGTTCGCGATAAGGTGACGATCGCGACCAAATTCGGCTTCAAGATCCTGGAGGAAGGCACTGGCATGGATCGCATGGCCGGTGTCGACAGCCGTCCCGAGCACGTCAAGGCGGTCGCCGAGGCGTCCCTAAAGCGGCTCGGCACCGATGTCATCGACCTCTACTACCAGCACCGCGTCGACCCGGACGTGCCGATCGAGGATACGGTCGGCGCCATGGCCGAGTTGGTGCGCGAGGGCAAGGTGCGGGCGCTTGGCCTGTCGGAGGCAAGTGCCGCCACCATCCGCCGGGCACACGCAGTGCACCCGATATCAGCAGTGCAGAGCGAATACTCGCTGTGGAGCCGCGACCCGGAAGACGAGACATTCGCCGTCTGCCGCGAGTTGGGCATTGGCTTCGTGCCCTACAGCCCGCTCGGCCGCGGCCTGCTCACCGGCACCATCGCGAGGCCGGAGACCCTGAGCGACGACGATTGGCGCCGCACCTTGCCGCGCTTCCAGGCCGACGCCATGGAAGCCAATGGCAAGGTGATCGCCACGCTGGAAAGGATGGCGATGGAGAAGGGCGTCACCTCGGCGCAGCTGGCGCTGGCCTGGGTGCTGCACCAGGGCGACTTCATCGTGCCGATCCCGGGTGCGCGAAAAATCCGCCATTTGGAGCAGAATACGGCGGCGGCTGACATCGTGCTCAGCGCGGCAGAGGTCGCGGCGATCGGCGATGCGCTGTCGCCCGACAAGGTTATGGGCAAGCGCTATACGGAGGAGTTGCTGGCGCTGGTGAATGGGTGAGCTCGTCGCCATGAGGCAAGAGAAGGGACGCTTCGGCGCCCCTTTCTCGTTAGATGTTAGCGCCAGGCACCCCCCTCTGTCCTGCCGGACATCTCCCCCGCAAGGGGGGAGATCAGATGTCAATTCGGCTTTCGCCAGTCTTCCACGCTGCAGGAAGGGCGTAGCGAGTGAAACTGCCAATCTCCCCCTTGAGGGGGAGATGTCCGGCAGGACAGAGGGGGGTGCCTCGCGCCGACCTGAAACTCTATTCGCTCACCACGGCATCACCTCAAGCTCCGGCCAGTTCTCCTTCGCTCGCGCTCCCTTAGTCTCATGTGTCCGCTGATTATCCATCACTCGGTTCGGCGTGATCCGAAACGAGAAGACATCGTAGAGCCCGAACGGCGCCACCAACTCCAGATTTCCGTCCCCGTCGAACCGCACCCCCACCGCATGCGTCTTCGAAGCGAAATAGCTGACGGACTCGCTGGCGCTGACGTAACGCGGGCACGGCTGCCCGAACTTTTGCGGATACCACAGATGCACGCGCGCCTGGTTGCGCACTTCCACCGGCAGCGGCAGTCCTTCGAAATGCCTGGCCGCCCGTTGGATCACCGCGTCTTCGGCCTCGTAGGACAGGTCGGAACCGTCGAAATAAAACAGGTCGACATCCTTGATGCCGTAGCCCGGCGGCTTGCCGGTCAGGTGGTTCCAGACGCTGTTGTAAAGCGCGCCGGAAACCACCAGCCAATCCGGCAGCGCAAGCGCGCGCGCCCTCGCCAGCATTTCGGCAAGCAGCGGGTCAGCCGCGACGATGTCGAGAAAAGCCGTACGCTGTTTCTCGAAGGAGAGCCCAGAATAGCGCAGATGGTCCATCGCCCTTTGGAGAGCGATTCGCCATCCGCTCGCAAGTCTCAGCCGCGCAGCACGCCGCCCGTCTGCTTGCCGACATTCTCGACGATGCGCTTGGCCAGCGTCTCGAAATCCTCGTCTGTCAACGTCTTCTCGACCGGCTGGATCGACACTTCGATGGCGATCGACTTCTTGCCTTCGCCCAGCGACGCACCTTCGAACACGTCGAAGACCGAGACAGCCGTGATCAGCTTCTTGTCGGCGGCAAGCGCGGCACGTACCAGCGTGCCGGCCTCGACTCCCTTGTCGACGACGAAGGCGAAGTCGCGCTTCACCGCCTGGAAAGCGGACAGGTCCAGCCTGGGCTTGGTCTTGGTCGGCTTGGCCTTCGGCTCGGGCACGGCATCGACGAACACCTCGAAGCCGCAGAGCGGCCCCGAGACATCGAGCCCTTCCAGCGTCTTCGGATGGAACTCGCCGAACGTGCCGAGCACGGTCTTCGGGCCAAGCTTGATCGTTCCGGAACGGCCGGGATGGTACCAGGCGGGTCCGCCGGCCTCGATCTGCAGCCGGTCGACCGGTGCGCCACAGGCTTCGAGTGCGGCGATCGCATCCGCCTTGGCGTCGAACACGCCGACCGGGCCCGAATTGCCGGCCCAGTTGCGGCCGGAGCCGTCGAGCTTTGCCGTGCCGCGGCGCACGCCGGCGGCGACGCGCCGCTGCTGGTCGGCGCCGTCGCCCTCATAGGTGCCCGAGACCTCGAACAGCGCCACGTCGCCGATGCCCTTGTCAGCGTTGCGCTGCGCGGCCGAAATCAGCCCCGGCAGCAGCGAGGGCCGCATGTCGGACATGTCGGCGGCGATTGGGTTGGCAAGCTTCAGCGCCGTCTGGCCGCCGCCGAACAGTTCGGCGTGTTTGGCCGGGATGAACGACCAGGTAACGGCCTCCATCATGCCGCGCACCGCAAGCGAACGCTTGGCGGCACGGGTGCGGATCTGCAGCGTCGTCAGGATCTTGCCGTTGACCACGTCATGCGCGCCGAGCGGCTGCGGCGCGATGTTGTCGACGCCATGGATGCGCATGACCTCCTCGACCAGATCGGCCTTGCCGTCGACATCGGGCCGCCAGGACGGCACGGTCACGTCGACGACGTCGCCCGATCCCTGCGCGTGGAAGCCGAGACGCGACAAGATGTCGAGGCTCTCCGACCTTGGCACCTCGATACCGGTCAGCCGTTTCACTTCCGATAGCGGGAGCGACACGATCTTCGGCTGATGCCCGGCATAGCCGGCCACCTCGGCCTCGGTCGGCGTGCCGCCGCAGAAATCGATCACCAGCTTGGTCGCCAGTTCGATGCCCGGCACCATGAATTCAGGGTCGACACCGCGCTCGAAGCGATAGCGCGCGTCGGTGATGATGCCGAGCGTGCGGCCGGTGCGGGCCGTGGTGATCGGGTCCCAAAGAGCGGATTCGATCAGCACGTCCGTCGTGTTCTCGTCACAGCCGGAGTGTTCGCCACCCATGATGCCGGCAATGGACTCGACGCCATTGTCGTCCGCGATCACGCACATCTCCGGCGTCAGCGTGTATTCGCGCCCGTCGAGCGCCTGCACCTTTTCGCCATTCTTGGCGCGGCGCACCATGAGGTTGCCGGCGACCTTGGCGGCATCGAAGACATGCAGCGGCCGTCCGCGATCGAAGGTGACGTAATTGGTGATGTCGACCAGCGCGCTGATCGGCCTCAGCCCAATGGCGATCAGCCGCTGCTGCAGCCATTTCGGCGAGGGCCCGTTCTTGACATCCTTGACCAGCCTGAGTGCGAAGCCGGGGCAAAGCTCCGGCGCTTCGATCGTCACCTTCACCGGGCACATGCCGTTGCCGACATGCGGCATGATCGCCCCGCCGACAAGGCGGCCAAGCCCGCTCGCCGCCAGATCCCGGGCGATGCCGTAGACGCTGGTGGCGTCGGGCCGGTTCGGCGTCAGATTGATCTCGATGACCGGATCGTCGAGATGCGCATAGGACGCAAAGCTGGTGCCGACCGGCGCATCCTCGGGCAGGTCGATGATGCCATTATGCTCGTCGGACAGTTCCAGCTCGCGCTCGGAACACATCATGCCATGGCTTTCGACGCCACGGATCTTGCCGACCGTCAGCGTCACGTCGATGCCGGGCACATATGTGCCGGGCGCGGCGAAGGCGCCGATCAGGCCGGCGCGGGCGTTCGGCGCGCCGCAGACGACCTGCACCGGCGGCTTGCCGTCGCCGGTATCGACCGTCAGCACCTGCAGCCGGTCGGCGTCGGGATGCTGCACCGCCGTCAGCACCTTGGCGATGACGAAGGGTTTCAGCCCCGCCTTATCGTCGACATGCTCGACCTCGAGGCCGATCGAGGTCAGCCGCCCGACGATTTCGGCCAGCGTGGCGTCGGTTTCAAGGTGATCCTTGAGCCAGGAGAGGGTGAATTTCATTGGGCTGTTCCGTAATAGCTGGCAGCAGGAGTCTTCAGGACCATCACGCGCTTAGGCCTCCGAACAGCGTCGGCATGTCGAGCGGCCGGAAGCCGTAATGCGACAGCCAGCGCACATCGGCGTCGAAGAAGGCGCGCAGGTCGGGCATGCCGTATTTCAGCATGGCGATGCGGTCGATGCCCATGCCCCAGGCGAAACCCTGGTATTCATCCGGGTCGAGCCCGCCGGCCCTGAGCACATTGGGGTGCACCATGCCGCAGCCCAGGATCTCCATCCAGTCGGAGCCTTCGCCGAAGCGCACTTCGCCGGGCCTGGAGCGGTCGCACTGGATATCGACCTCGAGGCTTGGCTCGGTGAACGGGAAGAAGGAGGGGCGAAAGCGCATCTTGACCTGCGGCACCTCGAAGAAGGCCTTGCAGAACTCTTCCAGCACCCACTTCATGTTGGCGACATTGGCCGATTTATCGATCACCAGCCCCTCGACCTGATGGAACATCGGCGAGTGGGTGGCGTCGGAATCCTGGCGATAGGTCTTGCCCGGAATGACAATGCGGATCGGCGGCTTTTGCTTCTCCATGGTGCGGATCTGCACCGGCGAGGTATGAGTGCGCAAAAGCTTGCGCTCGCCCTTCTCGTCCGGCTGGAAGAAGAAGGTGTCGTGCATCTCGCGTGCCGGGTGGCCCTCCGGAAAATTCAGCGCGGTGAAATTATAGTAGTCGGTCTCGATATCGGGACCTTCGGCGATGGCGAAGCCGAGATCGCCGAAGATCGCGGCGATTTCGTCGATGACCTGGCTGATCGGATGGATGCGGCCGCGCTCGGCCGGCGACTGTCGCACCGGCAGCGTCACGTCGACCTTCTCAGCCGCCAGACGGGCGGCGATCGCCACATCCCTCAGTTCAGCCTTGCGGGCCGTCAGCGCCTCGGTGACACGGTTCTTGAGGCCGTTGATGGCCGGGCCCTTCACCTGCCGGTCCTCGGCGCTCATCGCGCCAAGCGTCTTCAGCATTTCCGAGATTGAGCCCTTCTTGCCAAGCGCCGAAACGCGCACCGCCTCGATCGACGTCTCGTCGGCGGCCGAGGCGATGTCAGCCATCAGGGTATTTTCGAGTGCATCAAGGCCAATGGTTGCGTCGTTCACGATCAAACTCGCTGCGTTGGAAGTCGGCTTAAGTGAAAGTCACTTTAAAAGTGAAATTTCAGGCAGAGACAAAAGAACCCGCGCCAGCCGTGCCAGCGCGGGTTCCCAAATCAGAATTTCGAATGCTTGGGAAGCGCTGGGCTCGGAGCCCGATCCCGAAAAGTTGCAGACTTTTCGGAAAAGATCGCGCTCCCCGCTAATTTCCCTGGAGCATGATGTTGTCCAAAAAGTCAGAAACTTTTTGGCATCATGCTCTAGGCGACAGCGCTTTCAAAAGCATTCGGAGTGGTGTTCTTGAGGTACTCAAGAGCAACCTTGGCCTTGGCCACCAGGGCGGCGAAAGCCTGCGGCTCGTGGATGGCCATGTCGGACAGGATCTTGCGATCGATCTCGATGCCGGCCTTGTTCAAACCGTCGATGAAGCGGCCATAGGTCAGGCCATGCTCGTGCGTCGCGGCGTTGATGCGCTGGATCCACAGCGCGCGGAACGAGCGCTTGCGGTTCTTGCGGTCGCGGTAAGCGTACTGCAGCGACTTTTCCACCGCCTGCTTGGCGATGCGGATGGTGTTCTTGCGGCGGCCGTAGAAGCCTTTCGCGGCTTTCAGGACCTTCTTGTGCTTGGCGTGCGAGGTGACGCCTCTCTTTACGCGTGCCATGTCATGATCTCCTTAAAAGCAATTCCAGGTGCCTGGCGGCGTTCCGTTCGAAATTGCGTAAAACTGATGCGTGTCCGGACCGAATGCCTTAGAGGCCGTTCGGCAGAAAATTCTTGATGACCTTCTTGCCATCCGGTTCAGCCAGAACCATCGTGCCGCGGGCATTTCGAATGAACTTGTTGGAACGCTTGATCATGCCGTGACGCTTGCCGGCCGCAGCCGACAGGACTTTACCCGTACCTGTGATCTTGAACCGCTTCTTGGCGGCCGATTTGGTCTTCATCTTGGGCATTTTGCTACTCCGTATTGTTGGCGCACGATCGCGCTTCTTGTTCGCTCCGGGCCGACCAAAGCCCGAAAAGCAAATGAAACCGCCACGGCATGCCCTGCCGGGCGGTTTTCTTGGAACGGCGGTGCTATAGATCAAAGATGGAGCGGGCGCAACACCTCAGCACCGTGCGACGCACTGTCCCCGGTCAGGGCAGCCTAAACCAGACCGGCAGCATGCCCGATAGCTGCGCGCCGTCGATCAGTTCGAAAGCCGGCAGCGCGATCAGGAACACCAGTCCGTCGAGCAGTGTGGTCAAAAGCAGGCGCGGCTTGAAGCTGCCGGTGTCGCCTTCCTGGTAGAGCGAAAGCTTGGGGAAGAAGCGCGGCACGCGTGCCAGATAGTCGGCATAGGGTGCGCCGAGCGCTTCCTTGAGGAACTTCTCCTCGCGCAGGATGACGATATGGAAGGCGCCGGCGCACAGAACCGCGAAAAGGATGATGCCGGAGAACGAGCCGATCTGCGCGCCGACGCCGGCGGCGGCCACGGTCGAGAACACGTAGAGCGGGTTGCGGGTGATCGAATAGGGGCCGCCGGTCACCACCTCGGAGGATTTGCGCCCGCCTATATAGAGCGTCGCCCAGAGGCGCCCGACGATGCCGAGGAAAATCAAAAGCACGCCGAACATCTCGATCGTTTCGTGCACCGGCGTGTCCGGCGGGAAGGTCGACTGGCCGAACAGCAGCGCCAGAAACAGCACCACCACGAGCACGGCAAGCACCAGCCGGCGCATCTGCTGGTAGTTGCCCAGCCCGTGTTTGACGTCCTTGACGTCCGAAACCTTTTCGTTGGCCATGCGGGAATCCGATCGTCGAAGAGCTTTGCCGGCGATCGCAGCTTTGAGCTAAGAAATAAGGCGTCCCGCCGATCGCCGGGACGCCCTGTAGCACAATTCAGGCGGATTTAGAGCGCGATGTCCAGGCCTGACGTCATCGTGATCCAACTGGGTTCCGCAAACCTTAGCGCGGCGCCAGCACCATCATCATCTGGCGGCCTTCGAGCTTCGGCTCGGCTTCCACCTTGGCGATGGTCGCCACCTCCTCGCGCACCTTGTTCAGAAGCTGCATGCCGAGTTCCATATGCGCCATCTCGCGGCCGCGGAAGCGCAGCGTCAACTTGACCTTGTCACCTTCCTCGAAGAAGCGGCGCACCGCCTTCATCTTGGTTTCGTAGTCATGGCTGTCGATGTTCGGGCGCATCTTGATCTCCTTGATCTCGATGACCTTCTGGTTCTTGCGCGCCTCGGCCGCCTTCTTCTGGTTGGCGTATTTCAACTTGCCGAGATCGAGGATTTTTACGACGGGGGGGACCGCGTTGGGCGATATTTCGACGAGATCGAGCCCGGCCTCTTCGGCGAGCAGCAATGCGTCGTTGATGGAAATATCGCCGCGATTCTGACCGTCGGCGTCGATAAGCTGGACCCGGGGAACCCGGATGTCACGATTGGAGCGCGGCCCATCCTTGGTCGGCGCCGCTGCTTTGAAAGGTCTGCGAATGGTCGTGGTCTCCTTGGCCGTTTCGTTCGGGATTTGTCGGTCTTGATACGTGGACGCGCCAATGTGGTGAGCGCGCGGGCGGAGTCAATAGCACAGCATTGACAGAAAATCACCCTGATCGCTGGCCTGCACCAAACAAAGAAACAGCGCGAGTACTTTTCGCCACGCCTCCGGCTGTGCCACAAGGACCGCGTGCCAAAAGACGGGCCTGAGGAAAAAACCATGATCGCCACGCCCCCATCCTCTCTGGCTCCAACTTTTCTGGATGTCGACGGATCTGATATCGCGGTGCGCCATTCAGCCGGCTCGACGCCCGGCATCGTCTGGCTCGGCGGCTACAAGTCGGACATGCTGGGCACGAAGGCCGAGACGCTGTCGGACTGGGCGGCACGGGAAGGCCGGGCCTTCCTGCGGCACGACTATTCCGGTCATGGCGAATCCGGTGGCGCCTTCGCCGACGGCACGATCTCGAAATGGCTTGCGCAAAGCCTGGCCGTCTTCCGGCATTTCGCCAAAGGCGATCAGATCCTGGTCGGCTCGTCGATGGGCGCCTGGATCGCGCTGCGCATGGTGCAGGAATTGCGCAAGGCGGGCGACGCAAACGTCGTCGGCCTGGTGCTGCTGGCCCCGGCGCCGGATTTTACCAGCGACCTGATCGAGCCGGTGCTGACCAAGCCACAGAAGCGCGATCTCGCCGAAAAGGGCTTCTTCGCGGAACCCTCGGATTATTCCCCCGAGCCTTACGTCTACACCCGCGCCCTGATCGAGGATGGGCGCGATAACCGGGTGATGACCGGGCCGATCGACACGCATTGCCCGGTTCACATCCTGCAGGGACTGGCCGACGCCGACGTGCCGTCGAGCCATGCCTTGAGGCTGGTCAGTCTGCTGCCGGCCGACGATGTCACGCTGTCGCTGATCCCTGACGGCGACCACCGCCTGTCGCGGCCGCAGGATCTCGACATGCTGGTGCGGGCGGTCGGCGCTATGGCCAGGCGAGGCCAGTGACGATGCGCCTGTCCATCCCGATCTCCGCCTTCGTCGCGGCCATCGTCGGTTTCGGCGGCACGCTGGCCATCGTCATTGCCGCCGCCAAGGCGGTCGGCGCGACACAGGTCGAGACGGCAAGCGGTGTGACGGCGATCTGCCTGGCCATGACCGTCGAGTGCCTATGGCTGTCATGGCGCACGAAAATGCCTGTCATCACCGCCTGGTCGACGCCGGGCCTTGCACTGGTCGCCGCCTCGAGCGGCTTCTCGATGGGCGAGGCCGTCGGCGCCTATATCGTCACGGGCGTGCTGCTGGTCGCTACCGGCCTGTTTGGACCGCTGACCCGGCTGATATCGAGAATACCGGCTTCGGTCGCCTCCGGCATGCTGGCCGGCATCGTCGTCACCTTCGCCATCAATGCCATGAAGGCCATCCCGGCGGACCCTGGGCTCATCCTGCCGCTGATCGCGGCATTCTTCGTCATCCGGCTGTTCAATCCGGCGCTGTCGGTGCTGGCGGTGCTGGTTGGCGGTGGCCTTGCCGCCTTCCTTACGGGCCGTGTCGGCGGCCTGCCCGCGCCCGAACTGTCGACACTGACGTTTATCGCTCCCCATTTCACCGCCAAGGCGATCATCGGCCTGGCGCTGCCGCTCTACCTCGTCACCATGGCTTCGCAGAACCTGTCGGGGCTGGCGGTACTGCGGGCGGCCGGCTACCACCCTGAACCTGGCCCGCTGATCGGCGTCACCGGCCTGTTTTCGCTCCTGTCGGCACCATTCGGTGCCGGAACCACCAATCTGGCCGCGATCTCGGCGGCCATCTGCACCGGCCCTGACGTCCATCCCGATCCCGCCGAGCGCTGGAAGACCGGGCCGTTCTACGCGCTTGCCTATCTCGTCTTCGCGATTTTCGGCGCTTCGCTGGTGGCGATCTTCGCCGTCCTGCCGCAGAGCCTGATCGTGCTGGTGGCGGGACTTGCGCTGATGGGGTCGCTCGCCAACGCGCTGGCGATCGCGCTGAAGGACGAGGGCGAGCGCATGGCCGCAACCGTCACCTTCGTCGTGACCGCCTCCGGGCTGACGCTGTTCGGTGTCGGCGCCGCATTCTGGGGCCTGATCGCCGGGTTGGTCGTGCTTTTCCTCGATATGCTCAAAAAGCGATAATCATTTCAGGCCCTTGTTCGGTTTTGGCGGACATTGTCTTGAATCGCCGTTTTCGCCTTCCCATTTCGATTCCACGCAGCCGGTTCTGGCTGTCTCCAACCGAAGGAATGGGAGAAAATGAACACATCTGCATTGATCCGCCCGGCCTGGACGCCGGCGACCATCGCGTTGATGGTGATCGGTTTCATGGTGTTCTGGCCGCTCGGCTTCGCCATGCTCGCCTACATCATCTGGGGCGACCGGCTCGAGGGCTTCAAGCGTGACGTCAACCGCGCGACCGACGGCATCTTCGCCGGCTGCCGCCGTGGCTCCGACAAGGCCGCGCGCTGGGGCAACGGCTCCGCCCGCACCGGCAACGTCGCTTTCGACGACTGGCGCGAAAAGGAGCTTGAGCGCCTGAACGAAGAGCGCCGCAAGCTCGACGAGATGCTGACGCAGTTCGACGAGTATGCCCGCGAATTGCGCCGCGCCAAGGATCAGGACGAGTTCGACCGGTTCATGGCCAACCGCAACAAGTCGACTGCGCCGGCCAAGGCCGATCCGAGCACCGGAACGACCCCCACCAAGCGTGGCAAAGGCTCGAACCTGCTCGACGACTGAAGCCCGGCGACAGGGCCAAGGTATGATGACGGCGTCGCGCGAGCGGCGCCGTTTCTTTTTTGTTCTATTCGTTCTCCTCGAATCGCGTATCGTCCCGCCATGACCATCGGGTTCTTCCGCAATCTGACGAAGCCCAAACCCACGCCTGTTGTGGAGCGGGAATATTGCGTCGCCGGCCGCACGCTGCCGCTCAAGATCGTCGAGAGCGCCAGGGCAAAGCGTCTGACGCTGCGCATCGATTCCGGCGGACAGGGCCTGCGCATAACCGTGCCGCCGGGCCTGCGCCGCGGTGAAGTGGACAGGTTCCTCGACCGCCACCAGGACTGGCTGGAACAGCGGCTGGCCAAGGTGCCGACGCGGCCGCAGGTGCGTCCGGGCATAAAGATTCCGGTGCGCGGCGTGGCCCACCGTATCGTGCATGAGCCGTCAAAGCGCGGCACTGTCACCATATCGCGCGACGACCGCGGCCCGCTGCTGATCGTGCATGGCGACCGCATCCATCTGCCGCGCCGCATCGCCGATTTTTTGAAGCGCGAGGCCAAGAAGGAGATCGAGAAGCTGGTCGTCAAGCATACGGAGGCGCTTGGCAAGCGCGCCAAGGCGATCCGCTACAAGGACACCTCCAGCCGCTGGGGCTCCTGCACTTCGGAAGGCAATCTGTCCTTTTCCTGGCGCATCATGATGGCGCCGCAGCCTGTCATAAACTACCTTGTCGCGCATGAGGTGGCGCATCTCAAGGAGATGAACCACGGGCCGAAATTCTGGAAATTGTGCGAAAAGCTCTGCCCCGACACCGATCGCTGCAAGGATTGGCTGAAGCGCAATGGCGGCGCCCTGCAGGCGATTGTGTTCGAGTAGGGCGCCTCAATCATCATTCGCCGCATTGAGCTCATCCGGCCGCAACCCTTCGTCGCCATGGTGCGGCCAGGGTAGAAAGTTCCGGTCGAAAGCTTCGCCGCCGAAATAATCCAGCGCTCGATGCGCCTCGGCGCCATTGAAAGCGGCCCTGTCCATGAGGTGCGCTATGACCTCGCGCGCCTGCGCGATCTTCTGCTTCAATTCGGCAACGGTCTGGTCGGCCATGGCTGTGCTCCCGCCTTGCATGCTGTCCAATCCATAGGTAGCGCCTTTGGCCTTGCCGGCAAACAGCATGCTTTTTCTCGACTCTTGGCGCTTTTCGTGCCAATTCCCGCGCCATGGCGCTCGACATCAAGATCTGCGGCTTGAAGACCGACCAGGCAATGGCCGCGGCCCTGGCCGGCGGCGCCAGCCATGTCGGGTTCATTTTCTTTCCAAAAAGCCCGCGTTATGTTGAGCCGGCCGAAGCCGGCCGTCTGCGCGAAGCGGCTCGTGGCAAGGCCTTGGCGATTGCCGTCACCGTCGATGCCAGAGACGCCTTCCTCGACGAAATCGTCGAAAAGCTGCAGCCCGACATGCTGCAACTGCACGGCTCCGAAACCCCCGAGCGAGTGGCTGAACTGAAAGCCCGCCATGGGCTGCCGGTGATGAAGGCGTTGCCGCTCAGCGAGGCCGCCGATCTCGAACGGTTAAAGCCGTTTGTCGGCATCGCCGACCGGTTCCTGTTCGACGCCAAGCCGCCAAAGGGCTCGGAGCTGCCGGGCGGCAATGGTGTCGCCTTCGACTGGCGCATTCTCGCCGGCCTTGACGCCGGGATCGATTACATGCTTTCCGGTGGGCTCAACGCCGCCAACATCGGCGATGCCCTTAGGCTTGCCAATCCGCCCGCGATCGACATTTCGTCAGGCGTGGAAAGCGCCCCGGGCGTCAAGGATCCGGCGCTGATCGAACAGTTTTTCCAGGCCGTCAGGGCCGCGCGGGACGACCGCGCTGCCTGACCAAAATTTCGAACCCTGAGCATGTCCCGGAAAAGTGGGAACCGGTTTTCCGACAGGACATGCTCAAAGTACAGATCTAGGAGATCGGCGATGAACAAGCCGGCGACACCCAATTCCTTCCGCACCGGACCCGACGAACAGGGCATGTTCGGCATTTTCGGCGGTCGTTTCGTTGCCGAAACGCTGATGCCGCTGATTCTCGACCTGGAGAAAAACTGGAACGAGGTCAAGAACGATCCGGAGTTCAGGGCCGAACTGACCGGTCTTTCGACCCATTATGCCGGACGGCCGTCGAAGCTCTACTTCGCCGAGGGCCTGACCAGGCATCTTCGTGAGGTTTCCTCGGCGAAGGGCCTCGGGGGCGGCGCGAAAGTCTATTTCAAGCGCGAGGATTTGAACCATACCGGTTCGCACAAGATCAACAACTGCCTCGGCCAGATCCTGTTGGCCAAGCGCATGGGCAAGAAGCGCATCATCGCCGAGACCGGAGCCGGCCAGCATGGCGTGGCGTCCGCCACGGTCGCCGCTCGCTTCGGCTTTCCCTGCGTCGTCTATATGGGCGCGACAGACGTCGCCCGGCAGAGCCCCAACGTCTTCCGCATGAAGCTGCTCGGCGCCGAAGTGCGCCCCGTCACCGCCGGTCACGGCACGCTGAAGGACGCCATGAACGAAGCCCTTCGCGATTGGGTGACCAATGTCGAGGACACCTATTATTTGATCGGCACCGCGGCTGGCCCGCACCCCTATCCGGAACTGGTGCGCGATTTCCAGTCGGTGATCGGAACCGAGGCGCGCGCGCAGATCCTCGAACAGGAGGGGCGGCTGCCCGACACCATCATCGCCGCCGTCGGCGGCGGGTCCAACGCCATCGGCATGTTCCATCCCTTCCTCGATGACAAGGAGGTTCGGATCATCGGCATCGAGGCCGGCGGGCGCGGCCTCGACGGCATCGAGCATTGCGCCTCGATGAATGCCGGCTCCCCCGGTGTGCTGCACGGCAACCGCACCTATCTCCTGCAGAATGCCGACGGCCAGATCATGGACGGCCATTCGATCTCGGCCGGCCTCGATTATCCTGGCGTCGGCCCGGAGCATTCCTGGCTGCGCGACTCCGGCCGTGTCGACTATGTGCCGATCCTTGACGACGAGGCGCTCGAGGCCTTCAAGCTGACGACCCGCGTCGAAGGCATCATCCCGGCGCTGGAATCCGCGCACGCCATCGCCCATGCGGTCAAGATCGTGCCCGCCATGGACAAGGACCAGATCGTCATCGTCAACCTGTCCGGCCGTGGCGACAAGGACGTGCACACGGTGGCCTCGATGCTGGGCATGGAGATCTAGGCCCTTTGGACCGTTCGACCTGGGAGTTGATTATGAGCAAAATTCGTCCAAAGGGCCTGACATGACAACCCGCATCGACCGCCGCATGGCGAAGCTGAAGGCCGAAGGCCGCCCGGCCCTCGTCACCTATTTCATGGGTGGCGACCCCGACTATGCAACCTCGCTGTCGATCATGAAGGCGCTGCCCGGCGCCGGCTCCGACATTATCGAGCTCGGCATGCCGTTTTCCGACCCGATGGCCGACGGCCCGGCGATCCAGGCGGCGGGCCTCA
Source organism: Mesorhizobium sp. B2-3-14 (assembly GCF_006442175.1). Classification (NCBI taxonomy): domain Bacteria; kingdom Pseudomonadati; phylum Pseudomonadota; class Alphaproteobacteria; order Hyphomicrobiales; family Phyllobacteriaceae; genus Mesorhizobium; species Mesorhizobium sp. B2-3-14. The sequence continues at coordinate 820,303 of NZ_VFVP01000001.1, read as the reverse complement.
GGGCGCTCAAAGGCGGCCAAACGCTGGTCAAGACGCTTAAGATGGCGTCGGACTTCCGCGCCGGCGACGATGAAACGCCGATCGTGCTGATGGGCTACTACAACCCGATCTACATCTATGGCGTCGACCGCTTCCTGAAGGACGCGATCGCCAGCGGCATCGACGGGCTGATCGTCGTCGACCTGCCGCCGGAGATGGATGAGGAACTCTGCATCCCGGCGCTGAAGGCCGGCATCAATTTCATCCGGCTGGCGACGCCGACCACCGACGACAAGCGCCTGCCCAAGGTGCTGCAGAACACATCCGGCTTCGTCTACTACGTGTCCATGACCGGCATCACCGGCTCGGCGCTTGCCGACACCGGCAAGGTCGCCACAGCGGTCCAGCGCATCAAGGGTCACACCAACCTGCCGGTCTGCGTCGGGTTCGGCGTCAAGACCGCCGAACAGGCGCGCGTGATCGGGGCCAACGCCGACGGCGTGGTCGTCGGCACGGCGATCGTCAACGCGGTCGCGAACGTGCTGGGGCCGAAGGGTGAAAAGACCGCCGATCCGGCGGAGGCAGTCGCCACGCTGGTCAGCGGCCTTGCGCAAGGCGTGCGCTCGGCCCGCCTTGCTGCCGCCGAATAGTTTCCCTACGTCTTTACCCAACTCTTCGTCAGGACAGGAGCCGAAGCGATGAACTGGATCACCAATTACGTTCGCCCGAAGATCAATTCGATGCTCGGCCGGCGCACCGACATGCCCGAGAATCTCTGGATCAAGGATCCCGAGACCGGCGAGATGGTGTTCCACAAGGACCTGGAATCCAACCAGTTCGTCATCCCGTCTTCCGGCCATCACATGAAGATCTCGGCCAAGGAGCGGCTGAAATTCTTCTTCGATGACGGCAAGTACGAGACCCTGGACAATCCCAAGGTCATGCAGGATCCGCTGAAGTTCCGCGACGAGAAACGCTATGTCGACCGGTTGAAGGACGCCAAGGCCAAGACCGGCCTGGAAGACGCCATCATCAACGCGCTGGGGACCGTCGAGGGCTTGCCGGTGGTGGTGACGGTGCAGGATTTCGCTTTCATGGGCGGCTCGCTCGGCATGGCTGCGGGTGATGCCATCGTGCATGGCTTCGAGGTCGCCTTGCAGCGCAAGCGGCCGTTGATCCTGTTCGCCGCCTCCGGCGGCGCGCGCATGCAGGAAGGTATTTTGTCCCTCATGCAATTGCCGCGCACCACGGTTGGTGTCGACCGGCTGAAGGAAGCCGGCCTGCCCTACATCGTCGTGCTGACCAACCCGACCACCGGCGGCGTCACCGCCTCCTATGCCATGCTGGGCGACGTGCACATCGCCGAGCCCGGCGCGCTGATCGGTTTTGCCGGGCCGCGTGTCATCGAACAGACCATCCGCGAGAAGTTGCCGGACGGCTTCCAGCGCTCCGAATATCTGATGGAGCATGGCATGGTCGACATGGTGGTGTCGCGGCTGGAGCTGCGCGAGACCATCGCCCGCCTGTTGAAGATGCTGCTCAAGATGCCGGAAGAGCAAAAGCCTCTGGAACCGGAAATCTTGCCGCCGGCCGTGGTTGCCGCCGAAGTCCGGCCGCAAGCTTGACGCTACACCGACATGACGTGAGACTGGCCTGACGCGACATTGGCCGCCGCGAACAGCGATTGCGCGGCATCCGTTGCACGCTGTAGCCTTTTGATAGCCGTGGTCTTTGCGGGAGCGATTCTGGCTCCAGGCCATGCACGGGATTTGCCATGACGACGCTTGCCGCGGACCGCGAAATCGAAGCCCTGATGGCGCTTCACCCGAAGGGCTTCGACCTTTCGCTCGACCGCATCTCGCGGCTTTTGGAGCGGTTGGGCAATCCGCAGGACCTGCTGCCGCCGGTCATCCACATCGCGGGCACCAACGGCAAGGGTTCCTGCGCAGCCTTCTCGCGGGCGCTGCTGGAAGCCTCCGGCCGGCTCGTCCATGTCCACACTTCTCCGCATCTGGTCAGCTGGCACGAGCGCTACAGGCTGGCCGCCGAAGGCGGGGGCAGGCTGGTCGACGACGACATCTTCGCGGAGGCCATTGCCCGCGTTGCCAAGGCCAATGCAGGCCAGAAGATCACCGTCTTCGAAATTCTCACCGCCGTCACCTTCATCCTGTTTTCGGAACATCCGGCCGATGTCGCGATCATCGAGGTCGGTCTTGGCGGCCGTTTCGACGCCACCAATGTCATCGCGCGGCCGGCCGTGTCGGTGATCATGCCGGTGTCGATGGACCATGAGGCCTATCTCGGCGATCGCGTCGAACTGATCGCCGCCGAAAAGGCCGGGATCATGAAGCGTGGCTGCCCGGTGGTCATCGGCGCGCAGGAAAGCGAGACGGCGCTGCAGGTGCTGATCGACGCCGCCGAGCGGCTGGAATGCCCGACCCTGGTCTACGGGCAGGATTTTCTCGCTTTCGAGGAAAACGGCCGCATGGTCTACCAGGACGATGATGGGTTGATGGATCTGCCGCCGCCGCGCCTGCCCGGTCGCCACCAGTTCGCCAATGCGGCTGCTGCGATCGCCGCGGTCAAGGCGGCCGGCTTCGAGATCAGCCACCGCGCCGCCGAGAAGGCAATGACCAACGTCGCCTGGCCGGGCCGCATGCAGAAGCTGGCGCAGGGCCGGCTGGCGGAACTGGCGCCGAAGGGCGCCGACATCTGGCTCGACGGCGGCCATAATCCCGGCGCTGGCGTCGTCGTCGCCGAAGCGCTGGCCGAGCAGGAAGAAAAGAACCCGCGTCCGCTCTTCCTCATTTCGGGCATGATCAACACCAAGGACCAGGCCGGCTATTTCCGCGCCTTCAAGGGCCTCGTCCGGCATGTCTACACCGTGCCCGTGAGCATGAGCGATGCCGGTGTGCCGAATGACGAACTGGCGATCCGTGCCACGGAAGCCGGGCTGACGGCCGAGCCGGTAAGCTCCGTCGCCAGCGCCCTGATGCTGCTGCGCGACACCTGGGACGGCCCAACGCCGCGCATCCTGATCGGCGGGTCGCTCTACCTGGCCGGCGCGGTTCTCGCCGAGAACGGCACGCCCCCAACCTGAGGCCGCCCATTGCCTCGTTATCCCAGGGCGTAGCGAGGAGCGAAGCGAAGCAGCGGTGCGGAATTTCCTTCAACTGCATTCGTCGAGGGCCGTCACGGCATGGATACCAAGGTCTTCGCGACGGAGCTTCGCTCCTGCTTCGCCCTGGTATGACGAAGTTAAGGAGGCTTCGGTCAACGTCAGGATTGCCGCTTACTTCAGCTCGATCTCGATAAAAGCGTACTCGCCCTCATTGGCGCTGACGACGTCGTGTTCCACTCCCTCCTTACGGAAATACGGCGCGCCTTTCTTCATCTCGGCGAAGGTTTCGCCGTCCTTGGTCACCAGCTTCAGCTTGCCGTCCATCAGTGGCACCACGAGATAGTCGTGGCCGTGGCGATGCCAGCCGGTGTTGTCGCCCGGCTGGAAGCGGTACTCGGTGACGATGACGCGTTCGTTGTCGATGAAGACGGTGGCCTTGGCGGATCCGGTCATTTCTCTCTCCCTGCTTCTGCTGCCAACAGAGGACATGGAGTGGCCCGATGTGAGGGCCAGAGCGGCGCACCGATGACGCCAACAAAAAGCCCGGCGCGATGGCCGGGCTCAATGCTTCGAATTCAGATGGCATCAGGCGAGATTGCCGTTGACCCAGTGCGACAGTGCGGTCTTGGGCGCGGCGCCAACCTTGATGTCGGCCACTTCGCCGCCCTTGAAGATCATCAGCGTCGGGATCGAGCGCACGCCAAACTGGGCGGCAAGCTCGGGATTTTCGTCGATGTTCAGCTTGGCGATCTTTACCTTGGCGCCGAGCTCAGTGGCGATGTCTTCGAGCGCCGGTGCGATCATCTTGCAAGGGCCACACCATTCCGCCCAGAAATCAACCACAACCGGCACCTGGGCATTAAGCACGTCAGCCTGGAAATTGTTCTTGTCGACCTTGACGGTGGTCATGCGGAAATCCTTTCGAAATTTTTCGTCCCACCAAATGTGGTGGTTGTCGCGCCCTTCTTCAAGCAGTTCTTGTGTCACGCTCCCGTGAGTCGGGCAAGGGCGTCGTCCATGGCCCGGGACGGCAGTTCGATCAGCCTTGGCGCTTCGGTGAACAGCAGGGCTGCCTTGACCTCCCGCCCGGGGTAAAGCGGCTGCAGCAGGGCGCGATAGAGCGCGAGCTGAAGCAGATAGGCCGGCGGGACTTCCGCCAGGGAGGCAGGTGCGGGCCGGTTGGTCTTGTAGTCGACGATCGAGACCGCGTTCGGGGTCACCGCCAGCCGATCGATCTTGCCCGAAATGGAGCGGATCTTGCCCTTGACCTCCAGGCTGCCCATGATCGCGACCTCGGCGCGCGAGGAGGGCGCGAACAGATGACCGAGGCCGGGGTCGGCAAGGATGGCGATGACCGATGCCAGGGCCTTTTCACGCTCGGCCTCAGGCCACGCCGCACCCGTTCGGGAGAGATAACGCTTCGCAGCGTCCTCCCGTGCGTCCTCGGCGATGCCGGGCAGCATCTGCAGCAGTTTGTGCAGGGCGAGCCCGCGCAGCACGGCAAAACCCGGCTCGGCAGCGGCGTCCAGCACCGGCGACGCCTTGTCGACAACCGCTTCCTTGCCTTCCTCGATCAGCGCCGAGGCGCCCGACGGCGACAGGGGACGCGGCAGGTCCTCGAAAGGCGGCAAGGGCCTGAACAGGGTCGCCGGCAGGGGGCTGAAAGCATCGGCCTGCCGCGCCTGTTCGCCCGGACTTGGCGCAACCGGCGGCAGTTTGGTGACGTGGAAACGGTAGACAGGCTCCCCGTCGGCAGGATGCGGACGCTGTTCGCTTTCGGGCGCGCCGCTCAGCGCGCGGCTGACGATCGAATGCCAGGTGCCGGCGTTCGGCGCCCGCTTGCCGTGATAGCCGCAGACGACAAGCCGATCCTCGGCGCGCGTCATGCCGACATAGAGCAGCCGGCGGTACTCGTCGTCGGCGAGTTCGCGGGCGCGAGCGGCGGCCGTCTTCGAGAAGCCGTTGGCGACGTCGCTGGCCGAACGCCAGAGATAGCCCCTGCCATCCCAATGTCGGCCAGAGCCGTCGAAAGGCATCAGGCGCGGCAAATGCTGGTCGCTGAACGGGGCGGAACCGCCGTCGACCAGGAACACCACGGGCGCCTCCAGGCCCTTGGCCGCATGCACGGTCATGACCCGGACTTCATCGCGGGTCTGGTCCATCTCGCGCTTGATCTCGGGCCCGGCGTTTTCCAGCGTCGACAGGAAGGCTTCCAGCCCGGGCAGGCCGGTCCGCTCTTCGGCAAGGCAGAAGCTCAGGAACTCATCGAGGATATCGCCGGCTTCCGGCCCGAGCCGCGCGATCATCTTGCGGCGTACGCCATCGCGCGCCAGCAGGGCGGCATAGAATTCGAACACCGGCTTGAAGGCGGCCTCGTCAGCCCAGGCGTCGAGTTGCGCGACGACCGCCGCGAGCGTTTCGCTTTCGCCGGCATGCTGGCGCAGCGATGCCGCCAGCGACACGCCGGACGGCCGCTGCGCGGCGAGCGTGAACAGTGTCTCTTCCGGCAGGTCGAAGACCGGGCTGCGCAGCAGAGCGGCGAGTGACAAATCGTCCTGCGGCTGGATCAAAAGGTGGCCGAGCGCGATCAGGTCCTTGACGGCAATATGGCCCGACAGGCTCAGCCGGTCGGCGCCGGCAACCGGGATGTCGCGACGCTTGAGCGCGCGGGTCAGCGCGTGGACGAAGCTGTCGCGCTTGCGCACCAGCACCAGCACGTCGCCCGGCCGCAGCCGCTTGCCACGCCCCTCGATGATTTCCCCCTTGCCGATCCAGCCGGCAATGGTGGCCGCGACATTCTCGGCGACGCGTACCGCCGGCGCATGGGCATGATCGATCGCTTGCGCCCAGTCGTCGGGCTCGTCGACGGCCTCGGCACCGACCGACGGCCAGACCTCGACATAGCCTGGCGCATCGGTGCGGATGGCCTTGTGGTTCAGCGGATCGGGATCGTGGCTGATGCCGCGCCGCACGATGGGATCGGCAAAGACCCGGTCGACGGCGGCCAGCACATCGTCCGTGGAGCGGAACGACCAGGTCAGCTTGAGGTCGGCGAAGGACGCTTCGGCATCGCGCACACGCCCGGCGAATAACAACCGGCTGTCGGCGAAGGAGTCGGGTGCCGCACCCTGGAAGGAGTAGATCGACTGCTTCTCGTCGCCGACGGCAAAGACCGTGCGGTGGACCCGCTCGCGGGCGCCGAAGCCGGCAAAGAATTCTTCCGCCAGCCGCTTCACCACCTCCCATTGATCCGGGCTGGTGTCCTGCGCCTCGTCGAGCAGGATGTGATCTATGCCCTGGTCGAGCTTGTATTGCACCCATGGGCCGGCATCGGGCCGCGCCAAAAGGTTCACTGTGCGGGTGATCAGGTCGTTGAAATCGAGAAAGCAGCGGCCGCGCTTCAGCACTTCGTAGCGTGCGATCAGCCAGTCGGCGATGGTCAGGGCCGCGCGGGTGCCCTCCAGCATCCGGAATAGCGCCAGCCGGTCGACAGTCTCCATGATGGCGCTGGCGGCCGACAGATAGCGCTCGGCAAGATCAGGCAGCCGGTCGGTGAGCGCCTTTTTGAACGCCTTTGCCGGATCATAAGGATCGCCGTCGGTCTTGAGGAAGGCTCTTGCAAGCAACTGCAGCCGGCGGAGAGGGTCGCTCTCGGCGAAGGCCAGGCGCGCATAGGGCAGGATGTTGTTCAACACCGACCTGGCGTCGGTGGCTTCGGCTGCCTGGGCAAAGCCGGAAAAATAGTCCGGCAGGAAGCCAGGCAGCGGCCATACAGATGCCGCTATGCCTTCGGCGGTCTGGCCGGGCTGGAAATGGAATTCATCGAACAGCGGCTGGAAGCCGTCACGCCCCACAGCATCGAGGAAATGGCGCAACCCGTCACGCTTGCGCACGATCTCGCCAAGCAAGGCGTCGAGACCGGCTTCACCGCCGCGTTCCAGGATAGTGGCGAAGGCCTCCGCCAAAGTCCTGTCGCCGGCGGCGGAGATCATCTCGCGGCGCGCAGCGGCAAAAAGCGAGGCCTCCATCTGGCTGTCGAGCATTTCGAAATGGGCGGGGATGTTGGCTTCCAGGGGGAACTGATGCAGAACGGATTCGCAGAAGGCGTGAATGGTCTGGATTTTCAACCCGCCAGGCGTCTCCAGCGCCTCGGCGAACAGGCGGCGGGCACGGCGCATGGTGTCGCGATCGGCCCGGCGCCCTTCCAGCGCCTCTATTCTGGCGGCCAGCTCCAGATCACCCAGCGATGTCCATTCCGACAGCGTGGAGAAAACCCGGTTCGACATGTTGGCGGCCGCGGCGCGCGTATAGGTCAGGCACAATATCTTCGAGGGATCGGTGCCGTTGAGCAGCAGCCGGATGACGCGCTGGGCCAGCACGTGCGTCTTGCCCGATCCCGCATTGGCCGACACCCAGGCCGAATTGCCGGGATCGGCGGCCCGCGCCTGGCTCGAAGCCGTATCGCTGGGGATCGGATAGGCTTTCTTCATGCCTCCCCTCCCTCATCCCCGGCGTCGCCGCCGGCGGACCATTCGAGCACGCGAGCGAGGTGGTCGTAATCGCCATCGGTTTCGCCTTCGCGAAACGGCAGCGCGCGTGACAGATAGCCGGTCGCCGGGTCGCCATAATGGATCAGCAGTTTTTCCAGTCGCGCCCAGGCCTCTTCGGCAAGATCGGCGGCGGTGCGTGGTTGGCGGTTGTGTTCGAGTATGGACTCCTCGAACACCTCGCCATTCGGCTTCAACCTGATGAAGGCCAGTTGCGACGGTTCGCGCGTGCCCAAATCCTTGAATGCGCCACGCCTGAGCAGCGCCCCTTCCAACGCCAGTTGCGGCGCCAATAGCGTATGGGCCTGTGCCTTGGAAGGCGATGAGCCCGTCTTGTAGTCCAGAATGTCCGCCATGCCGCCGGCCAGCAGGTCGACACGGTCGGCATAGCCGGACAGCGTTACGCCGGACTGTCCGACCACAGTCTTGCCGGCGCGCTCCTCGGCATGCCGCTGGATGACCGCGTCGGCGCGCGTTCGCTCCCATTCGATGATGTTGGCGGCGAGCTTTTCGAACCGCGGCCACCACACCGCCTCGACATCGGCGGGAAGCGCCGCCTCGGCAAAACAGGCGCGGCCGGCGGCGATGAGCCCGGCCAATGCGTCCGGCCCGCGCGGGTCGGCCACCTCGGACGAAAAGAGATGCAGGATGGCGTGAAACAGCGTGCCGCGCTCCGCCGCACCCGGATCGCGGACGAGCGGATCGAGCGGCGTCAGGCCAAGGATCCTCCGGGCATAGACAGCGTAGGGGTCGCGGCGCAGCGTCTCGATCTCGGTGACAGAGAAATGCGTCGGGCGGACCGAGAGCGGTGGCTTCGGCTGCGGCCGTGGCGCGAAATCCCGCTTCGGCCCCGTGTCGAGCGCGCGCGCCCAGGCGAGCAGTTCATCGCCGCGCCGGCGCAGTGCCGCCGCCTGATCGTTGCCAATGAAGGTGAGCAGCCGCTGCAACCAGCGCGACGGCACGGCGGGCGCGTCGCCGGCACGCGCCGAGCGGGCCAGCACCACATGTCTCGCGCCCATGGCCATCTGGAAATCGTGCGCGGCAAGCCCGATGCGCCGCTCCGGCGGTTCTAGGTCGATGCCGGTCTTCATCAGCCGCGACATGAAGCGGTCGCTCTCCGGCTTGCGCGGCCAGACTCCTTCGTTGAGCCCGCCGATTACCAGCGTGTCGACATCCTGCAGCCGCGCCTCCAGGGCGCCCCAGATGGCGATGTTCCTGTCGGTGCCTTGCGCTGGCTTGACGGTCTCGGGCGCGATCAGCGCCTCCATCACATCGGGCCATTCGATTGCCGCGAACGACAGCCGCGCCGAAGCCGCGACCAGCCCGCGCAGCAGTTCGGCGAGTTTTTCGCCGGCATCGCCGGCGTAGAGTTCGCCAAGACCACCGTCGGCGGAACGGCCGAGATTTTCCAGGGCAACGACGCTGGCTTCGACCAGCTCGGCAAGGCCGGCCTCCGCCTGGCCGCGAAAGGCCGAAAGCGGCGCCAGCGCGTCAGCCAGGCGTGCGAGAAGGGTCCGCGCAACCTCAATGGAGCGCACGGTCAGGCGGGCAAACCAGAACGGCGGCCGGCTGCCGTCGCCTAGCCCGGTGAGGCGGGCCTCGAAAAGATCCGGCAGCGAAGCGATGTCGGGGCGGCCGGTGCCGCCGCGCAGCGCCACCAGTTCGACCAATTCCGCCGCGTGGCGCACGTTGACCCGTTCCAGACCCAGGCCAAGCAGGGGATGCTTGAGCAGCGACAGCAGGCCGACCGGATCGCCCGGCCGGAACACCGCTTCGAGCGCCAGCCTGAGCAGGCTGGCCGCCGGCGTGTTGGACAGCGGCGTGCCGCCGGAATCGTCGGCAACGACACCGAAGCGCTTGAGCTCGACCGAGACGCGGCGTGCCAGCGCGCGGTCGCCGGTCACGAGAGCGGCCCTTTGGCCGGGTTCTTCCACTGCCTGCTTGAGCGCGACGGCGATCGCGACGGCTTCGTCGCGCTCGCTTGCCGCCTCCAGCAGCGTCACGTCGGCGAAGGCGCCGGCAATATCGGACGCTGAAAACCCGTTTCGTGTTTCCGCCCACAATTCCGTGGTCTCGGCCGGCCGCAGCGCCTCGCCGACAAGGGCGGCGCGGCGCGCGAGCTTCGGCTCGGCCGCACCGATCTCCTCGACATCGCCGCGCAGCACGCCGATCTTGCCGATCAGCTTTGCCAGGCCGTATTGCGGATGGCCCAGCACGGCTGGACGCGCGCCGGGAGCGACGAGCGCCTGGAAGGAGGCTTCGTCGAGCATCTGGTCCAGCCCGGGCAGCACGATGGCACCGCCGGACAGGCCGGCGATGGTCGCAAGCAGTTCCGCCGTGGCGGGTATGGAGCCGGTGGACCCCGCGGCTATGACCGGCCCGGCGGGTGGATTGCGCCGCAGCCGCGCGGCCTCGGCACGGATCAGGGCGCTGCGATGCGCGGCTGGGTTGGAGCGGTCGCTCTCTGCGAGGAATTTCGGCCAGGCATCGGTGACGATGCCGAGGAATTCGAGCGTGACCTGCCACCATCCGGCAAGGTTGCCACTGACGAGCCCGGCAAGTTTGGCCCAATCGGTGCCTTCCGTCTCGATCTCGTCCATCAGCCCGGCCAGATCGCGCGCCAGCCAGATCGCGTCGGCGGTGGAGGCCGGGACGACGATCTCCTCGGCGAAGAGGACCGCGACATGGGCGGGCAACCGGCGTTTCCACGCCCGCACCAGCGGCGTCAGCAGCAACAGTCTCTCGGTGGCGGGGATCGCGGGCGCGAGATCGATTGCCGCCGTTGGATCGGTCTCGAATGCGGCCTCATCCTCGTCGAATTCGCCGAGCGGCCGGATCACCGGCAGGATCGCCGAACCGCCGCTGCCACGCGCCTTCAGGCTGTCGACGAAGACGCCGCGCAAGGCACGTGCGGCCCGGCGCGTCGGCACATAGATGGTAACATCGGCCAAAGCGAGGGGGTCACCGTCGAACCGAAAGCCGGAGACAAGGCGGCCGTCAAGCAGCGCCTCGGCCAGCGTCGGCAGAAACGGCGCTCCGGAGGGAATGGAGAAAACGCGGCTTGAGCCGCTCATTGCGATCCGATGAGTGCGCCGGCCACTGCGTCTTCGGCGAGCGGAATGGCATCGGGCGTGCCGACGGTTATCCAGTGGCCATGCATCGGCATGCCGAACAGGCGGCCGGCGGCAATCGCCTTGTCGAAATAGGCATTGAGCGAATGCGGTTCGGCGGGTGCGTTTTTGAACAGGCGCGGATGGATGATCGCGGCGCCGGCATAGATCAGGCCAGCGGGGTCGCCTTTTGAACGCCGCAGGGCGCCATCCGGCGCCACCAGGAAATCGGTGCTGCCACAGTGCCCTGTCGCCTGATGGAGATCCGCCAGCATCAGCAGAATATCCATTTTCGCGGCGTCCCATGCAAGGGCAAGCCGCCCGAGATTGAGCTCGCCGTGGTCGATCCAGAATGTATCGGCGTTGAGGATATAGAACGGCTCCTGGCCGAGCTCCGGCAGCGCCTTGACGATGCCGCCGGCGGAATCGAGCAGCCGGTCGCTCTCATCGGAAATGACGATGCGCGGCGCGCGGCGCGCGGCCACATGAGCGACGATCTGTTCGGGAAGGTAATGGACATTGACCACCGCCTTGCCGACGCCGGCCGCCGCCAGGCTGTCGAGGCCCCAGTCGAGCAGCGTCTTGCCGGCGATGCGGACCAGCGGCTTGGGGATAGCGTCGGTGATCGGCCTCATGCGCTTGCCGAGCCCGGCGGCAAGGACGATGGCGGTGTCCGGTTTCATTGTCACAGCGCTCGTTCCTCCAGCAGCCCGTGCGCGCTATAGAAATCCCGCAGGTCGGCGAGCGTGGGATGTGACAGCGCCCGCCTGAGATAATCGCGGATGCGCGGCAGGTGCCTGAGATAATAGGGTTTGCCGTCACGTTTTTCGAGGCGCACGAAAATACCCAGAATCTTGGAATTGCGCTGCGCGGCCATGATTGCATAGGCTTCGAGGAAGCTTTCTTCGTCGAAGCCGCCCGCTGCATGACGTGCGGCGACATAGGCGTCGAGCGTCCGCTTCTCGATCTCGGGTGCCATTGTGACGCGAGCGTCCATGGCGAGCGAGGCGACGTCATAGGCGCAAGGCCCGATCAGCGCGTCCTGGACGTCGACGATGCCGAGCCGGTCGAGGCCGGATCGCTTGCCGCGCCAGATGATGTTAGGCGAGTGGAAGTCGCGCAGCATCAGCGTGTATTCGCTGCCTTGCAGCCGGTCGAGAAGCGCATTCCATGTCTTGTGGTAGCCGGAACGCAGCGCCTCGCTTGCCGGCTCGCCCGATATCGCCGGCACGTACCAGTCGATCAGCAGGTCCGCCTCGATCAGCATGGCGTCGCGATCAAAGGGCGGCACGTCATGAACGACGCCGGGAGCCGCCTCCATGCGGTGAGGCCAGGCCTTGCCGTGCATCATGGCAAGCAGTTCGGCCGCCGCCTCGTAACGTTCGGCGACCGGCTCGACATTGCCGTCGAGGAAACCTTCCGAGCCCAGATGCTCGAGCAGCAGGAAACCCTGGTCGAGATCCTGCGCGTCGATCCTGGGCACCGCGACCCCGGCGGCCAGCAGCGCACGGTCGATTGCGACGAAGGCGGACACCGACTGCGCCGTATGGGCGATCACGGCATAGGGTTTGCCGTCGCGCACGGGCGGGCCGAGCACCAGCCGCGGCGAGTTCATCAGCACGCGCGGCGCCTCGCCGGCAAGCGTTACGATCTCGTAGGAGCGGGCCGAGGCATCGCCGATGAAATGCCGGCGCCGCGCTTGCCCCCAGCCGGCGCTCTCCAGAAAACCGCGCATGGCCAGCGAGCGCGCGACACGGTCGAAGGTAACCCCTTGCCCCGACAGTCGGGCCAGCCGGCCCTCGCCATGCTGGACGAGTTCGATCAGCACCGTCGCCTTGGGCAGGTAGCCGTCAGCCCGTTCAGGCCATTCGATCAGGGCGGCACCTTGCGCCAGCGACTCCTCGAAGCCGAGTTCGTCGAGCTCGGTCGCCGAGGACAGGCGGTAGAGATCGAAATGGTGAACCGGCACGCGGGTATCGTAGCTCTGTACCAGCGTGAACGTCGGGCTCGGCACTTCGAGACCGGCATCGTCGGCCAGCGCCCGGATCAGTGCCCTTGCCAGCGTCGACTTGCCGGCGCCGAGATCGCCCTTGAGCGCCAGCACGTCGCCCACGCGCAGCGCCAACGCCAGATCCTCGCCCAGCCGGGCTGTCTGGGTCTCGTCGGCGAGCAAACGCTCCAGCACCGGTTCCGTCATCGAGCGCGCTACTCGGCCGCTGCGCGGATACCCGGCATGTCGGGAAAGGTGCAGATGACGGTCGTGCCCTTGTCCTTGCCGGTTTCGATGCGAACGGCGCCGCCATGCAGTTCGACAAAGCTCTTGACGATCGACAGGCCGAGGCCGGCGCCGCGCCGGCGGCCCCCATTGGCGCGCGGTTCGAAGCGGCGGAACACCGAATCGAGCACATCGGGCGGCATGCCAGGCCCGTCGTCGTGAACCGAGAACTCGACCCCGTCCGCCAGCTGGCGGCAGGCCAGCCGGATGGTGCTGGCCTCCGGCGCGTAGTTGGCGGCGTTGCTGAGCAGGTTGTAGAGGATCTGGCGGATGCGCGTTTCGTCGCCATGGAACGTCTTCGGCGCGGCGGCGGCATCGACCGCGAGCCGGATCGAATGCTCCTCCAGTCGGTCGGCGACAAGCTCGGCGGCAGCCGCGATGGTGCGGTCCACGTGCACCTCGGAAATGTCGAGCTGCATGATGCCGGCATCGACGGTCGCCAGGTCGAGTATGTCGTTGACGATGGTCAGCAGCACCGAGGAGGACGAGCCGACATGTTCGACATATTCGCGCTGCTTCTGCGTCAGCGGGCCAGTCGCCGGCAGCGACAGCAGCTCGGTGAAACCGATGATGTTGGTCAGCGGCGAACGCAGTTCGTAGGACACATGCTGGACGAAGTCGTTCTTGAGCTGGTCCGATTTCTCCAGCGCCTCGTTCCTGTCCTTGAGCGCGCGTTCGACATGGACGCTGTCCGTGACGTCGACGAAGGTCATCATCACCTGCCCGTTGGGCAGCGGAATCACGGCGTAGCGCAGCACGGTGCCATTGTTGAGCTCGGTCTGGCCGTGGCGCTCGCGGCGCTCGTCGTCGAAGCCGGTGATGGCGGCGACAAAGCCGGGCCAGGGGCTCTCGACCGCCTGCCGATCTGAGAGCTCGCGTATGGTCGATACGTGCACATTGGGCTTGGCGACTTCCGTGCCCAACCCCCACAGCGTGGCAAAGGCCGGGTTCGACAGCCGCAGCCGGCCATCGGGACCGAACACCGCCACGCCTTCGGCCAGATTGTCGAGCGTTTCGCCCTGGACCCGGACCGCGGTGCGGTAGCGGCTTTCGAGATCCATCTTCTCGGTCAGGTTCTCGAACACCCAGGTGACGCCGCCCTTGGGTTGCGGGTTGGCGACGACGCGGATGGTCTTGCCGTCCGGCAGGTGCCACCAGTGTTCCTGCGATTCGACCGCACGATAAGCGCCGAGCAGGCCTTCCTTCCAGCGGCGCCATTCCGGCTGTTCGGCGATCTTGCCCTCGCTGCGCAGCCGGTCGAGCAAAAGGGCGTTGTCGGGCGCGCTGTGCAGGAAGCCGCTGTCGAGCCCCCACAGTTTCTGGAAAGCCTGGTTGAAGAAGCGCAGCTTCTCGTTCGTGTCGAAGATGGCGACTGCCGTGTTGAGCTGGTCGAGCGTATCGGCATGGCTGCGCACGGTCCGCTCATATTCGCCGCGGATGGCCTCGATGGCGCTGGTGTCGCAGGCAAGGCCGGCCGAACCGTCGGCGCCGGCAAAGTCGGTCACGGCAAACACGCGGCGGTCGCCTTCGATCACCGTCGAAAGCGATTGCTCGAACACCGGATGCGATTTGTGCTGGGCGGCGATGGCCTCGCGCGCCTGGCCGCCGAGGAACTCCTGGGCGTCACGCACGGCGGCTTCAGCGTTCTCGGCTTCGACCGCGTCGGCATAGGCCCGGTTGACCCATTTCAGCCGGCCATGCTCGTCACGCAGCCATGCCGGCATCTTCAGCGCCTCGAGCAGGCCGATCATCGTGTCATGGTCGGCGGCCAGCCGCTGGTTTTCGATCTTGAGCCGGGCCTGGCTGCGCTGTGTCTCGGACAGCGAGACAAACCGCACCAGCACATGGGCCGCGCTCTTTCGGCCATGCACTTCCAACGGAGCGCCGGCCTGCGATTCCACCACCAGGTCGAACGCCCTGCCTTTTTCCCGCAAACCCGTCACGGCATGTTCGAGTGCCGCCGCCGAGCGCGGCATCAGCCAGCGCCCAAAGGCTAGGAATGCGGCCCGTTCCTCCGGCGCTCCGCTTTCGGTCGGCAATGTGCCGATGAGCTCGGGTTTCTTGTTTTCCGAGGCCCAGACCACCACACGCTGGTCGCGCAGATTGAGCAGCGCTTCCGAACGTCGCAACGCCGCGCTGATATCGGCGACGCGGCTTCTCAGCTCGACATTTTCCGCCGAGGTGCGCGCGCGTTCGCGAATGAGAACGATGGCCGACAGGAATGCCGCTCCCATCACTCCGGCAAAGACGGCTAGCTGCATGACCTCGATCGTGCTGACCGAAAGGCCGGCCGCCACTTCGGCGCCCTGGGCGCATGCAACCCCGCCAAGCAGCGGACCGGCAAGTGTGGAGCCGGCAAGCAACAGCCCCGCGCGGCCACGCCACGAAGGGCGCCGCGAGCCAGTGGTCCCCGAATCCTGATGGCCGCCGGAAACGGCCTGTCCCGCGTGAAGCGGGTTTTCCCCCGGCATGTCTTGGTCCTCTTCGCCGCCTGAATGCAAGACCGCCCTGACGCGTGCGCCGGTCCTCGCCCCTGGACCCGCGAATCACAACAATAGCGCCTGCTGGAATCGGCGTGAAGAATCATTCGGCGCAAAAATAATGCCGGGCGAAAAGTCAATCGCCCGGCATCAATATCTTGTAGCAAATTCGGCTTTGGTTAATAGCGGTAGTGTTCCGGCTTGAACGGCCCCTGCGGCGTGACGCCAATATAGGCGGCCTGCTCGCCCGACAGCTCGGTCAGGCGGGCGCCGAGCTTGTCGAGATGCAGGCGTGCGACCTTCTCGTCGAGATGCTTGGGCAGCACATAGACCTGGTTCTGGTACTGCTCGCCCTTGGTGAACAACTCAATCTGCGCCAGCACCTGGTTGGTGAAGGAGGCCGACATGACGAAGCTCGGGTGGCCGGTGGCGTTGCCGAGATTGAGCAGGCGGCCTTCCGACAGGAGGATCATGCGCTTGCCGTCCGGGAAGGTGATCATGTCGACCTGCGGCTTGACGTTGGTCCATTTCAGATTGCGCAGCGACGCAACCTGGATCTCGTTGTCGAAATGGCCGATGTTGCCGACGATCACCATGTCCTTCATCGAGCGCATGTGGTCGAGGGTAACCACATCCTTGTTGCCGGTGGTGGTGATGACGATGTCGGCGGTCGGTGCCGCATCTTCCAGGGTGACCACTTCAAAGCCGTCCATCGCCGCCTGCAGCGCGCAGATCGGATCGACCTCGGTGACCTTGACGCGGGCGCCCGCGCCCTTGAGCGAGGCGGACGAACCCTTGCCGACGTCGCCATAACCGCAGACGACCGCGACCTTGCCGGCCATCATCGTGTCGGTGCCGCGGCGGATACCGTCGACCAGCGATTCCTTGCAGCCATATTTGTTGTCGAATTTCGACTTGGTGACCGAATCGTTGACGTTGATGGCCGGGAAGGGCAGCAGGCCCTTCTTCTGCAACTGGTAGAGCCGGTTGACGCCGGTCGTCGTCTCTTCGGTGACGCCGCGGATCGCTTCCTTCTGCTTGGTGAAGAAGCCCGGCGAAGCCTTCAGGCGCTTCTTGACCTGGGCGTAGAAATATTCCTCTTCCTCGCTCTGCGGATTGGACAGCACGTCCTCGCCGGCTTCGGCGCGGGCGCCGATCAGGATGTACATGGTGGCGTCGCCGCCGTCATCGAGGATCATGTTGGAGAGGCCGCCATCGGCCCACTGGAAGATCCTGTCGGTGTAGTCCCAGTACTGTTCGAGGCTCTCGCCCTTGACGGCGAAGACCGGAATGCCGGTCTCGGCGATGGCCGCGGCGGCGTGGTCCTGGGTCGAGAAGATGTTGCAGGAAGCCCAGCGGATGTCGGCGCCGAGCGCCTTCAGCGTCTCGATCAGCACCGCCGTCTGGATCGTCATGTGCAGCGAGCCGGTGATGCGCGCGCCCTTGAGCGGCTTCTTGGCGCCGAATTCCTCGCGGCAGGCCATCAGGCCCGGCATTTCGGTTTCGGCGATATCGAGTTCCTTGCGGCCCCAGCCGGCAAGAGAGATGTCGGCGACCACATAGTCCTTGCTACCCGTCATGGCAGTGCTCCGATGCGAATTGTCTTGCTGTGAATTGATCGTTTGGCTTGCGAATTGGTTGCGGATGCGCCCGCGCCGGTCGGCGCGTCGAAGGGCGCGAATTGCCGGCCTGACTAGCAGATCGGGCTTCGCACGACAATGGGATATAAAGAAATCTTTATTCGTGCATGTCTCGGATGGCTGACTTCCGGGTCAGCACTCCTCGCCGAAACGGGAGGCGACGAGCTGCTCCAGCGCGTCCATGACCTCGAGCGCCTCCGGGCCGCTGGCGGTGACGCGGATCGAGTATCCAGGGCTGGCCGCCAGCATCATCAGGCCCATGATCGAGGTGCCGCCGACCTTGACGCCGTCCTTCTCGACATGGACCGAAGCGTTGAAACCGCTGGCAAGCTGGACGAATTTCGCCGAGGCGCGCGCATGCAGGCCGCGCTGGTTGACGATCGGAAACTCCCTGACGATCTGGTCCTTGTCAGGCGACAGCGTACTCATTTGCTGCTCAAAAGCTGGCTGGCGACGTTGATATATTTGCGGCCCGCGGCTTGCGCTTCATCGAGCGCGGCCGCCATGTTGTCGCCCTTGCGGATCGACGACAGCTTGATCAGCATCGGCAGGTTCATGCCGGCGATCACCTCGGTGCGGCCGGACTCCATTACCGAGATGGCAAGGTTGGACGGCGTGCCGCCGAACATGTCGGTCAACACGATCACACCCGCCCCCGTATCGACACGGGAGACGGCGTCGACGATGTCGCGGCGACGCTGCTCCATATCGTCGTCGGCACCGATCGCCACGGTTTCGAAATTGTCTTGTGGCCCGACGACATGTTCGACGGCATGTCTGAACTCGGTGGCCAGTTGACCGTGCGTTACAAGCACGAGTCCGATCATTCTTTGGTGGCTCCCGTCATCGCCGCTTCACAGGCGCATTTTATGCTCGCCAGCCAATCCAGGCGGCGGGAGCGCTATCTTGTCGACGCGCGGCCCGTTGACAAGCCCAAAATTGCGCCGGCCCACGCCATTTTGACGCATTGCAGCAAAAAACCCAGCGCGGATCATAGAAAAGGCGGGATCGACAGCCGCGCCATCACGGCGAGCAAGGCGGCCGCGACATTGCGCTCGGCCAGATCGATGCGCGCCACCGCACAGCCGGCGATGTCGTCGCTTGCATCCTCCTGGAAGCGTGCGATTTCGCCGGCCGGCAACAGGCGCACGTGCAGATCGACGACGCAGGCCGGTTCGAACGGCAGGGACCGTGGCCCATGTCCCGGCACCTCGGCAAGGCCTTCGATGGTGCCGGGCGCACGGCACACCAGCCGCCCGGCATGGGCTTCGACGAAGAGCTGATCGTCGCCGACCAGCCGTGAGAACAATCCGCGTTGCAGGCAATGGCTGATCAGCGTCAGCGCCAGCGTTGTCTTGCCCGACCCGGATGAGCCGCTGATGAGAATGCCGCTCTCGCCGATCAGCAGCGCCGTGGCGTGTATGTTGTCAGACCGCACGTCGCGATCCCTGGCGATTGGCGGTCATCCCTCGGCCGGGAGCGTCACGACGAAGCGTGCGCCCTTGATCTCGCCGGGCTTGGTGCCTGGTATGTTTTCGGCGGTCAACGTACCGCCATGGGCCTCGACGATCTGCCTGGAGATGGACAGGCCAAGGCCGGAATTCTGGCCGAACGCCTCGCCGGCGGGCCGGTCGGTGTAAAAACGTTCGAAGATGCGGTCGATGGCGTCGGCGCGGATGCCGGGACCGTTGTCGTCGACGGTCAGGATGTTGAACTTGCCGGCGCGCGCCAGCGACAGGCTGATATGGCCATGGTCCTCGGGGACGAAGGAACGGGCGTTCTCGATCAGATTGGTGATGACCTGGCCGATGCGCAGATCGTGACCGACGACGACATAGCCCTTGGCGCCCTGCGGCAGCTTGGCGACTTTGAGCTCGATCTCGACCGCCTTCTTGTTACGCGTGGTTTCACGCGAAACAGCGACGAGGTCGGTGACGAATTTCTTCAGGTCGACGGTGCCGGCATCTTCGCGCGCCAATTCCGCATCGAGGCGCGAGGCGTCGGAAATGTCGGTGATGAGGCGGTCCAGCCGTTTCACGTCATGCTGGATGATCTCCATCAGGCGCGCACGGGAGGTGTCATTCTTCGCCAGCGGCAATGTTTCGACAGCACTGCGCAACGACGTCAGCGGGTTCTTCAACTCATGCGAGACATCGGCCGCGAAGCTTTCGATCGCCTCGATGCGCGCATAGAGTGCGTTGGTCATGTCGCGCACGGCAATCGACAGATTGCCGATCTCGTCCTGGCGGTCGGAAAAGTCTGGGATTTCCTCGCGGCTCTTGACGCCGCGACGCACCCGTACGGCCGCCGCCGACAGCCGGCGCAGCGGGTTGGCGATGGTGGACGCCAAAAGCATCGACAGGATGGCTGTGACGAGCGCCGCGATGCCGAAGACGCGCAGGATCGCCTTGCGTTCGGCGGCGACGATCTTGTCGATATCACCGCCTTCGGTCGACAGCATCAGCACGCCGAGCACGGCGCGAAAACGCTGGATCGGCACCGCCACCGAGACGATCTGCTCGCCCTGTTCCGAGACGCGCACGATGGTCGACGGACTGCCCGTCAATGCCTTGACCACTTCCGGGAAGGCGGCGCCGTTGCCGCCGGGCTGTTCGTGATAGACCGGCAGGTCGGTGTTGCGGAAGAAGTCGAAGATGAATTTCTGGACGCGCTCGACAAGGTCGGGCTCCTCCTCCTCGACCGGCGGCAGGTCGTAGCGCAGGATCTGACCGCGCGAATAGAGATGGCGCGAATCGAGCAGCAAATTGGCGTCGCGGTCATAGATGCGGGCTCGGGTGCGGGTCGGCGAGATCAGCCGCCGCAGGACCGGCGCCACGCGCTCGGGATTGATCGGAAAATCCAGATTGTCGAGTTGGTCCGAGCCAGGCCCCAGGCTTTCGCCGGCCTGCAGCTCAAGCAGTTTTTCCGGGTCGATGCTGATCGAATCCGTCTCGACCGTCGCCGACGCCGCAATCGCGCCGGCGATGATTTCGCCCTGCGTCATCAGGCTTTCGACGCGCGCGTCGATCAGCCCGTCGCGGAAGGTGTTGAGATAGAGGATGCCGGTGACGAGCACCGCCAGCCCGGCGAGATTGAGGAAAAGAATACGCCGCGTC
Organism: Mesorhizobium sp. B2-3-14; assembly: GCF_006442175.1. Lineage (NCBI taxonomy): Bacteria > Pseudomonadati > Pseudomonadota > Alphaproteobacteria > Hyphomicrobiales > Phyllobacteriaceae > Mesorhizobium > Mesorhizobium sp. B2-3-14. Next base: position 800,035 of record NZ_VFVP01000001.1, on the reverse strand, counting down.
AGGCTGGAAAAGATATGGTGGCCGAGGAAGCGGCGCATCGGCACCGTGATTTTCGACACGAAGGAAGACATGATGCGCGACGGCCGCCTGGCGGCGCCCGCCGGTCTTGTTCGCTGTGCTTCCACTGCCATCGAATAGCAGCTCCCGCTAGTCCCAGGTTTGACGTATGTCGCAGCCCCACACTAGGGACCGCTTCTGCTCGACATACATCAAATTACGCTTCGCGGAACCGATATCCGACTCCGTAAAGGGTTTCGATCATCTCGAAGTCGTCGTCGACAGCCTTGAACTTCTTGCGCAGCCGCTTGATGTGGCTGTCGATCGTGCGGTCATCGACATAGACCTGCTCATCATAGGCCGAATCCATCAGCGCATCACGGCTTTTTACCACGCCGGGACGCTGCGCCAGCGAATGCAGGATCAGGAACTCCGTGACGGTAAGCGTCACCGGCTCACCCTTCCAGGTGCAGGTATGGCGTTCCTGGTCCATGACGAGCTGGCCACGTTCGAGCGAGCGGGCCTGCTGACTCGGCGCTTTTGCCGCGGCCTCGCGGGCACTGGCACGGCGCAGCACGGCGCGCACCCGCTCCACCAGCAGGCGCTGCGAGAACGGTTTGCGGATAAAGTCGTCGGCGCCCATCTTGAGACCGAACAATTCATCGATCTCGTCGTCCTTGGAGGTCAGGAAGATCACCGGCAGGTCGGATTTCTGGCGCATCCGGCGCAGCAGCTCCATGCCGTCCATGCGCGGCATCTTGATGTCGAGGATGGCGAGATTAGGCGGCCTGGCCGCCAGGCCTTCCAGCGCGGACGCACCATCCGTGTAGGTCTCGACACGATATCCCTCGGATTCGAGGGCGATCGACACCGACGTCAGAATGTTGCGGTCGTCATCGACAAGCGCGATTGTTGCCATTTCAAGCGGCTCCCTCATGAGCTGTCCCTTCTGTCGTAGAGAAGGGGCTTTTGCAGGACAAATTAGGTACAAAATGTGGCATAGGCCTTAACCGCTGTCACGCGCGGGGTGCCGCCGGCCACAATCCGACCTCGACATGGATCGACGAACGAACCTCGCCAATCCTTTGGGCAACCGTGGAACTTTTCGCATATATAAACGATTTAAACAACTTTCAAAATATTTAAATCGATTAATGATTTGATATCATTTGGCTTTTCTGGTTCTGACCATCCTAGCCTGCTTAGTGGGTGTGCCGGAAATACGCCGGCAAAGATGCGGCAAATCTTGAAAAGGGTCACCAATGTCGGAAGTCGGCAAACGCAATCCTGCCTGCGCGATCGATCGTGTCGGTCTGAAAACCTCTGGCACGGTGCGCTACAATTTCGGCGCGGCCGCGCTCTACGAGGAAGCGATCCGGCGCGGTGAAGCCCGGCTGACCGCGCATGGCGCGCTGCTCGCCGAGACCGGCCAGCACACCGGTCGCTCGCCCAAGGACAAGTTCATCGTCCGCGACGCTGCCACCGAGCCGCAAGTCTGGTGGGACAACAACAAGGCGATCTCGCCGGCACAGTTCGACGCCTTGCTCGCCGATTTCCAGGCCCATGCCGGGGACAAGGACCTCTATGTGCAGGACCTGGTCGGCGGTGCCGACGCGGAGCTAAAGCTGCCCACCAGGGTGATCACCGAACTTGCCTGGCACTCGTTGTTCATCCGTAACCTGCTCATCCGTCCCGAGGCGGCCGAACTCGAACACTTCGTGCCCGGGATGACGATCATCGACCTGCCGTCCTTCCGCGCCGATCCCGGCCGCCACGGCAGCCGCACCGAAACGGTGATCGCCGTCGACCTGGCGCGCAAGATCGTGCTGATCGGTGGCACCTCTTATGCCGGCGAGATGAAGAAGTCGGTGTTCACCATGCTCAACTACCTCCTGCCGGAGAAAGGCGTGATGCCTATGCACTGCTCGGCCAATGAGGGACCGGCCGGCGATGCCGCTATTTTCTTCGGCCTGTCGGGAACCGGCAAGACCACGCTGTCGGCCGATCCGTCGCGCACCTTGATCGGCGATGACGAGCACGGCTGGGGTCCGCACGGCATCTTCAATTTCGAAGGCGGCTGCTACGCCAAGACGATCAAGCTGTCGGCGGAAGCCGAGCCGGAGATCTTCGCCACCACGCAGCGCTTCGGCACCGTGCTGGAAAACGTCGTACTCGACGCCCATGGCATGCCGGATTTCAATGACGGCAGGCTCACCGAAAACACACGCTGCGCTTATCCGCTCGACTTCATCCCCAATGCCTCGAAAACCGGGCGCGCCAGTCACCCGAAGAACATCATCATGCTGACCGCCGACGCTTTCGGCGTGATGCCGCCGATCGCCCGGCTGACGCCGGCGCAGGCGATGTATCATTTCCTTTCCGGCTACACGGCCAAGGTGGCCGGAACGGAAAGGGGCGTGACCGAGCCGGAAGCGACCTTCTCGACCTGTTTCGGCGCGCCGTTCATGCCGCGCCATCCGTCGGAATACGGCAATCTTCTGCGCGAGCTCATTGCTCGCCACGGCGCCGATTGCTGGCTGGTCAACACCGGCTGGACCGGCGGTGCCCATGGCACCGGCAAGCGCATGCCGATCAAGGCGACGCGCGCCTTGCTCGCCGCCGCCCTCGGCGGCTCGCTGAAGGCAGGCGCTTTCCGCACCGACGCCAATTTCGGCTTCGAGGTGCCGGTGGCGGTCCCGGGTGTCGACGGCGCCATCCTCGATCCGCGATCGACTTGGGCCGACAAATCGGCCTATGACCGGCAAGCGGCAAGGCTGGTCGGCATGTTCGCAGTCAATTTCGAGAAGTTCGAAAGCCATGTCGACGCCTCCGTCCTCGGCGCGGCGCCGCACATGCAGGAAGCGGCGGAATAGGCGCAGGCAGGACGTCGGTGCCGTCAGCCGTCGGTCGAGACAGTGACAGACTTCCACACCTCGATTTCCTGCCGGAGACGTTCGATTCTGTCCGACACGAGCTTGAGAGCATCGCTGCCAAGCAGAAGCTGCGGCGGCGGATCACTGGACTCGACCAGGCCTAAAACGGCGGCTGCCAGTTTATCGGGATCACCGAGCTGCTTGCCGCTCTTTACCTGTCGCGCCTCACGTATCGGATCAAAAAGCGCGTCGTAGTCAGTGATTGATCTCTCTGTGCGGACCATTGATCGTCCAGCCCAATCCGTCCGGAACGAGCCGGGGCAGACTGCGGTCACGCGGACACCGAACGGGGCCATTTCCGAACGCATCACCTCCGATATGCCCTGGAGCGCAAACTTGCTGCCGCAATAGTAAGCAATGCCGGGCATGGTGATCATGCCGCCCATCGACGTGACATTGACGATGAATCCACGACGTCGCTCCCGGAACCGGGGAAGAAAAGCCTTAGCGACGGCGACAGCGCCGAAGACATTCACGTCGAACTGACGCCGCATCTCTTCGATCGGCGACTCTTCAAGCACTCCCTCGTGCCCATAGCCGGCATTGTTGATCAGCACGTCAACCGGTCCATGTTCGTTCTCCGCCTGCCTGACCACGTCGGGTATGGCGTCGAATTCCGTTACGTCGCACAGTACCGGCCGAACTGCGGGAAGAACGTCGGCGAGCGCTGCGCGTGATGTCTCCGAGCGAACGGCGCCAATCACCTTATGGCCGATCTGGATAGCCGCGGAAGCTATCGCCAAGCCGAAGCCGGAATTCGCGCCGGTGATAAAGAAGGTCTTCTGTGACATGACTCGCAAGCTTTCCTTGATTGGTGATGAGTTGACAAATATTATGAGGAACCGAGCGTTTCGATTGCGGATCCTCTGAATTTGTTGCCAAATCCTATTCCTCCCAAACACGGACGATCCAAGCTGGTCGAGTTGGCCGGAGCTCTCGCCCCTCGTCGCGGCTACAATCCGACCGCGTTCAGCCGCGTCCGCATACTCCGGACGGAAGCCGTGCTTCACGACATCCCGGTCCTCTATAAGCCAGGCGCGGTGTTCGTATTACAGGGAAGCAAGCAGGGTATCCTCGAAAGGGAGATCTACCTCTACGACGAGGAGCACTATCTGGCGGTTTCGGTGCCCGTTCCATTCCGCATGAAATCGATGGCCAGCTCGGAGCGACCATTGCTTGCGGTCTATGTTGAGTTCGATATGCAGATGGCAGCCGAGCTCGCCATACAAGCTCAGATGCATGCCGAACCGGCGCGCGGCAAGCCGCGAGGTCTCGTGTCAAGCAGGATGGCCCCCGAAATAGAGGATGTCCTGCTGCGCCTCCTTGTGGCACTTCGCAGCCCCGTTGAAGCTCTCGTCCTTGGTGACGGCATTCTGCGCGAACTGCATTACCGGGTGCTGGTCGGCCCGCAGGGCGGTGCAATGCTCGCGGCGCTGCAGCAGAAAGGCACGTCCGGAAGGATTATCCAGAGCCTGGCCTGGTTGCGAGAGAACTACGGTTCTGAAATTTCGATCGGCGACCTGGCAAAAGACGTGGGCATGAGCGTTCCTTCCTACCATGTCCATTTCAAGAGCCTGACCGGCAACAGTCCAATGCAGTACGTGAAGGCGATACGGCTCCACGAAGCACGATTGATGATAGCACGCCAGAACAGGACGATCGCAGAGGTCGCGGCTTTGGTAGGCTATGCGAGCCCGTCCCAATTCAGCCGCGACTTCAAACGGCATTTCGGGCGCACGGCGTCGGAAGAGACGAAATGGCTTCGTCGCCATCTTGGCGAACTCGCCTGGGCGTCGTGATCAGGATCGTATATGCCAGTTAGGGGCTGCGCTTTCGATCGGGCCTTTTCTTTTTCGGTCCGCCGCGCCATGACTGCGGCATGCCGATCGACGACGACATCATCATATCGGGCGAAGCCGTGATTCACCCGGGCGACCTGCACGAGGATTTCATCCGCTCGTCCGGTCCCGGCGGCCAGAACGTCAACAAGGTGGCGACGGCGGTGCAGCTTCGCTTCGACGCGCGGAACGCCGAGGGCCTGTCGGACCGCGTACGCGAGCGGACCATAAAACTTGCCGGCCAGCGCGCCACCAAGGATGGTGTCATCGTCATCGAGGCCGGACGCTTTCGCACACAGGAGCAAAACCGCGCCGACGCACGGACCAGGCTGGCGGCACTGGTGGCCAAGGCCGCAGAACCGCCGCCGCCGCCGCGCAAGAAGACACGGCCGTCGAAAGGCGCGGTCGAGCGTCGGCTGAAGAGCAAGGCCGGGCGCGGTACGATCAAGAAGCTGCGCGGTCGCGTGGAGAGCGATTAAGCAACACGCAAATCGTGCCCGCAAAACCACTTTCAATTTTGCGTTGCGGATGCGAGGTTTCCCTTATTGCCACAGCAAGGGAGACCTAGAGATGGGTATGTTCGATTTCGTCAAGAACGTCGGCAAGAAGCTCGGCATCGGCGGCGACGAGGAAGCCGCACCCACCGCCGACACGCTCAAGAAAGAGCTCGATTCACACAAGCTCGGTACCGATGGCGTGCAAGTTGCCGTCCAAGGCGATACGGCGGTGCTGAAGGGCGTCGTAAAGGACCAGTCGATCTTCGAAAAGGCGGTCATCGCCGTCGGCAACACGCTGGGCGTCTCCAAGGTGCAGGCTGACGAGTTGCAGGTCGCGCCGGCTTCGGGCACGGCGACCGCGGCCAAGGAGCCGACCTTCTATACGGTCCAGAAGGGCGACAATCTCTGGAAGATCGCCGAAAAGAGCTATGGCAAGGGCCAGGGCGCCAAGAACACGGTCATCTTCGAGGCGAACAAGCCGATGCTGACCCATCCCGACAAGATCTATCCGGGCCAGGTTCTGCGTATTCCAGAACTTGGCTAATCGCCGGGCATGGTTGTATCAAAACGCTGAATCAGTGCGCCGCGCGTCCGAAAGGCGCGCGGCGTTGCCTTTACCAGCGGCGCTTCAGCGAAGCCGTGATGTTGCGGCCCTGGCCCATGTAGCAATAACCGGAATTGCACACCGTCGCGCGGTCATCGGCAATGTTGCGGACGGCGAAAGCGGCCGAGACACCTTCATACCTCTTGTCGATGGCGCCGAAATCGTAGGACGCCGAGGCATCGAGATAGACGGCGGCATCGTTCTTGGCGGTGTTTGACGTGTCGGTATAGGTCGCGCTCTGCAGCCGCACGCCGGCTCCCACCGAAAGGCCGGGTGCCGCACTGCCCTCGTCGAATTTGTAGTTCGCCCAGAGGCTCGCGACATGTTCGGGGGTGACGGCGGGGACCTTGTCCAACTCCGTCGAGTCAGGGCCGGCGCCCGTGATCTCGGCATGGTTGTAGTTATAGGCCGCGATCACGTCGAGCCCGTCCATGACGGCCGCGCGGGCTTCCAGTTCAAAACCATTGCTGGTGACCTCGCCCAGTGAACGATAGGTGCCCGCATTGGGATCGACGACTACCGGCTTGTTCTTCTCGACCAGATGGTAAGCGACCGCGGACAGCAGGATATCCGTTCCCGGTGGCTGGTACTTGACCCCCACTTCGAACTGTCCGCCCTTCGTAGGCTGAAGAATGCCGCCGCCATCGGCCGAGCGGTTCGAGATCGGTTCGAATGACGTCGCGTAGCTGGCGAAGGGCGCGACGCCGCTATCGAACAGATAGAGGGCGCCGGCCTGCATGCTGAAGGCGTTCTTGTCCACCGCTTCGGAACCGCCCCCAAAATAGTCGCGCGTCTGCTCGACCCAGGTCTGGCGGCCACCGAGCGTGAAACGCCATTTGTCCAGTTCGACCTGATCCAGCGCATAGACGCCGGTCTGGCTCAGATCCGCGTCGGACGCAGAGAAAGTGGTGTCCGGGGTCGGGCCGGAGAAACCGTAGGTCGGGTTGGCAATGTCGAAATCGTAGGCCGGATCGGGCGGATCGAACCCATAGCCGAAGGACGAGGTCAGGTTCGTGTAGTCGAGGCCGAGAAGCAGCGTGTGGGCGAGCGCCCCGGTGTCGAACCTGGCCTCGACCTGGTTGTCGGCCTGGAAAACGTTCATTTCGTCGCGAATTGAGGTCGCATAACGATGCGCGACCGTACCTGTCCAACCGGAAACCGCGAGATAGCGCGACCTCAGGTCGAGATGGGAGTATCGTACATTCTGGCGCACCGTGATGCCGCCGTCGAAATCGTGCTCGAACTTGTAGCCGACCTGCTGCTGCCGGATCTTCTGATGGTCATAGTCGGGGTCGCTCTCGCGCAGGGTGTGGACCTTTCCCGACGGATCGGTGATCACGCCGACATTGGAATCGGTCTCGTCCGCCTGCACCAGCCCATAGATGGTGAAGGACGTCGCGGCGTCCGGATTCCAGGTGAACGACGGCTGCAGCAAATAGCGGTCGTCGGCGATGTCGAAATTGGTGTCGCCGTTTCGCGCCAGGCCGACGATCCTGTAGAGGAAATCGTCACTGCCCTTGGTGACCGGGCCGCCGAAATCGAAGGCGGCCTGCGCCCTGTCCTTCGTGCCATAAAGCAGTTCGACTTCCCTGATCCTGTCCTCGGTCGGCAGCTTGGGCACCTTGTTGACGATGCCTGCCGGCGTTCCCGCGCCGTAAAGCACCGATACCGGTCCCTTGATCACCTCGACGCGTTCGAGCGAATAGGGGTCGGTGCGGAACGTGCCGTAGTTGATATAGGGCTGGCGCAGGCCGTCCTTGTAGTCGCCGAGCGTGGTTGCGTCGTAGCCCCTGATATAGATCTGGTCGAATCGCGGGTCGAATCCGTAAGCGCCGGTGCTGACGCCTGAGGAATAGCGCACCGCCTCGATAATGTCCTGCGCGCCGCGCTCCTCGAGTTCCTTGCGTGTCACCACCGAGACCGAGCGGGGCGTTTCGATGAGGGGCGTGTCCGTCTTGGTCGCACCGGAGCTGCGCTTGGCAGCCACCGTCCTGTCGTCCTCACGGGACGTGTCGCCGCCGGCCTCGCCGCTGACCGTAATGGGCTCGAGCACGGTGGCGCCGCCCGATGCCTGGGTGCCTGCCTGCTGGGCGGAGGCTTGGTAGGCACCAGCCAGCGTCGCCAGGCATGTCGTGGCAAGCAGTCCTCGCCGCGACCAGATGCAGCCCCGTTCGATCGCGTTGAAGCCTTGAAGAAATGTCACTTCCATATCCCTCGCTCTCGTTGGCTGCCTGCGGCTTCGCTGGACGCGGAAGCTGAAAATTCTTGTGTCAACCGGTCCGGTTCTAAATCTTGACTATGTTAGTCATCTTTGTTCGTCAACCGCCATTTGGCCAAGACGAATTCGCTGCGGCCATCCCTCGTAAGAACCACGACCGCTTTCGGGTCGCCGTTTTCGTCTGGCGGTGGCATGCTGAGGCTCCGAACCATTCACATGAGCCAACCCATGCTCGTTCTGCCCAAAGGCATCCGTCACATGCCGGCCCATCTGTCCCGCGCCGTCCAGGAGACGCTGGTCGAGGAGGTGAGAAGCATTGTCCAGCAGGCGCCGCTGTTCGTGCCGGCCATGCCTCGGACCGGCAAGGAGATGAGCGTGCGCATGACCAATTGCGGTCCTCTCGGCTGGGTCACCGACAAGGAACGCGGCTATCGCTACCAGCCGACGCATCCGCTGACCGGAGAGCCGTGGCCGCCTATCCCCGACAGTCTGCTAGACCTGTGGCGTCAGGTGTCGGGCTATCCCAATCCACCGCAGGCCTGCCTGATCAATTTCTACACGCCGGAAGCGAAGATGGGCCTGCATCAGGATCGCGACGAGGCCGATTTCTCGGCACCCGTCGTCTCCGTCTCGCTGGGTGACGATTGCCTGTTCAGGGTCGGCCAGACAACCCGCGATGGCGCCACCAAATCGTTCAGGCTCAAAAGCGGCGATGTCGTCGTGCTTGGCGGCGAGGGCCGTCTTGCCTTCCATGGCGTCGACCGCATCTACCCTTCGACCTCGGCGCTGCTCAAGAACGGCGGCAGGATCAATCTGACGTTGCGGCGGGTGACGAAGCCCGACGAGGGCGCCGTATAGGCGAGGGTTCGCGCCCCGCACGGCGCCGCCGACCTTTGGGCGACCAGCGATAGTTCAGTTCAGCGCAGCGGTGAAAAAATCGCCGAGACCAGATGGAAAGGCAAAGCGCCGTAGGCGGCGACCGTCGCCTGATCGTCCCATTGGCGGAACTGCCGGGACGGCCGCGCCTCCAGCGTCAGCGCATGCTGTCGGCCATCGAATGTCACCTTGCCGCGAAAGCGCAGCACCCGCTCTCCACCAGACCGGCTGATGGCCATCGCACGCAGACGCGCGACGTGGTCGTCGCCCACATTGATCTCCATTTCGATGCGGCGCCGGACCGGCGGGACGCTGATCCTGATCGTGATGTCCAGCATCATCTCCCCCGCCGTCGCAGGGCACGGTATGGTCTGCGAGAAGGCCAGGGGCGACTGTCCTTCCAGCGGCTCGCGAGGTGCCTGCCTGCCGCGCCATGCTCTGCCGCGCCATGCCCTGGCGGGCGGCTCCTGCCGCAGCCGACCGCTCTTGCGTCTCAGCCGCAACTGCTTGGCGAAGCCGCGCGACAGCCAGGTCAGCCTGCCGAAGTCGGTTCGCGGCTTGGCCTGCAGCACCGCCGACCAGCGTGCAAGGCCGGTGCGGTCGGCCATGTCCAGCACGCGCGCCAGCACCTTGTCAGGCACCGTCACGCCAACATCGAGCGCAAGGTAGGAAAGCGCCACCGCCGCGGCAACGGCAAGGCCACGCCTGGCGACGACATCGAGGAACACGTCCCAGTCGACGCCGCCGGTGCGAATGGCCACCGCGCAATCGACCAGCCAATCGCTGTGGGTGTGGGCATCGAGCCCGCCATGCGCGATGGCGAGCGCGATGCGATCCGCGGGCGACGGCACCAGCACGCCGACACCGCTGAATTCGGCCGTCGCCGCGCGCTGCCAGATCGCCTGGTCATCCTCGTCGCTTTGCTGCGAGCCGTCATAGGCAAGCTGGTGCAGATCGATATCGCCATAACTGCCCTTGAAAAAATTCATCGAGCGCAGCGACGCCAGCCTTGTCCTCAGATATTGGGGACTCACCCCGGTGGCGATCTGCCAGTCGCCGTCGCGCAGCACGCCGAACGCCGCCGGCATGTCCTGCGGCCGCACCAATATGTCGATGTCGTGCGCCACCCGGCCACGCTGCGCCGAGGCGTTCAAGGCAATGCGGCTGGCACCCTTGATCAGCATCACCAGGCAGCCGGAATCCGTCATCGCCTGCAGCGCCGGTTCGGCCTCGCGCATCGCCATGCGCGACTTGGTCCACAGCATCTTTTGCAGGCCGACAAGGCGCGGATAGGCGGATTGGCCGGCCAATTTCCGGCCGAACCGATCGCAGATCGCGGCCAGCAGCCGGTGTTCCCTGAAGGAGACAAGGTCGATGTCGTTCGCGCTTAGCCACTGCATGGCGCAACCGGCGGCCGCGTCCTCATCGGCAAGAAGGGCAGCCTTGAGCAGTTGGTCGAGCCCGCCCGTCGGCCAGGACCAGCCATAGTCCGGGAAACGTCGGCTGATGCGGCGAATGCCCGCCATCAGCCCGCGCCGGCCTTGTTCCGGGACCGTCGCAGCATGGCGAGCCGCGCCACTTCGAGATAGCCGCGGTCGCGCGCCGCATCGCGGCCATAGGACAGGCTGCCGGGCCTGATGCGGCGCAGCGCCAGCACCTCTTCCACCATGTCGAGGGCAAGGCCCGCCTCGCGTACCCGCGCGATCCAGTCGATCATTTCGCCGCGGCCGCCCGGCGGATCGACGACTGCTCCAACGGTCTCGGCGACCTCGCGCCGGATCAGCATCGTGGTCCGCGACCAACCGGGTACGATCGCGTCCTCGGGTGCATCGGGCCGGTCATTGCGGAAGTTTCGCAAATGGCAAAAAACGCCCGACGTTGCGGGATGCCTTTCGAGATGCGCGAGCTGTGTTTCGGCCTTGCTCGGCAGCCACAGATCGTCGGCATCGAGCGTCGCAATGAGCGGCGTCGGCAAGGCGGCGATGCCCCTTGTCGTGGCGCTCCCAGGTCCGGCATTTGCCTGGCGCAGCAATTGCAGCGGCAGGTCCGTTCCGCCGATCGCCGCCGCGAGATCGTCGCTGGATCCATCGTCGACGATCACCACCAGCTCAGGCCGCACTGTCTGCGCCGCGACCGATCGCAGCGTCTCGGCGATGGTGCCGCTGGCGTTGAAGGCAGGTATGACGACGCCATAGCTCCGCATGCTACATGAAGCGCCAGTTGGCGAGTTCTTTGACATCGAAGATGCCTTCGATCCCGCGCAGTGAAGGGTCGGCCTTGCGCCGTTTCATCGATTTGTGGATGGCCCGCAAGAATTCCCGAAGGGACGTGTCGACCTGCTTCGTCATGTTGCCGGGATGACGTCGGTAGTAAAGCGACACGGTATCCGGCAGGACGAATCTGGGGCCGCTTTCAAAGGTGCGCAGCAGGTAGTCTGTGTCTTCGGCCTGGCCGAAGGCCTCATCGAAGCCGCCGATCCGTTCGATGAGCTTACGCGAGAAAATGCCTGACGACAGATGAATTCCCCGCACGGTCATGAAATGGCTGCCGGGGCAGGGTTCCAGCAGATCGTCGTCGATGTGTTCGACCATCATCATCAGGGAATAGGTAAGCTCCAGAGCGGGGTCGGCGTCAAAGCATGCGATATCGGCCTTGAATCGTCCCGCAGGCGAGACATCATCCGAATCGAGGAACGACACGAGCTCCGTTTCCGGCGTGAGCAGTCTGAGACCAGCGTTGCGGGCCCGGGTCACGCCCATGTTCTCTTGCCGGAAAAGGCGAATGCAGGGGTTCAGGGCCATCATCGAACGCACGGCCTCCGCCGACCCGTCGGTCGAGCCGTCGTCGATCACGATGATGTCGAGATCGGCGGCATCGTGCTGCCGCACGAGCGAGCGCAAGGCCGAGACGACATAGCGCTCGCGATTGTACACAGGCATGATCACGCTGAGCTTCACCGGGCGCCTCGTGTCAGGAAATCCTCGATCGTGCCGGCGATCTCTGCCGGGTCGGTGCCGAGGGACAAACGGAAGCACGGCAGGTGGCGCGTCAATTCGCTGAAGAAGCGAAAGCCGCTTTCGCGCTCGCCCGGCATCTGGGCGATGCCGGACGGCGCCAAGGCAATCATGGCATCCCTGCGCGACACCGGCATAATCGAACTTGCTCCGCCTCCGCTGATATGTGGCACCACCAGCGCGACGATGTCCAGCATGGCGGGCACCGGCCGAGGCGCGATATCGTGAATATGGAACGTGTGCTTGCCTTGCCAGTTGAGCGGGCCTTGCGCCGTTAGCCGCTGCCGCAGGCCCAGCCGGGCGAAACCTTTCGTGTCCTGCTTCAACGTCGAAAAAAGCGGGCGCGCGGTCACGCCGTCGGTGAGATCGATCAGCACATAGTCGTCGCCGACACTGTCGAGCCCGTTGAGGAGGCCGGCGGCGACGGTCCCCGATTTCCCGGCCCCGCCCGAGCCGGCAAGCAGAATACCCTTGCCGTCGATGCTGAGCGTGCCGGCATGGGTCAGCCGCATGCCGCGCGCCGCATATTCCCAGTGCAGGAAGGCGCGCAGCGGTGCTCCCGGCTCCCAGGGCGGAAAGGCATCGGCCGAGGCCATCAGCTGCACGCCGACGCGGCGGTGCGGATCGTAGACCTGCCAGAAATCGAGGTCGTGGAAATGGTGCCCGCGCAAACCGGCTTCGGCGAGCTGTTTGGCAAAACCGTGCTCGGTGAAATGGGCATCGCCCCAGTGCGCCGGCTCCGGGATGCCGTCAATGCCGGGATGCGCGATGAAGATGCGACCCGTGGACGGTGCCGGCTGGTCATGCCCGGGCTCGACAAAAGCATGGCCCAATGCATCGGCAAGCACGCCGTGACCGAGATGCACGGTCAGTTCAAGCCAGGGCAGGCGAACCTTTCGCATGGTCGGATAGCGCGCGGCCGCGCCTTCAGCGGCGGCGATGAGATACCTGGCGTAATCCGGCAAGGTTTCGAGCGTGACGCGCGGCATCAATCGCCTTCCATCACGCTGCGGCCGCCCCGTCAGGAAGCCTGCTTGACCGCCGGCCAGCCGAGAGGTTCCTCGACCTCGTGGATGGGATCAACGACGATCAGGTCGGCGAGGTCGTCGTGAATGCTCACATTGAGCGGCTCGTTCGTGGCGGCAAGCTCGGCAGGCAAATCGCCCGGCAAAGGCTGCGCCGCCGCGTCCAAGCGCACCAGCAAACCCAATTCGAGCAATTGCGATATGAAGCGTTCGAGTTCGGCCTGGCCTATTGTCGAGCCGCCGGCGCTCAGCCCGACCAGAGCCTGGGCGTCCGCGCCGGATGAAAGCGCCTGCCATACCTTGCTGCCGGAATCGGAAAAGCCGAAATATTTGCCATTGGCAAGATTGAGCACCACGGCCTCGCCATCGAAAGATTCGAAAACGATATCCCGGCTCGCTACCGCATAGGCGTGGGAGTCATGCGTCATTGTTGCCCCGTCCTGCATTTCCTGCCCGCCAGCAGGACCGCTTCCACCAACAACGCCTGTAAACTTTCAGGTCTTCCTTGGCAAGGTAACCTTTGCCGGCAACGCGGGACCATTTCCGGGTTCAGTCGAAAGCCGGGCGGATCAAGCCTCGATTTCAAGCGGCGACAATGGCTTGGAACAACAGGCCAGGATGAAGCCATCATCGATCTCATGATCGAGGATGCCGCCATTGTGGCTCATCTCGACGCTGCCGGAGACTTTCTTCACTTTGCAAGTTCCGCACAGGCCGAATTCGCAGGCGGCCGGTATTCGCACGCCCGAGGCGCGCGCCGTCTGCAGCACGGTCTGGCCGGCGACACAGTCGGCGTCGACATCCGAAAGCGCGAAGCGGATCGGCGTCGCGGCTTCGACGCAAATCGCCGCGCCGTCTTCAGCCGGCGAGGCAAACGGCGCTGGGATTTCCTCCATCGCCGGCGCGGCAAAGCTCTCTTGATGGTATTTTGCCATGTCGAACCCGGCGGCCTCCAGCATGCCGCGCACGGCGCGCATGAAAGGGTCGGGGCCGCAGCAGAAGATTTCGCGTTCGCGGAAATCGGGCGCCAGGAGCGGCAGCCGGATGGCGTCGATGCGGCCCATATGGCCGTACCAGCCCTCGCGGCTCGACCGCTCCTCGATCATGAAGCCGAGCGACAGCCCCGGCATATGGCCGCCGAGCAGTTCGAGTTCCTTGCGAAAGATGATCTCTTCCGGGCGCCGCGCGCAATTGACGAAGCCGACATCGGTCCATGGCGCGCAGTCGTTCAGCCAGCGCAGCATCGACATCATCGGCGTCACGCCCGAACCGGCCGAGATGAACAGGTATTTCGCCGCCGGGTGGCTGTGCAGCGAAAAGTCGCCGCCCGGTCCATAGGCCTTGACGTGCGAGCCGGGCGTCAGGTGATCGAACATCCAGCGTGTGCCGACGCTGCCCGCCTGCGCCTTCACCGTCACCGCGATCGAGAATGGCCGTGACGGCGATGATGACAGCGTGTAGGTGCGCATCAGCGGGCCGTCCGGTGTCGGCAATTCCAGCGTCACGAACTGGCCCGGCTTGTAGCGGAACCAGGTCTGGTTGTCGGAGCGGAAGGTGAAGGTCTTGACGTCGGGCGCCTCGTCGCTGACGCCGGTTACTTCCAGCACCTGCAGCCTGTCGTTCCACGGCGCCATCTGGTCGAGGTGGCGATAGAGGCCAAGATCAGTCATGGCGTTCATCCCTGCATACCTTTCATTTTGGGCGTGTCGTGATCCCAAAGCCGCTGCACAGTTTTGGCCGACATGCGCTAGGCGACACTGCGCAGAGCAGGCCGGCCGTCTTCGGAAAGCCGTGGGCCGATAAAGCGCGCGTACCAGTCGACGAACTGGATGACGCCGCCCTCGTGCAGCTCCGAATAGGGACCGGGCTCGTAGGCCGGCGACAGGATGCCGAAGGCATTTTCCTCGACGATGCGGCGGTCCTGGTCGTTGGTCTCGGTCCAGACATGGGTGAGTTCGGCGAGATCGTAGTCGACGCCTTCCACGGCATCCTTGTGGACCAGCCATTTGGTCGTAACCGCTGTTTCCGTGGCGCTGACCGGCAGCACGCGGAACGTCACCGCATGATCCACGAGGATATGGTTCCAGGTTGTCGGGTAGTGATAGTGCATCAGCGTGCCGATCCGGTCGGCCGAGACGCTGTCGGACAGGTTCTTCTTCACCGCCCGCTTGCCGGTCATCGTGTAGCTCTGGGCATCGCGCAGCAGCGGCGCGCGGGTGGCGCGGTATTGTCCGGCCGGGTCGATGCGAAACTTGCTGGGCAGGCCAACAGCTTCGCACTTCGCCCAGTGGGCCAGCATCTCCGGATCGCTGTCGGCGCCTTGCACGCCGGTCACGGTCGGCGCTTCCGGGAAGGTCTTGCACAGCTCAGGATGGTTGCCCGCGCAATGGTAGCATTCGCGGTTGTTTTCCCAGACCAGCTTCCAGTTGCCCTTCTCGATGATCGTGCTCTCGAAGGCGATCTTGGCCTCGCTCAGCCGGTGCGGCTGGAGATAGGGCTCGATCATCGCCTGCATCGGCGCGAAGTCGGCGGGCTCCTTGGCCAGGCAGATGAAGACATAGCCGGCGACGCTTTCGCAGGCGACCGGCTTGAGCCCGAACTGGCTCTTGTCGAACCCATCGGCCATCTGGCGGGCGAACAGCAGCCGGCCGTCGAGTTCGTAGGTCCACTGGTGATAGGGACACACCAGTTTGGCGGCCATGCCCTTGTCGGTGTTGCAGACGCGGCTGCCGCGATGGCGGCAGGAATTGTGGAAAGCGTTGATCTTGCCCTGCTGATCGCGCACCAGCACGACCGGATAGTCGCCGATCTGCACGGTGATGAAGCTGCCCGGCTTGGGCAACTCGCAATCATGGCCGATGAACAGCCAGTCGCGATACCAGATCAGTTCCATGTCAAGCTTGAAGTAGTCCGGGTCGGTATAGAAGGGCTGTTCCAGCGAAAGGCCCTGTCTGCGGCCGTTCAAAAGCCTCAGCATGTCGTTGCGCGCGTCCATGTCCTGTCCTCATTTTCAAGGACTGAACTGGTGGTGATGGAGGAAGGACTGGGCGCAAGCCGGCGAAGCCGGACAACACCATCCGCCCCTTGACCGCCCACCGCGATCAGTCGAGTTCTAGCGATCTCGGGCTGGTTTCCGGGCTCTGGAGTTGTCCTGGCGGACCATCGCGACACCTTCCCAGGCTTTCGCCCAGTGGTCTCCCGTTGCGACTTGAACTCCACCACCGTTGCGGGGGCAGCGCCGGAATCTGACCGGCTTCCCAATTCTCCGCTCCGTCGTCACGCAGCGGCACCTGAGATCGCTCGATCTAATCACGACAGGGTTTGCGACATCGGCACGAAAGCGACATCGCATCCATGCGGCGCGACACGTACGCGGGATCGTCCCGGCGCGGTTGCAGCGGGGGAATCGCCTCTTCTCGCCAGGCGCGCGGGCACAGTTTTCGACCCTCAGCCGGGCCGGAAAAGGGTTAATGGTTTCGAAAAGTGACTATTAGCAGAGTCTAAAATCGAACCGAACGGTTCGTTTCTGTTGACGGTGCGTGCAGGACGGTGTGAACGCCCAGCCTTCCGACACAGTTGGTGATCGGGTTATGATCTCAGACAACTATTTGATATCAAACGGAAAAATAAGACATGTAGAAGGCGTTGGTACAATTTCAAGTGGTGGAGTCATGGTCCACGCTGAACAACTTCGTGATTGGAAACGGCAAGGGGGCTCTCCCACATCGGGGCTGTCCGAACGACGCGATTTAATCCCAAGACACGCCGCTAGACGGACGGGAAAAATACTGGAGTACAAAAATGAAAAAGATCATTCTCACTGCCGCCGCCCTTCTGGCTATTTCCGGCAGCGCCTTCGCTAGCAGCGACCATTATGGTTCGAACGCCGCGACCCCCACGGCTACTGTCGACAGCTCCTACACCGCTTCGACTAAGAAGTCGGAGCCGGCTGCCCAGACGCCTGTGACGGGCGCCGACCACAACCTCTTCGGCAACAATTAATAGCGATCCCCGGCACGCGGCGGGTGACCCTGCCGCGCTGGTGGACCCTACAAATTCAGGAGTATTAAAATGAACAAGATCCTCATTGCTGCCGCTGCCGTTCTGGCTCTCTCCGGCAGCGCTTTCGCCGGCAGCGACAACTATGGCTCCAACGGCGCCAACCAGGCTGCTGCCGCTTCGACCGACAATTCGAACACCGCGTCGATCGGCAAGTCGGCTCCGGCCACCTCGGCGCCTGTCCAGCAGGGCAGCGACCGCAACCTCTTCGGCCATTAACGGCCATCCCACGGCCGGTGGGCTCTGGCCCGCCGGTCCGCGGGACTTCCAAAATTCAGGAGTACCTAAAATGAACAAGATCCTCATTGCCGCCGCCGCCGTTCTGGCCGTCTCCGGCAGCGCCTTCGCCGGCAGCGACAATTATGGCTCCAACGGCGTCAACCAGCCCACTGCTTCGTCGACTGTCAATGTCGATACGTCGCATACAGGTGCGATCCGCAACAGCGATTCGCCTGTCTACAAGCTGCTCAACTCGTCCGGCGACGTGCAGAAGCCGGCCCATCAGGGTGCCGATCGCAATCTCTTCGGCAACAACTAACCAGCCTGTGCAGACAAGAACAGCGGCGGGCCAGGCCCGCCGCTCTTGTTCTTTCATTACCGGACGGCCGTCTTCAGGCCGCCTTTGCTTCCGCTTCGTGGAGGGCAAAGGAGCGACCATCGGCATCGAAGATATGGAGATCGCCGGCATTGGCGGTCAGCCGCAGCGTCGAGCCGCGCTTGACCTCGACATTGCCCGGCAGCTTGGTCACCAGCGGCAGGTCGGCCCGGCCGATATCGACATAGACCAGCTGGACCTCGCCAAGCTGTTCGAGATAATCGACGGTCCCCTCGAACAGATAATCCGCACCGCTGGCGATCGCGAGATCTTCCGGCCGTACGCCGAAGCTGACCGCCGCTCCCTTTGCCGAAGCAGGTGTCGCGATCGGCACCGTCGCCTTGCGGCCGCCGACATGGCTGACGATGGTCGGATTGCCCGTCTTGTCGACCGTCGCCGGCAGGATGTTCATGGCCGGCGAGCCGATGAACTGGGCGACGAAGAGGTTGCCGGGGTTCTTGTAGAGTTCCATGGGCGTGCCGACCTGCTCGATGTGCCCGTCCTTCAGCACGACGATGCGGTCGGCCAGCGTCATCGCCTCGACCTGGTCGTGCGTGACGTAGATCATGGTCGTGTTGGGCATCGATTCCTTGAGCTTGGCGATCTCGATGCGCGTCGCAACGCGCAATGCGGCGTCAAGGTTCGACAGCGGTTCGTCGAACAGGAACACCTTCGGATTGCGCACGATGGCGCGGCCGATGGCGACGCGCTGCCGCTGGCCGCCCGACATCGCCTTGGGCAGACGGTCGAGATATTTGGTCAGCTGCAGGATCTCGGCGGCTTGCCGAACCCTTTTGTCGATCTCGGCCTTGCTTTCCCCACCGATCTTCATCGAGAAGGCCATGTTGTCGTAGACGGTCATGTGGGGGTAGAGGGCATAGGACTGGAACACCATGGCGATGCCGCGCTTCGAGGGTGGCACGTCGTTGACCACCTGGCCGTCGATCTTGAGTTCACCCGACGTGATTTCCTCGAGCCCGGCGATCGAGCGCAGCAAGGTCGACTTGCCGCAGCCCGACGGGCCGACGAAGACTATGAACTCGCCCGATTTGATGTCGAGGTCAATGCCGTGGAGAATGTTAAGATTGCCATAGGACTTCTTCACTTGTCTCAAATTGACATCGGCCATTGGTTTCCTCCAGTGATTCCTCGGATGTTTCAGCCTATGCGTCCGAACCAGGCGCCATAGCCGCCGAGCTCGACCGACCCGGTGCTCGCCTGCCCGGAGAGCCCGTGTCCCGGCAAAGGTTGCAGGGTTCGGTTGCCGAGGTCAACCTTCGCCGGCCTTGCGCCCAGATTGAAGACGCAGACGATCTCCTCATTGCCCGACCGGCGGGTGAAGGCGACGGTGTCGCCCTGGCTTTCGATGAAGGCGATGTCCCCCTTGGCCAGCGCCGGATGGGCGCGGCGGAAAGAAAGAAAGCGCCGGTAATGCTCAAGCAGGGAGGTTTCGTCGCCTTGCTGCACGTTGACCGCCTGCGGCAGATGCTCGGCCGGTACCGGCAACCAGGGTTTTGCCTGGGAGAAGCCGCCATTCCTTGCATTGCCATCCCACACCATGGGCGTGCGGCAGCCGTCGCGGCCCTTGAATTCAGGCCAGAAACGGATGCCGTAGGGATCCTGCAGATCCTCGAAGCGCAGGTCGGCCTCGCCGAGGCCGAGTTCTTCGCCCTGGTAGATGCAGACCGAACCGCGCAGCGACATCAGCAATGCCGAGATGACCTTGAGATAGGCCGACGGGTCCGCCTCGTCGGCGGCCCAGCGCGAGGCCGGTCGCATCACGTCATGGTTGGAAAACGCCCAGCACGACCAGCCGTCGCTGGCCACCCGGCCAAAAGCTTCCAGCACCGAGCGGACCTTGGCGGCGCTGATCTTTTCCGGCGCCAGGAAGTCGAAGGAATAGCACATATGCACGCGCTTGCCGCCGGCGGTATAGGCGGCGACCACGTCCAGCCCGCGTTGCGAATCGCCGACTTCGCCGACCGCGGCGGTCGCCGGGTACTCGTCGAGCAGCGCCCGGAAGCGCTCGAGGAAGGCGAGGTTCTCCGGTCGGCTTTTGTCGTAGATATGGTCCTGGTAGTTGTAGGGATTGACCGCCGGCGCGGTCTGGTCGTTGCGCTGTTCCGGCGGCAGCGGCGGGTTGTTTTCCAGCCCCTGGCTGTGGAAGTAAAAATTGATGGTGTCGAGGCGAAAGCCGTCGACGCCGCGTTCCAGCCAGAAGCGGGTGACGTCGAGCAGCGCGTCCTGGACTTCGCGGTTGTGGAAATTGAGGTCGGGCTGCTCGGCCAGGAAATTGTGCAGGTAGTATTGCTGGCGGCTGGTGTCCCATTGCCAGGCCGAGCCGCCAAAGATCGACAGCCAGTTGTTGGGCGGCGTGCCATCGGGTCTTGCATCCGCCCAGACATACCAGTCGGCCTTGGGATTGGTGCGGCTCGAGCGGCTTTCCTTGAACCAGGGGTGGATGTCGGCGGTATGCGACAGCACCTCGTCGATCATCACCTTGAGGCCCAGTCGGTGCGCCTCCGCCGTCAGCGCATCGAAATCCGCCAGCGTACCGAACATCGGGTCGACGTCACAATAATCCGAGACGTCATAGCCGAAATCCTTCATTGGCGATTTGAAGAAAGGCGAGATCCAGATGGCGTCCGCGCCAAGGGCGGCAATGTAGGGCAGCCTGCCGATGATGCCCTTGAGGTCGCCGATGCCGTCGCCATTGGAATCCTGATAGCTGCGCGGATAGATCTGGTAGATCACCGCGCCCCGCCACCAGTCGCGGTCGATGGCGGGGTCTGGTTTCGAAGTCGCCTTCAAAGCCGATTGCATGGTCTCAACCTCCTTTCACCGAGCCGGCCAGCAGCCCGCGGACGAAATAACGCTGCAGCGAGAAGAAGACGATCAGCGGCACGATGATGGTGATGAAGGCCGATGTCGTCAGGATCTCCCAGTTACCGCCACGCGAGCCAAGCAGAGCATTGAGCTTGGCCGTCAGCACGATCTGATCGGGCGCCGTTCCGAGGAAAACCATTGCCACCAGGAGATCGTTCCATACCCACAGGAATTGGAAGATGGCGAAGGAGGCAAGCACCGGGAAGGACAGCGGCAGCACGATCTTGACGAAGATCTCGAAATCGCTGGCGCCGTCGATGCGCGCCGATTCCATGATCTCGCGCGGCAGGCCGGCAATATAGCTTCGCAAGAGGTAGATGGCGAAGGGCAGTCCGAAGCCGGTATGCGCCAGCCAGATGCCGAGGTAGGTCTTGGACGGCACGCCGAAGAACGTGCCGACGCCATTGTAGAGCTTCAGCAGTGGAATGAGCGACATCTGCAGCGGCACCACCAGCAAGCCGATGACGACGGCGATCAGGAGCGCGCGGCCTGGAAAGCGCATCCAGGCCAGTGCGTAAGCCGCAAAGGCCGCGATCAGGATCGGGATGACGGTCGCCGGGATGGTGACCGTTAGCGAATTCATGAACGAGCGGCCGATGCCTTCGGAAAACAGCACGGTCTGATAATTGTCGGTGGTGAATTTCGGCGGCGCCGACGAAGCGTAGTAGACGCGCTGGCCCCTGTCGCCCTCGAACGCCTTTGGCGAGGCCATGACGAAGCTGCCGTCGGCCTTGATCTGGAGGGTCACGCCGTCACCGAGATCGGCTGATGTGCCGGCAGGATACTGCGTCGGTGCCGCCGCCTTGACGCCGAAGGCGCTTATCGCGCGCTTGGCCCCGTCGCCGAAGATGTTGCCCTGGAGAACGAACTTGCCGTCCTTTTCTACCTGTGTGGAGGCGGCCGGCAGTCGCCCGGCTTCCGTCTGGCTGGAACTGGCGAAGGAATTCCACCAACCCGAGGCGATGATCTGGTCCTTGTCGCGCAGCGACGAAACGAGGATGCCGAGCGTCGGGATGGTCCAGATCACCACGAAGACGAGCACCGCGATATGGACGCCGAAACGGCTGGCGAAGGAATTTCCGGTCGCGACGGCCATCTCAGTGCCCTCCCGTCTCTTTGTTGGCCTGGCGGATGTTCCAGACCATGATCGGAATGACGGCAATCATGATGATGATGGCTATGGTCGCGCCGCGGCCGAAATCGCCGCCGCCGCGGAACATCCAGTCGAACATCAGATTGGCCAGCACCTGGCTGTTCCATTGACCGTTGGTCATGGTCAGAACGATGTCGAACACTTTCAGCACCAGGATGGTGATGGTGGTCCATACCACCGCGATGGTGCCCCAGATCTGCGGCACCATGATCTTCCAGAAGATCTGGAACGGGTTGGCGCCGTCTATGACTGCGGCTTCCAGTGTTTCTTCGGGGATGCCGCGCAGCGCCGAGGACAGGATGACCATGGCAAAGCCGGTCTGGATCCAGATCAGGATGACCATCAGGAAGAAGTTGTTCCAGAACGGCAGCGATATCCAGACCTGCGGCTGGCCGCCGAAATACTGGATGATGGCGTTGAGCAGGCCGATCTGGATCTGGCCCTGGCCACGATATTCGTAGATGAACTTCCAGATCACGCTGGCGCCGACGAAGGAGATGGCCAGCGGCAGGAAGATCAGGCTTTTGGCAATCGTTCCCCACCATATCTTGTCGGTGAGCACGGCGATGATCAGGCCGAGGAAGGTGCAGGCCGCCGGCACCACCGCCAGCCACAATATGTTGTTGCGGATGGCGTTTCGCAGATCCGGATCGCGCAGCGCCCATTCATAGTTGGCGAACCCCACGAAACTCGTGCCGCCGCGATCGAAGAAGGACAGCCACAGTGTCGCGATCACCGGATAGACCAGGTAGATGGTCAGGATGATCAGCGCCGGACCCACGAACAACCAGGGCCGCACCAATCCCTGCCGGCGCAGATTGTTGACGGCGGCCGCTCCGGACACTCCGCGCGCGGGGAAGATCAGGTCAAGCAGTTTGTTGGCGCCCCAGAAATAGGCGACGCAGCCGCCGACGCCGATAATGATGACGAATATTGCCGAGAAAATCTGAGCCGCCATGGGTCCCTCTCCCTGCGCGTGACCGGCCAGCGGTGCTGGCGACCGATGCGCCGACTTTCAGTTATTCGGAACAATCGAAATGCGAAGCTTCCGGCGTGTCCCGCCGGTCGGATCCGGGCCGTAGCCCGAATCCAGTAGCAAGATGAGGAAAGATCAGGTCGCGCCGGAGCGGCCTATTTGATGGCGTCCCAGCTCTTCTGGATGTCGGTGGCGACGTCCTGGGCGGACTTGCCGCCGACCAGGTCGATCATGCCAGTCCAGAACGAGCCGGCGCCGACCTTGCCGGGCATCAGGTCGGAGCCGTCGAAGCGCACCGTCGTGGCGCCGACCAGGATCTCGCCCTGCTTCTTCAGCGCATCGCTGCCATAGGCGTCCTTGTTGGCCCCCTTGAAGGGTGTGACGAAGCTCTTCTGTGCCATCCACAATTCATGCGCGAGCGGCATTTGCAGGAACTTGATGAATTCGCGCGATGCCTTGGAATCCTTGGTGATCATCACCAGCGTTCCGGCGACTTCCAGCGGCGTCCCGAGCTCCGGCTTGGAGCCGTAGGGCGGGTAGGGGAAGAAGTCCGCATCCTGGCCAAGCTTCACGCCTTCCGGGAAGAAGGAGGGGATGAACGATGCCTGATGGTGCATGTAGCACTTCGGCGGTACGGTGAAGAGGCCCTTCGGGCTGTCGCGGAAGTCGGTCGCCGCGACCGCCTTGGCGCCGCCGTCGACCATCTTGTCGTCGGTGGCGATCTTGCCGAAGATGTCGATAGCGTTGACCACGGCCGGGTCGTTGAACGGAATCTCGTTCTTCACCCACTTGTCGTAGACTTCGGGAGTCTGCGTGCGCAGCATGATGTCCTCGACCCAGTCGGTCGCCGGCCAGCCCGTCGCGCCGCCCGAACCAAGCCCGATACACCACGGCTTGCCGCCATCGGCGATGATCTTCTTCTCGAGTTCGGCAAGTTCTTCCTGCGTCTTCGGCACCTTGTAGCCAGCTTCCTCGAAATTGTCGGGCGAGTACCAGACCAGCCCCTTCACGTCGATCTTGTAGGGAAAGGCATAGAAGCCCGGCTTGCCGTCCTTGCCGTTGTAAGTTCCGAGCTTGGCCCAGGAGTCGCCGGCGGCGTAATTCTCCTTGACCCAGGCTGCGACGTCGTCGCCGAGCGGGGTCAGCACGCCCTTGGAAGCGAGGTCCTGGATGAGGCCCGGCTGCGGCAGGACGGCGATGTTGGGCGGGCTGCCGGCCTGGGTGTCGATGACGATCTGCTGCTCGTAGTTCTCGGACGAGGAATATTTGACCTCTGCGCCGGTGGCTTCGGAGAAATAATCAAGTACCGACCGGACAAGCGTCTCGTCCTCGCCACGCCACGGTCCGAAGATGGTCAGGGTCTCGCCCTTGAGGTCGACTTTCTTGAGGTCCTCGTAATTCGCCCAGTTGAAGCGCTTGTCCTCGCCCGGCTTGAACTTCAGTTCGGCATGCGCGGGCGCGCTCAGGGCGAATGCGGCAGACGCAACACCCAGCAAAAGCATTTTCTTCATCGGTATTCCTCCCAGTGGGTCATACACACCGGACGGAACCTCCATTCCGCCCGCCGACGCCGCAGGACTGTGACTCAGTCGCAAGGGAACCGCAACCTTTCGAACAGTCTTCCAAAGCGCTTTGGCTTTGTTGATCTCGCCACTGAATCGGACGGGTGTCAAGGGGGAGCAGGAACTAATCGATTTAGTCGCCGTCTGCCAGGGTCCAAAAATTTGCACCGCAACATGCTTTTTCGGCACTGCAGCAGCAATTTTCGTTTCAAACCGGGCCCCGGCACGCTTATGGTCCATGTGGAGTGGCCACGCCCTTGTGGCGTTTGGGTCGATTCAATTTAAAAGCGCTTTGAGGCAGGGAGGCCTCTCGTGAACCTCAAGCAACTCGCGCATATGCTGGCGCTTTCCCAGACCACGGTAAGCCGGGCGCTGAACGGCTATCCCGAAGTCAACGAGGAAACCCGCAGGCGTGTCATGGACGCAGCCAAGCGCCACGGCTATCGCCCCAATCCGAGTGCGCGCCGGCTGGCCACGGGTAAGTCCGGAATGATCGGCTATGTCCTGCCGACGGGTGCAGCCGTCGACATCGATCCCCATTTCGTCGAATTCCTGTCCGGTCTTGGCGACTATGCCCGCTCGCACGAGCTCGACCTTGTCCTGTCACCGACCGATGCCGATGACCAGGAAACGACCTACCGCCGCATCGTCGCCAACCGACAGGTCGATGCCGTCTACATCTCTTCGCCGAGGCCGCAGGACAGGCGCGTGGCGCTGGTCAACACGCTCGGCATTCCTTTCATCGTCCATGGCCGCAGCGAGGGCCTGAATTTCGACTATCCCTTTCTCGACATCGACAATGAAGGCGCCTTCCACGAAGCCGCGCGGCTGCTCGTCCAGCTTGGCCACCGGCGGCTGGCGCTGATCAACGGCGACGACCGCGAGACCTTTGCCATCCACCGCGAGCGCGGCCTGCGCCGGGCGCTGGCCGCGAGTGGCCTGGCATTGGACGATCGCCATGTCTGCTCGCTCGTCATGACCGAGGAGAACGGCTATCGCGCCGCCCGGCGCCTGCTCGAACAGGAAGGCGCGCCGACGGCAATCGCCTGTTCCAGCCTGATCATGGCGCTCGGTGTCGTGCGCGCGGTGCGCGACCTTGGCCTCAGCATTCCCGGCGACGTCTCGCTGATTGCCCATGACGACGTTTTTCCCTGGCTGAAGCCGGAGAATTTTTCCGTGCCGCTGTCCACGACGCGCTCGTCGATCCGGCTGGCCGGCGCACGCATCGCCGAGCGGCTGGCGGCGCGGATATCGGGACTGGAGGACGGCGCGCGCGGCGAGGTCTGGCCGGTCGACCTGGTGGTCAGGGGATCGGTCGCCGGCGCGCCGGCCTGACCACTCGCCAGCGGGGTCAATTGCTGGAACGACTTCTGCGCTGCCTCTGCCCGTTGTCTCAGACCGCGGATTTAAGATGATCGATGAAGGCGCGCAGCTTCGGCAGGACCTGGCGCTTGCCTGGATGATAGAGGAAGACGCCCGGTGTCGCGCCGGCAAAGTCCTCCAGCACCGGTTTGAGTTTTCCCTGTTCTATTGCGCCGTCGGCGACAGGCCGAGGCGTCTGCGCCAGGCCGACGCCTTGGATCGCGGCCCCCAGCAAGGTTGGATAATCATGCGCGATCAGCGGGCCCGAGACGACCGCCTCGATCGCCCCGTTGCCGTCGGCGAAGGACCAGGGTGCGACGGCGCCGTTCGCGCGGCGCAGGCGCAGGCAGGCGTGGTGGCGCAGATCGGTGATCTGTTCGGGCTGGCCGTGGCGCTCGAGATAGTCCGGGCTGCCGACGACCACGAAGGAGAATGGCGGCGTCAGCCGCACCGCGATCATGTCGGGCGCGATGAACTGGCCCAGCCGGATGCCGGCATCGAATCCGCCGGCGGCGAGATCGACCATCTCGTCGCTGGCGGCGATCTCCAGTTCGATCTCGGGATAGGCCCGGCAGAACGACGCGATCATCGGCTCCAGGATCAGCGGCACGACCGCGCGGGGCACGGACAGTCGCAAAAGCCCGGTCGGCCGCTGGCCGACATCGCGGGCGACCTCGCCTGCGGCCACGATCTCTTTGAAGGCAGGTCCGGCGCGGTCGAGGAACCGCTGGCCAGCCTCGGTCAGGCCGACGCTTCGGGTCGTGCGGGCAAACAGGGCCGCACCGATGCGGGCTTCCAGCGCGCGCACCGCCTGGCTCACCGCGGACGGCGTTACCGCCAGTTCGGCCGCGGCACGGCGGAAGTTACGATGCCGCGCGACGGCCAGGAACACCTCGACCCCGTCCAACGCACCGTGTCGGATTGTGTATCTCTGCTTCATAGGCTGTTCTGATTACAGCGGATGGCCGAACTATGAAAGCAGTCTTAGCTAGCGATCGAAGTGTGCGGGACCGCATGGCCACCTGTTGCGAGGAAACCGATGTCAACGCCGATGCTGTTCCAGATCCAACTCGCCCTGGGCTATGTCGCATGGCTGCTTTGCTTCGGTGCATATGGCCTGCCATGGCTGGTCTCGATGGATCGGATGGCGGCGCAACGCGCCATTGCCACGCTGCACAGTTTCCGCTTCTTCGGTCTCGTGTTCCTGCTTCCGGGCGTCGTCGGCCCCAATCTGCCTGCCGGCTTCGCCATGTTCGCTGCCTATGGCGACTTCGCCACCGGGGTGCTGGCCATGCTGGCATTGCTGACGGTCAGAGTTCGCTTGCTCTTCTGGTCGTTCGTCGTCGCCTTTAATCTCGTCGGAATGGCCGACCTCGTCGTCGACTATTACCATGCGGTTCAGGAAGGCCTTCCCGAGCACGCGGAGCAGTTGGGAGCCACCTACGCGATCCCCATCATCTACGTGCCGCTGCTGATGATCACGCACATCGCCGCGTTCTGGTTCCTGCTTCGTCCCGGCAAAGCGCCGCGTGAGCCGTCGCTGGCTATTCCTTCGCAGTCCCTGCAGCCTTGATGTCCAGCAGGCCGTAGCCGAAATCATTGTCGCGCCCCTTAAGCCCGAGATCCTTCGCGGTCGCCGCAAGCACCTTCTCGATGTCGTCGGCGGAGCGGCCGGGCGTGGCATGGATGAGGTTGGCGATGGCGCCGCTGACGATTGCCGCGGCAAACGAGGTGCCCGTGACGACGTCCGAGCCGGCACCGCTCGGCGCCACCATGTCGACGCCCGGCGCCGAGATGAACACATAGGCGCCGCGATTGGCCTGCGGCATCAGCGCATCCTTGGCGTCGGTGGCCGTCACGGCGATGACGCCGTCAAAGGCGGCCGGATAGCCGTAGGGCGCCTTCGGCCCGTTATTGCCGGCCGCCGCCACCAGCACCATGCCAAGCGCCCGTGCATTGCGGCAGGCGGTGCCGAGCAGGTCGTTTTTCGGTCCGACGAAGCTCATATTGATGATGCTGACATTCTGGTCCGCCGCCCAGTCGAGCGCCGACAGAATGACGTCCATGGTCGACTTGCCGCCCTCGAAGGCGCGCGCATGGTAGATCCTGGCGCCCGGCGCCATGCCTTCCAGCGGGCCGACGCCGGCAATCAGACCGTCGATCGAAGTGCCGTGGTCGCGCTTTTCGATCGGCACGTCGGGCATGGCGTCGAACTGCGCGGCGATGACGCCGGCAAGCGCCGGATTGCTGTCGTCGATGCCGGTATCGATGACGGCGACGCGCACGTTCTCGCCGCTGGCCTGTTTGGCGTCGAGCGCGATGCGGTCGAAGGCATAGTTGACGATGCCGGCCGCCTGCTGCAGCGAGTAGATGTGGTTGGGCTCGCGGCGCCGCGTGCGGCCGTCGGCGGCAAGCTGCGCCAGCACCACGCCGACAGGGCGGCCATCGGGAATGCCGAAACGCACCAAAGTGGCGCCAAGCAGCCGGGACTGGCGCTGCGAGCGTACTTCTAGGCCGAAGGAAGCGGCGATCTGCTGCACGGCACCGGCATCGCCATCGACCGTCACCAGCACCTCGTCCGGCACGAACTCCCCGGTCACGGCGCGCCGCGACTGGACGGTGATGAGATCGGTCGGCGAGACGATCGGTCCACTGGCTGGTGGGCCGGCCTGGTTGCCCCCGGGGGAAGTCGCGGGCTCCGGCCGTGGTGCCGGCACCGGTGCAGGAGGGGCGGCCGGATTGGGGAAAAGGTCGACGATCAAGGCGGGCAGAAAAACGGCGCTGGCCTGGGCCGCACCCGACCCGCCTTTGGTGGCGTCGCCGTCCTTGACGCAGTCGGCCGCCATTGCATTGGCCTCGTTGCTGCAATCGATTTTGGCCCGCTCGGGATTGCCGTCGTTTGTCTGCGCCGACACAGGCACGGCGGCGATTGTCATCGCCGCCGCAAGGACAGCCGCAAATCGAATGACCGCCTCAGCCGCCATCAACAGGTTTCCTTCCCTCGATCACAGTCTCGGCGAAAGGCTGGGCGGCAACAAGGCTGCGCGCCTTCTCGTAGTCGGCGGCTGTCGTCGCCGGAATGGCGAGCCTGAAGATGCCATCGGCGGTCGGTCCGCCGATGATCTTGAGCTTGTTGGCGTCGAGGAAGACGGCAATGTCGGCCATCCTGGCGTCCGGCTTGAACTTGACCAGCGCAAACGGCAATTTGGCCAGATCGTCTTGTGCGCCGGCGATCTCGAAATTGCCGCCCCTGCCGCCGGGCTGCACCAGCGACTGCACCGCGATCAAGGCCAGCAGAACCGCGGCCGCCGCCCAGGCGACGCCGACCGGCACCGCCATGAAACGGCCCCACGCCTGCGCCAGCCAGGACGATCCGGCCGGCCTGCGTGCAGGCCCGGCCTCCGCGTCCAGCGCCTTGGCGAAGCGGCTGAGCGCATCGGCCGGCGGGCGGATCGCCTCATTGGCCGCCGCCGTGCCGGAGAACTCGGCTTCCGCCTCGCCAAGCGCGGCAAGTGCCGAGGGATCGTTGGCCAGCCATTCCTCGACGGCTTCCAGATCCGATCCTTCGAGCGAGCCGTTCAGGTAGAACGGCAGCAGCGTCTCCATTTCGTCGCGGCGCGACATCTTTTCAGCGGCGCTCATGGCCACCCCCTGTCGTAACCGGCGGCTTTCAGGGCTTCGCCGAGTTTCTTGCGGGCGTAGAACATACGGGTTTTGACGGTCGCGACCGGAATATCGAGCACCTCGGCGATCTCGGTCACCGATTGGCCCTGATAATAGGCGAGATCGATCACCGTGCGGTGCTCCTCGGGCAAGGCATCAATCAGGCGGCGCAAGGCGGCGGCCTTATCCTCCTTCATGGTGACGACCTCGGGCGTGTCGGCGCTGTCGGGCACCGCGGCGGCGGCCTCGTCGTCGATCCAGTCTTCCTTCTTCTTGCGCAGCAGCGACAGCGCCTTGAAGCGGGCGATGCCGAGCAGCCATGTCGAGACTTCGGAGCGCCCTTCGAAACCCGGCGCCTGGCGCCACAATTCGAGAAACACCTCGTTGGCGATATCGTCAGCCATCATTTCCGATCCCGTCTGGCGCGCCACGAAGCGGTAGACCCGCGCGTGGTGACGCATGAACAGGAGCCGCACGGCGGCCCGGTCGCCCTTCGCGACCCGGTCGACCAGCGCGCGATCGGTCTCCGTCGCCGCTGTCATGGCCGGTCGAGCCGCCTGGCTCTTGTTTGCTCTGTCGCCGATCGGTCCAAAAAGGTTCATCCTCCGCCAAGGAATTTTGGGAGGCTAACCGAAGAGCTGGGCGGTTGCCAGAGCATCCCTTCGCCCCGTTTAGGGGGAGAAGGTGCCGGCAGGCGGATGCGGGAGGCGCCAGCCGCCCGATCAGGTGAGAAAAGCCTTCGCCTTCATCGTCGCCGGCACCGGCACGCCCAGCCGGCTCAACACCGTTGGCGCCAGTTGCAACTGGTCGAGCAGCGTGTCGGCTTCCGGCCCTTTGCCTTGTCCGAAATAATACAGTGCGAAATCCTGCATCTCGTCGTCATGGCCGCCATGGTGACCGCGGTCGGTCTGGCCATGGTCGGCGGTGACCATGACCTCATAGCCGGCTTCGATCCAGCCCGGCAGGAAGGCCGCCAGCATGCCGTCCATGGCGTAGCAGGCATGGTCCATCTCGTGGCAGTCGTGACCGAAGCGATGGCCCATCGAGTCCAGCGTGCAGGTGTGCAGGATGCCGTAGTCGATGCCGTGGCGCCGGGTGAGCATGGTCAGCGTCGCGAACAGGTCGACATCGCTCGGCGTCATCTGGTTCTTGAGATTGTAGCCGGTCATGGTGTGGAAGCGGCCATGCGTGATCGGTCCGCCGGGCTCGTCATATTCCATGTCTTCGACGAGGTCGAAGGGATAGGAACGGAAGAATTCAGACCAGTAGGAATGGGTAACCGCGCCGGTCCTGCCGCCGGCCTTGCTGACTTCCGAGAAGATATCGGGCTGTCCGACGCGAAACCGGTTTTCGTTGGACAGGATCCCGTGCACCTGCGGCGAAACGCCGGTGTGGATCGAGGCATAGCAGCAGGCCGAGGTCGACGGCAGCACCGAGCGCATCTTCCACACCCGCGCCTCGCCCGATTGCACCCAACCCTCGAGATTGCCCATCAGCCGGCGCCAGTTGCGGTAGGGAACGCCATCGAGGATGATCAGCAGAAGCTTGGATTGGATCGCCACCGGTTACTCCACGCGATTGTCTGTTGAAACGAGTGCGCCGCGTGTCGTTGGGACACGCGGCGCTTTTCAATATGAGACAGATGTCAGGCGTTCAGCCAGCATTCTCCCAGCGCGTACCCATCCATCATTTCGCCGATCGGGTTCTTGACCCATCCGCTGATCTTGTTGGTGGCGGCCGCGTCGATGAACTGGTTGAAGAAGGGCACGATCAGGCCGCCTTCGTCGCGCATCATCACCGCCATGTCGTGGTAGATCGCCTTACGCTTGTCCTGGTCGAGCTCGCCGCGCGCGGTGAACAGCATCTTGTCGAATTCCGGCCGCTTGAAGCGCGTGTCGTTCCAGTCGGCCGTCGAGACGTAACCGGTGGAATACATCTGATCCTGCGTGGCGCGGCCGCCCCAATAGGAGAGCGAGAAGGGCTTCTTGTTCCACACCTCGGACCAGTAGCCATCGCCGGGCTCGCGCTTGATCTCGATCTTGATCCCGGCTTTGGCCGCACTCTGCTGATAGAGCTGGGCGGCGTCGACGGCGCCGGGGAAGGCGACATCGGAGGTACGCAGCAGGACCGAGCCGCTATGGCCCGACTTCTTGTAGAGGGCGGCGGCTTTTTCCGGATCGAATTTGCGCTGCTCGATGGCGGTAAACAGCGGGTAGGCTTCGTTGATCGGGAAGTCGTTGCCCACCGAGCCGTAGCCGCGCAGGATCTTCTCCAGCATTTCCTCGCGGTCCATGGCCAGCTTGAGCGCCATACGCAGATCGTTGCTGTCGAAGGGTGCGGTGTCGCAGAACATGTTGAACGGGTAGTAGCCCTTGCCAGACACGTTCTCGATACTTACGCCGGCAATGCGCTTGACCAGATCGACAACCTTCGGCTCGACGCGGTTGATCATGTGGACCTGACCGCCCTGGAGGGCAGCGAGACGCGCCGTCGCGTCGTTGATGACGACGATCTCGACCTGGTCGGCATGGCCGGACTTGTCGCCCTGCCAGTAGTTGGCAAAGCGTTCGCCGCCATGGCGTACGCCCGGCTGGTTGACGGTGACCTTGTAGGGACCGGCGCTGATGCCGGCATTCGGGTTGTCCTTGCCGCCATTCGGCTGGATGACGAGATGGTAGTCGGCCATCAGATAGGGGAAGTCGGCGTCTGCATCGCCGAGCGTGACGATCACTTCCTTGCCGCTCGCCTTGACGCCCTTGATGTTCTTGAGAATACCGAGCGCGCCCGACTTCGACTTCTCGTCGGCATGGCGCTCGATGGTGGCGGCAACGTCTTCGGCGTTTACCGTCTTGCCATTGTGGAATTCGATGCCGTCACGGACCTTGATCGTCCACGTCTTGGCGTCCTTGGAGGCGCCGATGTCTTCGGCGATCAGGTTTACCAGCTTGTTGTCTGGGCTTAGCCGGGCAAGATACTCGCCCCACTGCTTGCTGAAACTGTAGGTGACCTGGCTGAGGTTCAGGGCAGGGTCGAGGCTGTTGGTCGATTCACCGCCCTGCAGGCCGGCCTTGATGATGCCGCCCTTGACCGGGCTCTGCGCGAAGGCCCTCCCGGCCAGCGTGGTTGCCAGCGCGGCGGACACGCCAAGCGCCGCGGTGCGGCCAAGAAAGTCGCGGCGCGATATCCGGCCCTGGCCAGCGAGATCGGCGAGATGATCGAGTTCAGTCTTCATGTCCTACCCCTTGTTGAAACAACGCCGCACCAGTGGCGCCCGTCCAAAGGACGTGTGGCGCCCTAGTGTTGCATGCGGATGACGGCCGCCATCTCCCCTGGTTGGCGGATCGCTGGGTGCCTAGAGCAATTCCAGGAAAAGTGTGAACGGTTTTTCCATCCGGAATTGCATAAAAACAAAGAGATAGAGCAGTTCACCGTTCCGTGAAACCGTGAACTGCGCTAGTTCCCGGCGCTGGCCATGCGCCGCCCCTTGATCGCCTTTTCCAGCCAGCCGATCTCCATCTCCGGGACCGATGACAAGAGAAGGTCGGTGTAGTCATCGAAGGGGGGCGTCAGCACCTTGCTCTTCGAACCATAGCGCACCACCTCGCCGCGATACATCACAGCGATCGAATCGGCGATCGACTTCACCGTCGCCAGATCGTGGGTGATGAACAGATAGGCGACGTTCTCCTCCTTCTGCAGTTCAAGCAGAAGCTTCAGGATGCCGTGCGCCACCAAGGGGTCAAGCGCCGAGGTCACCTCGTCACAAATGATCAGCTTGGGTTTTGCCGCGAGCGAGCGGGCGATGCAAACACGCTGTTTCTGGCCACCGGAAAGCTCGGCCGGGTAACGGTCGACAAAGCCCTTGCCCATTTCGATCTTGTCGAGCAGTTCGGCGACGCGGGCATCGCGCTGTTTGCCGCGCATGCCGAAATAGAATTCGAGCGGCCGGCCGATGATGGTGCCGACGGTCTGGCGCGGGTTCATCGCCACGTCGGCCATCTGATAGATCATCTGCAGCTGGCGCAAATCCTCCTTCGGCCGGTCGGCAAGCCGGTTGGCCAACGGGCGTCCGTCGAACGTGACGGTGCCCTGCTCGGGTGGCAAAAGTCCGGTTATGGCGCGCGCCAGCGTCGATTTTCCGGAGCCGGATTCGCCAACCACGGCCAATGTCTGGCCGGGGTAGATATCGACCGAGACGTTCTTCAGCACCTTGACCTGGCCGCCGCCATAGGCAGCGGTGACGTTCTTGACCGACAGGAACGGCGTGGTGCCGGGGTTCTGCTCGGCATGTTCGATCTCGTGCACCGAAACCAGGGCGTTGGTGTATTCCTGGCGCGGTTCCTTGATGATCTGGCGAGTGCCGCCCCATTCGACCAGCCGGCCGTGGCGCAGCACCATGATCTCGTCCGAGACCTGGGCGACGACGGCCAAATCGTGCGTGATGTAGAGCGCCGCCACATGGGTGTCGCGGATGGCATCCTTGATCGCCGCCAGCACGTCGATCTGCGTCGTCACGTCGAGCGCCGTGGTCGGTTCGTCGAAGACGATCAGGTCAGGCTCCGAGCACAGCGCCATAGCCGTCATGACGCGCTGCAACTGGCCGCCTGACACCTGGTGCGGAAAGCGTTCGCCGATGGCTTCCGGGTTCGGCAGGCTGAGCTTCTTGAACAGCGCGATCGCGCGTTTCTCGGCCTCCGCCCGTGTCGCCGTCCCGTGCAGCAGCGTGGCTTCCACCACCTGGTCCATCAGCCTGTGCGCCGGGTTGAAAGCGGCCGCCGCCGACTGCGCGACATAGCAGACCTCGCGGCCACGCAGCTTGCGGAAACCTTCCTTGCCGCCCTTCAGGATGTCGCGGCCGTTGAGCAGCACCTCGCCGCCGGTGATGCGCACGCCGCCACGGCCATAGCCCATGGACGACAGGCCGATGGTCGACTTGCCGGCTCCGGATTCGCCGATCAGGCCGAGCACCTTGCCCTTCTCCAGCGTCAGCGAGACGTCGTGCACCAGCACGATGTTCTTCGGCGCCTCACCTGGCGGATAGACCGTCGCCTCGATGCGCAAATTGCGGATATCGAGCAGAGGGGTGGACTTTGCCTTCACGTCGGCCGTCATCCGCGTCCTCCCTTCAGGCTTGTCGTGCGGTTCAGCACCCAGTCGGCCACAAGATTGACCGAGATCGCCAGTGCTGCGATCGCGGCCGCGGGAATGAGCGCGGCGCCTATGCCGAACACGATCCCGTCCTTGTTCTCCTTCACCATGCCGCCCCAGTCGGCGTCCGGCGGCTGCACGCCGAGGCCGAGAAAGGACAACGTCGACAGGAACAGCACCGCATAGATGAAGCGCAGGCCGAGCTCGGAGATCAGCGGCGACAGCGCATTGGGCAGGATTTCGCGGAAAATGATCCAGGCGCTGCCTTCGCCGCGCAGCTTGGCGGCCTCGACATAGTCCATGACGTTGATGTCGACGGCGACCGCGCGCGACAGGCGATAGACGCGCGTCGAGTCGAGAATGCCCATCACCAGGATCAGCGTCACCAGGTTGGTTGGCAGCACTGAGAGCACCACAAGGCCCATGATCAGTGTCGGGATCGACATCAGGAGATCGACGAGGCGCGACAGGATCGTATCGAACCAGCCGCCGAACACGGCCGCCGAAAAGCCAAGTATGGCGCCGAGCGAGAACGACAGCGCGGTGGCCAGCACCGCGATAAACAAGGTGATGCGGGCGCCATAGATCATCCGGGACAGCAAATCGCGGCCAAGATTGTCGGTGCCCAGCCAATGCGCCGCCGATATCGGCTCCCAGACATCGCCGACGATTTCGGCGTTGTCATGCGGTGAGATCCAGGGCGCGAAGATCGCCGCCAGCACGAACAGTGCCGTCAGGACGATGCCGATCAGCGCGGGGATGGGGATGCGTTTGATATCGAGCATATCAGCCCCCCTATTTCGGATGGCGGAGACGCGGATTGGCGACGATCGCCGCTATGTCCGCGATGATGTTGAGACTGATGTAGACGGCGGCGAAGATCAGGCCGACGGCCTGTACCACCGGTACGTCACGCTTGGTGACGTGATCGACGAGATATTGTCCCATGCCGGGATAGACGAAAATCACCTCGACCACGACGACCCCGACGATGAGATAGGCGAGGTTGAGCATGACGACGTTGATGATCGGCGCGATGGCATTGGGGAAGGCGTGCTTGCGGATGACGTTGAACGCCGACAGGCCCTTCAGTTCCGCCGTCTCGACATAGGCCGACTGCATGACATTGAGGATCGCCGCTCGCGTCATGCGCATCATGTGGGCGAGCACCACCAGCGTCAGCGCCGTCGCCGGCAGCGCGATCGCCTGCATCCGCTCACCGAAGGGCATGCCTTCGTAGACAGTCGAGATGCCGGGAAAGATCTGCCACTTCACGGCGAAGAAATAGACCAGCACATAGCCGATGAAGAATTCGGGGAAGGAGGTCGAGGCCAGTGCCAGCCCGGAGATCAGCTTGTCGACCCAGCCATTGCGGTAGCGCACCGCGATCAGGCCCAGGATGATGGCCAGCGGTACGGCCACGATCGCCGCCCAGAAGGCGAGGAACAGTGTGTTCCACAGGCGCGACTTGATCGAGGTTGCGATATCCTGCCCGCTCGACATCGCCGTGCCGAGGTCGCCGGTCAGAACGCCGCCGAGCCAGTGGAAATACCTGACATAGGCGGGGTCGTTCAGCCCGAGCTGCTCGCGCAGATTGGCGAGCGATTCCGGCGTCGCGGATTGTCCCAGAATTGCTTGCGCGACATCGCCTGGCAGAATCTGCGTGCCGGCGAAGATCAGGACCGAGATGGCCAACAGAAGGAGGATGCCCAGCGCAATGCGCTGGGCAATGAGTTTCAGGATGGGTGAAGACATCTCTGCAAAGCCGGACTCAGGCCTGCAGCCAGCACTTCGCCAAGGCGTAGCCGTTCATCAGTTCCTGGTGCGGATCATCCACCCAGCCATCGACCTTGGCGCCGGTGGCGTCGATGAACTGGTTGAACATCGGCAGGATCAGGCCGCCATCGTCGCGGACCATGACAGCCATGTCATGGTACATCTGCTTGCGCTTGGCCTCGTCGAGTTCGGCGCGCGCCGCCAGCACCATCTTGTCGAAGTCCGGGCGCTTGAAACGCGTGTCGTTCCAGTCTGCCGTCGACAGATAGGCGGTCGAATACATCTGGTCCTGCGTCGAGCGGCCGCCCCAGTAGGAGGCGCAGAAGGGCTGCTTGTTCCAGACCTCGTTCCAGTAGCCGTCGCCGGGCTCTCGCTTGAGCTCGATCTTGATGCCGGCCTTGGCCGCGCTCTGCTGGAACAACTGGGACGCATCGACGGCGCCGGGGAAAGCCACGTCCGAGGTCCTGAGCAGAACGGTGCCGTCATGGCCTGATTTCTTGTAGTGGAACTTGGCCTTGTCGGGATCGTACTTGCGCTGCTCGATCTCGCTGAACAGCGGATAGGACGCGTTGATCGGGAAGTCGTTGCCGAGCGAGCCGTAGCCGCGCAGCACCTTGGTCAGCATCTCCTCGCGGTCGATCGCCAGCTTCAGCGCCATCCTGAGGTCGTTGTTGTCGAACGGCGCCGTGTTGCAATGCATGATGAACACGTAGTGGCCGGGACCGGCGTGGTTGCGGATGGTCACGCCCGGCACGCGCTTGATCAGGTCGACGATCTTCGGCTCGACGCGGTTGATCATGTTGACCTGGCCGCCCTGCAGCGCTGCCGTGCGGGCGGTCGCGTCATTGATGACGATGACCTCGATCTGGTCGGCATGGCCCATCTTGTCGCCCTGCCAGTAATTGGCGAAGCGCTCGCCGCCATGGCGCACGCCAGGCTCGTTGGTCTTGACCACGTATGGCCCTGCCGAGATGCCGGCATCGGGCTTGTCCTTGCCGCCATTGGGCTGGACGATCAGGTGATAGTCGCTGAGCAAATAGGGAAGGTCGGCATTGGCCTCCTTCAGCGTCAGCACCACTTCCTTGCCGCTGGCCTTGATGGTGTCGATGCCCTTCATGTAGCCGAGCGCGCCGGATTTCGACTTCTCGTCCGAATGGCGCTCCAGCGTGGCGGCCACGTCCTCCGCGGTCACGGTCTTGCCGTTGTGGAATTCGACGCCGTCGCGGATCTTCAGCGTCCAGGTCTTGGCGTCCTTGGACGAGCCGATGTCTTCGGCGATGCGGTTCTCGAGCTTGCCTTCCGGCGACAACTCGACGATCATTTCGCCCCAGCACTTGCCGAAGGCGAACGGCACCTGCGTCATCATCAGCGCCGGGTCGAGGCTGTTGGTGGATTCACCGCCGACAAGGCCGGCCTTCAGCGTACCGCCCTTGACCGGACCCGCCGCCCGCGCCGCGCTCGAAAGCAGCGAGTTGGCGAAGGGTGCGGCGATGCCGAGCGCTGCCGCCCGGCCGAGAAAATCACGACGGCTCAGTTTGCCGGACGCAACGCGCCGGCTAAGGAATTCCAGTTCGTTTGACATTTGAGTTCCTCACTCTGTTGGTTCGACTCTGCGGTCGATTTTCTTGCTTCTTGTTAAAGGGAATAATGACCGCAAGGGAAAGCGGTAAGCAAGACCGAATGCGACATGCCGTGGCGTAAATCGCACGTCGCATTTGGATCAATGATTTCAACGCTCAAACAAGCGCACGCGGGACCTTTTCGTCGAAATCGCGCTCGAAGACGAGTTTTTCGCCCTCATAAGCTTCGATTCGGGCGCTGACGATGAAGTTTTGCGTGTCCGACCGCATCTGCGCCCATGTCTCGGTACGGACCGACCATCCATTTCGCGACAGGGTCTGCGTCCAGTGTGTCTTTCCCGAGGCTGACAGGGGATCGTCAGGTTGGATGGTCCAGGTTTCGCGGGCGATGCTGCCGTTGACCAGTCCGTGGTCGAGATCGCGCACTTCGCCGAAGTCGTCCGTTATCGACAGCGTGACAATCCCGGTCTTTTCGTCGCGATCGACATGGCGTTCGGAATTGGCGGGCCGAACCGTCTCGGTCGCCCACGGCGTAGCACCTTCCGGCTCGGCGAAAACGGCTTCGTCGCCTGTTGCCAGCAGGCGCAACGGCACCGATAGCGTGGCCGCCGACACGGTCAGTCGTACCGGCTCGGGCGAGGGCCAGATAGCGGGCCAGTAGGCGGTCGAAACGGCGACGCGCAGACGATGGCCGGCCGGCACGCGGTAGGCGCATTGATCGAGCACGACACGGACCGAAACCGTCTCCCCGGGGACCGGCGCCTCGGGGAATTCATGCGAGCTGCGGTGCGTCAGATTGAGCACGCCATAGGAGATCAGTTCCGAGGCGCCGTCGGGATGCACGTCGCAGAGCCGGACAGCGATGTTGGCCTGGGGCCGATCCGAGGCAAGCTGGACCTGAAGCTCCGGCGCGCCGACGATCTCGATCGGTTTGGTGAGCTCAGGCTGGTCGAAACAGGCCGACAGCCCATCATCAGGACGCTGATCGCCCGGCAGTTCCGGTCCGAAGGTGAACGGAAAGTATTCGCCGCCGGCAAGCCCACAGGTTTGCGGCGAAGCGACGGTTGAAGGCCCTGCACCCGGAGCCATGAGCTCGAGCGCTTCAATCGTTATGTTGGACGACGGCCATTCCTGCTCGGCTATCCAGCGGCCGGGCCGCTCCGGATGCCAGCGCGCGGGACGCACGCTGTCCATCACATAGGCGCGGTAGTCGGGATCGGCCTCGACGCCGGTCTCGGCGCCCTTCAGCCAGCGGTCCCACCAGCGCAGCGCTTCCTGGAGGAAGCCGATGGCTGGCTTGGGGCCGGCATAGTGCGGGTATTTGTGGATCCACGGTCCGACGATGCCCTTGACCGGTGCCTCGATGTTGCTGACGAGGTGCGAGATCGTGTTGCGGTAGCCGTCGTGCCAGCCGCCGATCGACAGCACAGCCGCCTTGACGGCCGAAAAATCCTCGCAAATCGAACCGCGCTTCCAATAGGCGTCGCGATGCTGGTGGCTGAGCCACAGCGGCGCCATGAAGGCCAGGTTCTCCAGCCGGGTCATCCAGAGGTCGCGCCATCTGTTGTCGCCGGCAATCAGCGGATCCGGCGGCCGCGACGAATAGGACAGCATGGTCGAGGCCCAGCCGAAATTTTCGTTCAAAAGGCAGCCGCCCTTGTAGTGGATGTCGTCGGCATAGCGGTCGACGGTCGAGCACAGGCTGATCACCGCCTTGAGCGCCGGCGGCTGTTTGGCCGCCACCTGCAGGCAGTTGAAGCCGCCCCAGGAAATACCCATCATGCCGACATTGCCGTTGCACCAGGGCTGGGCCGCCGCCCAGGCGATGACATCGCAGGCGTCCTGCAGTTCCTGCTCGGAATATTCGTCGTCCATCAGCCCTTCGGAATCGCCATTGCCGCGCATGTCGACGCGGATCGAGGCGTAGCCGTGGCCGGCGAAATAGGGATGGGTAAGCTGATCGCGAAAGATCGTGCCGTCGCGCTTGCGGTAGGGCAGGTGCTCGAGGATGGCAGGCACCGGATCGTCGCCCGCGTCCTCCGGCATCCACACCCGCGCCGACAGCCGGCAGCCATCGGGCATGACGATGCCCATATCGGGAAATTCGACGACCTTGCGGGGAAATTCGGTGATGATTTTCATGGCAGGCATAACGCTCCGCGGCACGAGAACTTTCAATCGCCATTCGCGACTGGAGCAGCGAAATATGCGACCTGTGCCGCTACCGCAATTCGTCGAGCAGTTCGGGATGTTTCTCCAGCAATGTCATCAATTGAATGGTCGGGCCACTCGGTTCGATCAAGCCTCTTTCATACTTGTCGAAGGCGTTCTCGCCGACCTTGAACAAGGATCCGGCCTCGCGCTGCGACAGCTTGAGCTTCGTGCGCATGCGGCGGATGGTTGACGGGGCCGGCACGCCGTCGATCTTCTCCTTGAGCGCGCGCAGCGCGGCATCAACGGCGGCCATGTCGTCGCCGACATGCACACCCTCGCCATCCGATGGCGGATAGTAGCCGGGCAGGTCGACGATCATGCTCTCGCCCTTATAGGTCACGGTGAATGGACGGACTCCGCGCATCAACGTTTCTCCGGTTTCGGGGGAGACCATCCTATTCGTTTCACTGCTCTCCCTTGTCGCCATGGTCATTTCTCCTTGAATGACATGATCGTGAATTCGGTCACGACATCCGCCTGGAATTTCACATAGAGAAGCATGTCACGAGCTGGCACGTGATAGACATCCTGCCACACTCGATGATCCGCGAAAGTCGTCATCGACTTCACAAACATCTTCCGACGTCATGCTGTCGATCACCTCGATCACACCGGCGCGATCGAAGCCCAGCCCAACAGCATCCCGCAGTGCGGACGTTGTGATCGCCAGCGTGTCGACAGACCCAAATGTCGACTTGATTGCATAAAGATCGTAAGTGGGTCTGCGTTTATCCATAATCCAGTATGCCCCCATAAAGGGGGTAACTCAAGCGGCGATTGTTGAGACGGAAGCTCAATTCAGCGGAATGTCGTTCTCAGCCTTGCTCGCCTGGTAGTCACCCGACAATTCGTCGTAGCGCGCCGAGATTTTCCCGATCCGCTCCTCCAGCCGCTGGCGTTCGGCCCCGGCCAGCGCCCGCACCAGCTTGCGGATCGAAAAACTTTTCCAATAGGCATTCTCGGCATTGTAGCCGCCGGGGTCGAGGGTGAAGACCTCTTTCAGAATTTTGAGATCATGCGGGATCGCAAAACTGTCGCGCGAATCCTCGTGGCTGAACAAATAGTAGAAATTGTCGAAGCCGGCCCAGGTGATCGCCGACAGGCAGAGCGAGCAGGGCTCGTGTGTGGCGAGAAAGATGGCGCCCTTGGTGTCGATGCGCTCGGCCCTGGGCATCTCGTAAAAGCGCTTCAGGCAATGCACCTCGCCATGCCAGAGCGGGTTTTCCATCTCGTTGTTGGTCTCGGCCAGTACCAGCGAATGGTTGTCCTTGCGCAGGATCGCCGCGCCGAACAGCTTGTTGCCGTGGGCGACGCCTTCTGCCGTCTTCGGCACGATGTCGTGCTCGATGACGTCGAGCAGGCGGTCGATCAGCGAGATGTCGGTCATCACAAGCTCTCGTCGGGGAGGTGGATTTCGTAGGCGTGCGAGAAATGGAATTCCTCGAGGTTGGAGCCGTCGCCGCCACGGTCGACGATCAAAAAGTCCTGAGGCTCTCCGAGCGGCGTCAGCACGCCGTGCCAGAGATTGCGGAAATAGTTGATGCCTTGCCCCGGTGCGGTGACGAAGGCATGCGGCTCGCCAGGCCCGTCCTTGCCGTCAGGGCAGACGACGACCAGGAACGGACGCGGCGACAGCGGTATGAAAGCCTGGCTGCCCAAGGGGTGGCGCTCCACCATGGTCAGCTTCAGCGGCATGTCATAGGGCGTGCCGCGCACCATCGAGATCAGCACGCGCGCATTCGGCCCCGTGGCTTGCGCGGTGGCGAGGTCATGGTAGCGCTCTGCCTTGCCGCCATTGATCGGATAGTGGTTGTCGCCGCCCATGTCGATGACATCGCCGAATTCGGCGAAGGCCCCACGGGTCAGCGGCCGCGCGACAATGCGGCTCATGACGTCCGCTTCGCGATGCCGGCCCCGCCGAGCTTGGCGTGCCGATTGACGTCCTTGTAGAGCAGATAGCGGAATTTGCCGGGGCCGCCGGCATAGCAGGCCTGCGGGCAGAAGGCGCGCAGCCACATATAGTCGCCCGCCTCGACCTCGACCCAGTCCTGGTTGAGCCGATAGACAGCCTTGCCTTCGAGCACATAGAGCCCGTGTTCCATGACATGCGTCTCGGCGAACGGAATGACCGCGCCCGGCTCGAGCGTGACGATGGTCATGTGCATGTCGTGGCGCAGATCGGCGGGATCGACGAACCGCGTCGTTGCCCAGCGGCCCTCGGTGCCGGGCATCGGCGTCGGCGCGATCTCCTGTTCGTTGGTGAAGAAGGCTTGCGGAATCTCGAGGCCGTCGACCGCCTCATAAGCCTTGCGTATCCAGTGGAAGCGGACAGCCGCCTTGCCTTCGTTGCGGACTGTCCAGCCGCTGGCCGGCGGCAGGAAGGCAAAACCGCCGGGGCGCAACACATGTTTCATGCCGTCGAGCAGAACCGTCAGTTCGCCCTCGACCACGAACAGGGCGCCTTCGGCGCTGGCATCGGGCTCCGGCCGCTCGCTGCCGCCGCCGGGCGCGACCTCGACGATGTATTGCGAAAACGTCTCGGCGAAGCCGGACAGCGGCCGCGACAGGATCCAGACACGGGTCTTGTCCCAGAACGGCAGGGCGCTGGTGACGATGTCCTGCATCACGCCCTTGGGGATGACTGCATAGGCCTCGGTAAAGACGGCGCGGCCGGTCAGAAGTTCGCTCTGGCCGGAATGGCCGCCCTTTGGGGCATAATAGGTTCGCTCGGGCATCCTGATCGTATCCATGGGTTCAAACCTATTGTGGAAGCATGTCCTTGAGGCGCAGCAGCGCGATGCGCTCGACCTGTTTGCAGGCGGTTTCGAATTCGACGCCGCGGCCGTTGCCGATGCGGGCTTCGAATTCGGCGAGGATTTCCTCCTTTGTCTTGCCTTTCACCGCGATGATGAAGGGAAAGCCGAAGGTGGTGACGTAGGCGGCGTTGAGCTTGGAGAACAGTTCGCGTTCCTTGTCTGTCAGCGCGTCGAGACCGGCGGAAGCCTGTTCCCTGGTCGATTCCGCCGTCAGTCGCCTGGCCTTGGCCAGCTTGCCGGCGAGGTCGGGATGGGCGTTGAGCACGCCGAGCCGTTCGGTCTCACTGGCGGAACGGAAGATGCGGCAAAGCGCATTGTGGAGGCCGCCCGCCGTGTCGTGCGCCGGGCCGAGCTCCAGCTCGTAGGCCCGCTCGGCGATCCAGGGCGAATGTTCGAAAACGCCGCCGAAGCTGTGAACGAACGTCTCGAATTCCATCTTCGAGGGGCGTAGCGCGGCCGGCTGATAGGGGTGGTTTTCCTGCCAGTGCTTGGCGATGTCGATACGCCGCGCCAGCCAGACCTTGTCGTGCGATTTGACATAATCGACGAAGCGTTTCAGCGCCGCCACCCGGCCCGGCCGCCCGACCAGGCGGCAATGCAGGCCGATGTTCATCATGCGCGGCCGGCCGGCCTTGCCCTCGGCATAGAGCGTATCGAAACTGTCCTTCAAATACGCAAAGAACTGGTCGCCCGAGTTGAAGCCTTGCGGTGTGGCAAAGCGCATGTCGTTGGCGTCGAGCGTATAGGGGATGATGAGCTGCGTGCCGTCTTCATGCTCGAACCAGTAGGGCAGTTCGTCGTCATAGGTGTCCGAGACGTAGTCGAAGCCGCCTTCCTCTGCCACCAGCCGCA
The DNA here is from genome assembly GCF_006442175.1 of Mesorhizobium sp. B2-3-14. Lineage (NCBI taxonomy): Bacteria > Pseudomonadati > Pseudomonadota > Alphaproteobacteria > Hyphomicrobiales > Phyllobacteriaceae > Mesorhizobium > Mesorhizobium sp. B2-3-14. Next base: position 756,391 of record NZ_VFVP01000001.1, on the reverse strand, counting down.
CCGTGTTGATAGATGTGCGGCCCGTATACCAGCCGGTCGGGCGCTGGCCGGTCACCTCGTAGTGCAGCTTGATCGCCGCTTCGAGGTCGCGGCGCTCGTCCTCGGCGTCGTGGTCGCGGTAGTCGATCCACCTCAACCCGTGCGAGGCGATTTCCCAGCCGGCTTCCTGCATCGCCGTGACCTGGTCGGGCGAGCGCGCGAGCGCCGTGGCGACGCCATAGCAGGTGACAGGCACTTGCTCTTCGCTGAACAGGCGCAGCAGCCGCCAGAAGCCGGCCCGCGCCCCATACTCGTAGATCGATTCCATGTTCCAGTGGCGCTGGCCCACCCAGGGCGCCGCGCCGACGATCTCGGACAGGAAGGCCTCAGAAGCTTTGTCGCCGTGGAGCACGCAGTTCTCGCCGCCCTCTTCGTAGTTGACGACGAACTGCACGGCGACATGCGCGCCGCCAGGCCATTTCGGATCCGGCGGATTGGCTCCGTAGCCACGCATGTCCCTGCTGTAACGCATCGTCCCTCCGCGCCCGGCATCACCGGAAGTATGATCAGGATATCGAAAGGGTGCTTCTCGCATTCCCCTCAAAATTTTTGAAAGTGTTTTTGTCGCACTCCGCTCGACCGGGACTTATGCATCGCCTTTAATTGGCGCACAATTCATCAGTAGTGTTCGATTGTACCGGCCAATTTGTTCGTATTGGAAAATGGGAGGCGGCCAATGGCAGAGACATCGAAAGCCGATGGCGGGCGTCTGACGACCCATGTCCTGGATACCGCGACCGGCAGGCCGGCGGCGGGATTGTCCATCGCGCTCTACCATATCGAGGGTTTGGCCCGCACGCTTCTGAAGACGGTCGTCACCAATGCCGACGGCCGCTGCGATGCGCCGCTGCTGGCCGGTGCCGACTTCCGCATCGGCGAATATGAACTGGTGTTCGCGGCCGGCGACTATCTGCGCGGCCAAGGAACGAAGCTGCCCGAGCCGGCCTTCCTCGACAGCGTGCCGATCCGCTTCGGCATGGCGCAGGCGCTGCACTACCATGTACCATTGCTGATCTCGCCATACGGCTATTCCACCTACAGGGGGAGCTGAGGCATGGCCAAAGTCAATATCCGCAACGAAATCCGCTTCATTCTGAATGGCAGGGATGTCGCGCTGTCATCCGTGGCGCCTGACGCGACCCTGCTCGACTGGCTGCGGCTCGACCGTTCGCTGCGCGGCACCAAGGAAGGCTGCGCCGAGGGCGATTGCGGCGCCTGCACGGTGCTGATCGGCAGACTTTCGGCCACCGGACTGGTCTATGAAAGCGTCAATGCCTGCATTCGCTTTCTGGGCTCGCTCGACGGCACCCATGTCGTGACGGTCGAGCACCTGCGCGGCGAAGCTGGCCAGTTGCATCCGGTCCAGCAGGCTATGGTTGATTTCCATGGCTCGCAATGCGGCTTCTGCACGCCGGGTTTCGTCATGTCGCTCTACGGCTTGTGGATGAAGTCACCGGACCCTTCGGACGCGGCCATCGAAAAAGCCTTGCAAGGCAATCTCTGCCGCTGCACCGGCTATGAGGCGATCATGCGCGCCGCGCACGCCATATCGAGCTACGGCAAGGCGGCAAAAGACGTGCTGGCGGTGGAGCGCCGGGACGTCACCACACGGCTGCAGGCGTTGCAGGATGGCGCCAGGGTCGAGATCGGCGCCGGCGGGACGCGGCTGGTAGTGCCGGCCGATGCCGACGATTTCGCGGCTGTCTTCGAAAAAGAGCCGACCGCCACCGTCGTAGCCGGTTCGACCGACGTTGGCCTGTGGGTGACCAAGCAGATGCGCGACATCTCGCCGGCGATCTTCATCGGCAATCTGCCGGGGCTTTGCACCATCACGGAAGACAATGGTGTCATATCGATTGGCGCCGGCGTCACCTACACCGAAGCCTTTTCGACACTGTCGAAACGCATCCCGGCATTGGGGCCGTTGTTCGACCGCATCGGCGGGGAACAGGTCCGCAACATGGGCACGATCGGCGGCAACGTCGCCAACGGCTCGCCGATCGGCGACACGCCGCCACCGTTGATCGCACTCGGTGCGCGGCTGACATTGCGCAGGGGCAAGACACGGCGCACGATCCCATTGCAGGATTTCTTCATCGCCTATGGCAAGCAGGACCGCCAGCCAGGCGAGTTCGTCGAGGCCGTGCATGTGCCGGTGCCGGCAAAGGGGACAAAGTTCGCCGTCTACAAGGTCACCAAACGCCGCGACGAGGACATCACCGCGACCCTTGGCGCCTTTTATCTGGCCTTGGCCAAGGACGGCACGGTAGCCGATATCCGCATCGCCTATGGCGGCATGGCGGCAACGCCGAAGCGGGCGTCCTCTGTCGAAAAGGCGCTGCTCGGCAAGGCCTGGACCGAAGTGACGGTGGAAGCGGCTATGGCCTGCTATGCCAGCGATTTCACCCCGCTGACCGATATGCGCGCAACCGCCGAATACCGAGCTTTGGCGGCGAAGAACCTTCTGTTGCGCTTTTACGTGGAAACCACCGGCACCAAGGCGCCGTTCCAGGTATCACGCAGCGAGGCGGCCTGATGAACAAGCACGCACCATCAAACCTCAAGGCCGAGAAGATCGTCGGCGGCGTCGCCACCGACCAGCGGCACGATTCCGCCCACAAGCATGTCAGCGGCGGCGCGGTCTACATCGACGACATGCCGGAGCCGGCCGGCACGCTGCATGTCGGTCTTGGCCTGTCCAAGGTGGCGCATGGCGTCCTGAAGAGCGTCGATCTCTCGGCGGTGCGCGCGGCCCCTGGCGTCGTCGACGTGCTGACCTATGCCGACGTGCCGGGCGAAAACGATGTCTCGCCCAGCAACATGCATGACGATCCGGTGCTGGCGGAAGGCAAGGTGCAGTTCTTCGGCCAGCCGATCTTCGCGGTCATTGCCGAGACCCGCGAGGCGGCGCGTCGCGCCGTGCGCCTGGCTGGGATCGAGTATGACGAGCTTCCCGCCGTCGTCGACATATGGGACCTCGATCCGACCAAGGACAAGCAGGTCACCACGCCGCTGATCCTGAAGCGTGGCGACGCGGCCGCCGCAATCCAGGCCGCTCCCCGCCGCGTCAAGAACCGCATGTGGCTTGGCGGCCAGGACCATTTCTATCTCGAAGGCCAGGTGTCGCTCGCCATCCCCGGCGAGGACGACGAGGTGACCGTCTACTGTTCGACGCAAGGGCCGAGCGAGACGCAGCATCTGGTCGCCCACACGCTCGGCGTGCCGAGCAACGCGGTGACGGTGGAGGTGCGCCGCATGGGCGGCGGCTTCGGCGGCAAGGAAACGCAGGCCAACCAGTGCGCCGCGATCGCCGCCATCGCCGCCAAGAAGCTGAAGCGGGCGGTCAAGGTCCGGCTCGACCGCGACGAGGACATGACCGCCACCGGCAAGCGGCACGATTTCGCCATCGACTACGAGGTCGGCTTCGACGACGAGGGCAACATCCTCGGCGTCGATTTCACCTATGCCTTGCGCTGCGGCTTTTCCGCCGACCTGTCCGGCCCGGTCGGCGACCGCGCGCTGTTCCACTGCGACAACGCGTATTTCTATCCCGCGGTGTTGGCCAAGTCGGCGCCGCTCTACACCAACACCGTCTCCAACACCGCCTTCCGCGGCTTCGGCGGCCCGCAAGGCATGATCGGCGCCGAGCGGGTCATCGACGAGGTCGCCTTCGCGGTCGGCAAGGATTCGCTCGAAATCCGCAAGCTGAATTTCTATGACTCGATGGAGGCGATCGGCGCGCGCTGCGTCACGCCCTATCACCAGAAGGTCGAGGACTGCATCATCCAGCGCATCGTGGCGGAACTGGAAGAGAGCGCCAGCTATGCGCGCCGCCGCCGCGAGATTTCCGCGTTCAACGCCAACAGCCGCTTCGTCAAGCGCGGCCTGGCGCTGACGCCGGTCAAGTTTGGCATCTCCTTCACCAAGACCGAGTCCAACCAGGCCGGGGCGCTGGTCCATGTCTATGCCGATGGTTCGGTGCACATGAACCATGGCGGCACCGAAATGGGGCAGGGCCTGCACCTCAAGGTGGCGCAGGTCGTGGCCGAGGAGTTCCAGATCGACCTCGACCGCGTGAAGATCACCGCCACCACAACCGCCAAGGTGCCCAACACCGCGCCGACGGCGGCGTCCTCGGGCGCCGACCTCAACGGCATGGCGGCGCAGAACGCGGCGCGCCAGATCCGCCAGCGGCTGACCGACTTCGCCGCCGAGAGATATCAGATACCTGTCGACCAGGTGGTGTTCCTGCCCAACCGGGTGCGCGTCGGCAACCAGGAAGTCAGCTTCAACGATTTGGTCAAGCAGGCCTACATCGCGCGTGTGCAGCTCTCGGCCGCCGGCTTCTACAAGACGCCGAAGATTCACTGGGACCGCGGCAAGGGCCAGGGCCACGCCTTCTACTACTATGCCTATGGCGCGGCCTGCGCCGAAGTGTCGGTCGACACGCTGACCGGCGAGTATGTCGTCGAGCGCGCCGATATCCTGCACGACTGCGGCCGTTCGCTGAACCGGGCCATCGACCTCGGCCAGGTCGAGGGCGGCTTCATCCAGGGCATGGGCTGGCTGACCACCGAGGAACTGTGGTGGGACGACAAGGGCCGGCTGCGCACCCATGCGCCCTCGACTTACAAGATCCCGCTGGCCTCGGACCGGCCGAAGATCTTCAACGTCGCGCTGACCGACTGGTCGCAGGCCTATGAGCCGACCATCCATCGCTCCAAGGCGGTCGGCGAGCCACCGCTGCCGCATGGCATGGCAGTGCTGCATGCGCTGTCGGATGCCGTGGCCAGCGTCGCCGACCACAAGATCTGCCCGCGCCTCGACGCGCCGGCGACCCCCGAACGCGTGCTGATGGCGATCGAGCGGTTGAAGAAAGAGGTCAAGGCTGGCGCCTGAAGGCCGGCAAACGTGCAATTCCAGCCGAAAAAGCCTATATTTTGCATTCGGGAACCGTGAACCATGAACTCGAACGTGCAAAGCCTGAAAACCTTTCTCGGCAGCGCCGCGCGACTTGCCCTGGTCGAAGTGGCCGGTACCAAGGGCTCGACGCCGCGTGAGAAGGGCGCCTTCATGCTTGTTTCGTCGGCGGCGATCTTTGGCACGATCGGCGGTGGTCAGCTCGAATACATGGCCATCGACAGAGCTAGGCAGATGCTCATCTCCCCCCTCGAGGGGGAGATGGCCGCGAAGCGGCCAGAGGGGGTCCTCGCAGGAGGCACCGCAAGGGGGTCGAGCACTGCCGCAACGACCCCACCCGGCGGCTTCGCCGCCACCCTCCCCTCGAGGGGGAGGGGAACCCGCATCGAGGCCGACGAAATCTGCGCCTCGCTGGACGTCCCGCTCGGCCCCGAAATTGGCCAGTGTTGTGGCGGACGGGTCGAGGTGCTGATCCGGCTGGTCGATGCAGCGCTGGCCGCCGAACTGGTTGCGGCGGCGGAAGCCGAGGAGGCGCAGTTGCCGCATGTCTATATCTTCGGCGGCGGCCATGTCGGCCAGGCGCTCGCGTCTACGGTAGCGCTTCTTCCCGTGCACGGTGTCGTCATCGAGACGCGGGCCGAGGCGCTGGCAGGCATGCCGGAAACCGTCGAGACGCGGCTGACGCCGATGCCGGAAGCCGAGGTGCGCAACGCCCCGGCCGGCACCGCCTTCGCCATCCTCACCCATGACCACGCGCTCGATTTCCTGATCGTCGCCGAGGCACTGAAACGCGGCGACGCTGCCTATGTCGGCATGATCGGCTCGAAGACCAAGAAGGCGACATTCAGAAACTGGTTCCTGAAATCGGCGGACGGCGCGGAGACTGAATTTGCCCGGCTCGTCTCGCCGATCGGCGGCGACGCCGTCAAGGACAAGCGCCCGCCCGTTATCGCCGCACTGGCGGCCGCCGAGATCATGGCGGCTCTAGTCGTGCACGGAGCGGCCTCAAGTTCCGACCGTCCCCATGACAGGGTGATGGCGAGTTAGACTTGCGCCGCCGCTAAGCCGGCCGTTTCAAGCCGAGATGTTCAGGCAGCGTGACCGCCGCTCTCGTCGAACAGTAGAGCATCAGCGTCCTGCCACAGGCCCTGCACGATGCCTGTGAATTCCTCCGCGCAGCGTCGAAAAACCGTGTCCGAAAATCCTTCGGGCCTGCTGAAGTTGGTGGCCTCGCGCGGGTTGGGTCAGCGATGCGTTCCAGCCGGCACGGCCGTGGCTGATGACGTCGAGGGGACGCGAAGCGTCGCGCCAGATTATAGGCTGATGCGCGGGTCGAGGCGCCCCGGAATCGGCAACGATGACCCATCGGCTTTGCTCATACCTCGACCAAGGTGCGGATTGCTCGGTCAAAACCGCGCAGGACGAAACTAAGTTCGTCCTGCAGCAAGACAAGCCCGGCGAATGGACCAGCCGGCGGTCACTTGCCGGCCTGTTCTACCGCCCAGCCAGGATGTCCTTGATCAGCCGCTGGCAGCGCTCCGCCATGAAGTCGAGCAGCAGGCGCACCTTGGGATCCTGCAGCTTCTTGTGCGGATATACGGCAGCGAATTGCACCGGCGTAGGCGGGGTGCTGGCGAGAATGACCTTCAGCCGCCGGTCGCGGATGAACGGCTCGACCTCGAAGCGCGGCTTGTTGATGATACCGCGTCCCGACAGAGCCCAACCGGTCAGCACGTCGCCGTCATCGGTGTCGTAGGGCCCGTGCACTTCGAATTTTTGCTGGCCGGCCGGCGTTTGCAAGGTCCAGACATATTCGCGTGCGCCGGAATAGCGCAGCATCAGGCAGTCATGTCTCCTGCCGATCAATTCCTGCGGATCCATGGGCTCGCCGCGTGCCTCAAGATATTTGGGTGCGGCGACCAACACACGTTCGCATTCCATGATGCCGCGCATCCGAAGGCTGGAGTCCTCGATGATGCCGAGCCGGAAGGCGACGTCGATGCCCTCTTTCATGATGTCGACATTGTGGTCCGAGAGCCTGAGCCGCACCTCGATATCAGGGTATTTGTCGTGAAAATCGGGAATGCCCGAGGCCACCAGCCGCCGGCCGAGCCCAAGCGGCGCCGTCACCTTGATGGTGCCGCGCGGCTGGCCGGACAGTGCCGAGACGGCCGCCTCCGCTTCAGTGATCGCCTCCAGAACCTGCTTCGCGCCCGAGTAGAACACGGTGCCGTGCTCGGTCGGCATCAACTGCCGTGTCGTGCGGTTGAACAGCCGGACGCCGAGATGCTTCTCCAGTTCCTTGATACGGTTCGAGGCGACCGCCGGCGAAATGCGCATGTCGCGCCCGGCCGCCGACAGATTGCCGAGCTCGACGACGCGGACGAAGACGGCGATGTTGTCGAGATAGGCCATGCGGAGCACCTTCGCCGGTTTGCAGGGATCAACCTAGTATTTTCCAATTTTTTTTGAAAGTCATCGCACACCTCGCCTCTTTCCGTTTACGCGCCACACCTTAAAGTCGCGTCATCGGCAGGGACGACTTCAATGATGGATTTCGCGATTTTCTGGGACTGGCTGAGCTTCGCCGTGCGCTGGCTGCACGTCGTCACCGGCATCGCCTGGATCGGCTCGTCCTTCTATTTCGTCGCGCTCGATCTGGGCCTGCGCCAGCGACCAGGCATGCCCGTCGGCGCCTTCGGCGAGGAATGGCAGGTGCATGGCGGTGGCTTCTACCACATCCAGAAATATCTGGTGGCGCCGGCCGAGATGCCCGAGCATCTGACCTGGTTCAAGTGGGAATCCTACGCCACCTGGCTGTCCGGTTTCGCCATGCTGTGCGTGGTCTATTACGCCGGAGCGGACCTGTTCCTGATCGATCCCAATGTGCTGCCGATGTCGGTGCCAACAGGCATCCTGCTGTCGATGGCGACGATCGGCGTCGGCTGGGTGGTCTATGATCTCCTGTGCCGCTCGCCGCTCGGCAAAAGCGACACCGGCCTGATGCTGGTTCTCTATTGCGTGCTGGTGTTCATCGCCTGGGGACTGACGCATCTGTTCACCGGCCGCGCCGCCTTCCTGCATCTTGGCGCCATCACCGCGACGATCATGTCGGCCAATGTCTTCATGGTCATCATTCCGAACCAGAAGATCGTCGTCGCCGACCTCATCGCAGGACGCAAGCCGGATCCGAAGTACGGCAAGATCGCCAAGCAGCGTTCGCTCCACAACAACTATCTGACGCTCCCCGTGCTGTTCCTGATGCTGTCGAACCACTATCCGCTGGCGTTCGGGACACAGTTCAACTGGGTCATCGCCTCGCTGGTGTTCATCATCGGTGTCTTGATCCGCCACTATTTCAACAGCGTGCACAAACGTGCCGGCAACCCGCACTGGACCTGGCTGGGCGCCCTTGTCCTGTTCCTCATCATCATCTGGCTGTCGACCGTGCCGAAGGTGCTGACCGGTGAACCCAAGGTTTCCGCCTCGGCGCAAGTCTATATCGCTTCGGCGCATTTCCCGGCGGTGCGCGACACCGTGCTTGGCCGCTGCTCGATGTGCCATGCCGCGGAGCCGGTCTACGAGGGCATCTACCACGCGCCCAAGGGGGTGATGCTGGATACGGACGCGGGCATTGCTGATCATGCCCGCGAGATTTACCTGCAGGCAGGCCGCAGCCACGCCATGCCGCCCGCCAATGTCACAGAGATCACCGACAAGGAGCGGGCGCTGCTGGTCGCCTGGTTCGAAGGCGCGGGGAAATAAGCATGACCTCGACACTTCTGCGCGGCCGCACGCTGTCCTTCGTGCGCTGGCCGCTAGCCATCGACGACCACTCCGCCTGGCGCTACGAGGAAGATGGCGGCCTGCTGACAAGCGACGGCAGGATCGTTGCATCGGGCGCCTACGCCGATGTCGAGAAACAGGCGGGCGAGGGGACAAAAAAGATCGATCACCGGCCGCATCTGTTGCTGCCGGGCTTCATCGATGCCCATGTGCATTTCCCGCAGATGCAGATCATCGCTTCCTATGGCGCCGAACTGCTCGACTGGCTGAACACCTACACCTTTCCAGAGGAAACAAAATTCGCCAACGCGCAGCATGGCCGCCGCATCGCGCGCCTGTTCCTTGATGAGACGGTGCGCCATGGCACCACGACGGTCGCCGCCTACTGTTCGGTGCACAAGGCGTCGGCGGAAGCCTTCTTCGCCGAGTCGCACGCGCGCGACATGCTCAACATCGCCGGCAAGGTGATGATGGACCGCAATGCGCCCGAAGGTGTGCTCGACACGCCGCAATCCGGCTATGACGACACCAAGGCGCTGATCGCCGAGTGGCACGGCAAGGGCCGCCAGCTTTATGCCATCACGCCACGCTTCGCCATCACTTCGTCACCGGAGCAGATGGAGATGGCCGGCGCGCTGTGCCGCGAACATCCCGACCTGCACATGCAGACGCACCTGTCGGAAAACCACGCCGAGATTGCCTTCACGCAACAGCTCTACCCCTGGTCGCGCGACTACACCGATGTTTACGAACATTACGAGCTGCTTGGCAAAAAGAGCCTGTTCGGCCATTGCATTCATTTGTCGGAGCGTGAGGCGGACGCGCTGTCGGACAGCGGTTCGGTGGCTGTATTCTGCCCGACCTCCAACCTGTTCCTCGGCTCGGGCCTGTTCGACTATCAGCGCTTTCGCCGCCGCGACAAGCCATTGCGCATCGCGGCCGCCACCGATGTCGGCGGCGGCACCAACTATTCGATGCTGCGTACCATGGACGAGGGCTACAAGGTCATCGCGCTCAATGGCGAGAAGCTCAACCCGTTCCAGTCCTTCTGGCAGATCACGCGCGGTAACGCCGAGGCGCTGTCGGTAGTGGACAGGATCGGCACGCTGGAGGATGGCACCGACGCCGATATCGTCGTGCTCGATGCCAGGGCGACGCCGGCGATGCGGCTCAGGATGGAAACGGTCGAGACGCTGGCGCAGGAACTGTTCCTGCTGCAGACGCTGGGAGACGACCGCGCCGTGCGCGAGGTCTATGTCGCGGGGCGGCCCGCCAAGAGCGACATCGCAATTTAGCACTGCGGCGTGTTCCCCGCTTGACCCGGCGGCAGCCATCGGTCAAAGCGTGCGGCGAAGTTGACAGGGGGACGACATGGCCGTTGCTGACGACATCGCTCTGATCAAGAGACAGGAAGAGACGCTTGTCTTCACGGCCTTCGACGAGGCTGTCGCCTTCGAGATCGGTTCGGCCATCCGCGACCGGGCGCTCCGGGAAGACTTGCCCATCATCGTCGACATCAGGACCTTCGACCGGCCGCTGTTCTATGCCGCGATGCCGGGCTCGAACGCTTCCAATCCCGACTGGGCACGGCGCAAAATCAATGTCGTGAAGCGCTATCTCAGAAGCACTTACCGGCTGGTGCTGGAGCAGCAGCGCCCCGACCGCACCTTCAAGATCGGCGAGGGGCTCGATATTGCTGACTATGTGTTGGCCGGCGGCGGCTTTCCGGTTGCGGTCAAGGGCGTCGGTGTTATCGGCGTGATCGCGGTCTCTGGCCTGCCTGAGCGCCAGGATCATGGCGTGGTGGTCGATGCGCTGTGCGATTACCTGGCCATCGATGCAGGCAAGCTTGCTCTGCCGCCGGAAGAAAAATCGTGACGTCAGCGCTGCCCCTCACCCTCACCCTCACCCTCTCCCCGTATAGAGACGGGGAGAGGGGCGTACCAACGCTGGAGCGCTTCCCTTCTCCCCGTCACTATACGGGGAGAAGGTGCCGGCAGGCGGATGAGGGGCGGGGCCAGCCTTGCGGCTATTCGCAAATCGCCGATGGCAGCCAAGGATGACCGTGCTCGATCCCAAATCCTTCCTCATCTCCATCTTCGACGCCGCCGTCGCGGCCGCCGATCCGGAAAAGACCATTCGCGATCATTTGCCGGCAAAGCCGAAGGGCCGCACCATCGTCATCGGTGCCGGCAAGGGCTCGGCGCAGATGGCGGCGGCCTTCGAGAAGGTCTGGGATGGGACGATCGAAGGCCTGGTCGTTACCCGCTACGGCTATGGCGCCAAATGCGAGCGCATCGAGATCATCGAGGCCGCACACCCGGTGCCGGACGCTGCCGGGCTCGAGGCCTCGCGGCGCCTGCTGGAGAAGGTGCAAGGGCTGACAGCGGACGATCTGGTCGTGGCGCTGATTTCCGGCGGCGGTTCGGCGCTGCTGCCGTCTCCGGCCGCCGGCCTGACGCTGGCCGACGAGATCGCCGTCAACGAGGCGCTGCTTGCCTCCGGCGCGCCGATCGCGGCGATGAATACCATCCGCAAACACCTCTCCACCATCAAAGGCGGCCGGCTGGCTGCCGCGGCCTGGCCGGCCAAGGTGGTGTCGCTGGTGGTCTCCGACATCCCCGGCGACAATCCGGCCCTTGTCGCCTCCGGCCCAACCGTTCCCGATGTCGGCAGCCGTGAGAATGCCCTGGCTTCTATATCAGCCTACGGCATGAAACTGCCGGACGCGGTCATGGCGCATATCCAGTCGCCGGCGGCCGACGCCCCAGATCCCGGCGATCAGCGCTTTGCGCGCAACGAGGTGCATCTGATCGCATCGGCCGGCGTGTCGCTGGAAGCGGCAGCGGTGGAAGCGAGGCGGCAAGGCATCGAAGCCGTCATCCTCTCCGATGCCATCGAAGGCGAAGCACGCGAGGTCGGCGGCGTCCACGCGGCCATCGCCCGCGAAGTGGCGACGCGCAACCGGCCCTTCCAAAAGCCGGTTCTGATCCTCTCGGGCGGGGAGACCACCGTCACGCTGCGGGCCAAAGGCAAGGGTGGCCGCAATTCGGAATTCCTGCTTGCCTTCGCCATTGGCATCAATGGCATCGAAGGCATTCACGCCCTGGCGGCCGACACTGACGGCATCGACGGCTCGGAAGACAATGCCGGCGCCTTCGCCGACGGCTCGACCGTTTCGCGCATGCGCGCGGCGGGTGTGGATGCCAAGGCGATGCTGGCCAGAAACAATGCCTGGACGGCCTTCAATGCCGTTGGCGATCTCTTCGTGCCCGGCCCGACCGGCACGAACGTGAACGATCTCCGAGCAATTCTCATCCGCTAAACCGGCAGATCAAGCCGCTATCAGCTTCTTCACCTGCTTCATATCCTGCAAAAACCGCTCGCGTTCGGCTTCTTTGCCGGCGCGATCCCGAATGCGCAGGATGAAGGAGGGATGGATGGTGAGGAAGACACGCAAGCCATCCTCGCGTTCGATCACCTGGCCCCGCATCTTGGTCACCGGGACCGCCTTGCCAAGCAGGGATAGCGCCGCCGTGGCGCCGAGCGCCACGGCGAGATTCGGCTTGATCAGGTCAAACTCGTGGTCTAGCCACCAGCGGCAGGCTTGAACCTCGCCGACATTCGGCTTGGAGTGGATGCGGCGTTTTCCGCGCGGTTCGAATTTGAAGTGCTTGACCGCGTTGGTGACGTAGACCTTCAGCCGGTCGACCCCGGCATCGTCCAATATGGCATCGAAAACCTTGCCCGCCGGGCCGACGAACGGCTGGCCGGCGAGGTCTTCCTGGTCGCCCGGCTGTTCGCCGACGAAAATCACCTTGGCGTTGTCAGGCCCCTCGCCGAATACGGTCTGCGTCGCATCGCGCCAAAGCGGACAGCGGCGGCATCCCTTGGCGGCCTCGCGCAATTCGGAAACCGTGTGCGCGGCATCGTCCTCAGGCGCTTCGGTAGGCTCATGCTTAGGCCAGTGCCTCGCCTGCACCTTGGCGTGGTGCGGCGCGGGCATTGTCGGCATCTTCGCAATCATATCCCTGGCGGCCTCGTCCGCTCCTGCGATCAAGTCAGGAATGAGCGAGGCCTCGGGAAGGTTCCGCCAATATTTCTTCGGCATCTCCTTTTGCATGGCCTTCACCTTGAGGCGTGCCGGATTGAAGATGTTCTCGAAATAAGTCCTCCACAGCGTCTCGGTGTCGTCCTTGTCTGGCGCATCGCCCTTGGCCGCGCCCGGCCCGATCGCCAGCCTCTCGCCATCCCAATCGGCGGACGCGTAAGGCGTCAGGATCGTCCAGCGCATGCCGGTAAAACGCCTGACGAAGAAATCCGCATTGCGCTCGACGATGAAATGGTCGGGTTCGAACCAGGCGACATAGCGTTCATCCTCGCCGTCGCCGATCTTCCGGAAGCGGACGAAGGCGTGCATCTTGTGGCTGTCGCGCCGCACTGCCTTTTCCATGGTTTCAAGCCGTTTGGTGTCGGGATCCGATGCGATCGCCAGCAATTTGGGCTCGGTGCGCAGCCGCCACAGCAGCCTGTAGAGAAAGGCGAAACGTCCGGGATCGGAATGGCAGAAGGCGGTCTCGGCGTGGCCGATGAAATCGCGTGGCACAATGAGTTCAGCGCCCTGCGGCACGTCAGGCAAGTCGCTTGGCGGCCGGTCGAGACCGGCTACGACATGCCAGCTGATGTCCTCGGGGCTGACCTCATTCAACGCCAGCCGCCGAGCCGCGTCGCGCCAGCCGGCGAAATCGGTCTGGCTTTCAAGCCAAACGGTGTGGCGGGTGAGGTCGAGCTCGGCCGGCGGCATCGTCAAAACAGCGCCAGTTGTTCGCAGGATTGCACGATCTTGCCGCGCAGTCCGGCCTTGTCTGTGAGCGCGCCTGGCGACCAGCCTTCGGCGATGATGAAGGGCCTGAGCTTGGCGATCGAATGGCAGAGCCGGCCGACATCCTCGAGCCGCAGTCGCCGGTAGCGGCGGGTTTCGAGGATTTTCGCGACAACCTTGGTTCCCAGGCCAGGCACGCGCAGCAGCGCTTCGCGGTCGGCGCGGTTGACGTCGACGGGGAAGCGTCCCCGGTTGCGCAGCGCCCAGGCAAGTTTCGGATCGATGGCGAGATCGAGCATGCCATCGCTGCTGCCGGCCAGGATTTCAGGCTGCGAAAATCCGTAGAAGCGCATCAGCCAGTCGGCCTGGTAGAGCCGGTGTTCGCGCATCAGCGGCGGCTTCCGGAGCGGCAGCGATGACGAGGAATCGGGGATCGGACTGAAGGCCGAGTAATAGACGCGCCGCAAATGGTAGCTGCCATACAGCCGGGCGCTGGCGTGCAGGATTCCGTCGTCGGAGGTGTTGTCCGCGCCAATGATCATCTGCGTCGACTGGCCACCCGGGGCGAAGCGTTCTCGTTTTTTGGTCCGCAACGTCGGCTCGGCTTTTTCCTCCATCTTCCGGCGCAAATTGGCCATGGAAAGCCGGATTGTCTCCGGCCTCTTTTCCGGCGCCAGCTTCTTCACGCCCTCGTCGGTGGGCAATTCGACATTGATCGACAGGCGGTCGGCATAGAGCCCGGCCTTCTCGATCAGGTCCGCCGAACTCTCGGGGATGGTTTTGAGATGGATATAGCCGGAGAATTTTTCCTGCAGCCGCAGCCGCCGCGCCACCTCGACCATCTCGCCCATGGTCTCGTCAGGCGAACGGATGACGCCCGAGGACAGGAAAAGCCCTTCGACATAATTGCGCCGGTAGAAATCCATGGTCAGCTTCACCACCTCGTCGATGCCGAAGCGGGCGCGCCGGACATTCGAGGACGAGCGATTGATGCAATAGCTGCAGTCGTAGATGCAGAAATTGGTCAGCAGGATTTTCAGCAGCGAGATGCAGCGGCCGTCCGGTGCGTAGGAATGGCAGATGCCCATGCCTTCGGTGGAGCCGATGCCGCCGGATTTCAAAGAGTCCTTTTTCGCCGCGCCCGATGAGGCGCAGGAGGCGTCGTATTTGGCGGCGTCGGACAGGATTGCCAGTTTCTCACGAACAGGGAGTGCGCTCATTTGTTCATGATATGTTCTAATAGGCCAATGCGCCAGCTCATTTGATGGTGACGGCGAAAAAGTGATCGCCGCCGGTCTCCCGCATCAGACTTCGTGCAGATAGAGATGATAGTCCAGCTCGCTTACTGTGCGCGCCACGCGCAGGTACTCGGACTGCTTGATCGCCACAAAGGTGCGGTGCAGGTCCTCGCCGAGCGCGCCCTTCAGGAAGCTGGACGCCTTGGCCGCTTCGATGGCGGCCCGCCAATCGGCCGGCATCGTCGTGCGGGTGATTGCCGCCTCATAGCCATTGCCGGTCGTTTCGGGGCCGGGATCGAGCCCTTCGTCGAGGCCCTTGACGATGCCGGCAAGCACCGTCGCGGCAATCAGATACGGATTGGCGTCGACGCCTGATGGACGATGCTCGATGCGCCGGTTCTTTGCATCGCCGGCCGGCACGCGCAACGCTACCGAGCGGTTGTTGACGCCCCAGCTCGGTGCCACCGGCGCATAGGATTGCGAGACGAAGCGCCGCCAGGAATTGGCATGCGGCGCAAACACCAGCATTGATTCCGCCATGGTCTGGATCAGCCCGCCGAGGCCACGCAGCAGCGGCAGCGACCAGCTCTCGCCGGCGGCTTCCGCAAAGACGTTTCGGCCGTCCTTGTCCTGCAGCGAGACATGGAAATGCATACCGGAGCCGGCATATTTCTCGATCGGCTTGGCCATGAAGCAGGCGGTGACACCATGGCGGCGCGCCTGCGCCCGCACCAGCCGCTTCAGCATGACCAGATCGTCGGCCGCCCGCATCACGTCCTTGCGGTAATTCAGCGTCAGTTCGTACTGGCCGGGCGCATATTCGGAAATCACCGTCTCGGCCGGAATGCCTTGCGCTTTGGCGGCGGCGTAGATGTCGGAGAACAACGGCTCCATGCCGTGCAGATGGTCGACTGAATAAACTTCGGTCTTGCCCGAGACGCGGCCATCGAGCACCGCGCGCGCCGGCTGCACCTTGCCGTCGGCGTCGCGCTCATTGGCCAGCAGAAAAAACTCGAGCTCGAAGGCACCGGCGGGATAGAGTCCCTTGGCCGCCAATATGCCGACCTGCCGGGCAAGCGCCAGCCGCGGATCCGACGACATTGGCTGGCCGTCGAGATGATACATCGCCATCAGCAGTTGGCCGCGCGGTGGCTTCGTGCCGTAAAGCGGCACCAGCGTGCCCGGAATCGGCCAGGCCCTCAGATCGCCGTCGCCGCTGTCCCAGATCAGCCCGGTTTCGTGCACATCCTCGCCGGTGATGTCGAGGCCGAGAATGGAGATCGGCATATGCCGGCCGCCCTCGAAAATGCTTTTCAGCTCATGCCTGCGCACGATCTTGCCGCGCCCCACACCATTGGCGTCGGTCAGCACGATATCGAAGGCCTCGATCTCGGGATGGGCGTCGAGGAAGGCTTGCGCCTCGGTGGGCGTCGAGCCCGAAGGTGAGGTCATGATCGCACTCAAATTTGGCTTGGGCGCTTGTCTCACGCCGCAAGCTTTGCCGCAACCGCGCCGAACGCGGCGATCAGCCGGTTGACCTGGGTGCCTGACGTTGCCGGCGAGATCAGCATCATGTTGTGGAACGGTGCGATCAGCACGCCGCGATTGACCAACGCGACATGGAGGGCAGCCTCCAGTTCCGGCGCATGCGCAACTTCCGCCTCGGCACCATTGCGCAGCGGGCCGGGCGCGCAGATGAACTCGACGCGTGCCCCGACGCGGGAGACATGCCAGGGCAGATTGTAACGATCGATCACGCCGGTCAGCCCGGCATCGAGCCGCCGCGCCAGATGATCCATGCGGTCATAATTCTCCTGCGTCATCACCTCCTCGAGCGTGGCGCGCATGGCGGCGAACTGCAGCGGGTTGGCCGACAGCGTCGTGCCCATGCCGGAATATCCCGGCTCTTTCGTCCTGTTATAGTCGGCATAGCGCGAGGCGACCTCCTCGCTCATGCCCCAGACGCTCGCCGGAACGCCGCCGGCAATCGGCTTGCCCAGCACGAACAAGTCGGGCTCCAGCCCATATTTACTGGTGTAACCACCAGGACCGGTCGAGATCGTATGCGTCTCGTCGATCAAGAGCAGGGTGCCGGCTTCACGCGTCAATTTTCGCAGCGCATCATGGTAGCCAGGGTCGGCAAGGACCATGCAGGAATTGGTCAGCACCGGCTCGGCGATGACGCAGGCAACGTCCCTGTCCTTGAGCGCGGCTTCCAGTGCGGCAACGTCGTTGAACTCGATGACGTTGGCCGTGCGGGTCAGGTCGCGGAATTCGCCCGCCAGTCCCGGCCGGTTGACGGGCTTGCCGTCGATCAGCCGCACCATCGTCTCGTCCACCGAGCCGTGATAGCAGCCGTTGAAGACCAGGATCTTCTCCCTGGAGGTGACGGCGCGGGCGACGCGCAGCGCAAAGCGATTGGCGTCGGTCGCCGTGGTCGCGATCTGCCAGAACGGCAGGCCGAAGCGCTGCTGCAGCAGCGGCCCGATGGCCAGCGCATCCTCGGAAGGCAGCATATAGGTCAGGCCGCGCCCGGCCTGGCGGCGAATGGCGCGCGCCACCGGTGGAGGCGAGTGGCCAAACATCGAACCGGTGTCGCCGAGGCAGAAATCGTCGAGCTTGTTGCCGTCCATGTCGGTGATCGTGGCGCCTCGGGCGCTGTCGACCAGGATCGGAAACGGTGTCGGCCAATCGTTCATCCAGTGCATCGGCACGCCGCCGAAGAAGCCGGGCAGGCCGTTGCCGACCTTGGTTTGTGATCTCGGCCGCGCCTCGCGAAAGGCTGCCCCTTCCGTCTCGCGCAATTGCGCGATGCGGTCGCGGCTGATCCCGCCGATGGTCTTTGAACTATCGCTGCCGTGCATGAAAATCCCTCTGGCTCATTCCTACTTACCCAATCCACCTCCGCAACGGCAATTGGCCGTGCGTCCGTTCTGCATTGGCTCAGTCGCCTGCGGCGGGCGCTTGACCCCGCTTGCGAAGTCGGCGCCAATGCTGTCGGCAACGACAAGCGGGGGAAAGAATGCGGACGATCATCTGCGTGACCATGCTCTTCCTGTCGGCCGGTACGGCGTTCGCGACCGGCGGTATCTGGTGCACCGTCGATGATTCACAGGTCAAATTCCAGGTTGATGCCGGCGTCACCACGGGCATGGGCGGCCCGACTTTCAATTTCCGCGGCGACCTCGAAATCAAGGCAAGGCCCACGGGTGATCCATTGCGCAAGACGGTGTTAGAGGATGCGAACCTCACCCAGTATTGGCTCGACGACAAGGAACTGCGGCTAAACATCTACCACGAGCAGCAGGTCGCCAAGATCTACAGTTCGGTCGAATTGACGATCCTGACCAGGGCCAGCGACGAGGGCGTCTATGACGGGCATTACAAGCTCGCTGTCTATGACAGCACCGCCGACAAGGAAAGCGACGGCAAGCCCGTCGATCTGACCGGCAAGATCTCCTGCGGGGCCGAGTGATCGGCCATCCCGGCTAGGCCGTGATGTCGATGACGCCACAGTCGCCGGCGGCGCTGCCGAAGGCGACGCGGCGTTCTTCCCTGTCCCACATCATCGTGGTGATGGCGCCCTTGCCCGGTCGCCGCAAAAGCACTTCCTTGGCGTCGGAAAAGCGCACGGCCATCACCATGCCGTCGTCGTAACCGACTGCGACGACGTCCTGGCTCGGATGGCAGGCGACCGCCGTCACCATGGCATTGCCGCGCGTGCCGAGTTCCAGCGGCGCCTTGCCCATCGGGCCGTCCTTGCCCGAAAACGGCCAGACGATCGCCGCCGGCGCGCCGGAACTGGCCAGCCACTTGCCTTTCACGCTCCATGACAGGCTTTTGACCTTGCCGGGATAGCCGCTCATGCGCATGTGCTTGCCGTCGGCCAGCTTCCAGCCATGCAGGGCGTTTTCCTGCATGGTGGTGACCAGAAAGGCGCCGTCCGGCGAGAAGGTGATGCCGGTGTGTGCGCCCGCCCATTCCAGTTCCACCGGCTTGCCCTCGGCGGCGGGGAAATGCAGCGTCGCGCCATTGTAGCGGGCGACGCCGAAGCGCATGCCCTTGGGCGAGAAGGCCAGCCCCTCGACCGAGCGCGGATGGGCAAATTCCCGGGTCTTGCCATCGGCGAAGCGCACGAAGGCGGTCTTGCCCGTGGCATAGGCGATGGCTCCTTGCGGCCCGGCGGCAACGCTGGTGATCCATTTTTTTCCCGCGTTAGCCACCTCCTGGGTCTCGCCGCCGGCTTTCACGGCAAAAACCTTGCCGTCCTCGCCGCCGGTGATCAGCCGGTCGTTGGCCGCGTCATGGAAGGCGGCAAGCAGCCCGTCATTGGCCTGCACCGTCTTGTGGCCATTGTCGAGCCGATGGACAGCACCATCGGCCAGCGCGAAATGCGGCACGTCGCCGAGGAAGACGGCGGCGACGCAATGGCCTTCGAGATCAAGCGGGGCAACTGTGGGCATGGGTTATCTTTGTTCGACTGGATTAGAATTGTAGAGGCGGCTTACTCGACGTTTGCGGTTCCGACAACCATCGGGATTGGCAAGTGATGAAGGGGCAGGCGTCAAAGCAGCCCCTTGGCTCGTAGATCCGCAGCGAATGCTGCCAACGGCATCACCAGAGTCAAATCCGATCCTGTGAGACGCTCGGCGCCGTAGCTTGCATACCACTTTGCCGCCCGCTCGCTCTTGGCGTCGATGATGAGCAGAATGCCGCCCCCTTCTCCCGCAAGCCGCAGGCAGCGCAATGCCGCCGCGGCAAGCAACTGACCTCCGAGGCCTTGCCCGGCGACGGTGCGATCGGTGGCAAGACGGCCAAGCTTGAAGCCGGAAACTTCGTGTCGTGCCAAGCCTCTCGTCAGGGCTGCGGGAACGGCTTCATGAGCGACGGCGGACGGCGCGATCGTATAAAAACCGAGTACACGTTCCGAAGCTGTATCGCCGATCGCGCAGAAGGTCTTGGCCGCATTCTGATCATGACTCTGTCGCGCGAACCGCTGCAGAAATTCGTTCATCTGCAGGTCGCCACAATCGAAGGACGCTCGATCGTGGCGTTTTGCTATTGGCTCCTCGTGCCAGGACGGAAGAGTCACAAAGTGTCCGGCAAGGCCGCAATCGCCGCCTTGAGCCTGGCGTTGGGTTTTGGCGGGTGTTCCAGCAGGTCCAGGATGCGCTTAAAGTCGCGGTCGGACACCTTCGTCACTTCAGCCGCATCAATCACCGCCTGCGCCGCAGGCACGATCTTATCGAGGATGAAGTCTGCCATGTCTTTGTGCGAGAGCGCAGCGGCGCGCGCGATCATCGCCTTCTCCGAAGGGGGAATGCGGATTTGGTAGCGCTCGGTCTTGTTGTCCGCAGGTCTAGGCATGGTCATTCCTCATCGCGATACGTACACATGATATGTGTACGTATCGCACAATTCAAGCTTTGAATCGTGTGGCTGAACCTAGGCCTGGCAGGCGTCAAAGCTCTTCTTCAGCCGTTCAGCGTCGAGTTCGCGTCCGATGAACACCAGCCGGCTTTCGTGCTTTTCGCCGTCCTTCCAGGCGCGCTGGTGGTCGCCCTCGATGATCATGTGCACGCCTTGGATGACATAGCGCTCGTCATCGCCCTTGAGCGCGATGATGCCTTTCAGCCGCAGGATGTTGGGGCCTTCCATCTGGGTGACCTTCTCGATCCACGGGAAGAATTTCTTCGGGTCCATCTCGCCGCCGCGCAGCGACACCGACTGCACCGTCACATCATGGATGTCGGACGGATGAGCGTGATGGTGGTGGTCGTGCCCATCGTGGTCGTGGTGATCATGATCGTGGTGATCGTGTTCATCATGCGCTTCGAGGAAATGCGGATCGTTCTCCAGCGCCCTGGACAGGTCGAAGGCGCCACGGTCGAGCACTTCCGACAGGGCGACGCCGGCGCGCGTCGTGCGGTGAATTTTGGCGGCCGGGTTGATGGCGCGGATCGTCGCCTCGACCTTGGCGAGTTCTTCCGGGGTGACGAGGTCGGTCTTGTTGAGCACGACGACGTCGGCGAAGGCGATCTGGTCCTCGGCTTCCTTGGAATCCTTGAGCCTGAGCGGCAGGTGCTTGGCGTCGACCAGGGCCACCACGGCATCGAGCTTGGTCTTGGAGCGCACGTCGTCGTCCATGAAGAAGGTCTGCGCCACCGGCACAGGATCGGCGAGACCCGTGGTCTCGACAACGATGGCGTCGAAGCGGCCGGGCCGCCGCATCAGGCCCTCGACGACACGGATCAGGTCGCCGCGCACCGTGCAGCAGACGCAGCCATTATTCATCTCGTAGATCTCCTCGTCTGATTCCACGATCAGGTCGTTGTCGATGCCGATCTCGCCGAATTCGTTGACGATGACGGCGTAGCGCCTGCCGTGGTTTTCCGACAGGATGCGGTTGAGCAGCGTCGTCTTGCCGGCGCCGAGATAGCCGGTGAGGACGGTTACGGGAATCTGTGTCTGCGCTTCGCTCATGGCTTGCCTCGAAATGACTGGGCCCTGAAATTCAGGCCGCGAAAAGGGATTGTCGGTTCCATATAGGATGTGCGCCGGGCTTTTGCACGGGGCAAACCATGGGCCAAAGCTGCCGACCGGGATTGTCCCGGCATCATGGCCGCGGAAGCGGCCGCCGTCCCCGGCGACGGAATGATCAACGGGCCTCTTGCCAGGGCTGTCCGGTCGTCGGATCGCATTCACGCAGTGGTCGCTCCGAATTCCCTTCACCCGAAACTCGTTTGTCATCTAACTGAAATAAACATCTGGCATCACCACGGCGGACACCGCGAATGCTTGCCGGCAAAGCTGTTTCGGATGCCGGAATCTTTTTCGATCGTCGATTGCCAACCGGCCGGCTGCGTCTATGCTGTGCGCACCGGTACGGCCGAAGAGGGATGACCATGGCCAAGGCGGACAAGACTGCAACGATGAGCCGGCTGCATTCAGCGGCAAGGCTGGCAAGGACCGCGCTGGCCGCGCGGCTCCTGGCGCATGGCTTTTACGCCGGCCAGGACCAGATCATGCTGGCGCTGGACCGTGAGGACGGCCAGACGCCGGGCAATCTCGCCGGGCGTCTTGGCGTGCGTCCGCCGACCATCACCAAGACCATCAACCGGCTGCAGGCACAGGGTTTTCTGGAGAAACGCGCGTCGGACTCCGATGCCCGCCAGGCCCATATCTTCCTCACCGATACCGGCCGTGAAACCATCCGCGCCATTGAGAAGTCGGTGAAGAAGACCGAAAAGCAGGCGCTTAAGGGTCTCGATAAGAAGGACCAGAAGGCTCTGTTCAAGCTGCTCGCCCGCATCGAGGCCAACCTCTCCAACGAGGAGCTGGTGCTGATCGACGATGACGCCGAGTCGGACGACTGATCTCTCCGGCCGTCAGGCTGCCGCGGTATTTCCGTGGATCAAGGACGACCAACGGCCCGGCGTCATGCCGAACGCTTTCTTGAATTGCCTGTTGAAGTGGCTCTGGTCGCTGAAGCCGGCCTCGATCGCGATCTGTGCCAGGGGCACGCCGGCGGCGATCATCCTGCGCGCGCGCTGAAGCCGGCGCATTACCAGGAAACGATGCGGGCTGGTCGAGAAGGCCGCGCGGAAATGTCTCGATAGGGCATAGCGGTCGAGACCCGTGACGGCCTCCAACTCACCCGAACGCACGGGCCGGTCGAGGTTTTCCGTGAGATACTCACCCGCCAGCGTCGCCGCCCGCCACGCCGTCCCGGCTATTGGCTTTGCCGGCTTGCCGGCATGCCGGGTCAGACTTTGCATCAGCCGCGCCAGGAAGTCGTCGACGAACAGCTCGTCCAGTTCCTGCTCCAATGGCCCGAGCGCCGACAGCAGCGTCGCGCAGAAGGCCTCGTCCGTCACCACGCCGTCCCTGACGAAGGGCAGCGCCGTGCCGCCGAGACAGCCGAGCATCAGTGAGGGCTCCAGATAGAGCATCCTGTAGCGCAGGCCTTCTTCCGTGCCGGCGCCGCCATCGTGCAACTCGTCCGGATGCAGCACGATGACCTGGCCGGGCAGGCTCAGCCGTGCCGCGCCGCGATAGCGGAAGGTCTGCACGCCACGCAGCGTCACCCCGATCGCGTAGGTGTCGTGGCGATGCGGATCGAAGGCGCTGCCGTGAAACCGCGCCTCGATGCGCTCCATCCCCGCGGGGTCGCGAGCGGAGATGATGCAGTTTTCAGCGGCATCGGCGCACAAACGTCCAAGACCCTCGAAGGCCTGACGGTCTAGATCGAACGACATCGTCTCCTTCAGCCTCGCTACACGGGGCCCTACCTTGAATGGCTTGTTTTCTCATGTTCGATACGAAATTTGCAATCGTACTGCGGCAAGACCTGGCCGTCTGGCAGAAACTCAACGTCACCGCCTTCCTGACCAGCGGCATTGTCGCGCAATTCCCCGACATCATCGGCGAGCCCTATCGCGACCGCGCCGGCAATCTCTACAATCCCCTGTCGATCCAGCCGGTCATCGTGCTCTCGGCCGACCAGGCAACGATGAGTGCGATCCATCGGCGTGCGCTGGAACGCGGCGTCACCACCTCGCTCTATGTCGAGGAGATGTTCTCGACCGGCTTCGATGCCGCCAACCGCGCCGTCTTTGCCGAGTTCGCGCCCGAAGATGCCAAGGTGGTCGGCATAGCGCTGCGTGCCGAGAAGAAGGTGGTCGACAAGATAACCAAGGACGCCCGCATGCACGCGTAGCGCCCGAAGGCTAAGCCTGACGCCGACTGTTGTTGTACCAGCGAGCTTAGGCGCGGCTGCGGGCGACAATTGGCTTGCCGGCAAGCCGCAATTCCCGCAAAGGTGGGGTTCCAGCCCAGCTTTTCCCCGGCCTGCACGTGAATCCTTCCCAAAGACATGTCGAAAGCGCGACGCCGCCGGTGGCGATCCTGTGCATGCTGACCACCTATGTCTTCTTCACCTTCCTCGACACCAGCAGCAAATATCTCGTCCTGGCCGGCGTCTCCGTCCTGATCGTCGCCTGGGTGCGCTTTGCCGTGCATGTCGTGCTGGTTGGAGCGCTGCTGCGTGGCTGGCGCGAACCGAGGCGATTTCGGCCGGTCAACCTGCCGGCGCATGTGATGCGCGGCGCGTTCCTGTTCGGCTCGACCATGTTCAATGTCCTGGCGCTGCGCTCCCTGCAACTGGCCGAGACGACGTCGATCTATTTCTTCGGGCCGATGGTGATCACCGCCCTTGCCGGGCCGCTGCTCGGCGAATGGGCCGGATGGCGGCGCTGGCTGGCTATCCTGGCCGCTTTCGCCGGGGTCCTGATCATCACGCGGCCCGGTGTCGGCGTTTTCGGCATCGGACATCTCTTCGCGCTCGGCTCGATGCTGTCGAACTGCTTCTATGTCATCATGACGCGCCGCATGTCGGCGACCGAGACTCCGGAGAGCCTGATCTTGTTCTCGGCGTTGGCGCCGACGGTCCTGCTGCTGCCCTTGCTGCCGTTTTCATTTTCCCTGCCGCATGATGGCTGGCACTGGTCCGTGCTGCTCATGCTTGGCGTGTTCGGCGGTGTCGGCCACTGGTTGCTGGTCCAAGCCTATCGGCTGGCGACGACCACAGCGCTCGCGCCATATCCCTATTCGCAAATGGTGTGGATGATCATTTCGGGCTGGCTTGTCTTCAAGCAGTTCCCCGACCGCTGGACGCTGGTCGGCGCCGCCATCATCGTCGCCAGCGGCCTCTACATCGTCCATCGCGAACATCGGCTCAGGCTGCGCAGCCGTGCGGCCTCGGATGTCGAGGCCGAGGCGCTGGCAAAAAAACTTTGATTTGGCCCGGATCGATGGCATAAGGCCGCCCTTAAACAGTTTAAAAAACGACGGGGAGCGAAAGGCTGGCACAGAAGATCAAGCTGTCGACGATCGCGGATGCGCTCGGCGTGTCCACAGCCACCGTATCCTTGGCACTGCGCGACAGCCCGCTGGTTGCCGGCTCGACGCGCGACCGCATCAAGGAACATGCGCGCGCCATCGGCTATATCTACAACCGCCGCGCCGCCAGCCTGCGCACCTCGCGCTCGGGCATTGTCGGTGTCGTCGTCCACGACATCATGAACCCGTTCTTCGCCGAGATCCTGCGTTCGATCGAGAGTGAGCTCGACCGCAGCCGGCAGACCTTCATCCTGTCCAATCACTACGATCAGCTCGAAAAGCAGCGCACCTTCATCGATACATTGCTGCAGCTCGGCGCCGATGGCGTCATCATGTCGCCGGCTATCGGCACGCCGGCGTCCGATATCGTCATGGCCGAGGAGAATGGGCTGCCGGCGGTGCTGATCGCACGCACCGTCGAGGGCGCCGACGTACCGGTGTTTCGCGGCGACGATGCCTATGGCACGGGCCTCGCCACCAACCATCTGATCTCGCTCGGCCACAAGCGCATCGCCATGATCGGCGGCACCGACCAGACCTCGACCGGCCGCGATCGCTATCAGGGCTATGTGAACGCCATGGAGGCAGCCGGGCTTGAAGTCAGGCCGTCCTGGCGCATATCAGGCCCGCGCACCAAGCAGGCCGGTTTCGAGGCCGCTGGGCAGTTCCTGGCGCTGAAGGACAGGCCGACTGCGGCCTGCTGCTGGAACGACCTCGTCGCCATCGGCCTGATGAACGGCATTGCGCGTGCCGGCCTTGTGCCGGGCGTCGACATCTCCGTCACCGGCTATGACGACCTCGAAGAGGCGGCGATAGCCACGCCGGCGCTGACCACCGTCTGGAACGGCCAGCGCGAGGTTGGCCGCCGCGCCGCCAGCGCGCTGCTCGACAAGCTCAACGGACAGACGGTGCGGCCCTCGCAGGAATTGATCAAGCCGGAACTGCATGTGCGCCAGTCGACCGGCAAGCCGGTGGAGCGTGCATGACCAAGGCCGAACAATTGGGAGCCGTTGCCATTCTGGTGCCGGCCGATTTCAGCGACCACGCCGTCGCGCGTATCGACCGGACGTTCAATCGCATCGGCATCGAGCGCGCCGATCCCGCGCTGGTCACCGACGAGATGCGCCGCACGGTGCGCGGCATCGCATCCTTTGCCGGCATCAGTGCGGCGATGATGGACGCGTTGCCGAAGCTCGAACTCATCGCCTCGTTCGGCGTCGGCTATGATTCGGTCGATGTCGGCCATGCGGCGGCGAAAAACATCATGGTCACCAACACGCCCGACGTGCTGACCGAAGAGGTCGCCGACACCGCGATCGGGCTGCTGATCAACACGGTGCGCGACCTGCCGCGTGCCGAAACCTGGCTGCGTGACGGCAGCTGGGCGAAGAAGGGCAACTATCCGCTGAGCCGGCTGACCTTGCGCGCGCGCCGCGTCGGTATTTTCGGCATGGGCCGCATCGGACAAGCCATTGCACGGCGGCTGGAGGCCTTCGGCCTGCCGATCGCCTATCACAACCGACGCCGGGTCGAAGGCCTGTCCTATCAATACCACGACACGCTGAAGGGCTTGGCCGAGGCAGTCGACACGCTGATTTCGGTGGCGCCCGGCGGTGCTTCGACACAGAAAGCGGTCAATGCCGAGATCCTGTCGGCGCTCGGCGCGAACGGCGTCTTCGTCAACATCGGCCGCGGCAGCACCGTCGACGAGGCGGCGCTTGCGGCCGCTCTCGCCGACGGCACCATCGCCGCCGCCGGGCTCGATGTCTTCGCCGACGAGCCGAATGTCCCCAAGGCGTTGCTCGGCTTACCAAACGCCTCTCTGTTGCCGCATGTCGGCTCGGCCTCGGAGCACACACGCCGCGCCATGGCCGATCTATGCGTCGACAATCTGGTGTCGTGGTTCAGCGACCGCAGGCCGCTGACACCAGTGCCCGAGACGGCGCATGTGAAGGCTCGCCCTTGAGCGGTGGCACTGCCATATTTATTAACGTCGGCTTAACCCTTTGAAATCATTCTTCATCCTGTGTGCTGGATGAGGAATGATGAAAACGCTTTTTGCATTGATCGCCACCGCCGCGCTGTTTGGCGGCGTTCAGCTGTTTCATGACGGCAGCGGGGAAAGCGCTGCCAATGAGGCTACGCCTTCCAATGCCTACAGACTGGTTGCCAATGGCGACGAAGGCGCATGCGCGGTCACGCGCGGCGCCTCGGTCTCGGATGGCCTGTCGCTGCTGACGGTGGCGCCGAATTGCCGACGGCTCCTGCCGGGCCTCGAGCGGGCTAAATTCTGGCGCGAGCAAAACGACGGAACCGTTGCCTTCAGCGCCAACGGCATCGATCCGATCGTCACCTTTGCCGTGGCTGATGGCGATGGCTACGAATCCTACGCGCCGGCCCTGCCGTTGCTGTCGCTGGCATCAGACGGTGGCCTGAAACCTGGAAACTGACTACTCCGCCGCCGCCCGCGCGCCGGCTTTCGCGGCGGCATGCAGGCGCACCGCATCGCCGAAAGCGCGAAAAATCTTGGCGGAATTGCTGTCCGACTTGACCCAGTATTCGGGATGCCACTGGACGCCGACGGCGAAGGCGCGGGCACCCTTGACCGAAACCGCTTCGACCGTGCCGTCGGTGGCGACAGCCTCGATCTCGAGCTTCGATCCCAGCCGGTCAATCGCCTGGCGATGCAAGGAATTGACCTTGATGTCGCCGGCGCCGAACACGCCGGCCAGGCAACTGCCTGCCTTGATCGAAATGGTCTGGTGAATGGCGAAGCGCTCATCCTGTTTGTCGCTCACCGCCGCACGGTGGTCCAGCGACCCCTCGCGCTCCTGGATCTCGGTGCCCAGTGTGCCGCCGAGCGCCACGTTCAATTCCTGGATGCCGCGGCAGATGGCAAGCAGCGGCACGCCGCGCTCGATCGCCTTGCGGATCAGCGGCAGCGTCGTGGCGTCGCGCGCGGTGTCATAGGGGCCGTTCGCTTCGCTGGCATCGCCGCCATAGAGCGAGGGGTCGACGTTGGATTTCGAGCCCGTCAGCATGACGCCGTCGACCGACGACAGAAGTTCGTCGAAGTCCAGCCGGTCGCCGAACGATGGCACGAGCAGTGGGAAAACGCCGGCACCTACGATTGCTGCTTCCAGATATTGTTGAGGGGCGGCATGCCAGGTGTAGTTGTCGAACTGACGGACGTCGGTCGATATGGCGACGAGCGGCTGCTGCATTTTGGGTCTGTCTTCCATCTGGCAAGGGATATCCTGCCTTTAAAATAAGCGATCCCCGGCCATTTTTCCAGCCAAGTCTCAGCGTGTCGCATGGGCCACGAAACCGCCTGTTAGACTATAGTTGCAGGGTCGCATGGCTTCGCAATCAAATCCGGCCGCCGTGCTGGACTCGACTCCTTGCCCGTGTATTGTTTCGAGCGAACCGATGCGGGAGCCGAGGATTTCCCGAACGTCGGTTTGTTGGTCCAAAAGGGAGGAACTGCATGGATCGTCGTTCATTTATCCGCAAGGCCGGCGTCACCGGCGTCGGCGCAGCCGCGGCGGCGGCCACGCTCGCCGCACCGGCAATCGCCCAGTCCAACCCCAAGGTGACATGGCGATTGGCGTCGTCCTTCCCGAAGTCGCTCGACACCATCTATGGCGGGGCCGAAGTGTTCTCCAAGATGCTGTCGGAAGCCACCGACGGCAATTTCCAGATCCAGGTCTTTGCCGCGGGCGAGCTTGTTCCCGGCCTGCAGGCCGCCGATGCCACCACGGCCGGCACGGTCGAGGCCTGCCACACGGTGGCATATTATTACTGGGGCAAGGACCCGACATGGGCGCTGGGTGCGGCGGTGCCCTTTTCGCTCAACGCGCGCGGCATGAATGCATGGCACTACCATGGCGGCGGCATCGATCTGTTCAATGAGTTTCTCGCCACGCAAGGTCTGTTCGGCCTGCCGGGCGGCAACACCGGCGTGCAGATGGGCGGCTGGTTCCGCAAGGAGATCAACACCGTCGCCGACCTCTCCGGCCTCAAGATGCGCATTGGCGGCTTTGCCGGCAAAGTGGTGCAGAAGCTCGGCGTGGTGCCGCAGCAGATCGCCGGCGGCGACATCTACCCGGCGCTGGAAAAAGGCACCATCGACGCCGCCGAATGGGTCGGCCCCTATGACGACGAGAAGCTCGGCTTCTACAAGGTCGCGCCCTATTATTACTATCCCGGCTGGTGGGAAGGCGGCCCGACCGTCCACCTGATGTTCAACAAGGCGAAATACGACGAGCTTTCGCCGACCTACAAGTCGCTGCTGCGGACGTGCGCCCAGGCCGCGGACGCCAACATGCTGCAGAAATACGACTATGTGAACCCTCCGGCGGTGAAGCGACTGGTGGCCGGCGGCGCCAAACTGCGCCCATTCAGCCAGGAGATCATGGCCGCCTGCTTCGAGAAGGCCAACGAAGTCTACGCCGAAATGGAAGCCTCGAACGCGCCGTTCAAGAAGATCTGGGAATCGATCAAGGGCTTCCGCAAGGAGCACTATCTCTGGGCGCAGGTGGCCGAATACAATTACGACACCTTCATGATGGTCCAGCAGCGCAACGGCAAGCTGTAGGCGATCGCACTTTGCTTTTCGAAAGCCCCGGGGCATTTTTGTTCCCGGGGCTTTTCTTTGCTCGACGGCGACGGCAATTGCCAAATGCCGCGAAGCCTGAACCTCAGCCCATACCTGGCACCACCAGCACCTTCACTTCACCAGGAGCCGGCGGGTTGGCGATCACCCCTGGCGCCTCTTCGAGCGTGACTTGCCTGGAGATCAACCGATCGATCTCGATCACGCCCGACGCGATAAGCTCGGCGGCGCGGCGATGCGTGTAGGGATTGAGGAATGAGCCCACTACCTTGAGTTCGCGGAACAACAGGTCGAAGGGCTCGAATTCCACCTTCATGCCTTGCGGCGTCACGCCGACGATAACGACGGTGCCGCCCGCCCTTGCCAGCCGCATCGACTGCTCGACGGTCTCGCGCACACCGGCGCATTCGAACACCACGTCGGCGCCACCAGGCATCAGTCCGGCCGGACCGGCGATGGCCTCGATCACATCGGTGGCGGCGGGATCAACCGTCGCCGTCGCACCGAGTTCGCTGGCAAGCGCGCGCCGCGAGGCTTGCCGTGTCGACAGGATGATGGTGGTGGCCCCGGCCAGCCGCGCCAGTTGCACGGTGAGCAGGCCGATGACGCCGCCGCCGAGCACGACCACCGAGCTGCCTGGCTTGATCTCGGCAAGGTCGACGCCGTGCAGGCAGCAGCCGAGCGGTTCGCAGAAAGCACCATGTGTCGGCTTCAGATTCGCGGGAAGGACAAAGGCCTGTTTCTGCGGCATCACCACATAGTCGGCAAAGCCGCCGTCGCGGTGGATGCCGATGGCGGTGAGATTGCCGCACAAATTGACGCGGCCGGCATGGCAATGGCCGCAGCGCCCGCAGGCGATGTTGGGGTCGCCGGTGACGCGGTCGCCGACGGCAAAGCCGGAGACGGCGGTGCCGATTGCCTCGACGATGCCGGAGAATTCGTGCCCGGGTGTCACTGGCGGCCTGCAGGGGAACTCGCCGTGGAAAAGATGCCGGTCGGTGCCGCAGACACCGCAGGCTTCGATCCGCACCAGGAGGTCGTCCGGGCCCGGGACCGGTTTGGCGATCTCGCGCAACGAGATGCTGCCCACTGCCTCCAACCGCACGGCTTTCATGGCATCGTTTCCATCAATTGAAGCTCGGCGGTTGCGACAGGTCCGGCGCGGGTGCAGCCGGCTTGGCCGGCGGCGCATCGCCGAAATTCGGGGGCTGCGACAGATCGGGCGTGCCGGGCGCCGTCGGTGCGGCGCCGCCAGTGGCAGGCGCGCCGCCACCGTCCGGCGCGCCGAGCGGCGACAGGCTGGGCACCCCGGGCACCGTGTAGTCGATCGTGCCGGAATCGACGGCCGTGCCCTTGTAGCGCATCACCATTTGCGGGAAGGCGATGGTCAGGCCGATCATGATCACCTGGATGCAGACGAATGGCACCGCGCCCCAATAGATCTGGCCCGTTGTCACCGGCGCGATCTGCTTGCCGGTCAGGCGATCGAGATAGGGCACGCGGGCAGCGACCGAGCGCAGGTAGAATAGCGCGAAGCCGAATGGTGGATGCATGAAGCTGGTCTGCATGTTGACGCCCAGGAGCACGCCGAACCAGATCAGGTCGATGCCGAGCTTGTCGGCCGCCGGCGCCAGCAGCGGCACGATGATGAAGGCCAGTTCGAAGAAATCGAGGAAGAAGGCGAGGAAGAAGACGAGCATGTTGACGCCGATCAGGAAGCCGACTTCGCCGCCAGGCAGCGAGGTCAAGAGATGCTCGACCCAGATCTGGCCGTTGACGCCGTAGAAGGTCAGCGAGAACACCCGCGCGCCTATCAGGATGAACAGCACGAAGGACGACAGCCGCGTCGTCGAGGCCAGCGCCTGCTTGATCACGTCCATCGACAGCCGGCCCTTCATTGCCGCCATCGCCAGCGCACCGACCGCGCCCATAGCGCCGCCCTCGGTTGGGGTGGCGATGCCGAGGAAGATGGTGCCGAGCACCAGGAAGATCAGCGCCAGCGGCGGGATCAGCACGATAACGACCTGCTGCGCCAGCCGCGACATCATGTTGATGTTCAGGCTGCGGTCGAGGATCGCGACGATGTAGATGAAGACGACGCCGACCGTCGCGCCGAGAATATCGGCGTTGTCGCCATGAGCGGGCACCAGGTAACGGTAGGCGGCATAGGCGACCGCAATGGCCGCTATCAACGCGATCAGCAACGACACCACGCCATGGCCGAGCGTCCGCGCCTCAAGCGGCAGGGCAGGCATCGACTTTGGCCGGACGATCGATATGATCACGATGTAGAGCGTGTATAGGCCGGTCAGCACCAGGCCGGGGATCAGGGCGCCGGCATACATGTCGCCGACAGAGCGGCCGAGCTGGTCGGCGAGAACGATCAGCACCAGCGACGGCGGAATGATCTGGGCGAGCGTGCCCGAGGCAGCGATGACGCCGGATGCCACCCGGCGGTCATAACCATAGCGCAGCATGATCGGCAGCGAGATCAGCCCCATGGCGATAACGGACGCCGCCACCACGCCTGTGGTCGCCGCCAGCAATGCGCCGACGAAGATCACCGCGTAGGCGAGGCCTCCGCGGACGGGCCCGAACAACTGGCCGATCGTGTCGAGCAGGTCTTCCGCCATGCCCGATCGTTCGAGCACGATGCCCATGAAGGTGAAGAACGGGATCGCCAGCAGCGTGTCGTTCGACATCACCCGGCTGCCGTAGAAATTGTCCGGCAGCGCATAGAGCAGCGGCCAGGCGAGATTGATCGCGCCGCCCGAATAGGGTGTCAGAAGCACGCCGATGAAGAAGAACATCAAGCCGTTGGCGGCAAGCGAAAAGGCGACGGGATAGCCGATCAGCATGAACAGGATCAGCGAGGCGAACATGATCGGCGCCATGTTCTGGGCGATGAACTCCATCACGAACGCACCTCTTCGGCGAGCGCCTTGGCTTCGAGTTCAGCCTGTTCGTGCACGGAAATGAATGGGTTGGGATCCTCAATGACGCCGCGCATGATGGCGATCTTCTTGATGATCTCGGAAATGCCCTGCAGCGCGAGCAGGAAAAAGCCGACCAGCAGGATCGCCTTGGCCGGCCACACGATCAGGCCGCCGGCGTTGGTCGACATCTCGCCGCTGTGAAACGACAGCGACACGTAGGGCACGAAATAGAACACCATCAGCGTCACGAACGGCATCAGGAAAAAGACGTGGCCGAAGAGGTCGATCCAGTGCTGCACGCGGCGTGAAAACAGGCCGTAGACGATGTCGATGCGAATATGCTCGTTCTGTTTCAGCGTGTAGGCGGCGGCCAGCATGAAGGCGGCGCCGAACAGGTACCATTGCAGCTCCAGCCAGGCGTTGGACGAGGTGTCGAACACCTTGCGGATGACCGCGTTGGCCGCACTCACCAGGATCGCCAGCAGGATCAGCCAGGATACCGATTTGCCGATGAACTCGTTCATACGATCGATCGTTCTGGATAGAGCGAGAAGCCCTGCCATGCATTCCTCCCTGATGCGGTGACGCGCGATCGCCCCTTTCGTCGCGCCGCCTGGCCCAACCGTATGCAGTGCGTGGTCCGGTTGGTCAACAAGGGGAGGACGGATGCAGGCCATCGGCGCTCCCGGCACGGTGGAAAACCGCGCCCTGACGAAACGTCATGCAACCAAAGTCTGGCGGGATCAGACGACCTTGCCGGTGTCGCGACCGGCGCCGATCAGGATCAGCATGGCAACCAGGAACAGATACATCCAGGCATCTCGCCATTCGACCGGAAAATAGCCGGCCCACAGTGATTCGGCCATGCCGAAAGCGGCCGCGCCCAGCGCCGCCTTCGGCGGCGAGAGATAACCGCCGACCGCCGTCACGAACAGGATCTTCAGGCCGTAGACAAGGCCGGAACCGAAGCTGACATTGCCATAGTAGAGGCTGGCCATGACCCCGGCCAGCGCGGCGCAGAAGCCGCCGAACAGCACGGCACGCCGGAACACGCCACGCACGTCGACGCCGCACAGCGCGGCGGCCCTGGGGTCGTCGGAGACGGCGCGCCAGCACCGGCCGAAGCTTGAGCGGGCAAATACCCAGGTGGCGAGGGCGACCGCCGCCACGACCACGGCGCAGTCGAGCACCTGGATCAGCGTCAGCGTCGCCTTGAATCCGGAGGCTTCGGCGAAAACGACGGGCTCGGCCAGCATCGGCGGCAGCCACAGATCATGTGTGTCGGCGGCGATGCGGCTTGCTTCCGACAGGACGAGCAGGATGCCGAGCGTCGTCACCACGATGGCGTTGGGCGAGCGGTCGGCCAACGGCTCGAAGACGCTGCGCGACAGGACATGGCTGATGAGCGCCGCATAGAGGAACGCCGCGAGGACGCCGAACAGCACCGAAGCCAGCAGCGTCAGCCACAGCACTTGGTAGCCGAAGGCGACGCTCAGGATCATCGCCTGGCCGCAAAAGGCAAACAGCGCCCCATAGGCAAGGTTGGTGCGGTGCAGAATGCCGTTGGTCAGCACGTAGCCGAAGGCGAGCAACGCATAGAGCGCGCCCGAATGCAGCCCGTTCAGCACCTGCTGGAAGAAGTAAAGCATGCTCGACAACACCAGAAGCATCCCGCCCAAAAGGGAATAGGACAAGCGCGGAGCGGACAAAGGCGGCGATACCCTGCGCCGAGGTTTGCATCGTCAAATCTAACTTGTCAAACGCGATTTATCGGTTAGATTTCCGGAAATGACAGTTGCCTGGACTCCTCACCGCTTCACCGGCGGCCTGCTCGCGCTCGACACGGCGAACACCGTCGTGCTGCGCGGCGATCCGGAGCGCACATTCGACCGCTTCGACGATCCGGCCGAAATCGCCCGCTTCGCCGACGCGGCTAGCGGCTTTCGCGCCGCCGAGCTTGGCGACAGGCGGCTGGCGGTGTCCTCGCCGGCGGCAATCGCGCCTGTCGTGCTGTCGATCCGCGAGACGACCGATAGGCTGTTTCGAGGCGCTGTGTCGAAAGGCGCGGTCGCCACCGCCGATCTGCCCGAATTCCTGCGGTCCTGCGCCGACGGCCTGGCCGCCGGCGGGACCGAGATCGGGGCGCAGGGACGGCCGTTCGGCGATCCGGCGACGCCGATCGCCTTCGAGGCGGCACTGGCGGTTTCGGCGCTTTCCCTGCTGCGTGACGACACCGTCGCGAGGCTCAGGATCTGTCCCAATTGCACCTGGCTGTTCGTCGACAGAAGCCGCAATTCCAGCCGCCTTTGGTGCGACATGGCGGTGTGCGGCAACAGGCAGAAGGCAAGCCGTCACTATCGCCGCCGCATGGCGGCCAATGAGGTCAGGAATGCCTAGAATTCTTTCCCGCTCGACGGTTGCTGGCGCGGCGCTGATCGCGGCGATGACGCTTGGCGCTTGCCGGGATACCGGCGGTGAAGGCAAGCTGTTTGAAGTTTCCGGCAAGATATTCGTCTTCAACTACCGCCTCGCCAGGGCGACCTATGTCGTGACGCTGAGACCCTTGCGGCCGATGGGCGAGGGTCAGGTGGCGGTTGCCAGTTTCCAGAACCCCGCCGGTGGCGATCCCTTCGTGGTCGAGCAGAAGATCTGGCCGAAGCTCGACAAGGTGAGCCTGGAAAGCCCGGCGCTGACCTGCGTTGTCAGGAACAAGCCCTATGCCATCGCCATCAGCATCAAGGGCGCCGATGGCGCGGTCCTGCAGGAGATCGACACCACGCTGATGTCGACGGAAGACCAGTCCATCCTGCCCGATCGGCCGCTGGTCATCGACCAGCTCTACACGGCCAATCCCGACCTCGTCGGTCATCCCGACGGCAAGCTGCCGGGCGAGCCGAAGCCGGACTGCTCGAAAGCCGGCTGACACCTTCCGACGGCATCGATTTCGGCTGGAATTTTCGTATGCCATCGCGCTGTCGGCGCACCGTTTCATACGTGATCCAGCGCCCGCCGAACTGCTTGTCGCGCGTTGGCCGGTCCTTTCGATTTTGTTTGACCTGCCTTGCAAGGGGAGAAAGGATGCGTCATCCGATCCCGACGTTGGCTGCTGCCCCGCGCGGCCTTCGCAGAGGAAATGCCTGATGACGCTGCATGATGTCGCGCTCGACGACAAGTTCGATCTTGGAAAGGAGCGCATCTTCCTGTCCGGCGCGCAGGCGGTCATTCGCATGCTCCTGATGCAGCGCGAGCGCGACCGCCGCGTCGGCCTGAACACGGCAGGCTTCGTCTCTGGCTATCGCGGGTCGCCGCTCGGTGGCCTCGACATGCAGCTGTGGAAGGCGAAAAAGCAGCTCGCCGGGGCCGACATCGTTTTCCAGCCCGGCCTCAACGAAGAGTTGGCCGCCACCGCCTGCTGGGGCTCGCAGCAGACGGAACTGCTGGGCGAGGGCACCCATGATGGCGTTTTTTCGGTCTGGTACGGCAAGGGGCCGGGCGTCGATCGTTCGGGCGACGTGTTCCGCCACGCCAATCTCGCCGGCTCGTCCAGACATGGCGGCGTCCTTGCGCTCATGGGTGACGACCACATGGCCGAATCCTCGACCAATGCGCACGCCACGGAATTCCTCTTCGTCGACACCATGGTGCCGATCCTCAACCCGGCCGGTGTCCAGGAGATCATCGACTACGGCCTGTACGGCTTTGCCATGTCGCGCTTCGCCGGCACCTGGGCGGCGATCAAATGCGTCAAGGACAACATCGAATCGACGGCTTCGGTCGATGCCTCGCTCCAACGGTTGAACATCGTCGTCCCGGATTTCGACATGCCGCCGGGCGGCCTCAACATCCGCCACGAGATCGACATGCTCGGCCAGGAAGAACGGCTGCATGAGCACAAGCGTGCCGCTGCCTCCGCCTTCATCCATGCCAATGGGCTGAACAGGATCGTCTATTCGGGCGGCCACAATCCGAAACTCGGCATCATCACGCTGGGCAAGAGCTATCTCGATGTCCGCCAGGCGCTGGAGGATATCGGCATCGACGAGGCGGCCGCCAACCGCATCGGCGTGCGGCTGTTCAAGGTCGGCTGCCCCTGGCCGCTCGACCTGCAGCACATCGCCGACTTCGCGCGCGGTCTCGACACCATCGTCGTCGTCGAGGAGAAACGCTCGCTGATCGAGGTGCAACTGCGCGAAAGCCTTTATGGCACGGCCTCGCAGCCGGCCATCGTCGGCAAGAAGGACGAGCGCGGCGACTGGCTGTTTCCGGCCAAGGGGGCGCTCGACCCCAACGAGATCGCCATTGCGCTCGGCGAAAGAATCCTCAAGACCATCGGCCCATCCGAAGAGATTTCGGCCAGGGTAGCCAAGCTACGCCAGTTCCAGGCGATGCTGGCCGATGCCACCGACATCGGCTTGCGCACACCCTTCTTCTGTTCGGGCTGTCCGCACAATTCCTCGACCAAGGTGCCTGACGGCTCGATCGCCGCCGCCGGCATCGGCTGTCACTTCATGGCGCTGTGGATGGATCGCAACACCGTTGGCTTTACCGCCATGGGCGGCGAGGGGGCGCAATGGGTCGGCCAGGCGCCGTTCTCCAGGCGCGACCACATCTTCCAGAATCTCGGCGACGGCACCTACAACCATTCCGGCACGCTGGCGATCCGCTTCGCCCTCTCGAGCGAGGCCAACATCACCTACAAGATCCTCTACAACGACGCCGTCGCCATGACTGGGGGCCAGCCGCATGAGGGCGGGCTGACGGTGGACATGATTGCCAGGCAGGTGCGGGCAGAGGGCGTCGACCGCATCGCCATCGTCACCGACGAACCCGACAAATATGCGGGGAAGGCCGAATTCTCGGCCGGCGCCACTATCCACCACCGCGACGACCTCGACCTCGTCCAGCGCGAGCTGCGCGACGTCAAGGGCGTATCGATCCTGCTCTACGACCAGACCTGCGCCGCCGAAAAGCGCCGTCGTCGCAAGCGCGGCACCTTTCCCGATCCCGACAAGCGGGTATTTATCAACGAACTGGTCTGCGAAGGCTGCGGCGATTGCGGCGTGCAATCGAACTGCGTCTCGATCCAGCCGGTCGAGACCGAATTCGGCCGCAAGCGCAAGATCGACCAGTCGAGCTGCAACAAGGATTTCTCCTGCGTCAACGGCTTCTGCCCGTCCTTCGTCACCGTGCACGGTGCCAAGATCCGCAAGGCCGAGGGCCTGGCCGGCGGGACCGACCCGCTTGAAGGCGTGCCCATGCCAGCCGAATTCCCGCTCGGCGTCGAGGGCTGGGCGGCGATCATCGATGGCGTCGGCGGCACCGGCGTCGTCACCGTCGGCGCCGTGCTCGGCATGGCGGCGCATCTGGAGGACAAGGGCTGCGGCATGATCGACATGGCCGGCCTCGCCCAGAAGGGTGGCTCGGTGTTCACCCATGTCCGCATCGCCCGCACGCCGGAGGACATCAATGCCATTCGCGTTTCGGCGGGAAAGGCCGACCTCGTGCTCGGCTGCGATCTCGTCGTGTCGGGCGCCAAGAAAGTGCTGACGGCGGTGCGCGAGGGGCATACGATCTTCCTCGCCAACACCGCCGAGATCATGCCGGGCGAATTTGCTCGATCGGCCGATTTCTCGCTGCCGATCGAGCGCCTGAAGAAGGCGATCCGCTCAGCGGCCGGTGACGACAAGGCGCATTTCTTCGACGCCACCCGCACCGCCACAGCCCTGTTCGGCAATTCGCTGGGCGCCAACATGTTCATGCTCGGCTTTGCCTTCCAGTACGGCGGTCTGCCGCTCTCGGCCGAAGCCGTCGAAAAGGCCATCGAATTGAATGGTGAAGCGGTGGCGATGAACATCGCTGCTTTCCGCTGGGGCCGCCGCGCCGCGCATCAGCCGGATTTCGTGCGCGGCCTCATCGCCCAGCCCGGCCCGACGATCGCCGGGAAGGCTGCTCCGGCCGCCGAGACACTCGACGATATCATCGCCCGCCGTGCCGCCTTCCTCACGGCCTATCAGAACGCTGCTTACGCTAAGCGCTACGCCGACAGGATATCGACGCTGCGAGGGTCAGAAACGAAGGCCGTGCCGGGTTCGACCGCCGTGACCGAAGCCGCCGCCAAAAGCCTGTTCAAGCTGATGGCGATCAAGGACGAATACGAGGTTGCGCGGCTTTATACCGACGGCTCCTTCGCCGCCGCGCTTGGCAAGCAGTTCCAGAGCTACGAGAAACTTGAATTCCATCTCGCCCCGCCGATCATGGGACGTCGCGGCAATGACGGCAAACCTAGGAAATCGAGCTTCGGCCCTTGGATGATGAAAGGCTTTCGCCTGCTGGCCGCGATGAAGGGCCTGCGCGGCACGGCCTTCGACCTGTTCGGCTACACCGCCGAGCGGCGCATGGAGCGGCAATTGCTGGCGCAGTACGAGGCCGATCTACAGCTCGTGGCCAGCTCGCTGGCGCCGGGCAAGATCGAGGCCGCGGTAGCCCTGGTCTCGGTCCCGGCGCTGATCCGCGGCTATGGCCATGTCCGGCAGGCAAGCGCCGAAAAGGCGGCGGGCGAGCGCTCCAGACTGCTCCAGCGACTGACCCAAATCATGCCGGTACCGGTTCTCAGTGCCGCTGAGTGATTTCTCCACCCATGCCTGAAGCCTGCTGCAAGGTTCCTCTTGCCGAGGCGGGTCGGCCGAAGCTGTAGCTTAAGCCCTCTGTCTAAGCCTTTCTTAAGGCGGTTGTGGCATGACAAGGCTTAGCGTTGGGCCGATCATATGGGCAAAACAAAGACCGAAAGCATCCCCGCGGATGTCTATATCCAATTTGTGCGGTCGTTGTTCGACAACGCGCACATGTTGGTGATCGGTGGCGCGTGCTACTGGATCCTCGGATTCATGATTTATCTGCGCACGCAAAATCCGTTGTTTCTGGCCTTTTCTTTTATTCTACTGCCGATCAGCCTTCTGCGTTATTTCGGTATTCGCAGCTTCCTGAAGACGGGCGGCGTGATTGCCGACGTCGAACACGCACACCGATTGGAGCGCAGTTACATCCTCAAGGGCTGCTTGCAGGGCCTCGGATTGGGTGCGCTGTGCTTCGTGTCGATCTATGTGTATCCCGACCCATTCGCCGAACTGGCGGCAATGTCGCTGACCCTGGCGACCCTGGTCACGGTTGTCGCCCGCAATTACGGTTCTCCGCGCATGGTGCGGATTTTTTCTGTAACCTTCATCGGTCCGGCGGCGCTTGCGCTCCTGCTGCGTCTGGATGCCCCGTCCGTCGTCCTCGGTCTGATGATCTTCCCGATGACGTTCATTACCATCAACAGCGCCGACCATGTTCGCAATGTGCTGTTTTCGGCGGTCATCGGCCACAAGCAGGCGAAAAGCATAACGCGCAAGTTCGACCGCGCGCTCAACACCATGTCGCATGGCCTGGTCATGCTCGGCCCTGACGGACGCGTCGCGGTCGCCAATGCCGAGGCCGCCCACCTGATGTCGCTGAAATCGGCCGACGCGCTGCTCGGGCGATCCATCCACGGGCTTCTGATGCGCGGCGTCGCCGGCGGCATGCTGGCGCCGAAGGACTGCCGCTACGTCGAGGCGCAGCTGACGCGCGCGCTGCGCGAGGGCAGGGACCGCAAGGTGCTTGTTTCGCTCGCCAACGGCCAGCATTACGAATTCTCCGCGCGCGAAGGCAGCCAGGAACTCGGCGTGATCACCTTCGAGGATGTCACGGCGCGCGTCGAAGCGGAGGAAAAGATCCGCTTCATGGCGCGCTACGACAATCTCACCGGCCTTCCCAACCGCGCCTATTTCCACGAACTGGTCGGCGAGCTGATGGCCTCCGGCGACCGGGATCGCCTGTGCGGCCTCGCCGTGATCGACCTCGACGATTTCAAGAGCGTCAACGACACGCTCGGCCATCCCGTCGGCGACGGGCTGATCTACGCCGTGGCCGACCGGCTGGCGGCCATCGCCGGGCAAGGCCTTACCGTCAGCCGCTTCGGTGGCGACGAGTTCATGCTGTTCTTCGACCGCATCGATGACGAGAGCCATCTGGAGAGCCTGCTCGACCAGATTTTCGCCGAGCTGCAGGGCGAGGTCGACGTGGCGGGCCACGGGCTGCGGATCCAGGCCAGCGCCGGCGCGGTACTGTCCAAGGTCGGTGGAACCGATGTCGACGCCATGATCGTCAAGGCGGACCTGGCGCTCTACAAGGCCAAGGAACTCGGCAAGAACGGGTGGCGGCTGTTCGAGGCGGCAATGGATGCCGCATTCCGCAATCGCCAGCTGATGAAGGCGGATCTGCGCAGTGCCGTGGAAGGCAGGGAACTGCGGGTCGTCTACCAGCCCATCGTGGCGATGAACACCATGCGCATCGCCAGCTGCGAGGCGCTCTGCCGTTGGGACCATCCCGATCTCGGACCGATTTCGCCCGGCATCTTCATTCCGCTGGCCGAGGAGATGGGCATCATTTCCGAGATCAGCACCTTTGTGCTGCATGCAGCTTGCACCGAATGCGCCAAATGGCCTGACCAGACCAGCGTCTCGGTCAATCTCTCGGCGAGGGATTTCCGCAGCCGCGACGTCATCCAAAAGGTGCGCGATGCGTTGGCTAACTCCGGCCTCGATGCTAGCCGCCTGGAGATCGAAGTCACGGAAACCGCGCTGCTCGACGACAAATCCCTGACCCGCCAGTATATCGAGGAACTGAAGCAGCTTGGCGTCCGCATCGCCCTCGACGATTTCGGCACCGGCTATTCAAGCCTGAGCTATCTCCACAAGCTTCCGCTCGACAAGATCAAGATCGACCGGTCGTTCGTGATGGACGTCACCCACAATCCGCGCTCGCTCGAGCTGTTGAAGGGCGTCGTCGACCTGACCCGTGTCCTGGGGCTCACCGTCACCATCGAAGGCGTGGAAACATTCGAGCAGCTTAAGGTCCTCATGCATTCGGTGAAGCCGGATCTTGTCCAGGGCTTTCTGTTCGGAGCGGCGCTCAGCGCGTCGGGCATCGAGACGATGTCGAACGTCACCTGGCCGTTTGCTGCGGATCTGCGTCTCGCCGCCAAGCGCACAGTCGGCTAGCTTTCGTCCTCGCCGAGTTGATAATACGCGTTGCTTGGATCGTGCGGCAAGTACGAACCACAATATTCGGTTGATCGCGAAAAAACCCAAGCAATGCGTGCAGTAGCTTTGGCCGAATTTAAAGAAGCGAAAGCTTTGATCGGATCGACGCATCTTTCGAAGCGGAACGCTCCAGTGCTTTTCGCGCCCGAGTCTGCAGCCCGCCCTTCATAAGAATGAAGGCTTGGACTAGAACGTCCAAGCCGCCCTTTAGCAACCACTCCGGCAGCCAAGGATCTCCAGCTGTTAAGGTTAACAAGTGGTAAACCAGTGGGATCCAATTTTCGGCTTGTGTCTCATTTCAACCCGAATAGCCTGTTCACGGCGGATACGAGGACTTGAGAATGGATGCTGCGAGAAACGATGCGCGGGCTGGCGCCAGCTCCAATGCTGGGTCGGCGCTGAACCAGTCGATCATGCAATTGCTTGAGCATGTCGACTACCGTCTCATCACTGGAGGCGAGGATCTGGAGGCGATCTACCGCCTTCGCTATCAATCCTACCTGCAATCGGGCATGTGCGGCCCGATCGCCAGCGGGATGTTCGAGGATCGCTGGGACAATCTGCCGAATTCCTATCGGTTCGGCGTCTATTTCGATGGACAGCTGGTCAGCACGTTACGGCTTCACTACATTTCCAGAGAGCACCCTCATTCGCCGTCCGTTGATGCCTATCCCGAAATATTGGCCGAGCGGCTTGCCCGCGGAGAGACGTTCATCGACGGGACTCGTTTCGCAACCGATGCCGACAGTGCGCCCGCGCCCGGAGTTCTGCCTTTTCTGACGCTCAGGCTTGGCATGGTGGCCGCTTCTTACTTTGGGCTTACCGCAGTGCTAACGCCGGTCAAGATCGAGCACTCCGCTTACTATGCTCGTATCTTTCATGCCGTTCAGAGGACAGAGGGCAAGGTGTTCCCGGGAGTCCTCGCGCCGATCGCTCTGTTCGAAATCCCGTGCGGCGAAAACTTGCGCCAGACACTCGAACGGTTTCCGTTCTTTAAGTCGACAGCCGTGGAACAGCGGATGATGTTCGCCAATCCGGCCATCAACCGGCTGACGCCGCTGTCCATAGTGCCGACGGCGAAATACTACCGCGATGCTGCCTGAACGGGCGTCGTCCTTGCATCTGAACCTTCCCGCGGCTTCGCCGTTATAGGTAGCGGCATCGCCATCGAGGATCGCCGCGATCCTGCCCAACGGGCATTTCGCCCCGGGCTCCTGTCGCATTGTTCGTGGGAAGGAATACGGTCATGACCATCCACTCGCTCGCGCTCACACCGCTTATCTCGCTGATCGCCGGCGTGCTGATCCTGATCATGCCGCGGCTCCTGAACTACATCGTCGCGCTCTATCTGATTGTCGTTGGGCTGCTCGGGCTTTTTCCTCACCTTGCTGGCTGAGACGCTGGGCAGGGCTCGCGCAAAAGCCATCCCCGCGGGCATCGGCCGCCAGTTTCAATTTTCCCTTGAGGGAGTTGTCGGCTGCGATGCGGCAATAGCGCCATTGCCCTGCGCCCAGCTTTTCGGTATGTGCCTGAAAGATGTCTTCGAAGGGGTATTCCTATGGCTGAGCACACGCCGAGCGGTCCTGTAGAACTGGGCGCGAAGATGGACTATGCCGAGCATGACCGCACCTACGCGGGCTTCCTGGCGCTGGCCAAATATGGCTCGCTCTTCTGCGGCGCGCTTCTCCTGGCGATGGCTTTCGGCTTCTTCGCGGGCGGCTTCTTCTCTGCGCTGATCCTGTTCGTGCTTATTCTGGCAGTCGGCGCCTTCATTCTGCGATAGACCTTCCAAAACGCTCTTGCGGTTGACGTCGCCGGATATCCCGGTCGACACTTCGCGCAGACAGGTTCCGGCCGAAAGGATCATGCGGTGGGACAGACGGTTTTCATCCCTCGTGAGCTCGACGCGAACGAGCCGCGTGTCGCGGCTTCGCCCGATACGGTGAAGCGGCTGACGGCCCTGGGTTTCGACGTGATCGTCGAAGCCGGAGCCGGCACCCGCTCGCGTATCCCCGACGAAGAGTTTGCCAAGACGGGTGCTGTCATCGGCAAGGCCTCGGATGTCGCCAATGCCGATGTCGTGCTGAAGGTTCGCCGGCCAACGGATGCCGAGCTGAAGATTTACAAATCCGGCGCCGCGGTGATCGCCATCATGGAT
Organism: Mesorhizobium sp. B2-3-14; assembly: GCF_006442175.1. Classification (NCBI taxonomy): domain Bacteria; kingdom Pseudomonadati; phylum Pseudomonadota; class Alphaproteobacteria; order Hyphomicrobiales; family Phyllobacteriaceae; genus Mesorhizobium; species Mesorhizobium sp. B2-3-14. Next base: position 712,855 of record NZ_VFVP01000001.1, on the reverse strand, counting down.
CCCTACGGCAACGATGCGGCTGTCGCGGCCTTGGCCAAAGCCGGCGTCACCGCCTTCTCGATGGAGTTCATGCCGCGCATCACCCGCGCGCAATCGATGGACGTCCTGTCCAGCCAGGCCAATCTTGCCGGCTACCAGGCGGTGATCGACGGAGCCGCCGAATACGACCGGGCGCTGCCGATGATGATGACGGCGGCTGGCACGGTGCCGGCGGCCAAGGTCTTCATCATGGGCGTCGGCGTTGCCGGCCTGCAGGCGATCGCCACCGCGCGCCGTCTCGGTGCCGTCGTCACCGCCACCGACGTTCGGCCCGCCGCCAAGGAACAAGTCGCCTCGCTCGGCGCGAAGTTCCTCGCAGTCGAGGACGAGGAGTTCAAGGCCGCCGAGACGGCCGGCGGCTACGCCAAGGAAATGTCGAAGGAGTACCAGGCCAAGCAGGCGGCGCTGACCGCCGAACACATCGCCAAGCAGGACATCGTCATCACCACGGCGCTGATCCCCGGCCGGCCTGCGCCGAAGCTGGTGTCGGCGGCGATGGTCGCCTCGATGAAGCCGGGCTCGGTGATCATCGACCTCGCCGTCGAGCGTGGCGGCAATGTCGAGGGCGCCGAGGCCGGCAAGATCGTCACCACGGTCAACAATGTAAAGATCGTCGGTCATCTCAACGTGCCGGGTCGCATCGCGGCATCCGCCTCGCTCCTTTATGCCAGGAACCTGTTCGCCTTCGTCGAGACGCTCGTCGACAAGACGACCAAGACGCTTGCCATCAATCGCGACGACGATCTGGTCAAGGCAACCATGCTGACCGACGGCGGCAAGGTCGTTCATCCGGCCTTCGCCAAGGCCGACCAGCAGCCTTATGTCGAGCCGGCCGCGATCCCGGCCACGACCATGGTCGCCGATGCCACGGCCGCGCCCAGGAAGGCGGCGTCAGGGAAGGCCGCATCCAAGTCACCCTCGCCGAAGCCGAAAGGGACCGCGTGATGGACCAGACCTTGCAGAAAGCCCTGGATCAGCTCGACCAGGCAAGCGCTGCCGTTCGGCTCGCGGTGCAGAACCTGGCCAATGCCCCAGGCGGTGCAGAGGCGGCCGGTGATGCCGCGCATGCGCTCTCGGGCGGGGCCATCGATCCCTTCGTCTTCCGTTTCGCCATCTTCATCCTGGCGATCTTCGTCGGCTATTACGTCGTCTGGTCGGTGACCCCGGCACTGCACACGCCGCTGATGGCCGTCACCAACGCCATCTCGTCCGTCATCGTCGTCGGTGCGCTGCTCGCCGTCGGCATCGCGGCCTCCGGCGTCGCCGCCGGCTTCGGTTTCGTCGCGCTGATGCTGGTCTCGGTCAACATCTTCGGCGGCTTTCTCGTCACCCAGCGCATGCTGGCCATGTACAAGAAGAAGGACAAGTGACGTGACCGTCAATCTCGCCTCCTTCCTCTATCTGGTATCCGGCGTCCTGTTCATCATGGCGTTGCGCGGCCTCTCGCATCCGACCACCAGCCGGCAGGGCAATCTCTACGGCATGATCGGCATGGGCATCGCCATTGCCACCACGCTGGCGCTGGCAACCCCGTCCGCCGGTCGCTTCGGCCTGATCGTGCTTGGCCTCGCCATTGGCGGTGGCGTCGGCGCCGTCACCGCGCGCCGCATCGCCATGACCTCGATGCCGCAACTGGTCGCCGCCTTCCACTCGCTCGTCGGCCTTGCCGCCGTCATGGTGGCGGCCGCGGCCATCTATGCGCCGGAAAGCTTCGGCATCGGCACGGATGGCGACATCCATGCCCAGGCGCTGGTCGAGATGAGCCTTGGCGTCGCCATCGGTGCCATCACCTTCACCGGCTCAGTCATTGCCTTCCTGAAGCTCGACGGCCGCATGTCGGGCAAGCCGATCATGATCGGCGGCCGTCACGTCATCAACGCTGCCCTTGGCGTGGCCCTGATCGTGCTGATCGTGCTGCTGGTCACCACGGAATCGAAACTGGTGTTCTGGCTGATCGTTGCCGCCTCGCTGGTGCTCGGCGTGCTCCTGATCATCCCGATCGGTGGCGCCGACATGCCGGTGGTCGTGTCGATGCTGAATTCCTATTCCGGCTGGGCGGCCGCCGCCCTTGGCTTCACGCTCGGCAATCTGGCGCTGATCATCACCGGCGCGCTGGTCGGCTCGTCGGGCGCGATCCTGTCCTACATCATGTGCAAGGGCATGAACCGAAGCTTCATCTCGGTCATCCTCGGCGGCTTCGGCGGCGAGACCGCCGCTGCGGCCGATGACGGCATCGAGCGCACCGTCAAGCAGGGTTCGGCCGACGATGCCGCCTACCTGATGATGAACGCGCAGAAGGTCATCATCGTGCCGGGTTACGGCATGGCGGTCGCCCAGGCGCAGCATGCCCTGCGTGAAATGGCCGACAAGCTCAAGGCCAATGGCGTCGACGTCAAATACGCCATCCACCCCGTCGCCGGCCGCATGCCCGGTCACATGAATGTGCTGCTCGCCGAAGCCAACGTGCCGTACGACGAAGTGTTCGAGCTCGAGGACATCAACTCGGAATTCGCGCAGGCCGACGTCGCCTATGTCATCGGCGCCAACGACGTCACCAACCCGTCCGCGCGCGACGACAAGTCGTCGCCGATCTACGGCATGCCGATCCTCGACGTCGACAAGGCCCGCACCTGCCTGTTCGTCAAGCGCTCGCTCGGCTCCGGCTATGCTGGCATCGACAACACGCTGTTCTACAAGGACGGCACCATGATGCTGCTCGGCGACGCCAAGAAGATGACCGAGGAAATCGTCAAGGCCATGGATCACTGACCGGCCGGTCTTGACCGTCGAATAGAAAGAGCCCGGTCGATGCCGGGCTCTGTAATTTTGGCGTGATGCTGCCTTCAGCCGTTGGTCAGGAACACCGCTTCCTCTTCATCGCGCTGCCTGCCGCCGAGCGCTGCGGCCGCACTGGCGATGAAGGCGCCGATGACCAGCGACAAGGCGCCGAGAAGCGCGAAAGTGGCGCTTGCTTTCCTTGCCGTGTCGGCCGCCTGCTTCGCCTTGACCTTTGCGTCCTGCGCCTTCGCCAGCACCGTATCGACACGCGTCTTGGCATCAGCCTCGGAAAGGCCGGTGCGCGCGGCGACCAATTGCGCAAGATAGGTCTTGTCTTCCGCCGAAACCTCGCCGGCGACGGCGCCGGCGATCAGGATCCGCGAGGCCTGCCCGGCCGCGGCGGCTTCGTCGGCAGGATTGGCGGTGGCCAGCTTGGCCGGATCGGCCGGGCGGAACAGGGAATCCACCAGATAGGAGGTCGCATTGTCGGTCGATGCACCGCTGGCATTCGCCGAGGCCCCGGCCGACGCACCCATGGCGGCTCCCGAGGCCACGGTGGACGCGGCCTGTACACCTGAACCAATCGCGGCGGAAAGTGCCGAGCCAAGCACGCCGGCGACCAGCAAGGTGGCCAGCGCCCAGGCGAGAAAGCCGTGCGCGGTGTCACGGAAATACACTTCGTCGGTGTGGATGCCGACCCATTTGGTCCGCAACCGGCCCGCAAGGTAGCCGCCTACACCGGCGGACAGCCACTGCACGATCACCAGCCAGACGGCGGTGGAAACCGCGAAGGTGGTGATCGACGCGCCAGAGCCCGACCATGGTGAAACCATGCTGAGCCCAAGGCCTGAGCCGAGCAACGTGAGGATGAACGTCAACGTCGAGGCCGCGAAAGCGCCGGCGATGATCGGTCCCCAGCTGACGGCGGTGGAGGACGATTCCGTGGAAGCGGATACGTCGACAGCCGATAGGGTGGACTGCATCGACGCCCCCTACCGTACGAACAGCATGATGAGAATGATGATCGGAATCGGAATGCCGAGCAACCAGAGTAGAATGCCGCGTCCCATGAAAAGCCTCCTGCAAGAAATTGTGATGGACTCTGTCACAATGTCTTCGAAGGCCTTCTGTTCCGGCGCATCCTCATTATTGGCGCGCGCACGGGCCATGCCAATCTGTCGAAAGGCTGGGCGAAACCTCAAATATCCAGGTTGGCGACCGACAGTGCGTTGTCCTGGATGAATTCGCGCCGCGGCTCCACCTCGTCACCCATCAGCCGCGAGAACAGGCTGTCGGCATCGGTCGCATCGTTGACCTTGACCTGCAGCAGCGAACGCACATTCGGATCGAGCGTGGTTTCCCAGAGCTGCTCGGCATTCATCTCGCCGAGACCCTTGTAGCGCTGCATGGTCAGCCCCTTGCGGCCGGTCGCAAAGACCGCGTTGAGCAGCGCCAGCGGTCCCGAGACTGTTTCGGACACCTCCTTGCGGCGCAGCACCGGCGGCGCCCCGTAGACTTCGCTGAGGCGCTGCGCGTAGCGATCGAGCTGGCGTGCGTCGGCGGAATTGATCAACGCCATGTCGAGATGGGCGTATTCCTTGACGCTGCGCACGGTGCGTTCGAAGACATAGCCGCCGATGCCCTCGTTCGAGGTCGACATGCGGCCGGTCCAACCGCGCTCGGTGTCCTCGGCAATGATGTCAAGGCGTTGCGCGATCCGCTCCGCCATCGCGTTGGCGCGGCCAAGATCGGCGAAGATTTCGGGATTGAGCCCGCCGGCGATCGCAGCCTGCTCGACGACGTCGCGGTTATAGCGCGTGTGCAAGCCGTTGATGAGCTGGCGCACGGCAAGCGCATCGGCGACGGCGCCGTGCAGATCCTGTCCGGTCCGCACTTCCCCTGAGCCGAGCGTAAGGGACGCTTCCTCCAACCCCGAATCGATCAGGAATTCTTCGAAGGCGCTCTCATTCTTGATGTATTGCGAGCTCTTGCCGCGCGTCACCTTGTAGAGCGGCGGCTGGGCGATGTAGAGGTGGCCGCGCTCGATCAGCTCCGGCATCTGCCGGAAGAAGAAAGTGAGCAGCAAGGTCCTGATATGGGCGCCGTCGACGTCCGCGTCGGTCATCAGGATGATCTTGTGGTAGCGCAGCTTGTCGGCGTTGAATTCGTCCTTACCGATCGAGGTGCCGAGCGCGGTGATCAGCGTGCCGATCATGTCGGACGAGAGCATGCGGTCGAAGCGGGCCCGCTCGACATTGAGGATCTTGCCGCGCAGGGGAAGGATTGCCTGGTTTTGGCGCGAACGGCCGCCCTTGGCGGAGCCGCCGGCCGAGTCACCCTCGACGATGAAGATTTCGGACTTCGCCGGGTCGCGTTCCTGGCAATCGGCCAGCTTGCCGGGCAGCGAGGTGACGCCGAGCGAGGTCTTGCGGGTGATGTCACGAGCCTTGCGCGCCGCTTCACGCGCCGCCGCGGCCTGGATCACCTTGTCGACGACCACCTTGCCCTCGGTCGGATGCTCTTCGAGCCACGTGCCGAGCGCTTCGTTGACCAGTCCCTCGACCACGGGACGAACCTCCGACGAGACCAGCTTGTCCTTGGTCTGCGACGAGAATTTCGGATCGGGAACCTTAACCGACAGCACCGCCGTCAGGCCCTCGCGGCAATCGTCGCCGATCAGCGAGACCTTTTCCTTCTTGGTCAGCCCCGAAGATTCGCCATAGCCGGTGATCTGGCGGGTCAGTGCGCCGCGAAAACCGGCCAGATGGGTGCCGCCATCGCGCTGCGGGATGTTGTTGGTGAAGGCCAGCACATTCTCGTGGTAACTGTCGTTCCACCACATCGCCACTTCCACGGTGATGCCGTCACGCTCGGCCCTGATGGAGATGGGCTTTCCGATCAGCGGTTTCTTGACCCGGTCGAGATATTTGACGAACTCTTCCAGGCCGCCATCATAGTGCAGTTCATGCTTCACGACGTCGGCATGACGGGCGTCTGTCAGAACGATGCGCACGCCGGAGTTCAGGAAGGCGAGTTCGCGCAGCCGGTGCTCCAGCGTGCCGAAATCGAATTCGACCATGGTAAAGGTCTCGGACGACGGAAAGAAGGTGACCTCGGTGCCGCTGCGGCCCTCATTGGTGCCTGGGCGCTTGTCCTGCTCGTAGCTGCCGATCGCCTTCAGCGGCGCATCGGCATTGCCGTGGGTAAAGCTCATCTCGAAGACCTGGCCGTTGCGGCGGATCTTGAGCTTCAGCCAGGCCGACAGCGCGTTGACCACCGAGACGCCGACGCCATGCAGACCGCCAGACACCTTGTAGGAGTTCTGGTCGAACTTTCCGCCGGCATGCAGCTGCGTCATGATCACTTCGGCCGCCGAAATGCCTTCGCTGGGGTGAATGTCGGTTGGAATGCCACGGCCATTGTCGATAACCGTCACCGAACCGTCGGGATTGAGCGTCACCGAAACCAGGTCGGCATGGCCGGCCAGCGCCTCGTCGATGGCGTTGTCGACCACCTCATAGACCATGTGATGCAGGCCCGAGCCGTCATCGGTATCGCCGATATACATGCCCGGCCGCTTGCGGACGGCGTCCAACCCCTTCAAAACCTTGATGGAATCGGCGCCGTATTCGGCTTCAGCGCCGTTTGTGTTCTCGGTCTGGTCGCTCATGAAAACCTGTTGTCTAGATGCCGCTTTTACAGCGCGAAAAATCGGCCCCGAATCGCGCTTCTGATATGGGGTAGATATAGGCGCTAAAGGCGGTTTTTCCAAGGTTTGCAGGTATTTCCGGCGCAAATGCCGAGCCGGCAGCCGGCTATTTTTTTCGGGCGTTGAATTTAGCCAGAAGGCCGCGCAAATATTTGACCGGGGATTTGTCCCTGGGCGCCAGCCGGCCCGTACGGTCGAGCTCCAGCGGAACCAAGTTTCTTCAGCGCCGCTTCCATCGCTTCGCCGCCATGGGCGGGGTTGGCAAGCGGCCGGACCAGCCGGTAGTCATCATTGGCCATCACCAATGCCACGCGCCGCTCGGCCGCCGCGATAGCGGTGGTCGCAAGCATCAGCAGCATGGCAAACAGCAAACGCAAGTCGAACCGCCCCCGGCTCAGTCGTTTGCCGACCATTCCACCTCTTTATGGCGCAAGCAAGCCGCGCTGAGGCGGCTCTCTCAGGCGGCGCGCATCGGTTTCAACGCCTCGCTCCAGCGCAACAGTTCGTCCAGCATGGTCCTGGTCCCGCCCCGCACTTGCTCGCTGGCATCGAAGGCGCCGTTCTCGTCGAGCAGTTTCTGGTACAGCGGCAGCGCGACACCTTCCGGGATAGGCATGATCCCGACCGAGGTCAGCAGCGGCTTCAGCGCCTGCGCCGCGCGCAGGCCGCCGGAGACACCGCCATAGCTGAAGATCGCAGCGGGCTTGTATTTCCATTCGCGGGCGAGATAGTCGATCGCGTTGATGATCGCGGGTGCGGCGAAGTAATTGTATTCCGGCGCCACGAACACGAAGGCGTCAGCGGCATCCATCGCCTTCGACCAGGCCTTGGTGTGGTCGTTCTGATAATTGCCGAGCCTTGGATGATGTGGTTCATCCAGGACCGGCAGGTTGAACGCGGCTATGTCGGTCAGCACTGGCTCGAATTTTCCGTATTCGCGCACGAACGTCTCCAGCCATTCGGCGAAAACCGGGCCAGCGCGGCCGGGCCGCGTGCTCCCGATGATGATGTTCAACTGGTGCTTCAAGGCAGGCTCCTTTGTCGGGGGGTATCCGTCGGTGACTGCCACTACGGCAGAGCGTTCCAACGGGCAAGGTTGGACCCGTGACGGAATGGTCACGATCGGATGAACAGACTGTCCGCCCTGGCGTTCCCGCCGTCATCGGTCCGGTTTGCCGTTCGGTCACATGGACGCCGGAGGTGCCAGCCACTACATTGATAGGAACAGCGGAGCACTTCATGGACACGCAGCCCGCCCCATTCGTTCCTCCCGCCCCGAAGCCGCGCACGTCGCCGCCTTCGACGCTGGAAATGATCCGCATCGTCTATCGCAACCCGCTCGAACTCTGGGGCGAGCCGACCTACAACGAACCCTGGATTTCTGCCAAGGGCGCTGGTGGGCCGCTGGTCATCGCCAATGATCCGGGCCTGATCCGCCATGTGCTGGTCGACAACGCCAAGAACTACAAGATGGCGACGGTGCGCCAGAAGATACTGAGGCCGATCCTGCGCGACGGCCTGCTGACGGCCGAGGGCGAGGTGTGGAAGCGGTCGCGCAAGGCAATGGCGCCGGTGTTCACGCCACGCCACATTTTCGGCTTCGCCCAGCCGATGCTGAAACGGACGCTGGAGTTTGTCACCCGTTACGAGGCCGGCGGCACGTCCGATATCGCCCATGACATGACGCTGCTCACCTATGACATCCTGGCCGAGACGCTGTTTTCCGGCGAGATCGCGGGCGAGCCCGGCAGTTTCGCCAACGAGATCGACCGCCTGTTCGAAACCATGGGCCGCGTGGATCCGCTCGACCTGCTGCGGGCACCCGACTGGCTGCCGCGGCTGACCCGTATCCGCGGCCGCAAGACCATGGCCTATTTCCGCAAGATCGTGACCGACACGGTCAAGATGCGCGAAGAGAAGTTCAGGCGCGACCCCGATGCCGTGCCGCAGGATTTCCTGACGCTGCTGCTCAAGGCCGAAGGCCCCGACGGACTGACGCGCCCGGAAGTCGAGGACAACATCATCACCTTCATCGGCGCCGGCCACGAGACCACGGCGCGCGCGCTCGGCTGGACGCTCTATTGCCTGGCCGAATCGCCCTGGGAGCGCGACCCGGTCGAACAGGAGATCGACCGGGTGCTGGCGCGCGAGCCCGATCCGGCGAAGTGGCTCGACGCCATGCCGCTGACACGCGCCGCTTTCGACGAGGCGCTTCGGCTCTACCCGCCGGCGCCATCGATCAATCGCGAGCCGATCGTTCCGGAAATGTGGAAGGATCTTTATATCCCCAAGCACGCCGCCGTGCTGGTGATGCCATGGGTCGTTCACCGCCACAGGAAGCTGTGGGACCGGCCCGACGCCTTCCTGCCCGAACGCTTCCATCCGGGAAACCGTGAAAAGATCGACCGCTTCCAATATCTGCCCTTCGGCGCCGGCCCGCGCGTCTGCATCGGCGCCAGCTTCGCCATGCAGGAGGCGATCATCGCGCTCGCCATCCTCTTGTCACGCTTCCGCTTCGACGCGACCGCTGAAACAAAACCCTGGCCGGTGCAGAAATTGACCACGCAGCCGCAAGGCGGTCTGCCGATGCGGGTCACGCCTCGCCCTCGCTGAGGGCCGACGCTTCTTATACCGCGGGCTTACGCTGCTGGAACTGGCCGGCGGCGCGGAAGCGCCAGAGGTAGCTCGGCAGGATCGTCGCGATCGATTGCGGCTGGATGCCGAGTCCCGCCAGTGTCCGGTTGGCCTTGGCGGCTTCGTCCGAAACGATGTTGTGCTCGCGCAACTGCATCACCTGGTCCTTGGTCAGCAGCGGATTGGGCAACAGGCCGAGGATCGAGGCCTGGATGTTTGCCATCCACCACGGCACCGGCACCAGCAGGCGCTTGCGCTCGATCACCGTGAGCAGTTCCTGCATGCACTCCTTGAAGGTTAGCACGTTGGGGCCGCCGAGCTCGTAAACCCGGCCGCCATCGATCTTGCCGTCGACCGAACGCGCGACAGCCTCCGCCACGTCACCGACATAGACCGGCTGGAACTTGGTCTGGCCGCCGCCGATCAGCGGCAGCACCGGCGAATAACGCGCCATATTCGCGAACCGGTTGAAGAAGCTGTCCTCCGGCCCGAAATTGATCGACGGCCGCAAGATCACGGCATCGGCGATCGTCTCCAGCACGGCCTTTTCACCGAGCGCCTTGGTACGTGCATAATCCGATTCGGAATCCGGATCGGCGCCGAGCGCCGAAATATGGGTGAGCCCGGCGCCGACGGAGCGCGCCGCCTCGGCGACGGCGCGAGCACCGAATTCGTGCACGGCGGAGAATTTCTGCCGGCCGCTCTCATGCAGGATGGCGACGAGATTGACGACATGGTCGGCACCTTGCACGGCGCGGTCGACCGACCAGCGCACGCGCACATTGGCCTGCACCGGCTGGATCTGGCCGACATTGCCGAGCGGCTGCAAATGGCCGGCAAGGTCGGGCCGCCGGCAGGCGACCCTGATGCGATAACCGCGCTTGGCCAGCGCCCGCACGACATGACGGCCGACAAAGCCTGACCCGCCAAAGACGACGACGAGCTTTGGGGTCTGCAGGATTTCGGTCATGGCGGGCTCCGGCGCGCGTTCCAGATGGCTTGGCTGAGCCGTTTCATAGTCCGTTTTGCGCCAAAGGCAAAGGGTGACGCGTCGTCGCGTCATCCTTGTTTTTTGCGCGATTCCAAGAAAAAGCAAGGCCCGGTATTCCTGCGACAAGCGCATCGATCATGTCTTGGCCCTGCGAGCGACAGAAGCAGGAAACCCCGCCGAAGCGGGGTTTCCCGGATGACATCCATGAGGTGTCAGGGGCCGACGAGCGGCCTGACCTGAGACGGTATCAGGAGGGCGTGAAGCAAGTACGCCCACCCCAGCCCTGAACATCCGACATGGTGCCACCAACCTTCTTGCATGCGGCGACGAAATCGGCGCTGCAGTTGGCGAATTTCGCATGGCCGTTCTTGCAGTAGTGGTCCTCGGTGGCGCCGCCACCCGGCGCGGTAATGACGCCCGGGTTGGCCGGCTTGACCGGTGCGGCCTTCAAATTGGCAGCCTGCGTGGCGCCCATGAAGGAACCGAGCAGGAGGACGGCGGTCAGCATGGTGGTCTTGGTGTTGGTCATGATGATTTCCTTTGATTTGAGGTTGGGTTTCCGGGACGCGAAGGGCGATGCCTTTCACGCGAAGCAGACTTTCGGTTTCGATTTTGCTGTTCCCCGGTCTGGATCGGGCAAGCTCACCTCGCCCTGGACAAACGTTGGTCGCCCGGGCGCTCAAAAAGGTTCAGGACGCGCGCGAAAAAAAACGCGCACAACCGCGCGTCAGGCGGGGGCGGCCAAGTAATCGTCTGCAAAGAAAGGAGAAGAAATCAGGCCGAGTAGCGTTCGGCGAATTCGGAGATGCGCTGGATCACTGCCTTGGGCGCGGTGATGCCGCGCGCCTGCGCCTTTTCGGCCGCTTCGGCGCGGGCGCGGCCTGGCACATGAACGCCGAAGCGCCGCCGCAGCCGGTCAAGCTGGTCTTTCATGCGCTGCTCGAAACCCGGGTCGAGCAGCTTGGGCTCGACGGCAAGCACGAACAGGCCGGTCCCGGGGCTGTCCGGGCCGCCGCTGAACCATGGCGCGTCGAGTGACCAGTTGGCGCCCGACAGGCCGGCCGCCAGCACTTCGACCATCAGCGCGATGTTGGCGCCGCGCTGGCCGCCGAAGGCGAGCATGGCGCCCTTCATGGCCGCCGCCGGATCGGTGGTCGGGTTGCCGCTGGCGTCCAGCGCCCAGCCTTCGGGGATCTTCTTGCCGTCCTCGGCGGCCTTGCGGATATTGACGAAGGCGGTGGCGCTCGACGACTGGTCGATGACCAGCGGCGCGCCGTCGGCGGCGGGGGCGGCGAAAGACATCGGGTTGGTGCAAAAGACCGGCTTGACCGAGCCTGAGCCGGCCAGGACGGCCGGACCGTTGGTTGCGGCGAAGGACACCAGCCCCTGCGCGGCCAGCCGGCCGGTGAAGTAGCCGAGCGCCCCGCAGGTGTAGGCGTTCTTCTGCGAGAAGATGGCGACGCCGAACAGTCTTGCCGCCTTGGCGAGGTCGTCGATGGTGCGGTCGAAGCCGGTATGCGCCAGCCCGCCGCGTGCGTCCGAGAGATAGATGGCCAGCGCCGGCCGGGTGATCACAGGATCGGCATTGCCGTCGATGCGTCCGGCCTCGAGCGCTTCGAGGTAGTCGATGAAATGTGTGAGCCCGACGGCTGCAAGTCCCTCTGCCTCGGCCGCGATGATCGAGGCGGTGAGCGATTGCGCTGCTTCCTCGTTGGCGCCGGCGCCAAGTGCCGCCATCCGGCACAGCCCTTTTGCCTGGTCGAGACTGAGTTGCATGGCGATTGCCCTTAGTGAGTAGTGAGTAGGGGTTGGTGAGTGGTGAGTTGTGGAGTGCGCGGCAGCCACTTCCTACTTACCAATCCCTACCCACCACTCACTTGAACCTAGCCGATCTTGACCGGGATTCGTGCCTCGATCCGGCTGAAGGCGAAGACCAGAATGCCGGTGATCGCCATATAGATCAACGCCAGGAGCAGCAAGGGCTCATAGGTGAGATAGGTGTCCTGCCGCACCTTGGACGAGACGGCGAAGATGTCGATCACGCTGATGGTTGCCACCAGCGGCGTCGATTTCAGCTGCAGCACGGTCTCGCCGGTCAGCGTCGGCAGCGCCCGGTAGAAGGCTTGCGGCAGCCAGACGCGGCGGAAGATCTTCCAGCGGCTCATGCCGAAGGCGCGGGCGGCTTCCAGCTGCCCCTTGGGCACGCCGGCAAAGGCGCCGCGCATCACTTCGCCCTCGTAGCCGGCGAAGGACAAGGTCAGCGCCAGCACGCCGTACGGCCAGGCCTGCCTGAGATAGGGCCACATCCAGGATTCGCGGATCCATGGATATTGCGGGAAAAGCGAGCCCAGCCCGTAATAGAGCAGCCATAGCTGCAGAAGCAGCGGCGTGCCGCGGATGATGGTGCAGAAGACTTTCGCGGGTGCCGCGACCCAGATCGAGCCGGCCGCCTGCGCCAGCCCCACGGGCACGGCGATCATGAAGCCGAGCGTACAGGTGACGGCCAGGATCCACAGGGCACGCCACATCCCCATCAGGCCCATTTCCCAATATTGCGGCAGCCAGTCCCAGCGCATGAAGAAGGCGGCTGACGCCACCAGCCCCAGCGCGATCAGGATCAGCACGATGCGATGCGGCTGCAGCCAGAGCGATGCGCGCGCCGCCGTGTCGATGATGACCGTTTCGCTGGTCATCAGCGTGCCTCCTTGATCGAAGGCATGCCGCGCCGCGCCCATTTCTCCGCGCGGCCAAGCAGGAGGTTCGAAACCAGTGTCACGCAGAGATAGAGCACGCCGGCGGCGAGGAAGAAAACCAGATATGCCTTGGTGACGCCCGCCGCCTGTCGTGTCGCCAGTGTCAGTTCGAAGAAGCCGACGACGGCCAGCAGCGCGGTGTCCTTGGTGGCGATCAACCACAGATTGGCGAGGCCCGGAATGGCGAAAGGCAGCATCGCCGGCAGCGTGATGCGCCGCAACAGAAGGCCGGGAGACATGCCGAAGGCGCGGGCGGCTTCGATCTGGCCCTGCGGGATGGCGAGGATCGCGCCGCGGATGACTTCCGTCGAATAGGCGCCCTGGACGAAGCCGAGCACGGCGATGCCGGCCACCAGCCCGCTGATGTCGACACGCTGGTAACCCATCGCCGTCAGCACCTGGTTTATCAGGTCGGTGCCGGCATAGTAGAGCAGCAGGATCAGCACCAGTTCCGGCACGGCGCGCACCACGGTGGTGTAGACCGCGAACAGGTCGCGCACCACGGGTCCGCCGTAAAGCTTGCCACAGGCACCGCAGGTTCCAATCAGCAGGCCGACGATGGTCGCGCCGACGGCGATCTCTAGCGAATGCAGGAGCCCGAGCAAGAGCGTCCCGCCCCAGCCGACGGGAGCCGGCGAGAGCAGTTCGACGATGCCGGCCGCGGAGGCCGGAAGAAAGGATTCGATCAGCTTCGCCCCCGGATTGCTGGCTCTGTCCGCCGGCACCAGCAGCCGGCGGCAAGCATGCGTGGACAGGCCGGCTGGAGGACAAGGGCGTCAGCGCCCTGTCCTCCAGCCGATTCGAGGGTCTCAGTTCGACTGCGTGGCGCCGCCGTAAATGTCGAAATCGAAATATTTCTTCGAGATCTCGTCATATTTGCCGTTGGCGCGGATCGCCTTGATGCCGGCGTTGATCTTCTCTTTCAGGGCGGTGTCTTCCTTGCGCACGCCGGCGCCGACGCCCGGTCCGAGCACCTCGTCGTCAGGGGCCACCATGCCCTTGAGATCGCAGCAGGCCTTGCCCTGGTCGGTCTTGAGGAACTCCTTGAGCGCGATGGAATCGGCCTGCACCGCGTCGAGGCGGCCCGCGGCGAGGTCGTTGTTGGCTTCGTCCTGCGTCTGGTATTCCTTGATCTCGGATGCGGTGGGGCCGAAATGCTTCTTGGCATAGACGGCATGCACCGTCGACACCTGGACGCCGAGGACCTTGCCCTTGAGATCGTCGGGCGTGGCGCCGAACTTCTGGTCCTTGGGGCCGATGATCGCGGTCGGGGTGTTATAGTACTTGTCGGAGAAGTCGATGGTCTTCTTGCGTTCGTCGGTGATCGACATCGACGAGACAATGAGGTCGATCTTCTTGGTGGTCAGTGCCGGGATGATGCCGTCCCAGGCGACAGGGGTGATGACGCAGTCGAGCTTCTCTTCGGCGCAGACGGCGTCGATGAAGTCGATCTCCCAGCCGACCCATTTGCCCGAAGCATCTGGCGAGGTGAAGGGCGCGTAGGGTTCGGCGGCGACGCCGATCTTGACCGGATCGGCCTTGGCCACGCCCATGGCGGCGACGCCGAGCAGCAGCGCCGCGGCGAATGTCTTCAGAACAGTCTTCATTTCAGAACTCCCAGTTTGTTGTTGGTTCCCGGTTTTCTTCCGTCCCGGCCTGTCCCTAGCCGATGTTGCGGATGAACTGCTTTAGCCTTTCGGACTTGGGCGCGCCGAAGATCTGCTCCGGCGGGCCTTCCTCCTCGACCAACCCGTTGTAGAGGTAGACGACGTGGGTCGCGACCTCGCGGGCGAATTTCATTTCGTGGGTAACCAGCACCATGGTGCGGCCTTCACGGGCCAGATCGCCAATCACCTTCAGCACTTCGCCGACCAGTTCGGGATCGAGCGCCGAGGTCGGTTCGTCGAACAGCATGACGCGCGGATTGATGGCCAAGGCGCGAGCGATCGCGGCGCGCTGCTGCTGGCCGCCGGAGAGATAGGCCGGATAGACGTCGCGCTTCTCGGCCAGACCGACGCGCACCAGCAGCTTTTCGGCCTGGGCGACAGCCTGGTCGCGCTTGACGCCCAGCACATGAACGGGAACCTCGATGACGTTTTCGATCAGCGTCATATGGCTCCACAGGTTGAAGTTCTGGAACACCATGCCGAGCTTGGAGCGGATGCGTTCGATCTGCCTGCGGTCGGCCGGAATGGTATGGCCATGGCTGTCCGCCTTGAGCTTGATCTCCTCGCCATTGACCCGGATGATGCCGCTGGTCGGGTTTTCCAGGCAGTTGATGCAGCGCAGCAGCGTCGATTTGCCTGAGCCCGAGCCGCCGATGATGGCGATGACCTCGCCGTCGCGCGCCGACAGCGATACGCCCTTCAGCACATGCAGTTGACCGAATTTCTTGTGCAGGTTCTCGACATGGATGGCTTCTGCGGCGCCGTCCTGCGCCTCGCCGGATGGGACTTTGGCAGCTGCCACAGCGCTCACCAAATGACCTCCATATCGCCGCCGGCGGTTCGTCGAACGTCTATCCGGCTAATCAACATACGCTGTACTGCCTCGCTACAGACCTCAAGCATGGACCCAACAGAGCGAGCCCGTCAATCCCGCTCATTACGGCACTTGCGGCCTTGTTGTGCAAGTGTATAAATAACCCCTCATGAAATTTTCTCGGTTTTTTTCAGCTTAAAAAAGGGCATCGATGAGCGCTTTCGGATCTCAGTCCATGGCGGCGCCGCTGCGGCGCGTGCTGATGCGGTCGGCGGCCAACGCCATGCGCGACGCCGACCGGGCTGCCTGGCACTATGGTCCGGGATTCAACCCGGCGAAAGCGGCCTCGCAGCACGCAGTCCTTGCTGAACTGGTGGCGGCGTCCGGCGCCGAGATCGAATGGATCGAGGACAAGGCCGACGGACTTTCGGATTCGGTGTTCACGCACGACCCTTCGCTGATGACCGACCGCGGTGCGCTAATCCTGTCCATGGGCAAGCCGCTGCGCGCCAGGGAGCCTTCGCTGCATGAAGAAACCTACAGAAGGCTGGGCATTCCGATCCTTGGTCGCGTCGAGGCTCCTGGCCAGGTCGAAGGTGGCGACTGTGTATGGGTTGATGCCCGCACGCTGGCGATCGGGCGCGGTGTCCGTTCCAACCAGGAAGGCATCCAGCAGGTTTCCAACCTGCTGTCGCCGCTGGGGATTTCCGTCTACGGCTTTGATCTGCCGCTGTGGCAGGGCGAAGAGGCGTGCCTGCACCTGATGTCGGTTATCAGCCCGCTGGCCGACGACCTGGCGCTGGTCTATTCACCGCTTTTACCGGCCCCTTTCTATCAGACGCTGAAGGCACGCGGCATCCGGCTGGTCGAAGGCGACGCCGAGGAGTTCGCGGCTTCCAACGGACTCAGCCTCAACGTACTGCCGACCAGCCCGCTCAAGGTCATTGCCGTTGCGGGCTTTCCCAGGACCAAGGCCGCCATGGAAGCCGCCGGATGCACGGTTGAAATCTTCGAGGCGGACGCGCTCTGCATCGCCTGCGAAGGCGGGCCGACATGCCTGACGCGCCCGATCCTGCGCCAATGAATGGGCGCCGTAAGTTCCGTCGCGAGGGCGAGGAGCGGCGGCGGCAGGATCTGATCGAGGCGACTCTGGACAGCGTGGCGGAATATGGCCTGCAAGGCGCCAGCCTGCGCACCATCGCATTGCGTGCCGGCGTCACCGCCGGGCTGATCCGGCATTATTTCCCGGGCAAGGAAGAATTGCTGCAGGAAGCCTATACGGCGCTGGTCGATCGCATGACCGAGCAGGCGAAGGCGGCATTGGTCATGGATGATGCCTCGCCGCGCCAGCGTCTTGCGGCTTTCATCACCGCCAATCTCAATGCGCCGATCATCGACGCGCGGGTGTTTTCGCTCTGGGCAACCTTCATCGGCCGCGCCAGTGCGGATTCCGCCCTGGCCCGTGCCCACCGCGAAGGCTACCTTGGCTTTCGCAACGAGGTGGAAGCAGTTGTGGCCGACGTGCTCGCCGCCGAACAGCACAAGCCGGACGCAACCCAGTTGCGCCACCATGCCATCGCGATCAATGCGATCATCGACGGGCTCTGGATCGAAGGCTGCCTGGCCGGCGAGATGTTCTCGCCCGGCGAATTGGCGGCGATTGGCATCAAGGCTGTCGAGTCCGAACTCGGCCTCGCGCCGCTGGAGCAATTCCTGGAAAAATGAGAAGCGGTTTTCCAGGAAAAGCGCGCAGCGCTTCCCCCTTGGGAATTGCGTAGAAACAAAGAGATAGGGGAGAAAACCAATGACCACTGTGGGCGAAGCGCTCATTTCGCTGCTCGAGGCGCATGGCGTCGACACCGTGTTCGGCATTCCCGGCGTCCACACGGTCGAACTCTATCGCGGTCTTGCGCGCTCGAAGATTCGCCACATCACGCCGCGCCACGAACAGGGCGCCGGCTTCATGGCCGACGGCTATGCGCGCGCCGGCGGCAGGCCGGGCGTCGCCTTCGTCATCACCGGGCCGGGGCTGACCAACACCATCACCGCCATGGGCCAGGCGCGCGCCGATTCGGTGCCGATGCTGGTGATCTCCGGCGTCAACGCCACCGACACGCTCGGCAAGGGGCTCGGCTTCCTGCACGAATTGCCCGATCAGCGCGGCATGATGGAGAAGGTAGCGCTGTTGTCGCTACACGTGACCGGGGCCAGCGAATTGCCCGGTGCGCTGGCGCGGGCTTTCGCCCTGTTTTCCTCGTCTCGGCCCGGCCCTGTGCATATAGAGATCCCGACCGATATCATGGTCAAGCCGGCGGACGGATTGTCGGCAGCCTTGAGCAATGCCGGGCCGCCGGCGCCAGAGCGTGCCGCCATTGCCAGGGCTGCCGAACTCGTCGCCACCGCACGCCGCCCGCTCATCCTTGCAGGCGGCGGCGCCAAGAAAGCCGATGCGGCGCTGCGGCGCCTTGCCGAAAGGCTGGGCGCGCCGGTTGTCGAGACCACCAACGCGCGCGGTCTCATGCATGGCCATCCGCTTTGCGTGCCGGCAAGCCCAAGCCTCAAGGCGGTTCGCGCGCTGATGGCCGGGGCTGATCTGGTGATCGCCGCCGGTACCGAATTCGGCCCGACCGACTATGACGGCTATGGCGACGGCGGCTTCGTACTGCCTTCGAACCTGATCCGTATCGACATCGGCGCCGACCAGCTTGCGCGGCGTCCGGTGACGGTCGCCATCCAGGCCGATTGCGCCGAGGCGATCGAGGCGCTGCTTGCGGCGATCGATCCCGCCCACAGCGCTGGCGAAGATGGCCATGGCCGCGCCGCGGCGGCGCGAAAGGCCGCTTTTGCCGAGTTGAGTCCGGCCTATGCGGCGCAGGTGCGTGCCGTGGAAATGATCCGCGACGCTTTGCCCGGTGCCATCATCGTTGGCGACTCGACCCAGCCGATTTACGCCGCCAACCTCTATTACGACCACGACCGGCCCGGCGGCTGGTTCAATGCCGCGACCGGCTTTGGCGCGCTTGGCTACGGTCCGCCGGCGGCGATCGGTGCGGCACTTGCCGTGCCCGATGCGCCGGTTGTCTGCCTGACCGGCGACGGGGGCTTCCAGTTCACCTTGCCGGAGATAGCGGTGGCGCTCGATTCTGGAGCGCCCGTCATCTTCGTGGTCTGGAACAACAGAGGCTATCGCGAGATCGAGACCTCGATGCTCGATGTCGGCGTGGAACCTGTCGGCGTGTCGCCGGCGCCGCCGGATTTCTGCAAGCTTGCCGAAGCCTATGGCATTGGTGCCGAAAGGCTGGCCGATATCGACGCCTTGCCACAGGCGCTCAGGCACGCCCGGGCAACGGGGCTGCCGCGCGTCATCGAAGTCACGGTCGTCTGAAACATCCGGGCCGTCCTTGCCGACAGGAAGCGGACCATTTGCCGGCTTGGTTTTTGCAAGACCTGATCCGCTTCCGGGCGGCTTCGTTATTCGGCGATGCCCTGACGCATGCAAAGACGTGACGGCTGCCATGTCGAGATATCGGTTGAGTGATCGACTGAAAGGGGCGACGCTTCGCGTCGGCGCGGCAAACCAACGACAAAAGTCATAAAAATGACAGGAGCGGTCCAGGATGACGGAAACACTTGAAGGCAGGCACATCGTTGTGACCGGGGGAACCGGCGCGCTCGGTGGGGCGGTGGTCGGCAGACTGCTGGAGCAGGGCGCGATCTGCCACGTGCCGAACGCGCATGCCGCGGCACCTCAGCACTTCCCCTTCACCACGCACGACAATGTCAAACTGGCGCACAATGTCGATCTCTCGGACCCCGCCAAGGTCGAGGCGTTCTACAGCCAGGTTCCTGCCTTGTGGGGATCGATCCATCTGGCCGGCGGCTTTGCCATGGCGCCGGTGGAGAAGATCGAATCGGCGTCGTTTGCCGAGATGATGGACACCAACGCCCGCACCGCCTTCCTGTGCAGCCGCGCCGCCATCCGCTCGATGCTGGCGTCGGATACCGCCGGTCGCATCGTCAATGTCACGGCACGCGCCGGGCTCGACCCGCGCCGCGGCGCCGGCATGGTCGCCTATACGGCCAGCAAGGCGGCGGTCGCTGCCATGACGGTGGCGATGGCGGAAGAATTGAAGGCCCAGGGCATCCTGGTCAACGCGGTGGCCCCATCGACGCTCGACACGCCGGCCAACCGCGCCGACATGCCGGATGCCGATTTCACCAAATGGGTCAGCCTCGAAGCAGCAGCCGAGGCAATCGCCTATCTCGCCTCGCCGGCCAACCAGGCAATGAGCGGAACGCTGGTGCCGCTCTACGGCAGGGCCTGAGCGGAGAGCGTCGAAGCCGGGCAGCCGGCGTCGGATCCATCGGCGTTGCGGTAGCTGTAGATACGCAGCGGCGATGAAGCGTCCGTGGGACACTCCCTCAACCAAGCCGGC
The DNA here is from genome assembly GCF_006442175.1 of Mesorhizobium sp. B2-3-14. Taxonomy (NCBI): domain Bacteria; kingdom Pseudomonadati; phylum Pseudomonadota; class Alphaproteobacteria; order Hyphomicrobiales; family Phyllobacteriaceae; genus Mesorhizobium; species Mesorhizobium sp. B2-3-14. The sequence goes on along the minus strand of NZ_VFVP01000001.1, from coordinate 693,034 downwards.
GGCTTGCCTTCCATCAGGGCCGCCGCGAAAGGGTAGGCGGCTTCGAGACCTGGCGACGGCGCGCCTCGCCAGGCACAGATCGCGACATGTGTCGCCTTCGACGCGTCGAGAATCGCACGCGGGTCGGCGGTCATGGGGTCGAGAAAGCGGTAGCTCCGTTCGATGCCTTTGGCCGAAGGGTGGTTTGGGATCGTCACCACCTTGGGGCCGTCGGCCAGCGCGACGAAATGCGATCCGATGAGCGGTGGCGAAAAGACGATGGCGCCCGACGGCCAATCCCGTTGCGCTCCGAAATGATCGAGGTCGCAACTGTCGGCGAATTCAGCGGCGGGTATCGCCGCTTGGGAGGGTCTGACCGCCAGATGGTACAGCGCCATGGCCCCGGACAAAACCAGACCGGGCAGGATCAATGCGTATTTGCGCGATGGCGCCGGCACGGGAGATTTCAAGTAGCGCCGCAGCCCCGAACCTTGCGGCAGCAGGCTCTCCAGCACGAAGATCAGGCCGATGCCGGAGAAAATCGGGAGATAGCGGAAGTAGCGGAGATAGTCGATCGCCAGCACCAATCCGAGCAGCGAAAACAGGGCCAGTATGACCAGAGGCCGGCTGCGGCCATGCGACCCGGTGCAGATGACGACCGGCGCGAGCGCGCCGACGAACAGCAGCAACATGCTGGGAAAGCCTGACGACAGAACGAAATCGGGGCGCCGAAACAGGCTCAATTCCTGAAGAATTCTGTTGAGCATGTTGTCGCGGACATAGGCGTCCATCGACGCGTAAGGGCCGTCCAGGCATTGCGGAAACAGTTTCACCAGCGCCACCAGGCTGATGGCGGCGAACACCAGCAGAAGCGAGGCCCGAATTGCCCAGCCGCCACGCGTGCCGACAAGCCGAGGTACGACGGCGAATGAGAGCCCGGCGGCGGTCAGCGCCAGCACATGCGGCGCGGAATAGGTATCGCATTTGACCGCGGCATAGGCCGAGGGCGCGACGGTAGCGGCGAACAGGCCGATCGCGCCGATCGCCAGGGCCACTCCAAAGCCGGTGATCCCTGTCGCACTCTCGTCGCGGCCGGCGATCCAGTCGAAGGCGTAGACGGCCATCACCAGGGCGAAGAACGGTGCGAACTCGGCGCTGATCGCGATTGCCAGGGCTGTCAGCAAGCCGTTGACGAAGGGCGAAAGGCGATTCCGCGACAGCAACAGGACCAGGGCGGCAAGCAGAAGCAATATCTGCAGATTGTGATAGTCGATCCGCCCCGGCGCGTATTCGAAGAAGGTGCGCGCGGCGAAGATCAAGGCCAACGGCAATGCAATGGCCGGATAGGCAAAGCCCATCGCGACAATCAGCCGGTTGTAGAAGTAGAGCGCGGGTACAAACAGGAGCAGCGGCACGACAAAGCTTGCTGCCATCAGCGCCGGCTCGAAGCCGGCGAACGGCGCGAGCAGCCACGCAAAAGCGGCATAGGGCAGGTCCACGATCCATGGCCAGTGCGAGATGTAGGGCTCGGGCTGGGCAATGCCGGGCATTGTCCGGTCGAAGATATTCCCGGTCTCGAGCAAGGTGCGGATCTCGTGTATTTTGAGAAGGTCGTCCGCATCGGCATTGAGCCGGAAGCCCAGGGACCAGAGGACGATCATCACCGTCACCATGCCGCAGAAGCAGAAAAGGGCCGGTGCGCTCATATAAAGACGCGGCAGCCACGAAGATTGCGCTGCGGCCCTGTCGTCGTCATTGCTCATGGAAGGCTTCCCCGGGACGACTGGCAAATACGCGAGGAAGTTTATCTTGCCGTAAAGAAAGACCCCGCCGGATTGCTCCGGCGGGGTCTTTGTTCAAGCCGCACGAAAATCGTGCGGCAAGCGGTTAATCCTTAGTTGCCCTGCTTCTTCAGCGCGGCACCCAGGATGTCGCCCAGCGAAGCGCCGGAGTCGGTCGAGCCGTACTGCGCGACGGCTTCCTTCTCTTCGGCGATTTCCAGCGCCTTGATCGAGACCTGCAGCTTGCGGGTCTTCTTGTCGAAGGCGATGACGCGGGCGTCGACCTTCTGGCCGACCGTGAAGCGCTCGGGGCGCTGCTCGTCGCGATCGCGGCTGAGGTCGGAGCGCTTGATGAAGGTCTCGATGCCGCTGTCGACCAGCCGCACTTCCAGACCGCCATCCTTGACGCCGATGACTTCGCAGGTAACGACGGCGTTCTTGCGCAGTTCGCCTGACGTCGCGGCTTCGCCGACCGTGTCCTTGGCCAGCTGCTTGATGCCGAGCGAGATGCGCTCCTTGTCGATGTCGACGTCGAGCACCTGCGCCTTGACCATGTCGCCGCGATTGTACTCTTCGATGACCTGCTCGCCCGGACGGGTCCAGTCGAGGTCGGACAGGTGCACCATGCCGTCCACGTCGCCTTCGAGGCCGATGAACAGGCCGAACTCGGTCTTGTTCTTGACCTCGCCCTCGACCTGGCTGCCGACCGGATGGCTCGAGGCGAAAGCCTGCCACGGATTCTCGAGCGTCTGCTTGAGGCCGAGCGAGATGCGGCGCTTGGCCGGATCGACTTCGAGCACCACCACGTCGACTTCCTGCGTTGTCGACAGGATTTTGCCGGGATGCACGTTCTTCTTGGTCCACGACATTTCCGAAACGTGGATAAGGCCCTCGATGCCCGGCTCCAGCTCGACGAACGCGCCGTAGTCGGTGATGTTGGTGACGGTGCCCTTGATCTTCTTGCCGATCGGGAACTTGGTGCCGATCTCGGACCACGGATCGCTCTCGAGCTGCTTCATGCCGAGCGAGATGCGGTGGGTTTCCTGGTTGATGCGGATGATCTGCACCTTGACCGTCTGACCGATGTTGAGGATTTCGGTCGGATGGTTGACGCGGCGCCATGCCATGTCGGTGACATGCAGCAGGCCGTCGATGCCGCCGAGGTCGACGAACGCACCGTAATCGGTGATGTTCTTGACGACGCCTTCGACAACCTGGCCTTCCTCGAGGTTCTGCACGATTTCCGAACGCTGTTCGGCGCGGCTCTCCTCAAGCACGGTACGGCGCGACACGACGATGTTGCCGCGGCGGCGATCCATCTTGAGGATCTCGAAGGGCTGCGGGTTGTGCATCAGCGGGGAGACGTCGCGGATCGGGCGAATATCGACCTGGCTGCGCGGCAGGAAGGCCACGGCGCCGTCGAGGTCGACGGTGAAGCCGCCCTTGACCTGGTTGAAGATGACGCCTTCGACGCGCTCACCCTTGGTGAACTTCTCTTCGAGCTTGACCCAGCTCTCCTCGCGGCGCGCCTTGTCGCGCGACAGCACGGCCTCGCCCAGCGCATTTTCGATGCGCTCGACCATGACTTCGACCGTATCGCCGACCTTGAGCGTCGAGTCCTTGCCCTTGACGCCGAATTCCTTCAGCGGCACACGGCCTTCGACCTTGAGGCCGACATCGATGATGGCCATGTCTTTTTCGATCGCCAGAATCGTGCCCTTGACGACTTGGCCTTCGCCGGAATGACCGGTGGTAAATGATTCTTCGAGCAGGCTCGCGAAATCATCGCGAGTGGGATTTGCAGCAGACATTGTTTCTCCTGGAGTACCCCGCATTTTTCGCGGGGCGGGCGCCGTGGGTTAGCGTTGCGTTGGCCTGCCGGCGTTCCGGGCTGCAAAAGCCCTGGGCCGCTTTTCAAGCGGCAATTCCGGCGCATGAAGAATGCAGGCAGGCTGGTTCGTGCCCGATATGGGTATTTTCTTCGCCTCCGGCAACCGGAAGCAGCATGAAACCCGGATCAGGCCTTGTTTCTCTTGGCCAGCACGTCGTCGATGACGGACATGGCCGCGAGAAACGCGGCTTCTATAGCCATTTCGCTGGTATCAAGCAAGTGCGCGTCGGCCGCCGGCTTCAGCGGCGAGTCCGCCCGGCCCATGTCGCGCTCGTCGCGACGCTGGATATCGGCAAGGATTTCGGCGAAATCGGCGGTGCCGCCGATGCTTTCGATCTCAGCCAGCCGGCGCTTGGCGCGCACCTCGGCACTTGCCGTCACATAGAGTTTTATGTCGGCGTCGGGGCACACGACCGTGCCGATGTCGCGCCCGTCCAGCACCGCGCCCGGCGGCGTCCTTGCGAAGTCGCGCTGCTTTTCGACCAGGATGCGCCGCACCGTAGGGAAAACCGCGACCTTCGAGGCGGCCTCCCCAACCGCATGCGCCGAGAGAACCGCGCGGTCGAGCTTTGCCAGATCGACCTGGCGGGCGGCGGTTTCTGCCGCCGAGACATTGTCGAGCGGTAGGCCCAGCCGCAGCAGCGCATGGGCGACGGCGCGATAGGTCAGGCCGGTGTCGAGCAGGTTGAGGCGGTAGTGATCGGCGAGACGGCGGGCGAGCGTGCCTTTGCCCGCGCCGGCCGGTCCGTCGATGGCGATGGTGAAGGGGTGGGTCATTGGCGGGCAGACGCCTTACGCATGGAAATAGGCCCCCGCGACTTCGTCATCCTAGGGCGTAGCGAACGCGAAGCGGAGCGAAGACCCTGGGATCCATGCCGTGACGTCAGCCAAAGAACGCTGCGGATCAGAATTTTGCAACGTTGCGGGGCGTTGAGGTCATGGCATGGATCCTGGGGTCTGCGCCGCGTCGCTGCGCTCCTTGCTTCGCCCCAGGATGACGAAGCACGGGATGTCGCCAGCCAATCCCCAAGGTTTGCGATTGCCACTATCGCTCGATCTCCGCGCCCAGCCCCGTCATCAAATCCATGAACTCGGGGAAGCTCGTCGCGATCATGGCGGCGTCATCGATGGTGACAGGCTTTTCCGTTGCCAATCCCATCACCAGAAAGCTCATGGCGATGCGGTGGTCGAGATGGGTCTGCACCGTCGTATCCCGGCCGTTGGGGTGGCCGCCCAATCCCCTGCCGCCTGGTTTGCCGCGCACGGCAAGCGAAGCTTCGCCCTCGGTGCAGTCGACGCCGTTGAGCTTCAGCCCGTTGGCGACCGCCGACAGCCGGTCGGATTCCTTCACCCGAAGTTCCTCCAGCCCCTGCATCAGCGTCTCGCCCTCGGCGAAGCTGGCGGCAACGGCCAGCACCGGGTATTCGTCGATCATCGACGGCGCCCGCTCGGGCGGCACGGCGACGCCTTTCAGCTCGGAGTAACGAACGCGCAGGTCCGCGACATCCTCGCCGCCGGCATTGCGCGGGTTCAAGATGTCGATCTGGCCGCCCATTTCCTGCAGCGTGAGAAGCAACCCGGTGCGGGTCGGGTTCATCAGCACGTTTTCGATCGTGATGTCCGAACCCGGCACGATCAGCGCCGCCACCAGCGGGAAGCCGGCCGAGGACGGGTCGCCCGGCACGGCGATGGTCTGGCCGGTCAGCTTGCCCTGGCCTTCGATGAAGATGTGGCGCACGCCGCGCTCGTCGGTCTCGACCGACAGGTTGGCGCCAAATCCCTTGAGCATCTTTTCCGTGTGGTCGCGCGTCATGACAGGTTCGATGACGGTGGTGATGCCTGGCGTGTTCAACCCGGCCAGCAGCACCGCCGACTTCACCTGCGCCGAGGCCATCGGCACGCGGTAGGTGATCGGGGCGGCGTGCTTCGGCCCATGCAGCGTGATCGGCATGCGGTCGCCGGGCGTGGCTTTGAGCACCTGCACGCCCATCTGGCGCAGCGGTTCGAGCACGCGACCCATCGGCCGGCCCGACAGCGAGGCGTCACCGATGAAGGTCGTCTCCATGTCGTAGGTGCCGACGAGCCCCATGGTCAGCCGCGAGCCAGTGCCGGCATTGCCGAAATCGAGCGGACCTTCCGGCTGCAGCAGCGCGCCGTTGCCGGTGCCGCGGATCACCCACTCGGCACCGCGTTTCTCGATATGCGCGCCCATCGCCTTCATGGCCGCGCCCGTGCGCATCACATCCTCGCCCTCGAGCAGGCCGGTGATGCGAGTTTCGCCGGAGGCGAGCCCGCCGAACATGAACGAGCGGTGCGAGATCGACTTGTCGCCCGGCACGCGGGCCGTGCCGGAAAGGGCTGGTGACTTGCGGGCAGTGGCCGGCTTGGCAGCAGCGGCGTGAGACATGGAATTTCCCTGGACGGATTGCCGGCGTGCCGACGCTTTTCATTTGTTGCGGCGGTCTCGTATCACGGCGGGACGAAATGGTCATCCCCATGCTCGTCACTTGGCGCGAGGCCTTTCAGTGCTTGGTTTTGTGACGCCGGCTTTTCGCTTTGACAGCGCTGCAAACTGTGGTTAAGGGGACCACTCTTTTATCGACGAGGCTTGCCGTGGCAAAAACCGAACTTGGCACAAAACGCATCGACCCGGAAACGGGCCGGAAATTCTACGACCTGAACAAAGACCCGATCGTCTCGCCCTATACGGGCAAGACCTATCCGCGCTCCTATTTCGAGGAAGGCAAGATCGCCGCCATCGAGGAGGAAGAGGAAGTGGCCGAGAAGGAAGTGGACGCCGAGGAGGAAGAGGGCGTCGAGGTCGTCTCGCTCGAAGAGGCGGAAGACGACGCCAAGAGCGACGATCTTCCCGATCTCGGTGACGACGAGGATGACGTCGACCTCGGCGACGACGAGGATGACACCTTCCTTGCCGACGAAGAGGAAGAAGACGACGACGTTTCCGACATGATCGGCGTCGGCGACGACGACGACGAAGTCTGACAAAGGCTTCGAACGTGAGCGTTTGCCGGCTTTCACGCCCTGTGAAGAAAAAGCCGCCGATGAAGGCTTGATATCTGGGAATGGCGGGGTTAGAAGCCGCCTGCACTAACGGCGCGGTCTTCCAACCCGCGCCGATCTCTCGCCGGAAACGGCGCCGGCTGACTGCCGGGAGTGGGGCCATAGCTCAGTTGGGAGAGCGCTTGAATGGCATTCAAGAGGTCGTCGGTTCGATCCCGATTGGCTCCACCAGTTACCTTCCAGGGCAAGGAAACGCTTTGTTTCGGCGGGACATCTCCGCCCTGTTCAACCATTGGCGATCCCTGATTTGCGCGATCACGGAACGTCAGCGCCGAACTCGACGGCAAATCCCGCGTCGATCGCGCTTCGCGCAATGAGATCGCCAAGTTCCCAATCCGTGAGTTCGCAAAGCGGGAACATTCTCCTCACCTCGTGGCTCACCTCGGATATCGAAATGCACGGCCTGTCGACGGTGTCGATCAGGCAGCGGACAATCGCTTGGCGAACGTCCGACAGGGTAGGCGTCTGCGCGAGCGCAGGCATCTCCGCCCCCTACGAATGGAGTTGCGGCGCTACGCCATCGGCCGAGTTTGTGTCGAACGCCACGGGTACGCCGTGAACGAGGGATGCGGTCGCCAGCAACTCCTCCAACTCGCCGTCGGTAGCCCTGCATGCGGGTATGAGTGTTCGGATGGCGCGTATTGCCTGCGCAATGGAGAGAAAGCGTGCCTTGCCCCTGGAAAGAACATAGGCTTCGGCGGCTCTTTCAACCGTGATGGAGTGAAAAGAGTTGGTCATCGAGAATTCCTCCCTGAACCCTGACCAACATGGTTTACGGCAGGACTTCGGTGGTCTTCAAGCCTATGTCCGGTTCCAGACAATCAGCCAGCCCCTGCGCTGAAGTGCTGTTGCTCCTCCTCGCCATAGGCACCATCCGTGAGTTTTATCATTCCGGTACGGTCGACGATCGTGATCTCGCCGCGCTTGGCATGAACCAGCCCCCGATATTCGAGCATTTGGAGGGCGGTGGTAACGCCCGGGCGCCTGGAGCCAAGCATGGTCGCCAGAAATTCATGCGTCAGGTAGATGATATCTCCTTCAGCGCGATCGTTGACCATCAGCAACCAGCGGGCGAGCCGTTCCTCGATTTTGGAATGGCCGTTGACCAACGCCGTCCGCGACGACTGGATCAGGAATGCGTGGGCGTAGCGAAGCAGCGACGGGCGAAGGGTCTGGCTCTCGGCAATCGCAATGCGCAGACGTTCAACCGGCAGACACCAGCCGTTGCTGGCGACTTGAATATAGGTTTCATTGGGAGATCGGTCCTGGCCGAGAACGACCGCTACCCCGGTCATGCCGTCGCGGCCGATGATGCCGACTTCGCTTTGCCGCCCTCCGGTCATGGCGGCGACCACCGACGCGATACCGGTTTCGGGAAAATAGACATGCTCGATCGGCTGATGCGCGATCTCCAGTCGGGCTTTGATGGCCAGTTCGACGTGATGCATCGACGGCCGTAAAAGCCCGAAATCCTCAGGCGTGAGGGTTTTCAGAACATGGTTGCGAAAGGTGGATTGAGGCATGGCTCTTCTCCCTATCGGGCAAGAGCATGTACCCTCTTACTGTCGGCTGCATCCGGACAAACGGCGGCCGATGGCTGATCTTACGCTTCATGCGCGGGCTTGGCAAACGACTGCGCCCGCTTGGAAAGCTAATTAAGCGTTGACGTCAAGCGTCCCGGGGGCCGCAGCGCTGCTAGACGCCGAGAAGGCTTCAGCCGAGAAGGTCCGCGGCGACTTCGAGCGTGTTGCGGAACGAGGTTTCGAGGTGGTGTTCCATCGCTTGTGCGGCGCCCTCGGCATCGTGCCGCTTCAGGGCATCGAGAATGGTTTCGTGCTGCTCGATCGTCTGTTCGCCATAGCCGGGCTTTGGAATGGCGAGATAGCGGCCGCGGTCCATCTGCGCCTTGGAGATGTCGACCGCTCGCCAGATCATCGGCAGGCCGCAGATTTCGGCGATGGTGCGATGAAAGACATCGTCGAGTTGGATCGCGGTGGCATATCGGCCGCGCGCGATGGCGAGCTTGTGCGCCGCCATATTGTCCTCCAGCAATTCGGCGGATGCCGGCGTGAGCTTGATGGCCGCGCGCCTGGCGCTCTCCATTTCCAGCGCCCGCCGGATGACGTAGGCCTCCTCGAGGTCGGCGCGGCTGATCGGCGCGACATAGGTGCCGGTCTGCGCCAGGATATTGACCAGGCCTTCGTCGCTGATGCGCTTCACCGCTTCCCGCACCGGGGTGCGCGAAACGCCGAGCGCTTCGGCGATGGCCACCTCGTTGATCACCTCCCCTGGCTTCATCTGTCCGACGACAATCAGGTTGCGGATCTTCTGATAGATCTGATCGCGCAACGGCAAAGCCCGATTGAGGGTCGAAGGGTCAAGGTCCATGGCAAATCCGTAGCGTTCGTTCACCAGAAATGATCGGAGTATATTGGAACGTAAATTGGAATGCACCCAATGCGGAGGCGTCCCTGTCGACAATGGGGGGGGGCCAATTCACTCGACGCCTGGAAGGAGGCCGCCGACCCTTTCCAAGGCGGCGCAAGGACAACGTCAACGCGGTCGAGCCGGTCCTCTCCGCTTCCAGGCGGCGGGCATGAGGAAGAATTTCCAATTGCGTGCGCGGATTTAGAATAAACTAACTCTACAGAATTTATAGAATAAGCAATCTGCATGGGCGATCTGTTTCCTGCACAGGACCACGCCATGCCAGCATTTCCGCGTTTACTCTCAACCGTGCCGGAGCCGGGCCGCTACCACCGAACCACAGGAGGCAAGGCATGACCCAAGATGTCCCCGACCGCATCAAGGTTCTCTGGTTCCTGCCGACGCATGGCGACAGCCGTTATCTCGGCACGACCGAGGGCGGCAGGGCCGTCGATCTGCCCTATCTGTCGCAAGTGGCGAAAGCGGCCGACACGCTTGGCTATTACGGCGTGCTGTTGCCGACCGGCCGGGCCTGCGAGGATTCCTGGGTGATTGCCTCGGCGCTGGCGCCACTGACAGAGCGGCTGCGTTTCCTCGTCGCCGTGCGGCCCGGCTTGCAGTCGCCGACGCTTGCCGCGCGCATGACAGCCACGCTCGACCGCATCTCCAACGGCCGCCTGTTGATCAATGTCGTCACCGGCGGCGATCCGCTGGAAAACAAGGGCGAAGGGATCTTTCTCTCGCATACCGAGCGCTATGAGGTGACGCAGGAATTCCTCCGGATCTACAAGCGGGTGCTGAGCGGCGAGACGGTCGAGCACCAGGGCAAGCATTTCCGCATCGAGGACGGAAGGTTGCTGTTCCCGCCGGTGCAGGCGCCCTATCCGCCGCTCTATTTCGGTGGCTCATCGGATGCTGGATCGGCAGTCGCGGCGCAGGAAATCGACAAATATCTGACCTGGGGCGAACCCCCGGCCGACGTCGGACGCAAGCTCGATGTCGTGCGCGAACTGGCCGACAAGGCCGGCCGCAAACTCTCCTTCGGCATTCGTCTGCATGTCATCGCCCGTGAAACCATTGAACGGGCCTGGGCCGCCGCCGACAGCCTGATCAGTCGGCTCGACGACGCGACGATCGCTTCGGCGCAGAAAGTGTTCGGCCGCATGGATTCGGTCGGCCAAGCGCGCATGAGCGCGCTGCATGGCGGCAACCGTGACAAGCTCGAGATCGCGCCCAATCTATGGGCCGGCGTCGGCCTGGTGCGCGGCGGTGCGGGAACGGCACTGGTCGGCGACCCGGATACGATTGCCGAGCGCATCGATGAATACCGTCGCCTCGGCATCGACACCTTCATTCTGTCCGGCTACCCGCATCTGGAGGAAGCCTATCGCTTCGGCGAACTGGTGCTGCCGAAACTGCCGACCGATCATCCGGTCAAGTCGGCCGGGTCGTCGGTCAATACCGGGCCGTTCGGCGAGACCATTGCCGGTGACCATCGGCCGAAGTCGCTCGCCAGCGCCTCGTGAACGCGCTGCCTCCGGTCCGCCGATCGCGCGTCGCCATAATCGGCGGTGGTTTTTCCGGCGCGGCGGTCGCTTGGCACCTTGCGCGGGCGCATGGGCCGGAGCGCCTGTCGATCTCGGTGATCGAACCGCGTTCCGCGCTCGGCGGCGGTCTTGCCTATTCCAGCGATGAGCCGTCGCACCGCGTCAACGTCCCGGCCGTCCGGATGAGCATGGTTCCCGAAGACCAGCAGCATTTTGCGCGCTGGCTGGAGGGCAGTGGCGAAATCGAGCGGGACCCGGATGCGCTGTGGAAGAACGGCGACGTATTTCCGCGCCGGCGGGTGTTCGGTCGCTATGTCGCCGAGCAGCTCGCACCTTGGCTCGACTCGGGCGCTATCCGTCATGTCGAAGCTCAGGCCACCCGGGTAATTCGAGCCAACGGCGCGGGCTGGACCGTACAGACCTTAGCCGGACCTGTCGCGGCCGACATCGTCGTGCTCGCCGCGACTCATCCTCTGCCGGCCATCCCGGCAGCACTTGCCCTGTTGGCTGAAGCACCTGGCTTCATCGCCGATCCCTACACGCCGTCGGCACTCGCTGGGATCGGGCCGGAGGCGTCGGTCCTGATCGTCGGCTCCGGACTGACCTCGGCCGACATGGTGGCCGAGCTTGACCGCCGGGGTCATCGCGGCCGCATCCTGGCGCTGTCGCGCCGCGGACTGCGTTCGCGCGCCCACCCGGATATCAGACATGAGCCCTTCGGCGACTTTGCGTCGGTGCCGGCCACATCCGCACTTGGCCTGCTGAAGAACATTCGCGCCACGCTGGCCGCGGCGCGAGCCGCCAACGTCAACTGGCAGTCGGTCTTTGACCAATTGCGCATGCAAGGGCCGGTGCTGTGGTCCGCCCTCGCTCCGCCAGAGCGGGCAAGGCTGGTCCGCCAGCTGCGCGTGTTTTGGGACGTGCATCGCTTCAGGATCGCACCGCAGGTGGCTTCCGTGCTCGACCGCCGTCAGACCGCCGGCACATTCGACACCATTGCAGCCCGGCTTGTCGCGTCGAACGACGAGGGCGACAGCCTCGCGGTCAGCTTCCAACGGCGCGGACAGACGCACATCGAGACGGCAAGCTTCGATGCCGTCATCAACACGACAGGGCCGGCCCATGGGCAGGCGCTCCAGTCAAATCCGGCGCTGCGTTCCCTGACTGAGGCCAGTCTGATCAGGGCGGACGCATACGGGCTCGGTATCGAGACCGGCCTCGATAGTCGCGCCGTCGGTGGCGATGACAAGGCGGTTGCCGGGCTTTTCGTCGCCGGTCCGCTGGCGCGAGGCACCTTTGGCGAACTCATGGGCCTGCCGGAGGTCGCTCGCCATGCCCAAAGGGTCTCGGCCGAGATCGCGGGGCTGCTCGACACATCTTCTTCAGGCGGAGCGGTTGGCCCCAATGCCGGGGGCGTTGCGGTCGCGGGCTGACAACCGCAAGCCGGCATGGCTGGGCAAAATTGGTATTTCCGTCCCGCAAGTGCGCCAAAAACGGAAAATCCTCCTTTGTATATAAATTCCATAAACATAATAAATACCGACATCTGGCTGCGGCTGGACCGATCAACAGCCTGACTGGGAGACAATTCATGGCACATGCAGGAACCGAAGCGGTCAAATTCGCCTACTGGGTGCCCAATGTTTCGGGCGGCCTGGTGATCTCCGACATCGAGCAGCGCACCAGCCATTCAGCCGAGTACAACCGCAAGCTGGCACAGATCGCCGAAAAGGCCGGTTTCGACTACGCGCTGAGCCAGATCCGTTTCACCGCCGGCTACGGCGCCGACGAGCAGCATGAATCGGTGGCATTCAGCCATGACCTGCTGGCCGCCACCACGACGCTGAAGGTGATCGCCGCGATCCTGCCCGGCCCTTGGAATCCCGCGCTGGCGGCCAAGCAGATTGCCACCATCAGCTACCTGACCAACGGCCGTGTCGCCATCAATCTCGTCTCCGGCTGGTTCCGTGGCGAATTCCACGCCATCGGTGAGCATTGGCTCGACCATGATGAGCGCTACCGTCGCTCCGAGGAATTCATCCGTGCGCTGCGCGGTATATGGACTGAAGACAGCTTCACCTTCCGAGGCGACTTCTACCGCTTCAACGAATACTCGCTGAAACCGAAGCCGCCGCGGCCGCTGCCCGAGATATTCCAGGGCGGCTCGTCGCGCGCGGCACGCGACATGGCATCACGCGTCTCCGACTGGTATTTCACCAACGGCAACACGCCGGCCGAAATCGCCAAACAGGTCGATGATCTCAAGACCAAGGCAAAGGCCAGCAATCATTCCGTCAAGGTCGGCGTCAACGCCTTCGCCATTGTGCGCGAGACCGAGCACGAGGCCAAGGCGGTGCTTGCCGAGATCATCGCCAGGGCCAATCCGGAAGCGGTCAACGCCTTCGGCCACGAGGTCAAGAACGCCGGCAAGGCCTCGCCGGAAGGCGAGGGCAATTGGGCGAAGTCCTCCTTCGACGACCTCGTCCAGTACAATGACGGTTTTCGCTCCAACCTGATCGGCACACCGAGACAGGTTGCCGAGCGCATCGTCGATTTGAAGAGCGCCGGCGCCGATCTCATCCTGCTCGGCTTCCTGCATTTCCAGGAAGAGGTCGAGTATTTCGGCAAGCATGTCATCCCGCTCGTTCGCGAGCTGGAGGATGCCGGGCAGGCGGCTTCGCTGGCAGCGGAATAGTCATCTCTCCAAGGCTGGCCGGGTAATCCGGCCAGCACCCGAATGAAGGTTTTCAAGCGCGCTCGATCTTTTCGGGCGGCATCGAGAATTCGTGCGCCTGCGGGCGAAATCGAGGACGATTGGAATGCCGTTGCCCAGCTATGCCATAGGCGTGATGGAAGCCTCGGTCTATGCGCCGGAAGTTTTCGCGCGCGGCCTGCCCTCGGCGCTGCAGCCGTCCGAAGGTCATACCGCACCGGTAACAGGCACTGCGGTGGCCACATCTCCGATGCTTTCACTCCAGGCCATCGGCCTGTCGTTCGGCGGCGTCGTCGCGCTGGCCGACATCGATCTGTCTGTTCGATCAGGTGAAATCCGCGCCATTATCGGCCCGAACGGCGCCGGCAAGAGCTCGCTGATCAATGTCATCAGCGGTGTCTACCGGCCGGATCGCGGCCAGGTCCAGCTTGCCGGAATCGACTATGCGCAGGTGCCGACGCAGCGGCTGGCGCATCTCGGCGTCGCCCGGACTTTCCAGAACCTTGCTTTGTTCAAGGGACTGAGCGTCCTCGACAATGTCGCCACCGGCCTTGCCTACAAGGTCCGTTCCAACTTCGCCGGCCAGGTGCTCGGCATCGGACGATCGCGCGGCGAGCGACGTGAGACACGCAGCCGCGCCGATCAGATTCTCGAATTTCTCGACCTCACCGCCGTGCGCGATCGTCTTGCCGGCACGCTGCCCTACGGGCTGCGGAAGCGGGTCGAACTCGCCCGGGCGCTGGTCGCGGAGCCGCGCCTGCTGCTGCTCGACGAACCGATGGCCGGCATGACATCAGGTGAGAAAAGCGAAATGGCTGCTTTCGTGCGCGCCGCGCGTGACCGCTTTGCCACCACCGTCGTCCTGATCGAACACGATGTCGGCGTCGTCATGGGCCTGTCCGACCGTGTCGCCGTTCTCGACCATGGCCGCAAGATTGCCGACGGCACACCCGACGAGGTCCGCAACGACCAGCGCGTCATCGATGCCTATCTGGGCGTCGCCTCAGACAATGAGGACGGGGCGGGCATATGATCGCCGACTTCGACTATCAGTTCTTCATCGAGGTGCTCGTCGGCGGGCTGCTCTCCGGCGTCATGTATTCGCTGGTCGCGATCGGCTTCGTGCTGATCTACAAGACCTCGGGCGTGCTCAACTTCGCCCAAGGCGCGATGCTGCTGTTCGCCGCCCTTACCTTCGTCAGCCTTGTCGAACGCGGTGTTCCGTTTGCACTGGCGTTGGTGGCAACGTTCGCCATCATGGTGGCGATCGGCATCGCCATCGAGCGCACGGTGCTGAGGCCGCTAACCAACAAGCCGCCGATCACCCTGTTCATGGCGACGCTTGGACTGTCCTACATCATCGAGGGCGCCGCCCAACTGATCTGGGGCACGCAGGTCCATGGTCTTGACCTCGGCATCGAGGATGTGCCGCTGGAAGTCGGCGGCGTGCTGATCAGCCAGTTCGATATTTTTGCGGCGGTGGTCGCGGCCGGCATGGTTCTCCTGCTGTCGCTGTTCTTCCGCTACACCCGCATCGGCCTCGCCTTCCGCGCCGTCGCCGACGACCAGTTCGCCGCACTCGCGGTTGGCCTGCGTCTGCCACTGATCTGGGCCACCGTCTGGGCGGCGGCCGGCCTGGTCGCGCTGGTCGCCGGGCTGCTCTGGGGCGCCCGCCTAGGGGTGCAGTTCTCGCTGTCGCTGGTGGTGCTCAAGGCGCTGCCGGTGCTGGTGCTTGGCGGCTTCGATTCCATTCTTGGCGCCATTGTCGGCGGGCTCCTGATCGGCGCCAGCGAGAAGCTCGCCGAGGTCTATATCGGCGATTATTTCGGCGGCGGCATCGAGAGCTGGTTCGCCTATGTCGTCGCGCTTGTCTTCCTCCTGATCCGTCCTTCCGGCCTGTTCGGCCAAAAGCTCGTCGAAAGGGTCTGAGCCATGGCCGCGATTGCAAGCGACTTTTCCGCCGTGACGGTGCTGCCGAAATGGGTGGCCCCCGTACTCCTGCTCGCCTTCGCCTATGGCGTCGTGCCGCTGATCGGCTCGAGCTACCTGTTCGAGGCCATCCTGCTGCCGTTCCTGGCACTCAGCCTCGCCGGTGTCGGCCTCAACATCCTGACCGGCTATGCCGGCCAGGTTTCGCTGGGCAGCGCCGCTTTCATGGCGGCAGGCGTCTTTGCCGCCTATAATTTCAACCTGCGCGTCGAAGGCCTGCCACTGATCGGCAGCATTTTCCTCGCCGGCATCGTGGCCGCCGCGATCGGCATCGTCTTCGGCTTGCCGAGCCTGCGGCTGAAAGGGTTTTACCTCGCGGTTTCGACGCTTGCCGCGCAGTTCTTCGTGCAATGGGCGCTGACCAAGTTCAGCTGGTTTTCCAACAACTCTGCATCCGGCGTCACCGACGCGCCGAGGCTTTCGATTTCGGGCTTCACACTCGATGGCCCCGTCGGCCGCTATTTCTTTGCGCTGACCATCGTCGTCATCCTGACCTTCTTCGCCTATCGGCTAGTGTCGTCGCAGACGGGACGAAACTTCATCGCCATCCGCGACAACGAGACCGCCGCCCGCATCATCGGCATCCCGGTCTTGAAGACCAAGCTTCTGGCCTTTGCCATCTCGTCCTTCGTCATAGGCGTCGCCGGTGTCATCTGGGCGTTCGCTTATCTCAGGACCGTCGAGCCGGATGGCTTCGATCTCGACCGCTCGTTCCAGATAATGTTCATCATCATCATCGGCGGCCTCGCCTCGATCCGCGGCGCATTCTTCGGCGCCGCCCTGATCGTGGTCTTTCCGCTCGCACTGTCGCGCCTCGGCGGCTTCCTGCTTGGCGATGTCTTCGATTCGGGCGTGCTCGACATGAGCCAGCGCATCGTGCTCGGCGTCCTCATCATCCTGTTTCTGATCCTCGAACCCGACGGGCTGGTGGCCCTGTGGGACAGGATCCGAAGACGGCTCCTGTTCGCTTGGCAACCGACCTGAGCCCTCGCACTCCAGAATCCTATTCGAAGATGAACCAGAGGCCGGACCAAAGACGGCCCATACCGGGAGTACCTAGCCATGACCTTCCTCAGCACCATCAAGGCGGCGGCTTTGTCCGCGGCGATGATTGTGTCGGTGGCCTTGCCATCAGCTCATGCCGACGAACAATATTTCCCGCTGCAGAGCTATCGCGTCGGACCCTACGCGGCCGGCGGCACCGGCTTCTTCGGCGGCTTCATCGATTATCTCAACCTCATCAACATCCGCGACGGCGGCGTCAACGGCGTCAAGCTGACCTGGGACGAGTGTGAGACCCAGTATGAGGTCGAGCGCGGCGTCGAATGCTACGAGCGGCAGAAGAGCCATGCGGGTGCCGCTGCCTGGAACCCGCTCTCAGTGGGCATCGCCTATGCGATGATCGACCGTATCACCGCCGACAAGGTGCCGCTGATTACGGTCAACCATGGCCGCACCGACTCGACCGACGGGCGCGTCTTCCCTTACGTCTTCCCGCTGCTGCTCAACCCCTACAGCGAGACGTCAGGCATCGTGAACTATATCGCCGCCAAGGAAGGCGGCATCGACAAGCTCAAGGGCAAGAAGATCGTCGTGCTCTATCACGGCTCGCCCTACGGCAAGGAGACCATCCCGATATATGATTTGCTGGCGCAGAAATATGGCTTCACCGTGCAGCAGATCGAGGTGCCGCATCCCGGCAACGAACAGCAGTCGCAATGGCTGACCATCCGCCGCGCCAAGCCTGCTTTCGTCGTCCTGCGCGGCTGGGGCGTGATGAACCCGGTGGCGCTGAAGACGGCGGTCAAGGTCGGCTATCCCGTCGACCACATCGTCGGCAATGTCTGGTCGAATTCGGAAGAGGACGTCATCCCCGCCGGCGATGCCGCCAAGGGCTACACCGCCATCACCACCCAGGCCTCGGGCAACACCTATCCGGTGGTGCAGGAGATCGTGAAGACCGTCTACGGCGCCGGCAAGGGCAATCTCGAAGACAAGTCGCGCATCGGCTCTGTCTACCACAATCTCGGCATCGTCAACGGCATCCTGAATGTCGAGGCGATCCGCGTCGCGCAGGAGAAGTTCGGCCATCGCACGCTGACCGGCGACGAAGTCCGCTGGGGCTTCGAACATCTCAAGCTCGACCCGTCCAAGGTCGAGGCGCTCGGGGCCAAGGACCTGTTCCACTCGATCAATGTCAGCTGGGACAACCACGAGGGCGAGGGCTACGTGACCTTCCAGCAGTGGGACGGCAAGAAGTGGAACGTCGTTTCCGACTGGATCGCGCCGGATTGGGCGCTGCTGCGGCCGATCATCGAGAAGTCGGCCGAGGCCTATGCCGCCGAGAAGAGCATCAAGCTGCGCACCGCCGACGATGCCAACGCCGTGACCACCAACTGATCTCCGGGCCGGGTGCCGTGGACACCATCCGCGGCGCCCGGCCCATCCGCAAAGCACGGAAACAGCCATGCCGAACGACGACATCATCCTGGCCGTGGACGCGGTCCACGCCACCTATATCAACGCCATCACGGCGCTGCATGGCGTCAGCTTCGAGATCAGGCGGGGTGGGATTCTGGCGCTGCTCGGTGCCAACGGCGCCGGCAAGACCACGACGTTGAAGGCCGTCTCCAACCTGCTGCCGGCAGAGCGCGGCCAGGTCAACGCCGGCTCCATCCGCTATGATGGCTCGGATGTCTCGCGCCGCAAGCCGGGCGATCTCGTACGCGCCGGGCTGGTCCAGGTGCTGGAAGGCCGTCACTGTTTCAAGAGCCTCACCGTCGAGGAAAACCTGGTCGCCGGCGGCATCGGCCGCAGCGGCCGCCGAGCCGAAATCAACGCGGATCTCGAACGGGTTTATTCCTATTTTCCGCGTCTCAGGGAAAAGCGCCGGACATTGTCCGGCCTCACCTCCGGTGGCGAACAGCAGATGACTGCCATCGGCCGCGCGCTGATGTCGCGGCCGCGCCTGCTGGTTCTCGACGAGCCCTCGATGGGGCTTGCCCCGCTCATCGTGCAAGACATCTTTCAGACGCTGAAGAAACTCAACCGCGAGACCGGTCTGTCGATCCTGGTCGCCGAGCAGAACTCGGCGGTCGCGCTTGGCTATGCCGACCACGCCACTGTGCTCGAAAACGGCGTCTCGGTCCTGTCCGGCGCGGCCGCCGATCTTCGCCAGCGCGAGGATATCAGGGCGCTCTATCTCGGCCAGCAGCCGTCGCCCGCCGCCAAGCCATCCCGTCTCCACGCCGTTGCCTGAACCGAAATTTGAAGGAGCAATGAAATGACCGTCTCGACCGTCAAGACAGACCATGCTTCCGCCGCCGTACCGCCGGTCGCAAGGCCCTCGGCACCAGCACACATCATCAGGGACGATGCGGAGGCGATCGCCATCGCCCATGCGCTCGCCGCCGAATTCGTCAAGGGGGCGTCCACGCGCGACCGCGAGCGTATCTGGCCGGTTGCCGAGCTCGACGCCTTCTCCCAAAGCGGCCTGTGGTCGATCAATGTGCCGAAGGAATTCGGCGGGCCGGAACTGTCCTATGCGACGCTGGTCAAGGTGATCGAGATCATCTCGGCGGCCGATTCCTCAATCGGCCAGGTCGCGCAGAACCATCTCGGCGTCATCGCGGCCATCCGCACCGTGTCGGATGTGGAACAGCAGAAGCTGCTGTTCACCGAGGCGCTGAAGGGCACCCGGTTCGGCAACGCCTTTTCCGAGTTCGGTTCGAAGCGCGCCGCCGATTTCGAGACCCGCTTCACCGACGCCGGCGACCATGTCGTCGTCAACGGCCGCAAATTCTATTCGTCCGGCGCGCTGCTTGCCCATCTGGTGCCGATCGTGGCGCTCGATGACGAAGGTCGCGCCTGGTATGCCATCGCCGACCGTGGTGCGCCCGGCCTGACCGTTATCGACGACTGGTCGAGCTTCGGCCAGCGCACGACGCTCTCCGGCACCGTCATCATCGACAACGTCAAGGTGCCGAAGACGTATCTGGTGCCGGGCTACAAGGGCTACGACAAGCCGACCGCCGACGGCGCCATCTTCCAGATAATCCAGGTGGCGGTGGACACCGGGATCGCCCAGGCGGCGATCGACGAGACGGTTCACTTTGTCAGGACCAGGAGCCGCGCCTGGATCGACAGCGGCTTCGACAATGCCTGGGACGATCCCTACACCATCCAGGCTGTCGGCGACCTCACGCTGCGCCTGCACGCGGCGCAGGCGCTGCTCGAAAAGGCCGGCCATGCCATCGACAAGGCGGTGGCCGAGCCGACAGCCGAAACGGTCGCGCATGCCCAGATCGTCACCGCGGAAGCAAAAATCCTGTCGACCGAAATCGCCATCGCCGCAACGAACAAGCTGTTCGAACTGGCCGGCACGCGCTCGACGCTGGCCGAGCACAATCTCGATCGCCATTGGCGCAACGCCCGCACGCACACGCTGCACGATCCGGTGCGCTGGAAATATTCGATCCTTGGCAAATATTTCCTCAACGGCGAGAATCCGCCGCTGCACGCCTGGAGCTGATCTGCCGGAGGCGGACGGCGCGCGCTGCGGTCGACCTGGTCGTCGCCGAGTGGCTTTGCCCTGACGGTTATCCCCTTCCGGATGCCGGCGGCGGGTGAAAGCTTACGCGCAATTTACGACCATCGGTTACACCGGTTCCTGTCTGATTCGTTCGGGACAGGAACCCCATGAGCAAAGCCCTCACGACCTTCGCACTCGTCGCCGTCTTGACCGCCTTGCTCATGGCGCTGAGCCTTGCGGTGGCCCGTCACGGCTATCCCTATGGGGCGATCGGCGTCAAGCGTCTCGACGGCATCGCCGACGCCGGAACGTTCATTCCGCTTGCGTCGGTCTTTTTCTTCAGCGCGCTGTTGATGATGATCCTGCCGATCCGCGCGGCCAGTATCGTCCTCCTCCATGCCGCCGATGCGATCTTCTGGACTGTCATTGTGCTGTTCGCCACCATCGTCGGCGGCCTGCTCGCCCGATGGGCCTTCGGTCAGGGCAGCGCTCTTCTGGCGTTGTTGAACTGCCGGTTCCTGTTTGCCGTGGCGGTCGTCGGTTGCCACTTCGTCATGAACGAGTTGCGCCGCAACGTGCTGCTGCGCAGCCTGTTCTTCGTGATCTTTGCCGCCGCCTCGCTAGCCTGCCTGTTCTGGTCGTTTACGCTTTAGCCGGAACCTACCATCCTATCGCCGCCAGTTCTTCGTTCCATGGCGAAGCGCTATTGGGATCACGAGTTCGGAGTCTTCGGCTACCGGCCGCCGGAAACCGCTTTCGCGACGTAGCGCGAAAAATCCTCGACATCCGCAGCCGACGGCTCCTGGCCGGTGAAGCTGCGCAGATACGCGGCAACATGCGGCAGGCGACTGCTCATCGGTTCGTTGAGTTCGAGCGAATAGTAGCCGATCTGCATGAAATAGAGCACGCGAGCGCGAACGAACGCGTCTTCCTCCTCATAGCCATGACGCAAGAACATGCCGCGGATGGCTGTGACGCGTTCTTCGTCGGCCTCGTCGAGCGCACGCCGGATGGTGGGGGAGCGTCGAGCCCATGCCCGGATGGCGAAATCCAGCCGGGGGTCGAACAGCTTTTCGTCCACCCAGCATTCGAAAATGCTCATCACCCCACGAATGACAGTCGCGGAAGGGCGTGCGGCACGCTCGACGATGAATCGGGTATTGGTCTGCCGCCAATGGTCCAGCAATTGGTCGAGCAGATCCTGCCGGCTCTTGAAATACCAGTAGAAGCTCGAGCGCGAGACATCGAGTTGCTGGCCAAGCGTCAGCACGCGGACGCGTTCGACGCCGTCCGAGATCAGGGTTTCAAGCGCCAGCTTCAGCCAGTCTTCGCGGGTAGCCTTGACGTTGCCGGTGGCGCCGGCGCGCTGGATCGTCGTTTCGAGTGCTGCCATCTTGACGACGCATGACACGCCACACCAGGCAAATCAAGATTGTGGACATGCCTGTACAGGCGATCCGGCTTGACCCGGAGCGCTGCCCGCCCATGTTAGCCGGATTGCTTGGCGACGCGGCTCCGTCGCCGCTGCCGCGAAGGCGTGGGTGCAGCCCGGGGACTTTTGTCGCGGTCTCCAGGCCCAGTGCGTGCTTTCCCGCAAGGCAATTGTCTGGCAAATACCACTTCAGACAGATGCCGCCGCGCGGCCAACAGCCAGGAAGGCAAGGACATGACAGCGTTTCGAAAAAACCTCATCGATGGTGAATGGGTCGGCGATGCCGGCTCCCGCAACATCAACCCCTCTGATACCGGCGACGTCGTCGGCGAATATGCTTCGGCGGGGGTCGAACAGGCGGTCCAGGCGATAGCGGCGGCCAAGGCGGCATTTCCAGCGTGGTCCCGTTCCGGTCCGCTGGCGCGCCATGCGGTGCTGAAAAAGGCGGCCGACGAGATCATGGCGCGCAAGGACGAACTCGGCCGCAATCTGGCGCGTGAGGAAGGCAAGACGCTGGCCGAGGGCATTGGCGAGACCATCCGCGCCGCCCAGATATTCGATTTCTTTGCCGGCGAAACATTGCGCCTGTCGGGAGAGGTGGTGCCAAGCGTGCGGCCGGGCGTCGGCGTCGAGATCACGCGCGAAGCGGTCGGCGTGGTCGGCATCATCACACCGTGGAATTTCCCTATTGCCATTCCCGCCTGGAAGATCGCTCCGGCGCTGGCCCACGGCAACACCATCGTCTTCAAACCGGCCGAGCTCGTTCCCGAAAGCGCCTGGTCCATCGTCGACATCCTGCATCGCGCCGGCCTGCCCAAGGGCGTGCTCAACCTCGTCATGGGCAAGGGCTCGGTGGTCGGCCAGGCGATGCTCGACAGCCCCGACGTCAACGCCATCTCCTTCACCGGCTCGGTGGGAACCGGCAAGCGCGTCGCGGCGGCAAGCGTCGAGCACATGCGCAAGTTCCAGCTTGAAATGGGCGGCAAGAATCCGCTGGTCGTGCTCGACGATGCCGATCTCGCGGTGGCTGTCGATTGCGCGCTGAACGGCGCCTTCTTCTCGACCGGCCAGCGCTGCACGGCCTCGTCGCGTTTGATCGTCACCAAAGGCATCCACGATCGTTTCGTCGACGCGCTCAAGGAGCGCATGGAGAAGCTGGTGATCGGCGACGCGCTCGACGCGCAGACACAGATCGGCCCGGTCGTCGACGCCACCCAGCTCAAGCAGGACGAGGACTATATCGCCATCGGCGTCCGTGAAGGCGCCACGCTCGCTTTCGGCGGCGAACGGCTCGACCGCAAGACGCCGGGTTTCTATCTCAAGCCGGCGCTGCTGACCGAGGCCACCAACGCCATGCGCAGTTCGCGCGAGGAGATTTTCGGCCCCGTCGCCAGTGTCATCCGCGTCCAGGATTATGACGAGGCGCTTGCCGTTGCCAACGACACGCCGTTCGGCCTGACCTCGGGCATCTGCACCACGAGCCTCAAGCACGCCACCCATTTCAAGCGCAACTCCGAAGCCGGCATGGTGATGGTCAACCTGCCGACGGCGGGCGTTGATTTCCACGTTCCTTTCGGTGGTCGCAAGGGTTCGAGCTTCGGTCCGCGCGAACAGGGCCGCTATGCCATGGAGTTCTACACCACGGTAAAGACCGCCTATACGTTCGCGGGATAACCTGGCGCGCCGGCCGACCGCCGGCGGACCGTCACTTCCTCTGGAAACGGACCGGTGCAAAGGGATGACATTGCAGGACCTGACCTGGCTCAACCCGCCGCCGCACCATGCCATCGAAGGTGATGGCGTGCGCGTGCGCACCGGCAAGGAGACCGATTTCTGGCGTGAGACCTTCTATGGCTTCTGGCGCGACAACGGCCACTTCCTGTATCGGCGGGTCGAGGGCGATTTCACCGCCGAAGTGACCGTCAAGGGCGACTACGAGGTGCTTTACGATCAGGCCGGCCTGATGGTCCGGCTGAGCGAAACGCACTGGATCAAGGCCGGCATCGAATACACCGATGGCCTTGCCTATTTCTCCGTCGTCGTCACCAACGACACCTCGGACTGGTCGCTGGTGGCCATTGCCGCCGGCCCTGATGGCGTCAGGATCCGCCTGACCCGCCACGGCGAGGCGGTCCGCGTCCAGTATTTGGATGCTTCCGACGGTCATTGGAAGCCGGTGCGGCTCGCCTATTTCCCGACCTCGAAGATGGTCGATGTCGGGTTGATGTGCTGTTCGCCGCAGCGTGAAGGTTTCGAAGTCACGTTCTCCGGATTTTCGGTCGGTCCGCCGATTGCGCGGGATCTGCACGACTGACCCTGGCAACCGGGCTCCGCGTGGCGTGTGCGAACGGACCGGTAGGACATTGCGGCCCCAAGGCCCTTCCAGCTCTCGGCATAGGCTGGAAGCGTTCGGGAACGCTGTCCGTCTTCCACGTCTGGTGGATCGGTGGAATAATCGGCGGCTCATGGGGTGATCGGAGATGGCTGGTCGTCATCGCCGTCATTGTCCAGGACAAGCCCGGCACGGACGGCATCGCGGATCGCCTGCGGGCCAAACCTTGCCCATACGGCCTGGTGGGCGCGCACGCGCTGCCTTGCCCGGCGCCCGGCGTCGCGTGAAAGTTGGACGGCCATGGCGGCCAAGCCTTCGTCGCTGGCCGACAGCAGCACCTCGTCGTTCTCGACCAGGCCCAGGCCCTCGGCCGCGAGCGGTGTCGCGATCACCGGCACCCCCCAGGCCATCGCCTCCAGAATCTTGATGCGCGTGCCCCCGCCCGTCCTGAGCGGGATGATGCTGAGATGCGCGCTGGACAGGAGCGGCCCCACGCTTTCGGGATCTTCAACGAGCTCGACATCGGGCAACCCGCGCAGGGCCAGCACGGCCGGTTCCGGGCCGCGTCCGGCGAGAACCAGCTTCGCGTCGGGCAAGGCCTGGCGGATGCGGGGCAATATGGTCCGGGCCAATCGCACGGCGGCGTCGACGTTTGGAGGATAGCCGAGATGACCGATGAAAAGGATCACCGGAAAGCCGCTATTGGCCGACGGTTCCGGGGGCAGCACATTGGGAATCGCCTCGACGTTGGGAATCCCATTGGGAACGACATCGATGGGCATCGCGCGCCCGCCAAAGCGCATCAGCTTCTCGCGATCCTCGTTCGAGCAGACCCAGACCCTGTCGACAAGGGCGAGCGCCTTTCTTTCGAGATGCCTGATGCCAGGCACCGATGCGGCAACGGAAAGGCGCGATGCGGTCGCTTCGGCGCGTTTCATCTGCGCGGACAAGTCGGACTCGACATTGTGCATGTCGAGGATGAGCTGCTTTGCCAGCGATCGCAAAGGCCGCAGCAGCTTGAACAGGCCGATGCTCTCGACCACCACGGTGTCAGGGCGGAATTCGAGGATCAGTGCTTCCAGCCGTGCCAGGGCCGCGCGCGAAATGCGATGCTCCTCCCTTATACGCCACCATCCGATGGAAGCCGTCCGGGGCTCTCCCTCGATCGACAGCGCCTCGGTGCGGATCAGCGGATTGGGCGCGGTCATGGCGATGGCCCTGGGCCGCACCGAGGCCAGGCAGGCCGGTCCGAACGCGGCCGCCGCCACGGCATTGCGATAGTTGCGCAGATCCGCGCCGGAAGTCGGCGGAAACGCCGGCTCATGGCACACGATCAGCACGCGTCGCCCGCTGCCGCGCGCCGGCATGTCGGCATCTGGCCGCGCGCTCAAGGCGGACGCCCGACGCTTCGCGCCAGAAGTTGCGCAAGCTCTTTCTCGGACGACATTAACGAGGCCCCCCGCAGCCACAGAAATCAGCTTCGACTTGTTTAGCCGAACCGTGCTTTCGTCAAGCGCTGGATCACAGTCTGATGCCCGGCGCGCTTGCCTTGCGGATCGGTCGCAATGCGGATCCGGCTGGGACCGAGCGCAAAGGCTTATCGCCTGGACCAGGCCAGCCAGCGGGCCGCCAGGCGCCTGCGCAATGAAGTGAACCGTGTCCGTCGGTAAGCGTCGCCCGCCATCTTGATGCCTTGCGCCTGTGTCGGGAAGGGATGGATGACATCGGCCAACGCATGCAATCCCATCCCCGAACGGATAGCGAGGGTCACGGCATTGATCATCTCGCCGGCATGGCTGGCGACGACCGTCGCCCCCAGGATGCGGTCGGATCCCTCCCTGACGTGGATCTTGACGAACCCTTCCTCTTCGCCGTCCATCACGGCGCGGGCGACATCGTGCATCAGGACCGTATAGGTCTTGACCGGAATGCCGTTGCGCCGCGCCTCCAGGGGATAGAGACCGACATGGGCGATCTCCGGATCGGTATAGGTGCACCAGGGGATAACGAGTTCGCTGAGCCTTTCGCGGCCGCGAAACAGGGCATTGCGCACGACGATGCGCGCTGTTGCCTCGGCGGTGTGGGTGAACTTGTATTCGAGGCAGACGTCGCCCGCTGCGTAGACATTTGGGTTGGTGGATCGCAGATAATCGTCGACCTTGATGCCGCTGGCGTCATAGGCCACGCCGGCTTCATCGAGGCCCAGGCCATCGACGTTGGGCGAACGGCCGACGCCAGTGATGATCTCATCGACCGTAATCGTCGTCGTGTCGCCATCCCGCATCAGGTCGGCGGCCTTCTTCTCGCCCTCCATCCGCACCGCCACCACTTCGGTGTTCAGCCGCACCTCGATCCCCTCGCGCGCCAGCGCATCCGAAAGGATCTGCGCGGCGTCGCGCTCCTCGCCGGGCAGGAACATCGGATCGCTCTGCGCCAGGATGACCTTGGCGCCGAGCAGGCAGAAAGCCTGCGCCGTCTCGCAGCCGAGCGGCCCGCCGCCGATGACGAGGAGCCGCGGCGGGCATTGCGTAAGGTCGTACATGGTCTCGTTGTCGAGATAACCGGCCTCGGCAAGCCCCGGAATCGCGGGCCCGCTCGCATGCGCGCCCGTCGCGACCAATGCCTTCTTGAAATGCAGGGTCCTGTCCGCGACCACGACGGTGTCCGGTCCGGCGAAGCGCGCTTCGCCGAAATAGAGGTCGATGCCCTCGGCTGCGACGGAAACGGCCGAATTGGCACGGCTGATCCGCTGCCGTATCTGCCGCATCCGTGTCATCGCCCGTTGAAAGTCGACACGAAGGTGGTCTGGCGGGTCGCCGCCAAAGCTCTCGGCATCGCGCATATCGGCATAGAGCCTGGCCGTGCGGATGATCGACTTCGACGGGATGCCGCCGACATTGACACAGGCACCACCGATCAGCCCGCGTTCGATCAGCGCGACCTTCGCGCCAAGGCTCGCGGCGTCACGCGCGGCGGTCAGCCCGGCCGGCCCGGCGCCGATGACGACGAGATTGTAGGGGCCGTTCGGGGTCGGGTTCTTCCAGTGCGCGGGATGCGCGCCCCTGATCAGTTCGACGTCATTGCTGTCGACAGGGAAGACGGCGGCTCTCGTCGGTTCACGCGACATCGCGCCCTCCGGGTACCGGCCGCGACAGCCATCCGCCGGTGAAACCCGCCTTGCCCAGGCCGCGACGGATATGGGGATTGGAACGCATCAGCTTCCAGATCAGTCCGGAACGGTGGTTTTCGATCATCATCACCGCGATGCCCTGGTCGAGCCCGTAATGGCCTTCCGAGACCCAGCCGTTGCGGCCGAATTTGCGGCGGTTGGCCAATGTCGGGTTGAAACCGCTCGGCAGGCGGAAATCGTCGAGAACCTCCGGATAACGATCGACGAGGTGACGCAGCGCCGCCAGGCAAATGTCCGGCGCGAAAGGCAGCGACGCCGGATAGGACCATGGTGCGATTGTCCCGTCATCCGGTCCGAAAGGCGCGCCGCGCGCGGCATAGCCGGAAAACCGGTGGGTCCGCCGCTCCACGCTGGCGCGGAAGCCGCCCGGTCCGTCTCCGGCCGAAAGGCCCCACAAATTCTCGCCATAGCCGTCAAATCCGTAAGGGTTGTGCCGGGCGTAGTCGCGGTGAAGGTATGTCGAGCGGCGGCTGTTTTCGAAATAGTCCGAATTCTTCTCCCGCATGAAAGCGTCGCGGATGCCGGCGAAATCGATCCAGGCATGCGAGAACTGGTGCATGAACAGCGGCCCGCCATAGAGCACGTCGTGGCCGTAGATGTTTTCCCATTGATAGGTCGCCGTCCAGGCCTCGTAGCTGTCGTTCGAGGTCGGGCAGTCCGGAGAGGCCATCGACAGCACATAGAGGATCGTCGCCTCGTTATAGCCTTCCCAGCCATAATGCAGAAAGCCGCTCCTCGGCTTCCAGCCCTGGCGGAGCGTTGGGCTGCTGCCTTGCGCCCATCGCCAGTCGACGCGCCTGTAGAGCGCCTCGGCCAGGAGGCGGATTTCGGCTTCGTCGTCATTGTCGCCGGAAAAATAGGCGCTCGCCACCAGCATGCCGGCGATCAGCAGGGCGGTATCCACCATCGACAGTTCGCAGCGCCAAACGCGCAAGCCGCTCCTCATGTCGAGAAAGTGGTAGTAAAAACCCTTGTGGCCGGTGACGTCGTGGCCGCTGCCTTGCGTGCTGGTCTGGAAAAAGCGTAGCGCCGCAAGGGTCAGGCGGGCAGCCGCGTCGCGCGTTATCCAGCCACGTTCGACGCCGATCGGATAGCAGGACAGGGCAAAACCGACAACGGCGATGCTGCACGGCGAATTGGGGCGCGACGTATCGGCGACCAGCCCGTTGTCGGGGTTCACGTTCTCCAGGAAATAGCCGAAGGCGGCGCGCTGACAGCGGTCCAGCAGTTCGTCATCGGCCAGCGCGGCGGGATCTGCTCTAAGCAATCGATAAAAACTCCAGCCTGATGGCAGCAACGCCCTGCGCAGGTACGGTGACATCGAACAGAAGGGCATGACCGTTGAAGGCGATCGCTTGCGCCTGTTCCGGCATCGCCGAGGCCGCATGCAAATGCTCTGCCATTGCTCGGCTCAGGTAATCGGGACTTCCCATCGTCGCCCATAGCGCCTTCGGGTTGGCATTTGCCGCATCGACGCGTCGGATGGTTGCCGTGTCGGGCCGCCGTGCATTCTCAAGTTGAATATGCACGATCTCGTTCGCGACCGGATGCTGCGGCAAGGCGAAGTTGGAAATCAGCACGGTCAACGAATTTCCGTCGCGCACACACCAACTGTCGACGGTGGGATGATTGCCTTGAGTCGACAGGATTTCGGTTCCAAGGCCATGCAGCATTTCGAAGGCACGGTAAGCCGGTTTGGCGACGCCGTGAAGGTTCATCAGGCCGAAACCACCATGAAAGGGTAGGGATGGAAAATAATTCTCTTCGAAAATATCCGAAAAGGTCCAGTAGCTGTAGCCCTGAACCAGCCCTCTCGCCTCCATGACCGTCTTGACGATGAAGGCGGCGGCATAGGGCTCGTCGTGCATGGGATCGCGCGGGTTCGACGATGTGCACCATTCGGTGTAGTAGAGCGGACGGTCGCCTGCCTGCCGTCGCGCGGTGCGCGCCTCCTCGCGCAGGACGCTTCGAGTGCTTTCCGAGAGCTGGGCTTCGGTGTCGTCGCCAGGCTGGCCGAAGGCATCGGTCGGATAATGGTGCGTGCTGACGAAGTCCGCGGGAAGGCCGTTCTGGCCACAGTAAGCGATGAACTCATCGATCCAGGCATTGTCGGCTGTGGCTGGTCCGCCGACCTTCAAATGCGTGTCAACGGATTTGATTGCTCTTGCCGTGTAGGCATACAGCTTGAAATAATCCTCCTGTTTGCCGCTGCCGAACGCCTCGAGATTGGGTTCATTCCAGACCTCGAAGAACCATTGCCGCACCTCGTCGAGGCCGTAGCGATCAACCCAGTGAGCGACGAGCTTCGAAATCAGCGTCGACCACTGGTCGTAGTCCTTCGGCGCGCTGACATTGGCGCGATAACGGAAGACGATCTTTCCGGACGACGACAGCATCGTCGGCGTGAAACTCAGCTCGACGAAGGGGCGCATGCCGATCGACAGCAGGAAATCGAAGATCTGATCGGCATTGAAGAACGAATAGAGCGGCTTGTCGTCCTGGTCGATGAGCGTGCCCATGTCGTCATCGAGCAGCCCGTGAAAACGGACATGGCGAAAGCCGAGTTCGTCATGCGCCCGGCGCATCTGCGCCTGCCAGTCCGCGCGCAGGGCGAGCGTCGCGTGGCCGCTGCCGACCGTATGTTCCCAGAAGTGGGGGAATTCCTCGCCTTGGACGCAGAGGTCGCAGCGGAAGGTCAGCCCCGGGGAACTGTCTGAAATGTCTGCCGTTTCTACACCTTCCATCACCGACTATACGCCGGCGAGGGCATATTCGTTGCCCGCTCACGCGGATTTGTAGTGCATCAGTAGGTGGCGCGGCCGCCCGAGACGTCGAACACAGCGGCCGTGGTGAACGAGCATTCCTCCGAAGCGATCCATGAGATCAGCGCCGCCACTTCCTCGACCTCGCCGAACCGCGCCATCGGTATCTTGGAGAGCATGAAATCGATGTGCTCCTGCTTCATCTGCTTGAAGATCGCGGTGCGCACGGCGGCTGGCGTCACGCAATTGACCGTCACCTTGGTCTTGGCGAGTTCCTTGCCGAGCGACTTGGTCAGGCCGATCACCGCCGCCTTCGAGGTGCTGTAGGCGGAAGCGTTGGGATTGCCTTCCTTGCCGGCGATCGAGGCAATGTTGACGATGCGGCCATAGTTGCGCTCAAGCATGTGTGGCACCAGCGCCTTGTTGCAATAGAAGACGCCGTTGATGTTGATGTCGATGACCCCACGCCAGTCCTCGACCGAATAGGACCAGGTGGTCATGTTGGGGCCGGTGATGGCCGCACTGGTGACCAGTATGTCGACCGCGCCGAAGGCGTCGATCGTCGATCGTGCGGCGACCTCCACACTTGCCGCATCCGCAACGTCCAACGTCACTCCACGCAGGCCGGGAACAATGGCTTTCGCCTGTTCGATCTGTGCGGGATCGCGATCCCAGACGCAGACGCGCCCGCCTTCGTCGACGATCCTCTGCGCGACCGCCAGTCCGATGCCCGAGGCGCCCCCGGTGATGACCGCCGACCGGCCTGAGAAGCGCCCCGCGAAATTCATTGGCATGTGTTCCCCCTGGTCAAGTTGGCTGAAGCCGCCCGCGTGCTGGCCGGTCTTGGGACTGTGAGGTGACCGCCGACCGAGTTCAAGCCGGCATGCGGCCGGATCGTCTGGGCCAATCGGCCGGATTATGGCGCGGCTCCTTCGAGCTGGTCGCGCAGCGCTTCCACCATACCCACCACGGCGGGGCCGATCTAGGCGTGCGCATGGACTAAGGAACCTCAAGGGAAGCGTCTCGTTCTGATGGGCAGCCGGAGCGCATGACCGATTGGCCCGTCCACGGCCGACATCTCTCGGCGATCGCCGCGCTGTAAGACAAGGTGACCGGATTTGCCATTGAGCACGGGGTGCGATAGGTTATATTGCACTGCACAATGGAGACGCCGTTTCTTGTACGACCCTGTTCGCGGATATGCCGGCTGGTTTGCGGCCTGCCGGTCCTGGGTCGCGTCGACGGGACCGTGAGATGAAAATTCCCAAATCCCTGCTCGTCGATCCCGAGAAGAATTCGGTCTATGGCAGCTTTGCCGTTGCCGTTTCGATCTGGGCGTTCTCCTATTCCGTCATTTTCGGCCAGGTGCTGATCCTGGCCTATTATGCCGTCTGGCTTCCGCTTATCCTGGTCGACTACCGGCGTTTCCTGCGGCAACTGTCCAGCGCCTGGCTGCCGCTGCTCTTTGCGGCCTATGTCTGCTTTTCCGTATTCTGGTCGCAGGCGCCCGGCGTCACCGCCAGAACGGCGGTCCAGTACTTGTCCCATATCGCCTGCGCCTATGTCGCCGCACGCACCGTCAGCGTGCGCACCCTGACAATAGGCGCCCTGGTCGGCATATTCTTCGTCCTGCTCTATTCGCTGAAAGTCGGCGCCTATTCCGAGGACGTCCTCGACGGCACCTATAATTTCGTCGGCGCCTTCGCCTCCAAGAACCAGATCGGCTTCGTCGGCTCGCTCGGCATCTATTTCTCGGTCGTGTTCCTTGCTTTCCTTCGGCGTGGCCGGCTGAGTTTCATGCTGACCGTGCCGGTCGTGCTGTTGTCGGCCTATGTGCTGGTCGTCTCGCATTCCGCCACCTCGATGGCCTCGATACCGGCGGTTCTGGCGCTGGTGGCGCTTCTTGCGATGAGCAAGCTTTTGTCGCGACGCTACCGCCGGGTGATCTTCCTGGTCGGCGCCGGCATGATCGTCGTGGTGGCCATCGTCGCCCTCAATCTCGGGCTCATGGACTTCGTGCTTGGCATCTTCGGCAAGGATTCGACGCTCACCGGGCGGACTTATCTGTGGGAGCAGGGCTGGAACGCCGCGATGCGATCGCCGATCCTTGGCGTCGGCTATGCAGCCTATTGGGTGCAGGGCTTTGCCGAGGCGGAGCGGCTGTGGAACGAATTCTACATCAGCACCCGCACCGGCTTCCATTTCCACAACACCTATGTCGAAGCCCTTGTCGAACTCGGCTTCACCGGGGCGGTGCTGATATCGCTGATCATGCTGCGCACGCTCCTCGGCCACATCGCCGCGGTGGTCTTCAAGACATGGCAGGCCGAATCGGTGGTTCTGATCGGCGTGATGGTGCTGCTGCTCATCCGCTCCTTCGTCGAGGTCGAGATACTCAACCCCTACATCATGGGTTCATTCCTGATGTATTTCAGCTTCTTCAAGCTGGCGAGGCTGCCGGTCACCCGCACGCGATGGTCACCGGCTTTCGAGCCGGCGGATGCCAAGGCCGGACAGGCAGCCTGGCCTCACCGTCCCGCGGCAGCCGAGTAATGATGAGAGTCCGCTAGTCTAAAGCCATCGCGGGAAACCGCGTAGCGGTTCCGTTCGGGATTGCGTCAACAGCCATTCTGATTTTCCGGTGCTGAAAATCTATCCGCCAAGCAGGCTTGGCTGAGGCTCAAAGTCTTGCGCTATGGATAGAACGCGGCGAGCCCGCGATCTTCCGCGTTTCTACTGGCTGGCCAGCGGCGCCAGCTTGATCTTGATCACATCGCCAGGCAGTACCGGTGTGTCTTCCTTGGCGGCGATTTCGCTGGTCTTGCCGTCGACATTGCGCACCAGCGAATAGAGCAAGGTAGGTTGCTGGTCGTTGGTGATGGCGGCCGTCGTCGCCGGATCCGTGGCCTGGGCTATCAGGCCTTTTTGCATATTCACCTTCAGCGCGGCCTCGTTCAGGTCGGCTTCGGTCTGCTGGCGATCGGCGGCGAGGCTCGAACTCAAGGTGTTCTGGGCGTCGATGGCGTCCTGCGTCGCCTTGCTGATCGCCTGCTTGGCGGTCAGGATGGCTGTCTCGTAGTCCAGGATCTTGCCCTGCAGGTCGGTGACGGACTGCTGCGAATCCAGAAGCCGGGCATTGGCCACCAAGCCCTTCTGGGCCAGTGGACCGATGCTGGCCAGCTGTTGCTGGGCCAGGTCGACCTGCTTCTGCTGGTTGACGATCTTCTTCTGCAGCGATTCGATCTCGGCCTGCAGCACACCCTTGAGATCGTCGAGCGCCTCGAGCTTGAGCTTCAGCGCCTTCTGGTCGGCGGTAAGGATTGTCATCTCGTCGGCGACGATGGTCGGCAGTCGCGGATCGCCTTCGACCTCCTTGGGTGCCTCAAAACTCGTCTTGCCGGCCATATCGGCGTCGATGCGGGCGCGCTTGACGATCAGCCGAACGCGCTGGTCGTCGGAGATATCGAAATTGCCCTTGGCGGTGACCAGGTCCTTGCCGAGCTGGGGACCGTAGTCGGCGTTGCGCCTGATGCCTCCGGCGACGCTGATCGCTTTCAGCACCGTAAGATCGGGCACAAAGGGAAATTGCCCGGGATTCTGCACCTCGCCCGAAATGTAGAAGGGCCGGAACTGTGCCATTTCGACCGAGGCTTCGGGCTTGTCCGACAAAGCGAGCTTGTGCTGCAGCGCCTCGCCGATCGCCGCGGCGACCTCCGCCGTGGTCTTGCCGGCCGCCGGCAACTCGCCGACGAAAGGCACCGACAGCGTGCCTGCCGGGCCGATCGTATATTGGCCATTGACCGACGACCAGTCGCGGAACGTGCTTTCGACGGTCTGCCATTCGGCGATGCGGATGGTGAGCTTGTCCTGGGAGCCCAGACGGTAATCGTCGGCGGCGGCCATCTGGGGAAAAGCAAGCGACATCGCAAGGCAGGTCGCCAGGAGCCGCGAGCGGCCGGAAAACGGGCCGCTGCCAAAGGCTGCGAAAATGTCTATCTTCAACTGAGCGTTCCGATCCGTTTTAGCCCCATCGCCCGATGAGCTTGCCGCCGGATGCCTTGATCCTGCCGGCCGATCAGTAAGAGCCGCGCGACATCCAGACGGCCGGCACTGTTCTGATGATGATGCGAACGTCCTCGAACAGCGACCAGTTCTCGACATAGTGGCGGTCGAACGCGACGCGGCTGTCATAGGAAACGTCGTTGCGGCCGCTGACCTGCCATAGGCCGGTCAGGCCGGGCCGGGACTTCAGATAATAGACAGCCGCGCTGCCATAGATTTCCAGTTCGTCCCGGACCACCGGGCGAGGCCCGACAAGGCTCATGTCGCCCTGGAGGATGTTGATGATCTGCGGCAATTCATCGAGGCTCAGCTTGCGCAGCACCGTTCCGACGCGGGTGACGCGTGGATCGTTCTTCAGCTTGCGGGTCGCTATCCATTCCGCATTGGCCTCTGGATTGGTCGCGAGATAGGCCGCCAGCACCTTGTCGCCGTCCGGAACCATGGTGCGGAACTTGAGGCAGGAGAAGAGCCGTCCGCCGCGCCCGATTCGGCGGTGACCGTAGAAAACCGATCCGCCATCGGAGAATTTGACGAGCAACGCTATCATGATGAACAGCGGGCTGAGCGCGATCAGTCCAGCCAGCGAACCGACGATGTCGAAACTCCGCTTGATGAGGCCGCCGATCGGCGGCGGAAAGTCGGTGTCGGCCTGCGAAAACCCCGCCGTGGCCGACTTGGCAATATCCCTCATACGGAAACTCCATGCGTTGAACGAATGGTTTACCGCACGATACCAAAAAAATGCTGCAGCGCAACACACAATTTCCCACGCCGCTGAAATAGTCGCGTCATGAATTGACTAAATAATAAGCTCGCGCTGCACAAATTTCGAAATGTTTAGCACATTTGTGACAATAAATGGGCAAGCATAAAAAAATCCAGGCGTTTTTAGGGCGTTTTGTGGGCGGCGCGTTCCCAGTGCCGGGATCCAGAGCATACGAGTCCTTGCTGACGATGCTATATTCTGGACTATTCACCTAAAATACCATCTAATATTATGGGTTGTACTCCAGATCTGCAATGGCTGCAGGTTGAGTGAAATGCGGCCGGGTGCGTTGCAGCATGGCAGAATCGAACGCGTAAGCGCAATCAAAAATATGTGCGGTTGCCCTTGCCGCCTTCTGCTCGCCTTAATAGAATTGCAAATTATACCTGTCACGGTGGCGACAGGTTGAAAGGCCGGAAGCAACCGGTCGAGAGCGGGTGGTTTAACAAGCCCGCATCACAAGGGACGGCGCTCGGGTGGGGCTATCGTTGGATATACCCGAGCCGGTTTATGGGCTGTTGGGTATGTCGCTTCCAAAATTCATCGTTGGGATGCTGTTCGCGCTCGCGATCGTCGTCGCCTGGTCCTGGCTGGGTGGAGCTTCGCTTGGCACGACACTGCTGCGTGTCATCATCTGCGCGGTGGTCATCCAGGCCGGTTATTTCGCGGTCGTCTATGCCATGATCGCCAGGAGCGCGCCAACGCCGGCCGACAGGCTGCGCGAAGCCGAGAGAAAGCAGAACTCCACCGAAGTGCCCGAGGGCGAGAAGCTGGGCAGCGTCCGGCGGGGGCTGCATTAGACCCACGGGGACATCATCGTCCTCAGGCCACATCGGCGGGTTCGGTTTCCGACTGTTCTCCCGACAGCATCCGGGACAACCGGCTCCCCGGCTTCGCCTTCAACCGCTGATATTGCCCGACCTCCACCACACGACCATCCTCCATCGCCACCACCCAGTCGGCGAAGGCGATCATCGACGGCCGGTGCGCGATGGTCAGGATCGTCATTGCGCCGCGCAGGCCGTCGATCGACCGGGCGATAAGCGACTGGTTCTGCCAGTCGAGCGCGCTTGTCGCCTCGTCCAGGATGAGCAGTGACGGCTTGCGCAGCAACGCGCGTGCCAGCGCGATGCGCTGGCGCTCGCCACCCGAGAGGCGCACGCCGCGGTCGCCGACCACGGTATTCAGCCTCAGGTCCAGTCGGTCCACGAAATCGCCGGCGTGAGCGGCGCGCAGTGCCTTCCACAAGTCGTCCTCGCTGGCCTGGGGCGCGGCAAGGCGCAGGTTCGCCGCGATCGTGTCATGCAGCAGGAACACGTCCTGCGGCACATAGGCCACCTGATCGCGCCAGCGGCGGCGATTGCCGGCATCGAGCTCGACGCCGTCGACGAGGATCTTGCCGGTGGTCGGCTCGAGCAGCCCGAGCAGCATGTCGGCGATCGTGCTCTTGCCTGACCCGGACGGGCCGATGAGCGCCGTGACCTTGCCGGCCGGAAGGCCGAAGGTGATGTCGCTCACCACTGCCTTGCCGGCGCCGTCGTCATAGACAAAGGAGACGTCGCGAATGTTCAGCCCCGTATCGAGGGTCAGCTTGCGGGCATCCGTGGATTCGACGTGGCCAGGCTCCCGTTCGGCGTCGAAACGCGCCTGCAGGTTGCGCATTGCCGTATAGGCGGGCAGGTTGATCAGCACCTGCTGGGCCTGCGTCTGCATGTCCATGAAGCGCGGCGCGATGCGCATGAAGACCAGGAGCAGCACGACGATCTCGGCCAGCGACAGGTGGAAGCGGACCAACGCCACATAGATGAAGACGCTCAAGCCCACGACGCTCGCCACCTGGAACACGGCGGTGCCGATCGAAGAGTTGCGGACATAGGCGATATTGTCGGCCTTCATCTTTTCGAGCGTGACCTGCAGCTGCGCGAAATAGCTGGCCTCGACGTTCAGGCTCTTGGCCACCTTGATGCCGCCGAGAAATTCCGAGACCGTGCGGTACTGGTCCTGGCGATTGGTCGTCAGGATCCGGCCGAAGGCGGTGGCTCGCGAGCGAAATGGCTGCAGCGCTATGAACATCACGATGCCGATGACGACGGCAAAGGCCGTCATGACCGGCGAAATGAACATGGAAATCACCAGATAGCCCGCCAGCAGCACGGCGATCTGCACCAGCATCAGCAGGGCAAAGGCCGCCCCCTGGACGCGGTCTATGTCGCCGGTCAGGGCATGGTCGAGATCGGAGCCGCGCATGCGCGTGAACACGCCCCAGCGCGCCTTGCCGATGCTCTCGAACAGGTTCATGCGCAAGCGGTTGATGAAATCGAAGAGCAGCCTTGCCATGTACACCGACTTGAAGCGGTTGAAGGCTGCCTGCACGGCAACAAGCCCGACCAGCGCGCAAAGCACCGTCGTCAGCTGCAGCGTTCCGCCGGGCACCAGCCAGCGCACAAACTCGATATTGGGCAGCCTTACCGCGAAATCCTGGTCGGCACGGCCGACCAGGTGCAGCAGCGGCACCAGCAGCAGGATGGAAACGCCTTCCGTCAGGCTGCCGAGGATCAGGAACAGCAGCGCCGTCCAGGTCCGTCGTCCACCGATCCGGGCAATGACCGCGCCGAATGCCGCGACATCGCGAAACAGCGACAGGCTGAAGACCGATGACCTAGGCATCGCCAGCCAATTCCTTTTCGATCAGCGCCACAGCCTCGCCGATCCTGTCGATGCCCGTCGGAACGTCCAGCCGGCACACGCCGACATGGTTAGCGATCGCTGAACAATGGCGAAGATGCATCGCCGCGAAATCGCCGGAGAGCGCCGCGCGGCCAAACCGCGTCACGTAGGAGAATTTGATGATGGCTGGCAAGGCGGCGATTTGAGGCAGGAGGGTGATCCCCGCCCCTTCGCCGCGCTCGAGGATGTAAATCCTGGCCGCCGGCACCTTGTTGCCGGAGAAGGCGCCGTGCAGGCGATGCTGCATCTTCTCGATTGCCGGATGCACTTGCGGTCGCACTTGCGCTTGCCCAAGCGAGATCGCCGCCGCGGCGTCGGCGGCAAGCTTGATCTGCGGAAATCCCGGAACGATCATCGGTTCGTCCGGGTTGGTGAGATCGAGCGCCACGACGTCGTCGGTGAGCAGGTCGTGTCCGGCCCGGATCAGGGCGCTTGCCGTCGTCGACTTGCCGGCGCCCTTGTCGCCCATGAAGATGGCGCCCCTGCCGGCCACCGCGATGGCGCTGGCATGCAGCACCAGCAGGCCGCGCTGGTGCAGCAGCAGCGCCAGCACCGGCCCCAGCAACGGGAAGGCAAGCAAGGCGTCGTCGACGCCGGGCGCCGGCTGGACATCGATGCGGCGGGCGTCGCTGATCAGGAATGCGCCGACGGCCTCCCAGGCCAGATACTGCCGGCCAGGCTCGAAACGGAAGACGGTCGCTGCCTTCGCCGAAGGCTTGGGCATATCGATCGGGCCGATGACGATCTCGATGTCGGCCGTTGCCGGGTCCGCCGGCTCCAGTTCGGGCAGCCACACGTCGGACGCGATGAGCAGGCCGTAGGCGCGGTAGTAACTTCGTTCTCCCGCTGTCCTGTCGCGGTTGGGAAGACGGTCGAGATCGCCGGCGAACGGCTCATGGCGAGACATCATGCGGGGCTCCCGCCATGCTGGACCTGCCGCAGCCACAGCGACAGCGACGCCGAGCGCCAGACATACTGGACATCGAGCGGTGCCGCCTGGTCCGGCTGGCGCAGCAGCCGCGCATAGGCGGCGTTTACTTCCGGCAGGTTGACATAGGGTGCGATGCGACCCGCATCGCCGACCAGCAACTGCTCCAGCAGGTCGCGATGGTTGCGCACCATGCCGTTGACCAGATTGGCGGTGAAATCGATCTTGTCGCGCCGCCACTGTACCGCCGCCGGCAGGATGCCTTCCATGGCGCGGCGCAGCACGTAGCGGCCAAACCCATGACGGAGCTTCTCCTCGCCCGGCAGCCCCAGGCAGAATTCCACCAGCGGCTTGTCCCAGAAGGGATACCGCGGCTCGACGCCGAAATTGGCGGCGGCCTTGTCCAAAACTTCGAAAGAGTGCGGAACATAGCCGTTGGACAGGATCCAGCGGTGGCTGAGCGCGTCGCTGGCTTGGACGCCGGGCGGCATGTAGCCAGCCCGATGGAACCGGTCGATGAGCTCGGTTCGCCTGGCAAGGTCCGGATTGATCAGGTCGCGCCAGCTGCGGCCACGCTTCGATCGGGCAGGCCTGCGCATCCTGTTCAGGGCTCGGTTCCCCAGCTGTCTCAGCCTGGCGATGCGCCAGGCCGGCCCGTAGATGGTCAGGAACTGGAAATAGAGGCCGAGCGTGCTGTCGCCATAGGTGTTGGAGGCGCTGCGGACCTCGCGCCAAAGGTCCAGCCACCTGCCGCCATTGGCAAGCTCGTGCAGATGGCCATGTCCCTGTGAAACAACCTCGTCGCCGCCATGGCCGTCGAGGAGCACCTTGATGCCCTTGGCGCCAGCCGTCCGATAGATACCGCGGGTCAGCGTCAGGCCCGGCGCCAGGAATGTGCCTTCCTGTTCCTCCAGCACCCGTTCGAACTCAGCGAAGGGTGCATAATTGCCAACTGGGATGAACGTGGGATCGGCCTTCTGCTGATCGAGCACGGCATCGATGAACGGGCGCTCGTCCATCGAGGAACCCTTGTCGAACACGAGCGAAAAGGTCGGGAGCCTCGGCTTGCGCTCGGCCGCATTTTGCAATCCCGCCACGCAGGCAATCGAGGATGAATCGAGACCGCCGCTCAGCATCGCGCCGATCGACGGACTTCCTCGCATGCGGTTGCGGACCGATTGCGCGAACAGATGGGCGAATTCCTCCGCGGCATCAGGCCGCGGTGCTCGCTGCGATGGTTCGATCTGCCAGTACCGGCGCAGCACCAGACGTTGCGCGGTGACGGTGAGGCTGTGACGCGCCGGCAGGGCGAAGATGTCGCTGTAGGGCGTGGACTGCGGGTCATCGGGCAGCCCGGCCAGGAACCCCGAAATCCGGTGCTCGCTGAGGCGCGCACCGACCCCGTCGAGGCCGAGCATTGGCCCGATCTCGGAGGCAAAGGCAAAGCGGCGTTCCGCTGCGTGGTAGTAGAAAGGCTTGACCCCGAAATGGTCTCGCGCGCAAAACAAAAGCTGCCGCTCGGCATCCCAGATGGCAAAGGCGAAGTCGCCTTGCAGATGCACGGGGCACGTTTCACCCCAGCGCAGATAGGCCCGCATCAGCAACGCCGCATCGGCGACTGAGTTGTCCCTGATGCCGAGCCTTGCGAGCAGCTCGTCGCGGTTATCGAGCCGGCAATCGGCGGTGATGGCCAGCTTGCCGCCGGCCATGGTCAGCGGGCCGGGGCCGGCTTCGTCGGTGGTGTTGAGCCAGGCATGGCCAAGCGCGACGCCGCTGTCCTGCCACCACGAGGTTCCGTCGGGACCACGATGGCGCATGCGCGCCAGCATCTGCTGGATGTCGCTCGCCGCTTCAGCCGGCGCGGGGCCTTGTCGCAGCAGGATTCCGGCTACGCCGCTCATCGGCTGCCGTGGTCGATCAGGTGGGCGAAACCATCGACGGATCCGCCAAGCACGATGTGGTCATCGCTGACCAGCCAGGCATGCGCCTTCAATTGCTCGCCCGTGCCGCGCTCGATGCCGATGCGGATGTTCGACGCATTGCCCTGGCGCGCGAGGAGGTATTGGCCCGACAGCGCCTGGGTCAGGCAGGTGGCGCCCGGAACGAACCGTGCGGCGGCCGCAACCCCCCAGGCGACAAGCCGCAACTCGCCCATGCTGGCACACTGGTGCGCGTTGAGCCGCGTCACCATCCCGCGGACGCGGTTGTAGGAGAACAATGTCAGCCCGA
Organism: Mesorhizobium sp. B2-3-14; assembly: GCF_006442175.1. Classification (NCBI taxonomy): domain Bacteria; kingdom Pseudomonadati; phylum Pseudomonadota; class Alphaproteobacteria; order Hyphomicrobiales; family Phyllobacteriaceae; genus Mesorhizobium; species Mesorhizobium sp. B2-3-14. The sequence goes on along the minus strand of NZ_VFVP01000001.1, from coordinate 652,667 downwards.
GCCGGACGATCGTGACCACCAGCAGGCACCGGCACAGGAAAAGCGCTTCCGAGCCGCTCAAGAACAAGATCCTGGCCAGGCCGCGCCTGTCAGGCCGCTGCTTCATCGGCCGGGGATTTCTCTGCGTCACAGCTCTTTGCCGCGCAACCATGGCCTTCTGCGACACCTGCCTAGACGAGTGCCTCATGCTCAAGCCTCGCAAGCCCGTTTTCCGCCAGGCCTTTCAGCAATGCGTCGACGTCGGCCTTGCAGCGTTCGGCGTCGACATTGTAGCGAGCGAGGACGGCGCTGCGGATGTCCGCGATCGGCTTGGGTTCCTGGATCAATTCCCAGATGAAGGCGCCGACACCGTTGAGGCTGTAATAGATATTGGACTTCAGGTTGAGAAGCGCGAGGCCATCGCCGAATTCGCAAGCAACGGCGTCCTTGGTGGCCTTTACGCAATCGTGCTCGGATGGGTTCCAGTTCATCCTAAAACCTCGTTTGCAACACACGGTCTACGCGTCATCAGGTTCAATGGAAAGTCGGGGATTTTCATCCCCGGCTCCATTTCATTGTCTTCGATCCCGGAGGCCCAACGTCATTCCTCCAGAATCAGGCTGGTCTCAGGAGAACGTCAGGTCGCCAATCGGGGTGTGCGCGGGAAACGACGCGTCGATTGCCGTGCTGCCACCACCGCCTTGGGTAATGGTTTCGATTGAACCATGTACTGTCAGGTTTGGCGTTTCGTACTCATGCTTTTCAACATTCTGTTCCATTTTACTCTCCATAAGGACTGGAAACGGCCTGTCGATTGCCGTCAGCACTTTCATGCTGCATCGCAATAGCTGCACAGCAACATTTATGAGTCAAGCCTGATTTACCGGTCGTTAATCAATTATGGGTTGCGGACGTCACCCCGCGTGTAAGAAATCCACCTCTTTCGAGATGAAGCCGGGTGTGATTGCCCCTCGTCACAGGAGATTCCGTAAACCATTGATTTTGCAGAAACAAGAGGAAGCCATGCTTGGCCATTGCCATTGGACAACGCCGAAAGATACTCAACTTTCAGCTGATCCCATCGATGGCCCGGCCGAAGCGCTGCGCTAGGGTAGGAATTCGTCCATACATCTCATCCCCTTCCGCGAAGCCGGCAAACGCTATGGTTGTAAAATTTCGCACTGCGAAAGGAAGGGCTTTACGGCGCCGCCGTTTTTGACGATGCTTTGCTTAGCAGCTGCAGCATACGCTTCGCGCAAACCGCTTTTTGGAGACTGTGCGCTCAATGGCCTTGCCGGAAAGCTCCTATGAAAGACTGCGCGCCACCGACTGCGCCGACGAGATCGCTTATGTGCGGGCCTGCTTACGGTTATATTTCGCGGGGCCGGCCGCCTCGGCCGGTGAAACGTGGACGCCGGGCCTTTCCGACGCTGTCGTCACTGATATCGCCAGGTTGAACAAGGTCGGTACCTTCGTCTTGAAGGCGCTGTCGCGTACGCCGGCGCATGAGAGGCCGGCCGAACTGTTCCAGTGGCTCGAAACCTATCGCAGGAGGACGGTGTCGATGAACGCCGCCTGCCTGATGGATTCGATCGCCATTCACGAGGCGCTGCTCGACAGGCGGATTGATTTCGTGTTCCTGAAAGGGCCGTTCCAGCAGCATCTGCTTTACGACGATCATTTCATGAAACCCTCGGGCGATATCGATATTCTGGTTTCGCCTGCCGGGTTCTTGAAGGCACGCGAAGCGTTACGCTCGATCGGCTACGAAGTATCGGGCAAGTCGCGTTCGGTCTGGTGGGTCCGCTTCCTCGGCGAACAGCACATGATCCGTGGCAATGGGTCGAAATCATCCACTGTCGACCTTCATTACCGGCTTCAGCAGCCCGGCTCGCCCAGTCCGCGCGATGCCGACGGGTTCCTGCGGCGAAAGCGGCTGGTCGAGATCACCGGCGCCGAAGTCCCGTTCACGTCGGCTGCCGACACGCTGATGCTGGCCTGCATCAGCGTCGCCAAGGCACTGTTCAACCGGGAGCCTTGCGCCGGCTACGTCTGCGATATCAGGGCCAGCGCCAGCCGTCTCGGCCACGCCGATCAGCAGCGTGTGCTCGATGCGGCGGTGAGCCAGGGGCTGGAGGACACGCTGCTGCTCGGCCTGCGTTCCGCCGATGTGCTGCTCGGCGGCACCGGCACGCTTCTGTCGGAGCGGGCCAAGCCGATCCTGTCGCGCATCGGCAATGAAGACCTGCTCAACATGGTCATCGCGCCATGGCTGTCGTCGCTGCGCTGGCCGCAGCGACGCACGGTGTTGTGGGAATTGTGCGGCCGGGCTCCGGTCCGTTACCTTTCCGAGGCCGGTTGGGCGGCGTCGGCGGACATCAGCCGCCGCATCTTCGAACGGCCAGCCGGCCCGTGAAGGCGGCGAATATCGAACGCGTACAGGGCGAGGGCAGATCGGAACCTGTGCAAGAGGCAATTCCATGTCGATGACGAAATCCCAAGTCTGCGTGATCATCGCGGCCAAAAACGCGGCGCGAACGATCGCCGTCGCCATAGCGTCCGCGTTGCGCGAACCGGAAGTCGGGGAGGTCGTCGTCGTCGACGATGGCTCCACGGACAATACGGCCGAGGTCGCACGCTCCGCCGACGATGGCAGCGGCCGGCTTGCGGTGATGCGCCTCGACGTCAATCGCGGCCCTTCTTTTGCCCGCAATGCGGCGATCGCCGGTTCACGAGCCCCGTTCATCAGCATTCTGGACGCCGACGATTTCTTCCTCGAGGGCCGGTTTCGCAACCTGTTTGTCGGCGCCGATTGGGATTTCGCCGCCGACAACATCATGCTCATCAGGGATGACGCGGCTGGCGATGCAACCAAAATCGTCGCCCCGGATTTTGCCGCCGATCCGGAATTCCTCGATTTCGAAGGATTCGTGGAGGGCAACATCTCCAGGCGCCGCGTCCAAAGAGGCGAACTCGGCTTCTTGAAGCCGGTGATCAGCCGTGCCTTTCTCGACCGCCACGGGTTGCGCTACGACGAGAGCCTGCGGCTAGGCGAGGACTACGAGCTTTACGCGCGAGCGGTCGCCCACGGGGCACGGTTCAAGGTCATCCGTTCCTGCGGCTACGGCGCCATTGTCCGCGCCGATTCACTCAGCGGCCGCCACAAGACGCAGGATCTGAAGCGGCTGGCCGATGCCGATCTGGCGCTGCTGGCGATCGACAGCCTGCCGGAAGGGTCGAAAGCAGTGCTACGGCGGCACGAGCGGCATGTGCGCGACAAATACCGGCTGCGCAATTTCCTCGACGTGAAGGCCGAGCGGGGCCTGGCTTCTGCCGCGGCCTACGCCTTCGCAAGCCAATCCAACCTCGTCCCCATCGTCCAGGGCGTGGCGTCCGACAAGATCGAGGCGCTGTTTCGCAGTGTTGGCCTGGTCTCCAGGAACAAGCACGTGCCGCCGCTCCGTTTCCTGATGGCTGGAACCAGTACCGGCAAAGGACGGTAAGGCGCGGTGTTACCTGCCGACCGCGAGGCCGCCACGCAACCATTTCCATCGGATTTATGAGTTTATGAATTGGGTGGTTGCCTCGCGGCTCTGGGGATGGCAGTCTATGTTGCGGTGCAACAAATTAAACGACCAGCCGAACTGGCCCCCGATCGGACTGGTGCGAAGTCTCTCTTCGTCAGAGGAGTTGGGCGACGCGGTTACGAGTTTTCAGCCCCGGTTGCGGGGATCGGCCAGTGGCCTGGCCTGAAAGCCGGTCCAGGAAGCCGGCGATGACGGGAATTTAAGTTCATGGCCTCGATATTCGGCTTCAGATCAAGGAATCCGGCCCGCGACAGGCAGACCGACGTTGCGCGCCTGGACCGGCTGGCGAAGCTGTTCGAGCAGATCGCCGCCGAGATCGAGGCGGAGAAAACCGGCTTGGAGAGCCGCTACCGCAAGGAAGCGACCAACGCGGCCTTTCTGGTCGAAGCCATGGAAAACGGCTCCGCCTCCGATCGCCGCTCGTCCGAAGTCAGCGCGTTGACGCAGTCGATCCTGAACAGCGAGCGCCGCATCGCTGCGCTGTCGCGCCAGGGCGGCAGGATGCGCGAGCTCCGTCATTCGCTGGACGTGGTCTTCGACGAGAATACGACCACCGATCCGGCGGCGACGGTCGAACCGGTCAGGCAGGCGGGAGCCGGCCGAAATTGAAGGCGGCGGCGGGGGACCGTTACGGCGAAGGTGATGCAAGGCTGGACGTCGGGAGGGTGATTGAAAAGGTCAAGGTTGGCCCGTTTGGAGGCGGTTCGAACGTCGACTTTGGGTTGGGGACACAGCGCAAAGGTGAGTTAGTCATGAATTCGGATCCAAAGACCATGTCCACGACAGCAATCGACGCCCCTTCAGCCCTGCTTTCCTGGCGGCGGTCTGGTCTGGCTTTCGCTTTGCTGCTGGTCGCTCTTGGCAGCCTGCCGGCAACCCCGTCTCATGCGCAGGATATCCAGTCCGCGCCCTCTTTCGTCGACGATTTCAAGAATTTCGACCGCGAGCGCTGGTACGTTTCAGACGGCTGGACGAACGGCAGCCATCAGAATTGCACCTGGTCGAAAGGCTTGGTCAAGCTTTCCGATGGCGTTCTTTCGCTCGGATTCGCGAAGCAGAAGACCAAGGATCGCGAGTTTGCCTGCGGCGAGATCCAGACCAAGCAGCGTTTCGGCTATGGTACCTATGAGGCGCGGATGAAGACTGACACAGGCCCTGGCCTCAACGCGGCGTTCTTCTCCTATATCGGCCCATCCGACAAGCAGCCCTGGGACGAGATCGACTTCGAGATCCTGACCAAGGACACCTCCAAGGTGCAGGTCAATGCCTATATCGCCGGCAAGGGCAAGAACGAGAAGCTGGTCGACGTGCCGGGCGGCACCGACAGTGCCTTCAACGACTATGCCTTCGTCTGGGAGAAGGATAGCCTGCGCTGGTATCTCAACGGCCAGCTGGTGAACACCATCGCCGATCCCGCGAAGCTGCCCAGCCATGCGCAGAAGATCTTCTTCAGCCTTTGGGGTAGCGACACCATGAAGGGCTGGATGGGAGCGTTTGCGGACCCGGGCCGCAAGCTTTCGCTGCAGGTCGAACGGGTCGCGTTCACCGCGCTGGGTCAGCCCTGCCAATTTCCGGAATCGCTGGTGTGTAGTGTAAAAGAGCTGGGAAAGACGAATTGAACCGGCAGGGCCGAGAAGCGGTCCGCTGCCCTGGATGGGAATGAAACCGAATGAACTTGACGGTGTTTGGAATTGGCTATGTCGGCTTGGTGCAGGCGGCGGTGCTTGCCGAGGTTGGCCACCAGGTTGTTTGCGTCGATATCGACGCAAACAAGGTGGAGCGGCTCAATCAGGGCCTCGTTCCGATCTTCGAGCCGGGTCTTGAAACCATCGTCAGGGAGAATCACGCCGCCGGCCGCATCAAGTTCACCACCGATGCGGCGGCCGCCGTCAGGCACGGCGAAATCCAGATGATCGCGGTCGGCACGCCGCCCGGCGAAGATGGTTCGGCCGACCTCAAATATGTGCTGGCGGTCGCCGAGACCATCGGCCGCGAGATGGATACCGCCAAGATCGTCGTCGGCAAGTCGACCGTGCCGGTCGGCACCTGCGAAAAGGTGAAGGCCAGGATCGCCGAGACGCTGAAGAAGCGGGGCCGCGAGGATCTGAGCTTCGACGTCGCCTCCAATCCCGAATTCCTCAAGGAAGGCTCCGCGGTCGCCGACTGCATGAAGCCCGACCGCATCATCGTCGGCACGTCGAGCGAGGAAACCGAGGCGGTGATGCGCGAACTCTACGCGCCCTTCAACCGCAACCACGAGAAGATGATCGTGATGGACGTGCGCAGCGCCGAATTCACGAAATACGCCGCCAATTGCATGCTGGCGACCAAGATCAGCTTCATGAACGAGATGGCCAACCTCGCCGAGCAACTCGGCGCCGACATCGAGGAAGTGCGCCAGGGCATCGGCAGCGACCCGCGCATCGGCTATCACTTCATCTATCCGGGTCTCGGCTATGGCGGCTCGTGCTTTCCCAAGGACGTCCGTGCCCTGATCAAGACCGCCGAGGGCGTCAAGTACGACGCCAAGCTGCTGCGCGCCGTCGAGGAGCGCAACAATGATCAGAAATCCGTTCTGTTCGACAAGGTGCACCGCTATTTCAAGGGTAACCTCAAGGGCAAGACCTTCGCGCTGTGGGGCCTGGCCTTCAAGCCCAACACCGACGACATGCGCGAGGCGCCCGCGCGCGTGCTGATGGAGGCGCTCTGGAACGCCGGCGCGGCCGTGCAGGCCTATGACCCCGAGGCCATGCAGGAATGCCAGGCCATCTACGGGCTGCGTGACGACCTGCTGTTGTGTGGAACCAAGGAGGCGGCCCTGCGCGGCGCCGATGCGCTGCTGATCGCCACCGAATGGAAGAGTTTTCGCGCACCGTCCTTCGATGCGCTGAAGGATGCGCTGGCCACGCCGGTCATCTTCGATGGCCGCAACCTTTACGATCCCAAGGTCGTGGCGCGCCACGGCATCGAATATCACTCGATCGGCAGAATGGCGGCATGAGATCGGGCGCGGAGAGCCGAAAGCAGGATCGGGCCAAACGCCCGGCGTAGAAGGAATTGTAGCTGATGGTGCTGGACGTAAAGCCCGAGCAAGTCACCAAAGATCATTTCGATGTTGTCGCGATCGGTTCCGGCTTCGGTTCGGCTTTCTTCCTGCATGAATTCGCCAGACGGCGTAAGGCGCGCATCCTGATTCTGGAGTGGGGTCGCCACAACACGCATGAATGGCAGCTTGACCAGAACGTCAACACCGACATAGACGACGAGACGACCTACAGCACCAATTCCGACAAGCCGTGGAATTACACGATCGGGCTGGGTGGCGGGACCAATTGCTGGTTCGCGCAGACGCCAAGATTCCACCCCAATGATTTCAGGCTGAAAAGCACCTACGGCGTCGGCAACGACTGGCCGATCAGCTACGACGATGTCGAGCCGTTCTATTGCGACGCCGAAGACATCATGTCGATCTCCGGCGATCCCGACATGGCGGCGATGCTGCCGCGCTCGAAGCCCTTTCCGCAGCCACCGCATCGCATGTCGACGCCGGACAGGATGATGAAGGCGGCCCAGCCCGACCAGCATTTCGTCATGCCGACCGCACGGGCGCGCGTGCCGACCGCGCAACGCAGCTCCTGCTGCGCCAATCTGCGCTGCTGGCTGTGCCCGGTCGATGCCAAGTTCACCGCCAATAACGGCCTGATGCATGTCTTCGAGCATCCCGACGTTTCGGTCTGCCTCGGCTCCGAAGTGCGGCGGCTCGACCATGTCGGCGGCACGGTCCGTTCGGTCGCCTTCGTGCATGAGGGCAGGGAATATCAGGTCAGCGGCGACCTCTTCGTTCTCGGCGCCAATGCCATCCAGAGCGCGGCGATCATGCTGCGCTCGGGCCTGGGCGATGAATTCGTCGGGCGCGGCCTGCATGAATCCTATGGCTGGAATTTCGAGGTCTATCTCGACGGCGTCGACAATTTCGACGGCAGCACCATCACCACCGGCCTGAATTTCGGCCTCTATGACGGTCCGCACCGGCCCGAGCACGCGGCGGCCCTCGTTTATTTCGAGAACCGCTGGCAGCACGGGATGCGCGCAGAGAAGGGCCGGCTGCGCCAGGCGCTGCCGCTGGTCGTGGTCACCGAGAACCTGCTCGATCACGAGAATTTCGTCACCCTCGACGAGGATGACAACGCCTTCGTCTCCTTCAAGGCGCCGTCGGACTATGCCGTCAAAGGCATGGCCCGGGCGCTGGACAAATTGCCCGGACTGCTTGCCCCGTTGCCGGTCGAACGGCTCTTCGACCGCGGCATCCGCCCAACGGAATCGCATGTCCAGGGCACGTTGCGGATGGGCACCGGCCCGGCCGATTCGGTGATCGACAGCAACATGATCCATCACCGGCTGAGAAACCTAGTCGTCGTCGGCACCAGCACCTATCCAAGCTGCTCCTGCGCCAACCCGAGCCTGACCGCGGCAGCTTTGTCCCTGCGCGCGGCGAGCCGGATGGCGTGAGGGGGAAGGAGGTAACCGATGATGGAAATCTCACGGCGCTCGGTCTTGGCCATCATGGCTGGTGGAGTTGCATCGACTGGCGTGGCCTTCGCGGCGGTGTCTTCGTTTTCGGACGAGGACCTGGTTCGCGTCACGCTCGAAAAATACCTCGGCGGGTTGAACATGCGCATCGAGCACCTGCAGCAGTTCGTGCTGGAGTTCCGCAACCGCAATCCGTGGCTGTTTCCCAGCGAAAAACTGGGCGACGCCGTCACTTTGCTCGAGACGGCGAAGCTCGGCCAGGCACGCAAGTTGTTGCCCAAGCGGAAGCAGCGCGACCTCCGGCATTTCGACCGCTGGGTCGTGGCCGAATTTCACATGTTGACGGACTACGCCTCGCGCAGTTCGCCTAGTGATCCCATCCGGTTCACCGGATGGCAGCCATGCACAAATCCGTTCGCGACGCTTGATCCGCCAAAGACTGCGTGAGGCTGCACTTGACGCTGCCGTTCATCGGCCGTGGGCATTGAAACGCGATAGACGAGGAGCCAGGACCATGAAAGTTCTCTTTGCAGGCGGCAATGGCTACCCACCGGAGTTCAGCGGCGGCGTCCAGTCGAGCACTCATCATCTGGCCGAGCAGTTGATCGAGCATGGGCATGAGGCCGCGGTGCTCGCCGCGCTGTTTGGCGATGGTGTCTTCGGCTTCAAGGCGCGTGCCAAGATGAAGCTTTTGCGCCAGCCGGCGGTCGTCGACAGTTTTCCCGGCTATCCGGTGATCCGGGCGTGGTTTCCGTGGGAGGCGGCGGCCTTCGCCGTCAACAGGGTCAAGCCGGATGTGGCGGTGGTCCAGTGCCACAAGTCGGTTCCACTCGGCAAGGCGTTGCAGGCCAAGGGCGTGCCGCTGGTCGTCTACCTCCGCAACGTCGAGTTTCACGAGCTTGGGGGCGACCTGCGCGCCCTGCGCTCGGCGCTTTATATCGCCAATTCCGAATTCACCGCGCGTACCTACGCCAGGGAGTTCGGCATCGAGGCGGCGGTGATCCCTCCGACCATCAATCCGGCCCACTACAGCACGCCGACCTCAGGCCAGTTCGTCACCCTGATCAACCCTTATGAGGAAAAGGGCTTCGAGCTTGCGGTGCGGATCGCCGCCGCGTGCCCCGAAATCCCGTTCCTGTTCGTCGAAAGCTGGAAGCTGGCGGACGATCACCGGGCACGCATCGAACAGACGATCACGCCGCTCGGCAATGTCACGCTGGAGAACCGCACCAGTGACATGAAGACGGTCTATGGCCGCACACGGATCCTGCTGGCGCCCAGCAAATGGGAAGAGGCCTGGGGGCGGGTTGCCTCGGAGGCCCATTGCAGCGGCATTCCGGTCGTCGGTTCGCGCCGCGGTGGCCTGCCGGAAGCGGTCGGCCCTGGCGGCACGGTGCTCGACTATGATGCCCCGCTCGCCGACTGGGTCGCGGCCGTCAGGCTCTTGTGGAACGACAACAAGGAATATCAGCGGGTCTCGGCACTCGCGCGCGGCTTCGCTGGCCGGCCGGAACTCGACCCCGACCGTCAGTTCGGCACCTTCTTCTCGATACTGGACAGGGCGGTGCAGCAGCGCGCACGCCAGGCCGCGTAGCCAAGCAGCGACCCGATCGGTTCTGCATCAGGCTGGGCGCTTGACCCTGTTCTTCAGCGTTTCATAGCCGCGTGCACCGAGCAGGGCGCGGGCAATGGTCTTGGCGGCGCTCTTGCGGCCCTCCTGCGAGTTGACCTGGCGCAGCCTCGCCGGCAGGTTTCGCGCGGCCTGGCCAAGTGCTGGCAGCGACAGCGCATCGGGAAAACTGACCATGTGCGTCTCGACGCACAGGACCGGTTTCCCCGACAGTTTGGCAATCCTCAGCGCCTGGGCATGTTCGCTTTCGATGAACAGGATGGCGTCGGATTTGCGATAGAAATCGGCCTTGAAACTGCCATGCGCGCCAAGCCGCTGGCGCTCCGCCTTGCTCGGCAGATCGAGCATGATCAGCTTGTCGTACTTGATCTCGTGCTTGGCCAGCCACGCCTCCGTCAATGCACGGTATTTCTCGAGCCGGCTGGTGACCAGCCAGCCGATCTTGTGGGTTACGGCATGAAGCGGCCGCGCCTCGCTGAGGAATTTTTCATAGGCCGGCCCGTCGTCGTTCTCGGCCTCGGTCGGATCGAGACACAGCACCCCGTCTATATCGACACAGCATTGCGCCAGGAATTTATGATGCATGAAGTTCCACTGGAACATGCGCGGATGCGGCACGACCTCGAACACCAGATCGGTCTCCTGATGCTCCGGCTCCAGGCCGAAGACGGCGGCAAAGGTGTAGTCAGCCTCGATACCGCCGCTCTTGATGCGGGCACGGGCGTCGCGCATCGCATTACCGCCGGCGATGCTGTCGTCGATCACCAGCACCTTGCGCATGTCCGAAACCTTGCGGTCCAGGGCCGCGCGGCGCTTGGTGATGCCTGACGTGTAGACCCTGCCTTCGAGGAAGGAGTCCAGGTCAGTCATCGGAATGTTGGCCGCAAGGCTGACCAGCGTCGCCGCCAGCACGCCGCTTCTGGGAACGCCGACCACCAGGTCGATGTCGCGTGGCAGCCGATGAAGGTTGCTCACGATGGCGTCGTTCATGTCGGAGATCGATCGGTAGTGCATGGATCAGGCCTGATGCTCGGGTGGGATATGGGATAGACGACAAAGGCGCCGAAATTATTGCGCCTCGCGCGGCGTCGCCGCCGGCGCCCTTGCCGGCAGCATTTTCAAGGCCTCCCGCAAGGCTTCGCGGCCGGCGGCGAAGGTCAGCGCGACGACGATGGTGATCGCGTAGGCCAGGATGACGCCGCTTGCCAAGGCGACGACATGCTGCTGCGGCAGCATCGGCTTGACCAGCCAGACCGCCCCAAGCGCCAGATGCGCGCCAAGCACGAACGGCGCTGCCGTGCGCAGCACATGGCTGGCTTGCAGCGGTCCGCTCTTGCCGACATAGAGCCATAGGAAGGGCGTGCGCAGATACTCGCTGACCGCATAGGCGACCGCCACGCCCAGCGCGCCGTAGGGCAGGCCGAGCGCGAAGGCAAGCACCGAGGTCACCGCCGTGATGATGCCCCAGCGCATGAAGTCGCCGGAGCGGCCCTGGCTGACGAAAAGCCAACCAGCCGGATTGTTGAGCGGCTGCAGCAGGCCGGCAAAGCCGAGCGCCAGGAAGATCGAGGCGCTGGCGCGCCACTGCTCGCCGAGCACGAAGGGGATCAGCACATCCGACATCGCGGTGGCGAAAGCGACGCCGGGCAGCGCCACCAGAAGGATCAGCGGCATCACGCGCAGATAGGCGCTGCGATAGCGGTCCGGCTCGTCCTTCAGTCGCGACAGCGCCGGCACCATCACCTTCGACAGCGGATTGGTGATCTGGCTGAGCGGGAACAGGAGCAGCTTGTAGGCGCGGTCGTAGAGTCCGAGCTGGGCCTCGCCCCAGTATTTGCCGATCAACACGTTGTCGAGATTGCGGGCGAAGAAATTGGCGAAATTGAAACCGGTGATCCCGGCACCGAAATTGATCAGCTCGCTGATCCCGACGACCTTGCGCGGCATGCCTGGGCGCCAGCGCGAGCTGGCCCAGTAGCACAGCGTCGGCAGCACCGCGCCGGTCAGCGTGCCGGCAAACAGCGCCCAGTAGGAACGGTCGATGAAAGTCCAGGCGATCGAGACGGCCAGCCCCGCGACGGCCCCGGCGACGTCGATGATCGCCAGGCGACCGAACTGCATGCGACGCGTCAGCAGAGCCAGATGCTGGGCGCCTAGGCCATAAGCAAGGATCTGCAATCCCAGTGCCGCCACCAGACCGGCGACGCGCGGCTCGCCATAGAACGCGGCGACCAGGGGTGCCGCGCCCGCGAGCACGCAGGCGAGGACCGCGCTGACGGCGACATTGATCCAGAAGAGGTAGTTCACCTCCTCATGCCGGATGCCCGATTTCTGGATGGTCGCCTGGGTCAGGCCGAAGTCCTGGAACAGGGCGATGAAGGCGAGCACAGGAGCGCACATGGCCACGACGCCGAAATCCTGCGGCGACAGGAGTCGCGACAGCACGATGACGGAAATGATCTGCGTAGCGACCCGCACCGATTGCGCCATTGCGGTCACGACGGCACCGCGGCCGACCGATTTGCGCAGTGAGCCTTCCGGCGGATCGAATGGATTGGCTTCCAAATTCAGGATTCCTGATCTTTGCGCGGATTTCGGAGCCCCGAAATCCACAACCGCCGCCGACCACAAACTACGGCAATAATTTTGCAGTGCAACAGAAAACGTGGAACGGTGCGCCAAAAATGTTGCGATGCAGCAAGAGCTGTACTAGGCTTCCCCTGGGTGGGTCAAACAGCGGTCGAGTTTTCATGCTGCATGTCTTGTACCTGGTACATGATGTTTCCGACCCGGCGGTTCGCCGGCGGATCACGATGCTCAGGACAGGTGGCGCCCGGGTTACCCTGGCGGGCTTCCGCCGCGCCGCCACTCCGATTGCCGACATCGAAGGCTTGCGGCCAATCGACCTTGGCGCGACGCGCGACGGGCGATTCGCCCAGCGCCTGGCGGCGGTGGCAAAAACAGCGGTTTCGATAGGTTCGAAGCTCAGGGACGTGCCGAAGCCCGACATCATCATCGCGCGTAACCTGGAGATGCTGGCGCTGGCCCGCCGCGCCCGGTCGGCTTTCGGCGCCGCTGTCCCGATCGTCTACGAATGTCTCGACATTCACCGCCTGGTGCTTCGCGACGATGTCCTGGGCAAGGCGCTGCGCGCCACCGAGCGTCATCTGGCGCGGGATGTGCGGCTGCTGGTGACCAGTTCGCCCGCCTTCATCGCCAACTATTTCAAGCCTTTCCGCCAGGTCGCGGCGCCGGTGGAACTGGTCGAGAACAAGTATTTCGAGGCGGCGGCGATTCTGCCCGCCGAGCGCGAGGCGGTGGAAGGACCTCTCGCTCCGCCGTGGCGGATCGGCTGGTTCGGGGCGCTCCGGTGCCGCCGCTCGCTCGAACTGCTGGCCGGTTTCACGCGTCACATGGAAGGCCGGTTCGAAATCGTGCTGCGCGGCCGCCCGGCACTTTCCGAGTTCCCGGATTTCCATGCCTTCGTCGATGCCGAACCTTACATGTCGTTTCGCGGGCCGTACCGCAACCCGGAGGACATGGCGGCGATCTATCACGACGTCCATTTCTCCTGGGCGATCGATTTCTTCGAGGAGGGACAGAACTCCGAATGGCTGCTGCCCAACCGCCTTTATGAAGGCTGCCGCTTCGGCGCGGTGCCGATCTCGATGGACAACACCGAGACCGGACGGTTCCTGCGGCAGCGCGAGATCGGCGTTTTGCTGCCGCAGGCCACGCCCGAAGCGCTCGAAACCGCGCTTGGCGGGATGGAACAGCACCGCTTCGGCAGGCTGAAGGCGCGCGTGCTGGCCCACAATCCGAGGATGTGGAGCTACGATCGCAGCGACTGCGGCGCCCTGGTCGAAAAACTGCGCCGCCTGACCACAGTGCGCGGGCCGCTCGCGACCGAGGCCCTGGCATAGGATGGACATCGCCCGATGACGCAAGCGCTTGCCTCCACCCTGATCGTGATCCCGTGTCTCGACGAGGCGACTCATATCGGAGCGCTGCTCGACCAGCTTTGCCCGGCGGCGGAACGGCTCGGCGCGCGGATAGTCGTTGCCGATGGCGGCAGCACCGACGGCACGCTGGCCATTGTCGGCGAGCGCCAGAGGGACGACCCTCGCATCATCCTGCTTCACAACGAAAAGCGCATCCAGAGCGCCGCGATCAACCTGGCGGTGGCCAAATTCGGCGAGGGTGCGCACTATCTGATCCGCATCGACGCCCATGGCGGCTATCCCGACGACTATTGCGACCGACTGGTCGAGGAGGCGTTGGCCACCGGCGCGGATTCGGTCGTGGTGTCGATGCTGACCAGCGGCAGCGGCACGGTGCAGAAAGCGGCGGCGGCGGCGCAGAACTCCAAGCTCGGCACCGGCGGCTCCAAGCATCGCCATCTCTCCGCCGGGGAGTGGGTCGACCACGGCCATCACGCACTGATGCGGATATCGGCCTTCCAGGCCGTCGGCGGCTATGACGAGACGTTCAGCCACAATGAGGATGCGGAACTCGACTATCGGCTGAGGCGGGCAGGCTACAGGATCTGGATGAGCGGCAGGACGCAGATGGTCTATTATCCGCGGACCTCGCTGCGCGGCCTTTATGTCCAGTATCTCGGCTATGGCCGCGGCCGCGCCAAGAATGTGCTGAAACATCGTGTGATCCCGAAGGTCAGGCAGATGGTGCCGCTGGCGGTCTTCCCGGTGGTTCTGCTGGCGGCCTTCTCCTTCCTGCACTGGATCGCGGCGCTGCCTCTGGTGCTGTGGGTGGCGGTTTGCCTGGGCTACGGCCTGGTGGCGGCCATCAGCCAGCGCAATGCCGATATCGCGCTTGCCGGCGTCTCGGCGATGGTCATGCATTTCGGCTGGTCCGTCGGCTTCTGGCTGCAGCTTCTCGGCCTCGGCACGCGGCGGAGGGCGGCGTGATGGCGGTTGAGGTCAAGCATCGCAGCATCGACATCGGCGTGTGCACATTCCGGCGGCCGGAACTGGCCGACACGCTGCGCTCGCTCGCCGCCCTGGCCATGCCTGACGGCTTCGAGATCGGCGTCATCGTCGCCGACAATGACGACACGCCGAGCGCCAGGGACCTGGTGACGGTGCTGTCGCAGGAATTGAAGTTGCCGGTCCGCTACCGGCATTGCCCGGCCCGCAACATCTCGATCGCTCGCAACGCTTGTCTCGAGGCCAGCGAGGCCGATTTCCTGGCCTTCATCGACGACGATGAGACCGCTACGGCCCACTGGCTCGCCGAACTGGTGGCAACGGCCGACAAAAGCGGCGCCGCCGCGGTTCTCGGCCCGGTGCGCGCGCTCTATCGTCCGGATGCGCCGGAATGGATGCGCCGCGGCGATTTCCATTCCACCTTGCCGGTCCGCGTGCACGGCGAAATCCGCACCGGCTACACCTGCAACGTCCTGCTGCGCATGGCATCCGACAGCTTGCGCGGCCGCCGCTTCAGCCTGGCGCGCGGCCAGACCGGCGGCGAGGACACCGAATTCTTCGACCAGATGCACAAGGCAGGCGGCCGGATCGCCTTTGCGCCGGAGGCATGGGTGGACGAGGCGGTGCCGAGGGCCAGGGCCGCATTCGACTGGCTCAGCCGCCGCCGCTTCCGGGTTGGCCAGACTCACGGCCATCTCCTGGGCCGCGGCGCCAGCGGCATCGCGCGAGTAAAGCAGGCCGGCCTTGCCGCGGCAAAGGCCGCTTTTTGCTTCGCCGCAGCACTTCCGGTTGCAGCCAGTCCGGTACGCAGGAACCGCAGTGTCTTGCGCGGCATCATGCATGTCGGCGTTGTCAGCGGTCTTGTCGGTGTCCGCGAACTGCGCCTCTATGGCCAGCCTTCACCAGGGGAAGGAGGCAAGCGTGCAGCCTGACATTTCCTCCGTGCCCGATGTTTCCTTTGTGATCGCCGCCTACAATGCCGAGGCAACCCTTGATAGGGCGGTCGCCAGCGCCATCGCCCAGAAGGGCGTCAGCCTCGAGATCATCGTCGTCGACGACAAGTCGCGTGATGCCACGCTCGATGTGGCGAGGGCCTATCCCGAGCATGTCGTGCGTGTCGTGGCGCTGGAAAAGAACAGGGGCCCCGGAGGGGCCAGGAATGCCGGGCTCGACGCCGCCCGCGGCAGGTGGATAGCGGTTCTCGATGCCGACGACGCCGTCTTGCCCGGACGCGTCGCCGCCATGATCGGCCGCGCCGAAAAGGCGGGCGCCGAGATCGCCGTCGACAATCTCCAGGTCGTCCGTGAGGACGGCGTGGTCGAGGACGCGATGTTCCCGCGCCGGTATCTGGAAGGCCTGCGCGAGATTTCGCTGGCGACCTACATCGCCGGCAACATCGTCTTCGAATCGAAGTTCAATCTCGGCTATCTCAAGCCGATCTTCCTGCGCCGGTTCCTTGACGAAAACCGGCTTCGCTATGACGAGAAGCTGAGGATCGGCGAGGACTACATCCTGTTTGCCGAAGCCCTGGCCATGGGCGGCAGATGCGTGGTGGAGCCTGAAATCGGCTATGCCTATCATATCCGCAGCGGCTCCATCTCGCGCGTGCTCGAGCCTCATCACGTCGAGGCGATGCGCAAGGCCGACGAGATTTTCGCTCAAACCCATTCGATGGACGTGGCCGCGCAGGCGGCATTCGCCCGGCGCGGCCGCAGCCTGCGCAAGGCGGCCTCGTTCCTGGCGATGGTCCAGCACATCAAGGCGCGGTCCCCGCTCAAGGCGATCCGGACGGCGCTCAGCGACCCGGCGGCGGTCAGGCATATGGGCATGCCGATCGCCGTGCGGTTGCGAAGAGTAGCGGCACAGTTTGCCGTCGGGGCGGGGAGGTGAAGATGCAGGCACATGGAGGGATTTTTCGTGGCCTGTGAATGGACTGTAGTCGATCTCCTCAGAAGGAATTTGCGATGAAGAAAATCAGGAAGGCCGTGATACCGGTGGCGGGGCTTGGAACACGGTTCCTACCGGCGACCAAGTCGATGCCGAAGGAAATGCTTCCCGTCGTCGACAGGCCCGTCGTGCAATATGCGGTGGACGAGGCCTTCGAGGCCGGCATCGAGCACATCGTCTTCGTCACCGGCCGCAACAAGGCGGTCATAGAGGACTATTTCGACCTGCATCCGGAATTGATCGGAACCCTGGAGCAAACTGGCAAGAAGACTCAGCTGGAGACGCTCGAAAGCATGCTGCCGGTGGCCGGCGCCACCTCCTTCATCCGCCAGCAGTCGCCGCAAGGCCTCGGCCATGCCGTCTGGTGCGCCCGCGAGGTCATCGGCAACGAGCCCTTTGCCCTGCTTTTGCCTGACATGGTCTCCTTCGGCGGGCGCGGATGCCTGGCCGAGATCACCGACCTCTATGCGCAGACCGGCGGCAACGTCATCGCCGTCGAGCGTTGCGATCCCACCGAGACCAACAAATATGGCATTGTCGGCCGTGGCGCCGACATTGGCGGCGGTTTCGAGGTGACGGCCATGGTCGAAAAGCCGGCGCCGGCCAATGCGCCGTCGAACTTCTACATCAACGGCCGTTATATCCTGCAGCCCGAAATCTTCCAGCTTCTGGGCAACCAGCAGCGCGGCGCCGGCAACGAGATCCAGCTGACCGACGCCATGGTTCGCCTGTCGCAGGAGCAGCCATTCTTTGCCCAGCCTTTCAAGGGGCGCATGTTCGACTGCGGTTCCAAGGAAGGGTTCATCCAGGCCAATATCGCCTTCGCGCTGGCGCGCGACGACATGAAGGGCCCGGTTTTCGAGATGCTCCGGGAGTTCGTCCGGACGCATGAACGCCAGGAAGAAGCCGCATAATGCCCATCTTTCGGGAGTATTGTCGGGTGGCTGACGGCGCAGGGGCCGGCCGGCTCCGCGCTGTCCGGCACCAAGCGTGTGTCGCGCCTGCCAATGCTCCCGATCTCTCCGGGGCCTGCGAGCGAGACAAGCCAGAATTGGACCGAAGATGAACTATGCCAATTTTCCTCTCGACAAGAGGATGCCATTGCCGAATTCGGAAGCAGGAGACGGCGACGACTTCATCGACATCGAGCGGCTGCTTGGCATGGCCGCACGGCAGGCCAAGGTGGTTGGCGTGTGCGCCGTCATCGGCCTTTTCCTGGGCATGCTCTATCTGCAGACCACGCCGCCAAAATTCGTGTCGGTTTCCAGCGTGCTGATCGATGAAGGTCTGAACAAGATCGTCGACGACATTTCGGCGGCATCGACGACCATGCAGACCGATTCCGCGATTCTGAGCCAGATCGAGATCCTGACCTCGACGCGGCTTGCCGCCGTGGTCGTCGACAAGCTCAAGCTCGACCAGAACGACACGTTCATGAACCCGCCCCAGTCGGCCCTTGCCCAGGGCGTTGGCCTGGTCCGCGGTCTGATCCAGTATGTTCGTCCGAGCAGCCCGGTCATGCCGGGTGTCGGCGACATCACCAAGCTCGACCCCGCCGCGCGCGATGCGCTGATCGCCACGTCGCGCCGCGACTACGCGATCCTCAAACTGCAGAACGAGATCCGGGCGGATCGCGTCGGGCGAAGCTACGTTATCGCGCTTGGCTACCAGGCGACGGATCCGGCATTGGCGAAGGCCATTACCAAGGCCTATGCCGACGCCTATCTCGCCGACCAGCTCGACGCCAGCTTCGACGCCACCGAGCGCGCGGCGGTCTGGCTGCAGGGCCGGCTAACCGAACTGCGCGAGAGCTCGCAGCAGGCATCGCTGGCGGTCGAGAAATTCAGGGCCGAACACGGCCTGTCCGCCAACAGCGACGGCCAGCTGATGAGCGACAAGCAGCTCGCCGATCTGAACGCCCAGCTCATCGTCGCGCAGGCCGACACCGCGCGTGCCAGCGCCCGTTACCAGCAATACAAGTCGATCGTCGACAGCGGCTCGGACAACGCTTTCAAGGATGCCGCCATATCCAGCGACCAGCCAGCCAGCTCGGTCATTGCGGCGTTGAAGACCCGCTACCTCACGGTCGCCAAACGGCAGCAGGATGTCGAGGCGAATTTCGGCCCGCAGCATCCGCAGGCGGTGGCGCTCGCCAAGGAGAAGGCCGATATCTCGACGCAGATCTTCGGCGAACTGAAGCAGCTCACCGAAAGCTACCGCAACGAGTATGAGGTGGCGTTGGCGCGCGAGACCGCGCTCAGGGCCAATGTCGCCGCCGCGCAGGGCAAGAGTTCGATCGACAACCAGTCGCAGGTCCAATTGCGTGATCTCGATCAGAAGGCGACGGCACTCTCCACGCTCTACCAGACGTTCCTCGGACGCTACGAGGAAGCCGCGCAGCAGCAATCCTTCCCGGTCGGCAAGATCCGCATCATCTCGGATGCGTCGACGCCGCTTGCCGCCTCGAGCCCGCGCACAGTCATCGTGCTCGGCCTTTCGCTGGTGCTCGGGGTTCTGATGGGCGCCGGCTTCGGCGGCCTCAACGAGTTCAACGAGCGGTTCTTCAGGACCGGCGAGGAGGTCCGCGACCGCGTCGGCCTCAAATTCCTGGGTTACCTGCCGACCATCGGCAGCAAACCGAGCAAGGAAGACAAGCCAGCCGAACCCGATCTCAAGGTCGCCAGATCGCCGGCCGCCATCGAAAGGCGCGCACGGATGCGGGTGAGCATCGACGCTCCGGCATCGATGTTCTCCGAAACGCTGCGCAGCGCCAAGATCGCCTTCGATGTGGTGATGGAAGGGCAAGGCAGCCGCGTCATCGGCGTGATCTCGGTCCTGCCCGGCGAAGGCAAGTCGACCGTCGCGGCCAATCTCGCCGGGCTGCTCGCCGCCAATGGCTCCAGGACGCTGCTCATCGATGGCGATCTGCGCAATCCGGGCCTTAGCCGCAGCCTCGGCATGGAAGCCGAGCAAGGCTTGATGGAAGCGGTGGTGAGCGGCCAGACCTGGCAGTCCGTCGGCAAGATCGACAGGCAGACCAAGCTGGCGATCATTCCGGCTGTGCTGCGCGGGCATTTCTCGCACACCAGCGAGCTTCTCTCCTCGGCCGGCATGCGTCGTTTCATCGAGAACGCCAAGGAGACCTTCGAATACATCGTCGTCGATCTGCCGCCGCTTGGCCCGGTGGTCGACGCCAAGGCCTTCGCGCCGCTGGTCGACGGCTTCGTGCTCGTCACCGAATGGGGCCGCACGCCGCGCGCCATGGTGCGCTCGATGCTGGAATCCGAGCCCTATGTCGCCAACAAGATCGTCGGCGCGGTGCTGAACAAGGTCGACCTGAAGAAGCTCGCCAAATACGGGTCGTTCGGCGCGTCGGAGAAATTCTTCGACAAGTACTCGAGCTATTATCTCGACAAGTCGGAAGTGCGTTCGAAGGCGGCGGTCTGAGATAAGGCCGTTGCCATCATGTCTTGAACCCGCGCAGCGGTTCTCATTCCGAAATCGCACAAAGTTTCGGCACCGTCCGGCCGCCGTTCATGCGGCCGGACATGAGGCGGAGCGGCGTATAGGTCGAGGCTATGCCGCCTTCAGCCGGTAACGGAAAAGCGTGTGGTCGAGCAGCAGCCGGATGCGCGGTTCGGCCTCGGTTGCCACCAGCCAGCTTGCCGCGATCATGGTCGCGCCGACCATTGCCATCGACAGGAGATAAGGCAGCCCGGAGCGCACCATGGCGCCGAGCATCGCCGCGCCGATCACGTCGTGGATCAGATAGAGCGGATAGGTCATCAGGCCGATCCGGCGCCAGCCGCTCCATCTGAGATCAAGCGTGAGCGACCACGCCATCAGCGCGATGGCCGCGAGGAAGATCAAGATTGGCGGCCCGTACGGCATCACGGCTCCGACTTTGATGCTATGGACGTCGACGGAGCTGGCGATCTGCAGCACCCCACCGCCGAGGAACAGCAGGCAGAAGCCAAGGCGAGACGCCGTCACCGCCTTGAACCGCATCAGCCAGATGAGCACGCCGACCGCGAAGAATGAGCCATGATGCACCAGCACGAGCTGCAGCCACCGCGTCTCGGCGAAGGCGGACCAGCCGAGCGGATAATAAAGGCACCAGAACAGCGTGCTGATCATGCCGATGACGATCGCAACCCTTTCCATCAGATGGAAACGGCCGAGCCGCAGCAGGATCCAGACGATGGCGTAGAAGGCGATTTCGATGCCGAGCGTCCAGTAGACGCTGTCCACCCAGGGACCATAAGGCGCGAACAGGCCGGTGCGCACGAGCCGAACCACCGCATCGGTCGGCCAGCTCAAGCCGATCAGCAGCAACAGCGCCGTGGTGATCGGGGCACAAATCCAGACCGCCGGCGCCAGCCTTTTGACCCTTGCCTCGAAAAACCGCAGCGGCGTCGAATTCTCGGCGCTGAAGGCAATGACGAAACCGCTGATGACGAAGAAGATCTCGACGCCGACCCAGCCGGACCCGACCCAGGCGCCGATCCCAGGCTGCGCCGGAACGCCACCAGTCGCTTGCGCCGAGATGCCGTCGGGATAGGCCCAGACCCAGAAGCCGTAGTGATAGACCATGACCAGCACGGCTGCGAGAAACCGCAGGATGTCGATACCGCCAAAGGTTATTTTTTTCTGAGCCATGCGATCCAATCGAATGGCCCCCCGCGGGAACTGTAGGGCGGAATGTTGCATCGCACAATCTACGATTGCGCCCAGCGGTCATCACAAAGTTCGCCGCGTCGCAACATCGCGCAACGGTAGCTCCAGTCAGGTCCCGGCAGTGCTCCTTAGACGCCGATTCCGCGCTCCGTCAGGGCAGCGGTGATCTCATCGAGGATGGCGGGGTCGTCGATGGTTGCAGGCATCATCCACGCTTCCTTGTCGGCGATCTTCTGCATGGTGCCGCGCAGGATCTTGCCCGAGCGCGTCTTGGGCAGGCGCTTAATCGTCACCACGGTCTTGAAGGCGGCCACCGGGCCGATGCGCTCGCGCACCAGCGCGACGACCTCCTTCTCGATGGCGGCGCCGTCGCGCGCGACACCGGCGTTCAGCACCACGAAGCCGAGCGGAATCTGGCCCTTCATCGCATCGGCGATGCCGACGACGGCGCATTCGGCGACATCGGGATGGGCGGCCAGCACCTCTTCCATGGCGCCCGTCGACAATCGGTGGCCGGCAACGTTGATGATATCGTCGGTGCGGGCCATCACGTAGAGATACCCGTCCTCGTCGATCATGCCGGCATCCGCCGTCTTGTAGAAGCCGGGGAACTCATCGAGATAGGCCTGGCGGAAGCGGGCATCGGCGTTCCACAGGGTCGGCAGGCAGCCCGGGGGCAGCGGCAGCTTTACCACGACATTGCCGAGCGTGCCGCGCGGCACCTCATGGCCGGCATCGTCGAGCACGCGGATATCGTAGCCGGGCATCGGTACCCCGGGCGAGCCGTATTTCACCGGCAACAGGCCGAGCCCGGCGGGGTTGATCGTCATCGGCGATCCGGTCTCGGTCTGCCACCAGTGATCGACCACCGGCACGTTCAGCTTCTGCTCCGCCCATTTGATGGTTTCGGGGTCGGCGCGTTCGCCGGCGAGGAACAGGGTGCGGAACTTCGACAGATCGTATTTCGGCACGAACTCGCCCTTGGGATCCTGCCCCTTGATGGCGCGGAAGGCGGTCGGCGCGGTGAACAACGCGACCACGCCATGTTCCGCGATGACGCGCCAGTAGGTGCCGGCGTCGGGCGTGCCGATCGGCTTGCCTTCGAACAGGATGCTGGTGCAGCCATGCAGCAGCGGGCCGTAGACGATGTAGGAATGGCCGACCACCCAACCGACATCGGACGCCGCCCAGAACACTTCCCCGGGCTTCACGCCGAACTCGTTTTCCATCGTCCATTTCAGCGCGACCATGTGGCCGCCATTGTCCCGCACGATGCCCTTGGGCTGGCCCGTCGTGCCTGACGTGTAGATGATGTAGAGTGGGTCGGTGGCCAGCACCGGCACGCAGTCGACATTGGCGCCGGCTGCGCGCTCACGAGCGACGGCGTCGGCATAGTCGATGTCGAAATGGTCCTTCAAATCGCAGCGCAGCTGATCGCGCTGCAGGATCAGGCAGGCGTCCGGCTTGTGGCGGGACATCTCGATCGCCTTGTCGAGCAGCGGCTTGTAGGCGACGACCCGCCCCGGCTCCAGGCCGCACGAGGCCGAGATGATCAGTTTCGGTTTTGCGTCGTCAATGCGGGTGGCAAGCTCATGCGAGGCAAAGCCGCCGAACACGACCGAATGCACTGCGCCGATGCGGGCGCAGGCGAGCATGGCGATGGCCGCTTCCGCCACCATCGGCATGTAGA
Organism: Mesorhizobium sp. B2-3-14; assembly: GCF_006442175.1. Taxonomy (NCBI): domain Bacteria; kingdom Pseudomonadati; phylum Pseudomonadota; class Alphaproteobacteria; order Hyphomicrobiales; family Phyllobacteriaceae; genus Mesorhizobium; species Mesorhizobium sp. B2-3-14. The sequence continues at coordinate 629,681 of NZ_VFVP01000001.1, read as the reverse complement.
TGATGACGCGGTCACCCTTGCCGACGCCGCGGTTCTTTAACACCGAGGTCAGCGCCACCACCTCGCGCTTCAGTTCGGCATAGGTGAACTTTTTCACCGTGCCGGTGATGGCGCTGTCGTATATCAGCGCGATCTGGTCGGCCCGCCCGCCGGCGACATGCCGGTCAAGGGCATTGTAGCAGGTGTTGCAGGTCGCACCAGTGAACCAGCGGCCGTAGACGCCGGCGGTGGCATCGAACACCCTGTTCCAGGGCGAATACCAGTCGATGGCGCCGGCCGCGTCGGCCCAGAATTTTTCCGGGTCGCGTTTCCAGCCGTCATAGATCTCGTGATAGCGTGAAGCCATCCGTACCCTCCCGGAAACCATTTGCCGTCTTTGCAAACAGCCTATGCTGTTTTTTCCGGCGCTGTCTTCCCTGATTTTCGTTTGAACCGGTCTTGTCCTGACCGGGATGCCCGCTGTCCGACGATATCGAGCGGGAGGATGTGAGCGCATGCGCCATCAATGGTCGATCGGGACTAGGCTCGAGGAACCGTCCGACCTCCTACAGCCTGTCGGAATCCTGTGAATACACACCGGCAGGCAAGCCGGCGGTAATCGTCGGGCTGTGCAGCGCTTCAGCCTGGGTTTTAAGGGTGCGATCGCCGCTTGATAGCGGTGACCGGACAACCCCGCTGAACAATCTGTCGATTGCCGTCTAACAAGCCGGATTCGTTGGGCGAATGTCGACGGCGCTAGATCGGCAAGGCCACCAGCATGAGGCCGACGCCGCCGAAGATCAAAATGGCTGTCGCCAGAGCTTTTCGATGACGTTCGAAAGTCGTCGGAGCCCGCTCCCAATTGTAACGCATACGCTATCTCCCCAAGACCCGGGGAGTTCTTACCTTACCTCAGGGAAGAAAAGCAACGGTCCCGCCGGTCAGCATGCTTGCCTGGCGCGCCATTCCGGCGACTATTTCTGGCACGATTTTCGACTCTGGATGGATGTCGCGGCCTCACGAGAGTATGTCCGCAAAATAAAGCCACGCGAGCCATCCCGGCCGGCCAATAGACAGCGCCCCACCACCGCGCTATCTCATTTCCGGGTTTTGCATGGCTTTTGGGGTTCGTTATGGAAATTGCCTCTGGAACGGTTCTGCGACTGGCGGACGATGCCTCGGTTCAGCATGTCGGCGACGGCGCGGTGGTGCTTTTGGCGCGCAGCGGCCAGCTTTATACCTGCAACGGGACGACCGAAGCCTTTCTCGACAAGGTGGATGGCGCGCGCAGCCTCGGCCAGATCGTCGGCCTGCTTTGCGAGGAGTTCGAAATCGACAAGGGCACGCTTGACGAGGACATGGCGGCGCTGGCCAGCGATCTGGTCTCGGAAGGCATTCTCGCTGCTCCAGGCTTGATGGCTGAAGGCACCGCTTGATGGTGGACGGTCCTCTCCTGCGCGCCTTGTTCCGCTGTCATCTCTGGGCAAGCGCGCGGCTGATGCCAATTCTCATTGCCAATCGCAGCTTCGAGGACGTGCTGAAATGGGCGCCGCTCGCCTCGCCGGCGCCCTATCGCGGCCTGCCCGCCCCCTACATTGTCGCCCGCGTCAACCGTGCCGTGCGTCATCCCTGGCTGATGCGCGACCGCAGATGCTTGCGGGAGGGCTTGCTCGGCCATCGTTTCCTGCGCCTTGCCGGTTTCGATCCGCAGCTGCGTTTCGGCGTCGATCCGAAGTCGTTGCAAGCGTCGCGGCTGGCGGCGCATTGCTGGGTGTGCCTGGACGGCAAGCCGGTGGTCAGTGACAGCCTTCCCGGCATGGTCGAGATCTACCGTCACCCCGCCACCGCCGCCACGAAGGTGCGCTCCGCTTGACCAGACCTTCAGTATTCTATGACCTCAATGGCCAGATCCTCGGCATATCGGCCGAGCGCCCCGGCCTGTGGCAGGATTTCGACGGGATGCTGGGCACCTTGCGTGTCACAGGTCCCGTCGAGCCGGATTTTCGTCTCGAGATCACAGAGGCGGACGTTCTGGACGAAGCGCCCGGCGGATCGCTCGTCTTCGAGGGCGAGATACCGGAGGACGGCTACTGCCGGATGATCGCGGATGGCGGCACGGTCCATCTCGTCTTTCCCGAACGCCAAGCCGTTGTCGTCAATGACGAGGAGGGTTGGGCCGAACTCCGGGTTCGCCCCGGTGCGAAGGCCGCCTGGACGCCACCGATGCTGGTGTTGGACGCAGCACTCGACGCAGGCGGCCAGCATATGCTGCACACGGCCGGGCTGACGCTGCCGGGCCGCGACGCCGTCGTGCTGGTCCATGCCCCGAGCGGCACCGGCAAGACCACCACATCGCTGGCCTTGGCAACGCAAGGATTCGGCCTGTGCTCCGACGACGCCATGATCCTGAATCTCGCTTCCCCCACGCCTGCCGCCTGGGGTTTGCCGCGCCATGTCAAGATCCATGAGAAGACCGCGCGGATGATCCCGCTTGTGGCGCCATGCCTCGGTCTGTCATGGGACCGCAATGGCGAACAGGCTGTTTCGCTGGAAAAGCTGAGTGGGATCGTAAAAATCGAAAGTCCGACCGCCCGTCCGGTCGCAGCGCTCCTGCATCTTGCGCGATCCGGCGACGAAGAGACCCGGCTCGCGCCCATGGCCCGGACCGACGCGATGGTGGCGCTGGCGATGGACAATGTCCGCACCGGCGCGACCGGTCTGCTGCCGCTGCAGAAGCGCAGGTTGGCGGCGATCCGCGGACTGGTGTCGTCGGTGCCGACCTTTACCCTGGAAGTAGGCGTGCGTCCGGCCGATGCGGCGGCGCTGATAAGCGCTAGGTTGGCATCACTGGACTGACGGTCCGCTCAAGCGGCGTATGGCCTGGCCTTGGCCAGCCGCTGGATCCAGCGAAAGGCATCGCGGCGTAGCCGCGAGCCGATCTTCTCCCGGGAATTGACCCTGAGCAGCGTGTTGGTCGTGATCAGCTTCTTGGCCAGTCGGATCGACAGGTCGGGCTTTATTCGCCCGGCGAGTGCCAGCGCATGCGGTTCGTCGAACAGCCGCCCGGTTACGTTGAGCACGATCGCAAGTTCGAGTTCGATGCCGGTCATGCGCGCGGCGTCGAGCAGGCGGGTTTCCGAAACCGGGGATTGCAGCGCCCTCACACCTTGCAGCACGTCGACGCAAAGCTGCAGACGGTGGAATTTGTGGCCGCCGGCGGCATGCACGATGGCGATCGTCAGAAGGGCGGCCGGCGTATCCGTCGCGTCGCCATCGATGATGCCAAGCTCGCGAAAACCCAGCGACAGGCGCCGCCGCATGCCGGTGTCGTGCACAAGGTCGCCATGCAACTCGACCAGCAGGCTGGAATTCTCCTTTTCCAGCCATTTGAATTCCTGCAGCCGGTAGGATTCGGCCTCGTTGCTGGCAAGCTCGAAGCCGCATGCCGCAATCGCCCGGTTTGCCCGCGCAAGGTTGGCGGGCTCGACCAGGATGTCGATGTCGGTGAAAGGCCGGTCGGATACATTGCGATAGAGTTTTCGCGCGAAGACCGGCCCCTTGACGATCCGCGCCGGAATACCCTCCGCCGCCATTCCCTTCATGATGCGGTCGCCATGGTACTGAAGCAGCATCGACTGGCCGGTGGCGATCGTCGCCCTCTGGCGCAGGTCGTCGAGTTTGTCTCGCAAACCAGTATCCGACGGCAGGTGCGCATCGCCACGCTCCCCGAGCTTGCGCAGCATGATCGGGAGGACGCCATGGAATTCGGCATTGTCGAGCAGGGCAAACAGCGCCTTCGCTGATAAATTGTCCCCGACCGCCGCAGCTTCCGGATCGGCGAAGCGCAGCAGCAGTTTTTCTTCAGCTGGAGTAAGAGACGGCAGCATCGATCCGGACAAATCCATCGTTAAGTGGATTGTCCGGAATGGTTGCAGAAAAGGGCGGCTGAAGCCAGCCTTACACGCCCCAGCGCAGCGCGGCGGTGTGGACAGGTGCGTCCCACCATTCCGTCAGTTCGTCGTCGAGCAGGCTCAGCGTGATCGAGCAGCCGGCCATGTCGAGCGAGGTGACATAGGTGCCGACCAGCGACCGGGTAACCGTCACGCCATGTTGCTCGAAAATCCGGCGGGCGCTGTTGTACATCAGATAGAGCTCCATCAGCGGCGTGCCGCCGAAGCCGTTGACGAACAGCAGCGCGGGTCCTTTCGCCCTGTCGTCGAGATCGCCCAGGATCGCAGCGCAGATTTCTTTGACAATTGCATCGGCGCTTTTCAGCCTGTCGCGCCGGCGGCCGGGCTCGCCATGGATGCCGACGCCGAATTCCATCTCGCCTTCGCCGATGTCGAAGGTCGGTTTGCCGGCAGCCGGCACGGTGCCGCTGGTCAATGCCACGCCCATCGAGCGGGTGGCGTCGTTGACGCGGTCACCCAGCGCCTTCAACGCCGGCAACGCCACCCCGTGCTCGGCGGCGGCGCCAACGATCTTTTCCACCACCAGCGTACCCGCCACGCCGCGCCGCCCGGTTGTGTAGGACGAATTCTCGACGGCGACGTCGTCATTGGTGACGACCTGCAGCACGCCATCGGACATCTCCGCCGCCATCTCGAAGTTCATCACGTCGCCTTCGTAGTTCTTGACGATGAACAGGCAGCCGGCGCCGGTGTCGACGGCTTGCGCGGCCGCCAGCATCTGATCCGGTGTCGGCGAGGTGAACACCTGGCCGGGACAGGCGGCGTCCAGCATGCCACGGCCGACAAAGCCGCCATGCAGCGGCTCGTGGCCGGAGCCGCCGCCGGAGATCAGCGCCACCTTGCCCGGCTTGAGCATCTTGCGGCGGATGAATTTGTGCTCCTCGCCAAGCACAAGGATGTCGGCATGGGCGGCCGCGAAACCGTCAAGGCTCTCGGTCAGTACCGTGTCCACCGAGTTCATGAATTTCTTCACGGCCGTCTCCTCCCGAAATAGCCAGCATCAAGGGTCGTTCAGCCGCTCTTGCCGGTGATGCTGGTGACCTTCTGGATGAATTCGTTGATCGCTCGGTCGAGCGCCGCATTCTGCTTGTCGTCGCCGAAATCCGGCACGATGAGCGAAACGTGCCTTGTCTTGCGCGCGCCCGCGGCGACCGAGATCTTCCCGGGATGTGCCTGGTGATAGGCGGCAAGAAACTGGTCCCGCTCGGCCTGGCTGAAATGGCAGACGGAAAAGATGGCCGGCAGATGTTTCGACGGAATGGGAATCGAGTAGCTCGGGCTCGAAATCTGCGTGACGAAGCTGCGGTGCTTGCCAAGCGCATCGGCGAGCCGCTGGCGCATGCCGGACGGCCGCTGGTCGATGACTTGCGACAGGATCGTCTTGTAGGCGCGGATCGCTTCTTCGGAACCGGGTTCGGGTTTGATGTCGGCCATGCCTGCCGTGCCTAGACCGGAACGTCGGCTATGGCCGCCTTGGCCATGGCGAGTTGCGCCGGCGCCACGGAAAGATCGCGCAGACCGGCTTCCAGCAGAGAGGGAATCGAGGCGGGGTCGCCGCCGGCATCGCCGCACAGGCTGACGGCGATCCCGGTCTCCCGTCCAAAGGCCGCGACCGAGGCGATCAGCCTCAACACCGCAGGATGGCGGACTGAATTCAGGTGTGCCACAGCGGCATTGTCGCGGGCGGCCGCCATCACATATTGCGTCAGATCGTTGGAACCGATCGACAGGAAAGCGACGCCGGTAAACGCCTCCGGCGCGATGGCCACCGAAGGTACTTCGACCATGATGCCGAGCGGCGGCATCTTGTGCGCGATGCCGCGCGCGGCAAGGGCTACCCGCTCCTCGGCGAACAAGGCGGCGGCGCTTTCATACTCTGCTGATGTGGCGATCATCGGAAACATGATTTTGAGATTGCCGTGTGGCGCGGCGCGCAGCAATGCCCTGATTTGAATCCGGAATATATCGGGCCTGGCCAGCGACAGCCTGATGCCGCGCAGGCCAAGGAATGGATTGCCTTCCTCGACGGTGAAGCCTGGCACCGGCTTGTCGCCGCCGGCATCGACGGTACGGATCGTCACCGGTTTTTCGCCGGCCCATTCCAGCACCTTGCGATAGGCACGATACTGCGTCTCCTCATCCGGCAGCGTCTTGCCGAACAGGAATTCGGTGCGCATCAGGCCGACGCCGTCGCAGGTCGCGATGTCGAGGGCATCGACATCCCCAGGATCGGCGATGTTGACCTGTACGCGCACCGCCGTGCCGGTTTTTGTCATGGCCGGCCGCGCCAGAAAAGTCCGTGCCTCACCCTGGCCGGCGGTGAAGGAAGAGGATGACTGCCGGAACGAGCCGATCTCGGCCGGCGAGGGCGCCAGGACGATATTGCCGTGCTCCGCGTCGAGCAGTGCCATGTCGGCAACGGCGGTGAGCGGCTCGCGCAGGCCCACGACCATCGGCACGCCACGCGAGCGCGCCAACATGGCGACATGGCTGGCGGTGCTGCCTGCCTTCAGAGCGATGCCGCCGCCATGGCTCCAGTCGGTTTCGAGAAAGCGCGTCGGCGCGATGTCCTCGCCGTAGAGGATGGCGCCGGACGGCGCGGCTTGGTCACTGTCCTCGGTCAGGGCACGCAGCACCTGGTCCCTGATATCCCGAAGGTCCGTGGCGCGGGCGCGGAAATAATCCTGGTCCGAAGCCTCGTAGCCGGCGATCTCGGCATCGAGCGCCTGCCGCCAGGCCGTGTCGGCGGGTGTTCCGGAAGCGATCGATGCGAAGGCCGGCCCGCTCAGCGCGTCGTCTTCCAGCATGGCGATGTGGAATTCGAGTATGTCGGCCGCATCTTTCTCGGCGGTTCCGACCATGGCCACGAGCCGGTTCACCGCCTTGCCGATCGCGGCCTGCAGGGACGTCCTCTCCTCGACGGAGCTTGCCTTGCTAACGTAAATGCCCGCGGGCTGGCCGAGGTCGAACAGAGGTCCCTCGGCATAGCCGGCCGAGGCAGGAACACCCTCAATACGCATGGCACGCGTTCCCAGCGGGTGAGCGCAGGCGCGGATCGGCCTCAAGCCGAGCGGACATGGCCGGCGTCCTCGTCGAAATCGCGCTGCACCAGTTCGACCAGCGCCCGGATAGCATCATCGGCACCATCGCCATTGGCCCTGATGTGCAGCACCGTGCCCTTCGGCGCCTTGGCCGCCATCACCTTGACGATGCTTTTTGCATCGAACCATGGGCCGTTGGCGGCGAGTGCAATCTCCACCTCGGCGGCAAAGCTCTTGGCGAGCTTGGTGAACTTCACCGAAGGACGCGCGTGCAGGCCCACATCGTGGGTGATCAGGACGGTCGCTTCGGCGGTTGCGGACATGTGTTCAAAAATCCCATTCGCTCACGACGGCGACAATTCGTGCGCCGTCGCCACCACTTCCCGGAGCGAGGCGCCGCCGGATGCCTCGGTCGCCGCCATCACCGCGCCCTCGACGATCGGCGCGTTGCAGACGATGATTTTGTGCGCACGCGGCTCGCCGATCAATTCCACCGCCATTTCCGAATTGGTCTCGGCGCCGCCGAGATCGACAAGAATGGCGACGCCGGCGTCCGACCAGGCCTTGTCGATGGCGCCCATGATCGCCTCGACATTGGTGCCGAGCCCGCCATGGCCGTTTCCGCCGCACCACGCAAGCGGCACCTCGTCGCCGACCATTTGGCGTACCATGTCGGCCGTGCCCTCGGCGACCAGCGGCGAATGCGACACGATCACAATCCCGACATTGCTCATGCTTTGCCCCCGATGATTTGCGCCAGCGTGCGCACCAGCAGCGCGGTCGAGCGCGCGCCGGCATCCATATGGCCGATCGAGCGGTCTCCGAGGAACGAGGCGCGGCCGCGCAGTGCCTTCATAGGCACGGTGGCTTCGGCCGCGGCGTCGGCGACGTTGGCTATTTCAGCCGCCGTCCTTTCCCCGGCCAAGGCGTCATGCACCGGCCGCAGCACATCGAGCATGGTTTTTTGTCCTACCTGCGACTTGCCGCGCGCGGCCACCGCTTCGATCGCCTTGCCGAAGGCAGCCGTCAGATCGGCGCGGTCGGGTTCAACCGAAATCTCCTTGCCGAGCGCCATGAACAGCGTGCCGAACAACGGGCCGGAAGCGCCGCCCACCGTCATCACCAGCTTGGTGCCAATTGCCTTCAGGGCGTCCGGCAACGGCTTCGCGGCGAACACGTCGGCCTCGGCCCGTACGGCGTCGAAGCCGCGCTTCATGTTCAGCCCGTGGTCGCCGTCGCCGATCGCCTGGTCGAGCGCGGTCAGTTCCTCGGCGTGCGCGGCAATCGCATCCGCGGCGGCCGTGATAAGCCTCGAAAGGTCCAGCGCCGTCATGTCGCCCGAATTCCCGGTTTGCACCTTGCCGGCAGTAGCGAAAGAGCGGTCGTTCGACAACTGGTGCATGCGTCAGGCCGTGACAAGCAGTGTGGCGGCGGCCGCGAACACCTCTGCCACGGCATGAGCACCCGGATCGACCACGCCCTGCAATCCGGCACCGACATAGGCGGACCGCCCGGCTTTTGCCTTCTCCATGGCCGCGGTGGCCTCCGCACCGCGCCGGGCTGCTGTCGCCGCGTCGCCAAGGCCGTTGCCGTCGAGGGCCTTCAAGGCCGGCTCCAGCGCATCGACCATGGTGCGATCGCCGGGTTTGGCGCCACCGTAGAAGGTCATGCGTTCAAGCCCGGCGAGCAGGGCCTTGGGCACACTGGCGCCAGCGTCCAGGGCCCGTCCGGCCGCCGTGAAAAAGATCGACAGCAGCACCCCGCTGGAGCCGCCCATCGATGCGCTCAATATGTCGCCCACTGCACCTAGGGTCGCCGCGGGGTCGGCAAGCGGCAGCGTGTCGAGCCGATCAAGAACGCTTCGTGCGCCGGTCGCCACCGTCGAGCCGGTGTCGCCGTCGCCCGCCTTGGCGTCCAGTCCGTTCAATGCCGCTTCGAGCGAAATCAGCTTCTCGCAGACCGTGACGATCAAGCGCCTGGTGCCGGCATCCTGGCTGGCCCTGTGTGCCGCGCTTTGTCCGGCTGCTTTCGCCATCGGTACGACAGCGGGCGCAACGAGCGGCTTGGCGGGCATCCAGGCGTGCGGGCCGACCGGCGCCAGCAAGGCGGCCTCGCGTGCCGCATCGAGCCGGATCAGCGACAGCGAGAACCCGTTCATGTTGAGTGCCGTCATCAACGATCCGGGACCGGTTGTGAACTTCACTGTCTTTGCCAGCGGTGAGGCAAGCACCGCATTGGCAACCAGCGACATTTCGAGCGGCGGCACGGAGCCGAGATTGTTGATCAGCAAGGCATGATCGGCCTTCGTGTCGAGCCGCCCCGCGAGGCGCTCCGCCATGACAGCCACCAGCTTGTCGGCACTCTGCACCGCGATGCGCTCGACGCCCGGCTCACCGTGGATGCCGAGGCCGAGCTCGCCATCGTTTTCGCCAAACCTGTCCTCGTGCAGCTGGCCGGGAATGGAGCAGGACGACAACGACATTCCGAGCGAGATGATATCCTTTGCCGCCGCACGCGCGGCCGCCGCGACGGATACCAGGTCCTTGCCGGCTTCCGACAGGTGGCCTGATATCTTGTGCACGAATAATGTGCCGGCAACGCCGCGCGGCTGGGCGATGTCGGGCAGCGCGATGTCGTCGGCGACGATCACCATCTCGACGGCAAAACCTTCGGCGCGCGCCTTCTCGGCAGCGAGGCCGAAATTGAGCCGGTCGCCGGTGTAGTTCTTGACGATCAGCAGGCAACCGGCTGGTCCGGTGACCGCGCGAATGGCCGCCAGCACCGCTTCGACGCTCGGCGAGGCGAAGATCTCGCCCGAGACCGCCGCCGTCAGCATGCCTTTGCCGACGAAGCCGGCATGCGACGGCTCGTGCCCGGCGCCGCCGCCGGAGACGACGGCAACCTTGGACTTGTCCCAATCGGCGCGCAGCACGACCTTGATCTCGGGATACCCGTCGAGGCGCGCGAGGTCGCCTGAGCCAATGGTGCGCAACAGGCCGTCCAGGGCCTCGGTGACGATCGTTTCCCTGCGGTTGAAAAAGTGCTTCATCGAATTCGTCCCGTATTCGCAATCTCAATCGGAAGCCGGCGTCGCCTTGGCGGGGGCGCCGAAGCCGCTCACATCAATCGTTGTCCGTCGGCGCCGAAATAGAGCGGCGAGCGGTAGCGGATCACCACCTTGTCGCCTTGCGCCAGATCGGTGTCGGGGTCGGTCAGCGTCACCAGCTTCTTCGGCCCCACCGTCACGTGCAGATGGTTCTGGTCGCCGAGATGCTCGACCCAGTCGACGACGCCATCAGCATGGCCATTCACGGCCTTCTCGATCGCCAGGTGCTCGGTGCGCGCGCCGATTGTCCTGGTGCCGGCCGGCGCGCCGCCATCGGGAAGTAGCCCCGTCGGCAAAAGATTGATCGCCGGCTGGCCGAGCCTTGCAGCGACATGCAGATTTGCCGGTTCCGAATAAATGGTTCGTGGTGAACCGATCTGTACCAGCACGCCGTCGGCGAGGATGCCGATGCGATCGGCCATGGTCATCGCCTCGATCTGGTCGTGCGTGACGTAGAGCATGGTGGCACCGAGCTCGGACTGGATGCGCTTCAATTCGAGCCTGAGATCCGCGCGCAGCTTGGCGTCGAGCGACGACAGCGGCTCGTCCATCAGGTAGATGGAAGGCTTGCGCACCAGCGCGCGGCCGATGGCGACACGCTGCATTTCGCCGCCCGACAATTTGGTCGAACGGTTGGAAAGCTTGTGATGGATGCGCACCATCTTCGCGACCTCCTCGACCCGGCGGCGGATTTGGTCTTCCGGTATTTTCCGCGCCGGCGAGCGCAGTGGGAAGGCGAGATTGTCGAACACCGACAGATGCGGATAGAGCGAATATTGCTGGAAGACGAAGGCTGTGTCGCGCTCGGCCGGTGACAGGGTCGTGGCATTGTGGCCGCCGATCTCGATCGTACCTGCATCCGGCCGTTCCAGCCCTGCAATCAGCCGCAGTGTGGTCGTCTTGCCGGCGCCGGTCGGCCCCAAGAGCACGACGAATTCGCCGTCCGATATATGCAGGTCGAGCCCGCTGACGGCGACATGGTCGCCGAAGCTTTTGGTCACGCCTTTGATGTGCACGTCAGCCATGCTGCGCTCTCCCCAACGACGCTGTGTCGTGGATTGCCGTTCTCACCGCGCGCCCGGAGCCTTTTTCGAACAGCGACAGCCGCGCGCCGTTCAGTGTGAGGCCGACATGGTCGCCAGCATTGAGCCGGATTTCGGCCGGCACCCGCGCCTTGATGATGCCGTCCGCCGTTTCCACCGCGACGATCTGGGTGGTGCCGAGATATTCGGTGCCGTAGATGGCGCCGCGCAGCTTGGATGCATCGTCGAAGCGGATGTGTTCGGGGCGAATGCCGAGCGCCATGTCGGCAGGTGCTACGTCCTCGCGCACCTCTGGCACTGCCACTGTCGCCCCTTGTACGACCACCTCCTTAGCGCCTTTTGTGAGTCCACCGCCAAATTTCAAAAAATTCATCGGCGGCGAGCCGATGAAGTCGGCCACGAACATGGTAGCGGGGCGGTCGTAGATCTCGCGGGGCGTGCCGAACTGCTCGATGACGCCGTGGTTCATCACCGCGATCTTGTCGGCCATCGACATCGCTTCCATCTGGTCATGTGTGACGTACACGGTCGTCGCGTGGATGCGGTTGTGCAGTTCGCGCAGCTCATGGACCATTAGGTCACGGAATTCAGTGTCGAGCGTGCCGAGTGGCTCGTCCATCAGGAAGCATTTCGGCCGCCTCACGATGGCGCGGCCGAGCGCGACGCGCTGGCGGTCGCCGCCGGCAAGGCCGGATACGGATTTGTTGAGCAGATGGTCGATGCGCAGAAGCTTCGCCGTCTCCTCGACCCTTGTGCGGATCTCGGCCGAGGGCATGCCTTGCGCCAAAAGTGGGAAGCCGATGTTCTTGCGCACATTCATGTGCGGATAGAGCGCGAACAGCTGGAAGACGAAGGCGATGTCGCGCTCGCGGGCCCTGAGCATGGTGACGTCGTCGCCGCCGAGCAGGATCTGGCCACCGGTCGGCAGTTCGAGCCCGGCGATCATTCTCAGTGTCGTCGTCTTGCCGCAGCCCGATGGCCCCAGCATGACGAAGAACTCGCCGTCCTCGACGACGAAGTTGGAATCCTGGACGGCGACGAAATCGCCGAAGGCCTTTCTCAGATGCTGTACGCGAATTTCGGCCATGATTATTCCGGGAACTTCGAGACGATGATGAACATCACCGTGCCGGCGAGCATGGTGATGAAGGAATAGGTATAGAGCGACAGCGTGAAGGGCTGGAACAGCATCAGGAAGCCGATGGCGATCAGCGCCGTGGCAATGTTTTCCATCAACCCGCGCCTGGCCCAGCGGGGCCAGCGCGATTTCCTGGAGATGGCGGGGCGCCTCATGCGTAGCTTCCTCCCTTTTCCCCGTTCAAAGGCAGAGATGGTTGCCAGGTGGTTCCCCCACTCCGTCGCTGCTCCGCAGCGCCACCTCTCCCCCCTCCGGAGGGAGAGGAAGGGAGCCTGGCTGAATCAAGTTCGCGCCCTTCCTCTACCCCGTCGATCGGGGGAGAGGTGTCGAGCGAAGCTCGACAGAGTGGGGGGCGACTTATTCCCACACTAATCATTTGCGCACCGCACCGAAGGTGATGCCGCGCAGCAATTGCTTGCGGAGCAGGATGGTGAAGACCAGGATCGGCACCAGGAAGATCGTCGTGCCGGCCGCCACGGCCGGCCAGTCCTGGCCGCCTTCGCCTATGATGGTCGGGATGAAGGGCGGCGCTGTTTGTGCCGTGCCGGAAGTCAGCAGTGCGGCGAAGGCATATTCGTTCCAGGCGAAGATCAGGCAGAAGATCGCCGTGGCGGCAATGCCGGTGGTCGCCTGCGGCAGCACGGTGCGCCAGAAGGCCTGCAGCCGCGTGTAGCCGTCGATCATCGCCGCCTCCTCATATTCGCGCGGAATCTCGTCGATGAAGCCCTTGAGCAGCCACACCGCGAGCGACACGTTGACCGCCGTGTAGAGCAGGATCATGCCGAGGGCGGTGTCCGACAGGCCAAGCTCGCGGTACATCAGGTAGATGGGAATGGCGACCGCGATCGGCGGCATGAAGCGTGTCGACAGGATGAAGAACAGAAGGTCGTCGGCGAGCGGCACCTTGAAGCGCGAGAAGCCGTAGGCCGACAATGTGCCGAGAAAGACGGCGCAGAAGGTCGAGCCGAAGGCGATGATCAGCGAATTGGTGAAGCGCGGCAGGAAGTTGGATGGTCCGGCGATCACCATGTTGCGCTTGCGCACGGTCTCGTCGCAGAAGCCCGTCGCCGGTCCGAGCGAGTTGATATATTCAGGCGTCTGCCTGGTGCGCGTCGTGAACAGGTTGCAGTAGCCCTCGATGCTCGGCTGGAACACGATCTTGGGCGGATAGGCGATCGAATCCGGCGGCGTCTTGAAGCTGGTGGCGAAGATCCACAAGAGCGGCACGATCGAGATCAACGCGTAGGCGATGATGATGGCGCCGGCGATGCGCTTCGAATTCGACGAGGGCGCGACGACCGAATGGGCTGTGGTCAGGCTCATCTCTGCTTCACCTTGTTGAGCGCCTTGACGTAGATGTTGGCGAGACCGAACACCGCGACGAACAGGATGATGGCGAAGGCAGAGGAATAGCCGGTACGCCAGCTCTCGAAGGCCTGCCGTTTCAGCGTGATCGAGGCGACTTCGGTGGTCGAGCCCGGCCCGCCGCCGGTGAGCAGGTTGACCATGTCGAACATCTTGAAGTTCTCGATGCCGCGAAACAGCACCGCCAGCATGATGAAGGGCAGCGCCATCGGCAGCGTGATCGACCAGAACTGCCGCCAGTTGGAGGCGCGGTCGACCTCGGCCGCTTCATAAATATATTCGGGGATCGAGCGCAGGCCCGCGAGGCAGATCAGCATCACGTAGGGCGTCCACATCCAGGTATCGACGATGATGATCGACCACGGCGCCAGCGAGACGTTGGAAAGCATCTGGATGCTTGTCGGCGGAATGCCCGACACGAACGAGATGACATAGGAAAACAGGCCGATCTGCGGCTCGTAGAGGAAGCGCCAGAAATTACCGACCACCGCCGGCGACAGCATCATCGGCACCAGGATCAGCGTCGTCCAGAAAGCGTGGCCGCGAAACTTGCGGTCGATCAGCCAGGCCAGCGTGAAGCCGATCAGCGTCTGCAAGAGGATGGTCCAGAACACGAAATGCGCCGTCGTCTGCATGGCGATCCAGATGTCCTGGTCGCCAAGGATGCGCTGGTAATTGGCGAAGCCGAGGTTCTTCACCACCTCGTTTGGCCGGTTCGCGCGAAAATTGGTGAACGACAGGTAGATCGCCCAGAACAGCGGGAAGATGTTGATGGCGAGCAGCAACAGGATCGTCGGCGAGATGAACAGCCAGGCGAGGCCCTTGTCGCTGATGCCCCGGACCTTGCGGGCCAACGGTTCCGGGGTCGCCCGGGCAACGGTCTCCGCGGTCCGATTGAGCATGGTCAGTCCTGCTTCGGTCACTTCGTTCGTCTCTGTCATGGAATTTATCTGAACCGCGTCCCGTGCCAAGGGCGGCACGGGACGCGGGGTCATGGCTCGGGAGGAGCCTTGCGGTTGTCGCGGCTACATCTTGCCGTCGTCCTGGAAGACCTGCGTCCAGTCCTTGACCAGCCCGTCGAGCGCATCCTTGGCCGAACCCTGGCCGGCGACGACATAGTCATGGAAGCGCTTCTGCGAGGCTTGCAGCAGCGGCGCGTAGCTCGGCTCGGCCCAGAAGTCCTTCACGATCGCCATCGAGTCGAGGAAGGTTTGCGCATAGGGCTGGCTGGCCGGGAATTTCGGATCCTTCACCACCGCGTTCAGGCAGGAATAGCCGCCGAGCGACCACCATTTGGCCTGCACGTCCTTGTTGGCGAACCACTTGATGTATTTCAGCGCCGATTCCTGCTTGTCGGAATAGGACACCACGGAGATGCCCTGGCCGCCGAGCTGGGCGAACTGGGCGCCGCCGGGACCCTTGGGATTGACGAAATAGCCGATCTTGTCGCCGCCGACATTCTCGTCCTTCTGCAGGCCCGGCCATGTGAAGGCGAAGTTCATGTGCATCGCCACCTGGCCGGATTTGAAGGCATCGACGCCTTCGCCCATGTAGCTGTTCGAGGCGCCCGGAGGGGTGCAGCAATCGTAGAGCGCCTTGTAGAATTCCAGGCCTTTGACGGCGTCTGGCGAATTGACGAAGCCTTCCATCTCGTAGGGCTTCTTCGGGTTCTCGTATTGGAAGCCGTAGCTGTAGAGCACGTCCATGGCGCCCATGGTGATGCCTTCCGAGCCGCGCTCGGTGTAGATCGAGGCGCCATAGACCGTCTTGCCGTCGACCTGCCGCTTCTGGAAGAATTCGGCGATCTGCTTCAACTGGTCGAAAGTGGCCGGCGGGCCGAGGTCCCAGCCATACTTCTCCTTGAATTCCTTCTGCAGTTCGGGCTTGGAGAACCAGTCCTTGCGGTAGGTCCAGCCGACGACGTCGCCCATGGCCGGCAGCGCCCAGTAGTTGGGCGTGTTCTTCGGCCATTCCGAATAGCCGACGACGGTCGCCGGCACGAAGTCGTCCATGCTGATCTTCTCCTTGTCGAAGAAGTCGTTCAGCTTGACGTAATGGCCGTTCTCGGCCGCGCCGCCGATCCATTGGCTGTCGCCGATGATCAGGTCGCAGAGCTTGCCATGCGAGTTCAACTCATTGAGGAAACGATCGGCGTAGTTGGTCCACGGCACGAACTCGAATTTCATGCCGATGCCGGTTTCCTTGGTGAAATCCTTGGACAGTTCGACCAGCGCGTTGGCCGGGTCCCAGGCGGCCCAGCATAGCGTCAGGTCTTCAGCGTGCGCGGCACTCGAGACGGCTGTCGACGCTGCGATCGCCGAGGTCAGTCCCAACGCCAGTTTCAAGCTCGATTTCATGCCTTCCTCCCATTTGCGAAACACGTCCGGATGACGGTCTCAAGATCCCTCAACCTCTCTCCTCAGAGGCCCAAACATGGCGGCGTCGTCGCATCGCGGATGTTTAGTAATTTGTTTAGTGATGCAATTTTTACTAAACAACGCAAGCGAATTCGTTGCTGCGCCGCAACATGCAGAAGCCGGTCTCTGAAAATGTTGGGAAAAGCGCCGGGCATCAGGCGGACGAGCGCGGAACGGGATACCCCTGGCCGATCGTCCGCGGGTTCAGTCGACCTGCTTGGTGCTCACCATCACCGTCCGGATCGGTGGCGCCGGCGGCAGCAGCGCGCGGATGTCGCCGAAGGGAAACGTCGGCTCGAAGCGGAAGGCTTCGGCCAGCGAACCTTGCGCGCCGTTGCACTGGCCCGAGCGAAAAAGGTTTTGCGTCAGTGCAATGTCAACGAAGCGGTCCGGGTCCTGCGACTGGTGCATGCGGATCGCGTTGGCCTTGATGTCGGCATGGGCGGAAATATCGACATAGTGCGTCGGCGAGAATCCGGTGCCGCCCATCGTATCGGCATGCAGCACCGGAACCCCGAACGAAGCAGCGATGCGCACGCCGTCCGACAGCGCGCGGTGGTCGGCATGATAGTCGTTGGGCGCGTGCGTGATCGCCAGGTCCGGCCCGATCTCGCTGATCAGTGTTTTCAGTGCATCGATCAGCGCGGCGTCGGCCACCAGCCCGCCATCGGGAAAGTCGAGGAAGCGGGCTGCCGCCCCGAGCAGCGCGGCCGCGGCCATTGCCTCCTCGCGCCGGAAACGAGCCAGAACAGCGGGATCGCTCTTGCCGCCCCTGGCACCATCGGTAGCCACGGCAAAAGTGAGTTCTGCGCCTTGCGCGGCATAGGCGGCCATCGTACCGAACATGAAGATCTCGATGTCGTCTGGATGGGCACCGAGTGCCAGTATTTTCAACTCTCTCTCCCCGGAAATGAAAAACGTGCCGAACGGAATCCTGCTCGCCCTGATCGCCTATGCAAGCTATTCGGGCAGCGATGCCGTTATCAAGAGCCTGGGCGGCCAATTCACGGTGTTCGAGATCGGCTTCTTCTCGACATTGTTTGCCGGCTGCTTCCTCTTCTTCAGCCGGCCGGCCAACGAGCGCTGGCGTGATTTCTGGCGCGCCAAACGTCCCTGGGCGGTGCAGGTGCGGGCCTGGGCCGGCATCGCGTCGGGCGTGCTCAGCGTCTATGCTTTCACCACCATTCCGCTGGCCGAGACCTATGCACTTATCTTTCTGGCGCCGCTCTGCGTCACCATTCTGTCCACCGTGATCCTCAAGGAGAAGGTCGGGCCCTGGCGCTGGCTGGCGGTGGTCGCCGGCTTTGCCGGCGTCATGCTGGTTGTCAGGCCGGGCTTTCGCGAGCTGCACCTTGGTCACCTTGCCGCTTTCACCATCGCTTTCCTCGCCGCCACCAACGTCATCCTGATGCGGTCGCTGGCGCAGCAGGAAAAACGCACGACCATGCTCGGCGTGCTGATCGGCTATGGGCTGCTGTTCAACGGCATCGGTGCCGCCGCGACCTCCTTCACCGTCCCGGATGGAAAACAGCTGGCATGGCTGGTGATGGCGGGCGCCTTCACCGCCTGTGGACAATTGCTGCAGTTGCTGGCCGCCAAATACGCTCCGGCCAACCGGATTGCGCCGACGCATTATTCGCAGATCGTCTGGGCGGTCATCCTCGGCGCGCTGTTCTTCCAGGAATATCCGGACTGGCTGTCGCTTGTCGGCCTCGCCGTCGTCGGCGGATCGGGCCTGCTGACCATGGTGCGCGAGGAAGTGCGGCTGGGCACGGTGCGCTGGAATCCGTTTTCCCGCGCACGGCTCTAACCAGGCCCTGGTGCGATAAAGTTGCGCGGCGCCCGCGACCGCTGATATGCGGGCGTAATGACGACCAAACCCTTGCCGGAACTTCCGGTATCCGCCGTGCTGCCGGCGCTGAGCGAGGCGCTCGGCTCTGGCAACAGCGCCGTGCTGGTCGCGCCACCCGGTGCCGGCAAGACCACGCTGGTGCCGTTGGCGCTGCTCGATGCGCCCTGGCTGGGCACGGGCAAGATCGTCTTGCTCGAACCGCGCCGGCTCGCCGCCCGCGCCGCAGCGCGCCGCATGGCCGAGTTGCTGGGGGAAGAGCCCGGCGCTACCATCGGCTACGCCATGCGCATGGAAAACCGCACCTCGGCGCGGACGAAAATCCTGGTCGTCACCGAGGGCGTGCTGGCGCGCATGATCCTCGACGACCCTGAACTGCCCGGCGTTTCGGCCGTCATTTTCGACGAATTCCACGAGCGCTCGCTCGACGGCGATTTCGGTCTCGCTCTCGCCCTCGATGTGCAAGGCGCGCTGCGGCCGGATCTGCGTCTGCTGGTGATGTCGGCAACGCTCGACGGCGCACGGGTCGCGAAACTCCTGTCGGGCGCGCCGGTGATCGAAAGCGAGGGCCGCGCCTTCCCCGTCGATGTCAGATACGACGAGCGGCCGGCCGGCATCCCGATCGAGGACGCCATGGCCAAGGCGATCCGCGCCGCCCTTGCCGACGAGAGCGGCAGCGTGCTTGCCTTCCTACCCGGCCAGCGCGAGATCGAGCGCACCGCTGAGCGGCTGGCCGGCAAGGTCGGCGCCGACATCGATATCGTCCCCCTCTACGGCCAGCTCGACGGCAAGGCGCAGGATGCGGCGATCAAGCCGGCGCCGCCAGGCCGCCGCAAGGTGGTGCTGGCGACCTCCATCGCCGAGACCTCCATCACCATCGACGGCGTGCGCGTCGTCATCGATTCCGGCCTGTCGCGGCTGCCGCGCTATGAGCCGGCCAGCGGACTGACCAGATTGGAAACCGTGCGTGTCAGCAAGGCCTCCGCCGATCAGCGCGCCGGCCGCGCCGGCCGCACGCAGGCGGGCGTCGCTATCCGGCTGTGGCGTGCCGAGCAGACGGCGGCACTTCCCGCCTTCACACCCCCGGAAATCCTCGAGGCGGACCTGTCGGGTCTGCTGCTCGACTGCGCCGCCTTCGGTGTCGCTGATCCAGTCAGTCTTGCTTTCCTCGATCCGCCGCCGGCTCCCGCGCTCAATGAAGCACGGGCGCTGTTGCGGGCGCTTGGGGCCGTCGATGAAGCAGGGCGGCTGACGGACGCCGGCGCTGCGATGCGCAAGCTCGCTCTGCCGGTCCGGCTGGCGCATATGGTCGCCGAGGCGGCCAGCAGCGGTCATGGTGGTGAGGCGGCCATGCTTGCCGTGCTGCTGACCGAGCGTGGCCTTGGCGGTGACGGTGCCGACCTCGAACGGCGACTGATGCGCTTTCGCACGGAAAGATCGCCGCGTGCCACGTCGGCGCGCCAGCTTGCCGAGCGCCTGGCCAGGCATGTAGGCGGTGCGAAGACCAGCGGAGCTGTTCCAGCCGGAACCCTGCTCATCCACGCCTGGCCGGATCGCGTCGCCAAGGCGCGCGGCGAGCGCGGCCGTTTCGTGCTGGCCAACGGTTCCGGCGCCATGCTCGACGCCGGCGACCCGCTGGCGGGCGAGCCGTTTCTGGTCGTCGCGGACCTGCAGGGCAAGGCGCAGAATGCCCGCATTACGGCGGCTGCGGCAAGCAGTGAGGAGGACATCCGGGCAGCACTTGGCGGCAGGATCGAAACGCGCCGGCAGACGAGTTTCGATCGCGACAGGCGCGCCGTGCGGGTGCGCGAAACCGTGCGCCTTGGCGCCATCACGCTCGCCGAACGCATGTTGCCGCCGCCGGCCGGCGCCGAGGCCGACCGCGCCATCATCGAGGCCTTGCGCGAGCACGGACTTTCCCTCCTGACCTGGAGCAAGGAGGCGCAGACGCTGCGCCACCGGCTGTCCTGGCTGCACAAGGGCTTGGGCGCGCCCTGGCCCGACATGTCGGATGAAGCGCTCATCGCGCGCCTCGACGACTGGCTGCTGCCTTTCCTGTCCGGTGCGGCCTCCCTGGCCGCCATCGATCCCGGAACTGTCCTGGCCGGGCTGGCGTCGCTCGTGCCGCATGACCTGCAACGCAAGATCGAAGCACTGGCGCCGACTCATTTCGATGCCCCGTCGGGCAGCCATGTGCCGATCCGCTATGACGGCGAATGGCCGGTTCTGGCGGTGCGCGTGCAAGAATTGTTCGGCCTCGACCGCCATCCGTCGATCGCCAACGGCACCGTCCCCTTGACGCTTGAACTGTTGTCGCCGGCGCACCGGCCGATCCAGACGACGCGAGACCTGCCTGGCTTCTGGCGCGGCTCCTGGACCGATGTGCGCGCCGACATGCGCGGCCGCTATCCCAAGCATGTCTGGCCGGAAAACCCATTGCTCGCCGCCGCCACCGCCCGCGCCAAGCCGCGCGGGACCTAGCCTTTGCTGGTTTGCGGCTGTAATCCATGGCCATGATCAACATCCTGAACACGCCCGACTTCCAGCAAAGCCAGCGACTGCGCCTCAACACGCTGATCCGGCTGCGCTGGCTGGCCATTGTCGGCCAGAGCGTGACCGTGCTCGTCGTCGCCTACGGCCTGAAGTTTCCGCTGCCGGTCAGTCTGTGTTTTGCCCTCATCGCCTGTTCGGCCTGGATGAACCTGTTTCTGGCCTTTCGCTTTCCGGCCGCGCACCGGCTCACCCCGTTCGCCGCCTTCGGCATCCTGGTCTTCGACAGCCTGCAGCTTGCCGGCCTGCTCTACATGACCGGCGGCCTGACCAATCCGTTCTCGCTGCTGATGACCGTACCCGTCGTCATTTCGGCGACGTCGCTGCCCCTTCGCCTCACCGCCATCCTCGGCGGGCTGGTGATGATCGCGGCGACCTTGCTGGTTTTTCGCCATCTGCCGCTGCCCTGGTACGAAGGCGCGCCCCTGGTGATGCCCTTCATCTATGTCGCCGGCATGTGGATGGCGGTGCTGTCCTCCATTGCCTTCACCGCCATGTACGCCTTCCGGGTGGCCGCCGAAGCCCGGCTATTGGCCAACGCGCTCGCCGCCACGGAACTGGTGCTGCAGCGCGAACAGCACCTTTCCGCGCTCGACGGGCTGGCGGCGGCGGCGGCGCACGAACTCGGCACCCCGCTCGCCACCATCACGCTCGTCGCCAAGGAGATGGAAAAGGCGCTCGGCAGCGATCCGAAATACGGGGAAGATGTGAAGCTGCTGCGCTCTCAGAGCGAGCGCTGCCGTGAAATCCTCAAGCGCCTGACCAGCCTGTCGTCGGAGGGCGAAGCACATCTGTCCCGCCTGCCGCTGACCTCGCTGGTCGAGGAGGTGACCGCGCCACATCGCGACTTCGGCATCTCGATCAAGCTTCGCCCTGGCGAGCGGACCGGGCCGGAGCCGGTCGGGCGCCGCAATCCCGGCGTCATCTATGGTCTCGGCAATCTGGTCGAGAACGCCGTCGATTTCGCCCGCAAGAGCGTCACCGTGCGCTGGAGCTGGGACGAGGCGACGGTCTCCTTCTCGATCACCGATGACGGCCCGGGTTTCCCGCCCGAGATCATCGACCGCATCGGTGAGCCCTACATGTCGACACGCCAGGGCACGGAAGCCGGAGGCGGCCTCGGGCTCGGCCTGTTTATCGCCAAGACATTGCTCGAACGTTCGGGCGCCACGCTCGACTTTCGCAATTCGAGCGGCCTCGGCGAAGGGGCCGTGGTGCGGATTTCGTGGCCGAGAAGCGTCTTCCTGAACCCGGAATCGGCCCCAGCCACCATGTTTGACACTGCGTAAATTGGACAATGGCCCCGCAAAACTATATCTGCGTAAAAATAAGGCAGCAGGAATTTTCGAGACGATGACAGGCGATGAGAACAGTGGGCCTATGGTTGAAGGCGAGGACACCTCGCTTCTGATCGTCGATGACGACAAGCCGTTCCTGACCCGTCTGGCCCGTGCCATGGAAACCAGGGGTTTCGTGGTCGAGACGGCGGAGAGCGTCGAGGAGGCCGTGGGCAAGGCGCGCGCCAATCCGCCCGCCTATGCGGTGGTCGACATGCGGCTGGGCGACGGCAACGGCCTCGATGTCGTCGCCGCCATCCGCGAGAAGCGTGAGGACTCCCGCACCATCATCCTGACCGGTTACGGCAACATAGCCACCGCGGTGACGGCGGTGAAGCTCGGCGCCGTCGACTATCTGTCGAAACCCGCCGACGCCGACGATGTCTTTGCGGCATTGACCCGCACCACCGGCGAGCGCGCCGCGCCGCCGGAAAACCCGATGTCGGCCGACCGCGTGCGCTGGGAGCATATCCAGCGCGTCTACGAAATGTGCGAGCGCAACGTCTCCGAGACCGCACGCCGGCTCAACATGCATCGCCGCACGCTGCAGCGGATCCTGGCCAAGCGCGCGCCGCGCTGAGAGACTGTTTGGAAATTCTGCTCTGGCGGCATCTGGCGGCGTCTTCTGCGCTTCCGTTGCCCACCGACGAATGTCCGCTTCGCCGCGGTTCTCGAAACCACCGCCGCATGACTCGTCAGAGCGAACTTCGAAACAGTCTCCGAGGCGCTGAAAAGGGTTCCATGCTTGCCCGGCGGCCGGACTTTGCGCATCATTGCAAATGACGCACGCCGGCAGGCGGCATGACGGAGGCGACATGCAGGATTTGAAGCGACGGCCGGTTTCCGTTTTCCGCGAGTTCCTGGACAGCGAGGCGGCCGGCGGCATCATCCTGATGGTGGCCGCCGCCCTTGCCCTGATCGTCGCCAACTCGCCGCTCGCCGGGACCTACTTCTCGGTTCTCCACGCCTATCTCGGCCCGCTCAGCGTCTCGCACTGGGTCAATGACGGGCTGATGGCGGTGTTCTTCCTGCTCGTCGGGCTGGAGATCAAGCGCGAGATGCTGGACGGCCAGCTCTCGACCTGGCCGCGCAGGGTGCTGCCCGGCATCGCGGCGGCCGGCGGCATGGTGATGCCGGCGCTGGTCTATGTCGCCATCAACAGCAACAATTCGGCCGCACTGTCCGGCTGGGCGATCCCGACCGCCACCGACATCGCCTTCGCGCTCGGCGTCCTGTCGCTGCTCGGCAGCCGCGTGCCGGCCTCGTTGAAGGTCTTCTTGACCGCGCTTGCCATCATCGACGACCTCGGCGCCGTCATCATCATCGCCATATTCTACACCAGCGGCCTGTCGCTGGCCTATCTCGGCGCTGCCTTCGCCGTCATTGCCGTGCTCATTGTGCTCAACCGCATGCGGGTGATGAGCCTTGTGCCCTATCTCGTGCTTGGCGCCATCCTGTGGGTACTGGTGCTGAAGTCCGGCGTCCATGCCACGCTGGCCGGCGTGGCACTAGCGCTCACCATTCCGCTCGAACGCTCGGCCGGCATCGGCCACGACCTTGACCATTCGCCGCTGCACCGGCTCGAGCACGGCCTGCACAAGCTGGTGGCGTTCATCGTCATCCCGATCTTCGGCTTTGCCAATGCCGGCGTTTCGCTCGCCGGCCTGAGTTTCGGCGCCCTGATCGAGCCGCTCACGCTGGGCGTTGCAGCCGGTCTCGTCGTCGGCAAGCTGGTCGGCGTCTTCGGCTCCTCCGCGCTCGCCATCCGCTTCGGTCTCGCCGACCTGCCGGCCCATGCCGGCTGGTCGCACATGATCGGCATTTCGCTCCTGTGCGGCATCGGCTTCACCATGAGCCTGTTCATCGGCCTGCTCGCCTTCGCCAACGACGTGGCGCTGCAGGACGCGGTCAAGGTCGGCATCCTTGCCGGTTCCTTCATCGCCGCGCTTCTTGGTGCCGCGGTGCTGCTGATGGCCCCGGCTGTGGGTGGCGAGGAAGAGACGGAGTAGCCGTTCCGGGCTGGAGCATCTGCTGGCAACGCCGCGCCGCCTCTCACCTGGTTGCCGCCATCTCCCCGTAAACGGGTCGAAAGGGTGGGCCGCAACGCAGCCGCCTTTTTCTGCAACGCCGGCGATCGGCGAAATCCATGATGAGAGGGCCCTTCTCCCCGTCTCTATACGGGGAGAAGATGCCGGCAGGCAGATGAGGGGCGGCGCCAGCATCTGACAGTTGCCGCGTCAACTTCAGGGCCGCGATTACTCGCTCTCCCCCTCCAGCGCCGGCACCGCGACACCCGCCAGCTCCGCTGCCAGCAGCCGCGCCGCGCCGGCGCGCGCGATGCGCAGCATCAGCGCCTTGCGCGTCGCCGCCGCCATGCGGTGCTCGGGCGCATCGCGCAAAATCTCGGCGCCATAGCCGTCGGAGAGAATGAAGCCGCATTCCTCGGGAAAGATTTCGGCCGGCACGCCGGGATGTGTGGCGAAAAAAAAGCGATCGGAATGCAGCCGGTAATCAGGCCATTTGCGGTCGACGCGAAAATCCTCGATCGAGGATTTGATCTCGATGATCCAGATATCGCCCTGCCGCGTCAGCGCCACGAGATCGGCGCGCCGGCCGGTGGCCAGCGACAGCTCAGGCAGCACATGCGCGCCCATCTGCATCAGCAACCGCTGCACGCCCCGCCGCACCAGCATGGCGCGCTCGGACTGGCGACCGTCGATCAGAGGGTTCAGGAGAATCGGCGAGATGATTGGCATGGCAGGCACCATGCCAGAGTTTGTTCACGGTTTGAACCCGGTTTTTAACGGCGATTATATATTTGACAGACCCAAACGGACGTGCGATAACGATTCCAAGGAGTTATCGCCATGTCCGTTCTGTCCCGCCCCTACTTCCACGATGAAGCCGCCGCCTTCGAACACGTCGAGGGTATGCTGTGGCCGCAGGGTCCGGTTTGCCATCATTGCGGCTCCATGGAAAAGCACTACGCATTGAAGGGTGGTCACACCAAGCCCTCCAAGAAGAACCCGCACGGCTTGGAAATCCACGGCCTCTACAAGTGCAGCGATTGCCGCAAGAAGTTCACGGTTCGCATGGGCACGATCTTCGAGGAAAGCCATTTGCCGCTGCACATCTGGTTGCAGGCTTTGCACGCCATGTGCGCGAGCAAGAAGGGCGTATCAGCCCATCAACTGCACCGCGCTCTGGACATCACCTACAAGTCCGCATGGTTCATGTGCCATCGTATTCGCGAGGCCATGCGCTCTGGCGACTTCACGCCCATGGGCGGCAACGGCAAGACCGTTGAAGCCGACGAAACCTATATCGGCC
This sequence comes from Mesorhizobium sp. B2-3-14, assembly GCF_006442175.1. NCBI lineage: Bacteria > Pseudomonadati > Pseudomonadota > Alphaproteobacteria > Hyphomicrobiales > Phyllobacteriaceae > Mesorhizobium > Mesorhizobium sp. B2-3-14. The sequence goes on along the minus strand of NZ_VFVP01000001.1, from coordinate 604,555 downwards.
GCCTTGCCGGTACTCCGGTAAAGACTGGCGGCGGCTCACACAAGAACACTGTCGTTACGCTGGTAGAGCGTGGTGGCCGCGCCCGTTCCTTCCATGTCGATACCGCCCGCATTGGAACCGTCATGCCGATCGTTCGCGCCAACATCGCCAAGGAAAGCGCCTTGATGACTGACGAAGCTGGCATGTATCGCCGCGTGGGCCAGGAATTCGCCTCGCACGATGTCGTCACCCATTCCAAGGATGAATATGTCCGCTACGAAGGCGAAAAGACCATCCATACGAACACCGTGGAAGGCTACTATTCGATCTTCAAGCGCGGCATGAAGGGCGTCTATCAGCATTGCGCGGAACACCACCTGCACCGCTATCTGGCAGAGTTCGATTTCCGCTATTCGAACCGCATCGCGCTTGGCATTGATGACAACGTTCGTTCGCTCATCGCCTTGCGGGGCGCCAAGGGCAAGCGCCTCACGTATCGCGGGCCTATTACAATCTAAGGAACTCCACCGCCACACCGCGGTGCAGTTGACGCTTCCGCTATGGCGCTATGAGAAACGCAAGCGCCGCAACAGGTCTTGACCGGGACTCGCGAATGATTCATGATGGGTAGTGGTGACGCCCGTCGCCATTCTTGTCACCTTCTCAGGTCCCGACAACCATTATCGAGAAGGGTAGGAACGGCAGTGTTCAGTAATGAACTCTAGCCGTCCAAAGCGGACACGAACGTATTCACGCACGTGAACGCCCTTAGGCAACTGACAATAAACCATCGTCTTTAACCTCTGGAGTTAGCTGGGAAAAAGCCCAGCGCTCCGGAGCGCCCCATTGCGTTCCGGGCCGCGTCAGAACGACAGGGCTGGGACGAACAGTGCGACGACGGGCGTCGAGACAAACAATCTTCGATTCACGGACTGGTGTCAACGCACCCCACGGTAAAAAGATTCGCGGGGGTGGAAAAACCCCGGCGTTGACATATGCCCCGCCTGACGCTACGTCCAGTACATGATCAAGGAATACCTCGATTCACAGTTGGCGACACGGCGGCAAGAATTGCAGGCTGCCGAGACGGCGATGCAGATTGCCCGCCAAAAGGTTGTCGACGCCGAGGACCACCTAACGGTTCAGGAAACCCGCTGGAGAGAGCTACAAGGCAGGGTTCAGGAATTGGAGGCCGTTAAGGCCCAGGTCGATGCAAGCGCCGTCGATGATCGCCCCCGGCGTCGCAGGCCGGCAACAACGGGCAGGGGCATGTCGGATGCATGGCGCGGCATTCTGGCCATGATGAAAGAGAACCGTCCTAATGGCGCTGGCTATGACGACATCGTTGAGTTTGGTCGCCAAGTAGATCTGGAACTCAACAAGACCAATCTCCGCCGACATATGTCGATTTATGTGGAAAAGGGCTACGTAGAACGCGTTGGGGACGGCGCATTCGTGCTGACGCCCAAGGGCGCCGGGGTAGCCTTACCGCCAATACCGCCACAAGAGGAAAGCTTCACTCGACATCTATTGCGCGAACTGGATGAGGAGATTCCCTTCTAACGCAAAGGGGCCGGTTTCCCGACCCCTGCGAACTACGCGGACGTAGTTAAATGGTATAACAGCGTTTTTCCCAATCTGCCGTTGCGGGTTCGAATCCCGTCGTCCGCTAACCGAACTAGTGATCCTTGCCCGTAAGGAATATAGGTGATTTGCGCGCAATGGTAAAGGGAATCGGTTCTTGACCGGCAAAAAGGCTAAGATAGGCCAGAAAACAGATACGAGGCAGATCGACAAATTCCGCGATTTGGCGCGGGAGATTGAAACCGTCGATTCCGAAGAGCCTTTGAATGAAGCGCTTAGGAAGGTGGCAAAGACGCCGCCACCTAGATATGACAAGCCGAAGAAGGCAGGCGGCAGCTAAGCCACGGTTGCTTTGCGTTTCCGGGGAGTAAATGCCTTCTTAATCTTGGCGTCTCGAATGCTATCCCCCACTCGCCTACCGACGATGTGCACAGTAACGGGAGTATGGTTCCATTCTGCATTCTGAATGGCCCTTTGGTACTTCGATCCGACCAAAGGATCTTCAAGTTCCGCCGCCAATATCCAGTCCCCGCTGGTAGATTCTAGATGCACTCGATAGCTGTTGACGTTGTCCGTCTCTAGCGCGGTAACCAAGAACGTATCATGCAGAACCATCTTCTCGGACTTAGCTCTGCGGCTTGCGGTAATGGCTGAAATGACCTCGGCATCCATTTTTAGGCCCTGATAGACGACCTCCGTAGCATTACCGCTGGCGCGCAATATTTCGTCCACTGCATGATCGCTAAATTGAGCGATGTCAGATGCCGCAGCAGATTGCCGCGTCGCCCTCTTAATGGTTGCCGCTTGCGCCTGCTTGTCGTGTAGCATGCGCTCGATAAAGTCATACAGATCCTTCTTTTCCTGACTATCGAACTCGCGTCCCTTTTGTTCGGCCTCTATCTTTTTCATCGTCTCAACATGGCTAAGGTAGATATACCCGCCTGCTGCTCCAAAAAACAGAATCAAAAATGCTAGGACGGCGATCAAGGATTGTTTGCTGTTGAGTTTTTCCACGGCTTTCCCCAGTGCACCGAGAGATTCTGCGGCGGTGGCCCATATGTCAGAACTTCCCTCCGTAACGGAGAAAACAAGCTCCAACTGGTTTTTCTCTTTGTCTGTAAGCCTCGTAATGCGGCCGTCGTTTTTCAAGAGGCGTGCGACAGATCGATAAAGATCATTCTGGAATTCAACCAAGCCGCTCATTATCGAGGCGGTTACGGTTTGGTGGAACGGTTCGCCCTTGAAGACTACGTGAACTTTTGTCCACTGAAGGTCGCTCAAATCAAGAGATATTTGACTGGCGCGCAAATCTCCTGACAACAGCCGCGTTAACGTATCCCAAGCTGCCTGCTCGCTGTTAATGCGAACAACCTGCACTTCATCAGACGCCAATGAACCATCCCCCCAAACTCTACGAGGGTTTGCACTCCCTGTCCGTTTTCGTCAAGGGTGGGTCTGTCAAGTATATAATCGCCGTTAAAAAGGCGATTATGTATTTGACAGACCTGGAGGGAGTTTGCCGGCTGACCGGGGCGGCTCGGCGGTTTGGGGGGACATCAATACGGGCAAAACCGCCGAGCCTGACTGGCGGCGGCAAATTTGGGGATTTGGGAGTTCGCCGTCAGCTTTGACCAGGATATCGCAGGGTTGACCGGTTGGCGTCATTCGAACGAAGGGCGGCGTTTCCGCTCGAGTCCATGTAGCAGTGGCCACATTGCGCCTGTGTTCGGTTCGCTCTTTCTGACCTTTCGCGGGACGTGGGGAACCATTACCGCTGCCAGAACCCCCGGTGCACCGATACAAGTTCATCGTCAATTTCGGGGAAGGGGCCGTGGACCTCGATCTTCTTCTGTCCAGAGCCGAGCACAATTCGCGCGGACAGGCTCATCGTCGGATTTTCGGGATGGTCGCCTGTCAGCGCGAGAAGCTCGGTCTCCTCGAAGCCATAGACCAGTCGGCCGATATTCGCCCAGTAGAGCGTTCCGGTGCACATCGCGCAGGGCTCGCCGGTCGAGACCAGCGTGCATGTCCAGAGAAACTCCGCCGGATAGGCTGCCGCCGCGCGCCGCGCAAGTTCGGTCTCGGCGTGATGCAGGGTGTCGATATTGCCTTGGCGCATGAGGATTGCGTCGTTGGGGCCGACCAGCACCGCGCCGAACGGATGGTGGCCGTGCGCGGCAGCCTCGCGGGCGACCGCATCGGCGGCGCGAAGGTGGGCGAGCATCTGGTCGCGGGTCATGCGCTCTCTCCGGTCATTGGGGCCACTGGCCGGCGACCAGCGGCAGTACTTTTACCCTACGCTGATATCAGAGCGCGCAATATACCACACGAACCCATGCTGGCGGCTTCACGAGCGCGTGGCAAGGCGGCTAACGCCGCCTTCGCCCAGGCCACCCTCTTCAACAGGTGGTCTATCGCTTCCGCGGTTGGGTTTGCCGCCGGCCAACGCCGCCCCCGCCATGTCATCCAAAATCGGGCAGTCCGGCCGCTCGTCGCCATGGCAGGCGTGAACGAGCTTCTGCAGCGTCGAGCGCATCGATTGCAGTTCGCGCACCTTCTCCTCGATGGCGGTGACGTGGGCGGCGGCGATTGCGCGCACGTCGTGGCTGGCGCGGCCGCGATCCTTGTAGAGCGCCATCAGCTGGCGACAATCGTCGATCGAAAAGCCGAGATTGCGCGCGCGGCGCAGGAAGGCCAGCCGGTGGATATCGTCGCCCGAATAATCGCGATAGCCATTGGCGGCGCGCGCGGGCGCGATCAGGCCGATCTCCTCATAGTAGCGGATGGTCTTGGCCGGCAGGCCTGAGCGGTGAGCGGCGTCGCCGACATTCATGACGGATCCTTGAGTTTCGCGGGCCTGCGATTCAGGCCCATTGAATTTCCTTCACAATCCGGTGAAGTATGTTGCCGAAATGCCATAGTGATACGCATACCAGCACTTAAGTCCCCGCATATAGGCATCGTGTGCTTGGCAAGCAAAGCAAATGCCAGCATGAATGATGGCGAGAAAGCGGCCGACTCGTGCCGCTCTAGTTTGGGCGGGGCACCGGATCACCACATGCGCATGAAGTCGCTTGCAATAATCGCCGCATTGGCGCTGTCCACTGCTATTGCCGGTTGCAGCACCATCGGCGGGCAGATGTTCTCCAACGACTATGGCGCGGTGACCGATGCCGGTTACCAGCTGCCGCGTATCCCGATCGAGAAGGTCCCCTCGAAGTACCATCGCCAGGAAGTGAGTTACGACTCCAAGGAAAAGCCCGGCACCATCATCGTCGATACGCAGAACAAGTTCCTGTACTTCGTCGAAGGCGATGGCCGGGCAATCCGCTACGGGATCGGCGTCGGCCGTGAGGGCTTCGAATGGCACGGCACGGCCCACATCGCCATCAAGCGCGAATGGCCGACCTGGACGCCGCCTTCGCAGATGATCAAGCGCCAGCCCGAACTCGCCAAGTTCGCCGGCGGCATGGAGCCGGGCCTGAAGAACCCGCTCGGCGCGCGCGCCATGTACCTGTTCAACAAGGGCGGTGACATGGGCTACCGCCTGCACGGCAGCCCGGAATGGAACTCGATCGGCAAGGCCATGTCGTCGGGTTGCATCCGGCTGATGAACCAGGACGTCATCGACCTCTACAATCGCGCCGAGGTCGGCGCCAAGGTCATCGTTCTTTAGACCATGATCCCGGAAAGCCTGTCCGCTTTTCCGGCAGATCGTGGTTAAACTGGAAGTCGCCTTTCATACGCGGACCGTCTAGGCAACAACGGACGTCCCAAACAGAAAACCGGGCAATTCGGCCCGGTTTTTTGTTGTCCGTGGGTAGGAAATTGCCGTCTAAGAGACCTGCTCGACCTGCTGCACTTCCGGCACGAAATGGCGAAGCAGGTTCTGGATGCCGTGCTTCAGCGTCGCCGTCGAAGACGGGCAACCGGCGCAGGCGCCTTTCATGTGCAGGAACACGGTGCCGTTCTCGAAGCCGCGGAAGGTGATGTCGCCGCCGTCCTGCGCCACCGCCGGGCGCACCCGCGTGTCGAGCAACTCCTTGATGGTGATGACGAGTTCCTCGTCGGCCTTGTCGTAGAATTCGCCGGTCTGGCTGGTCTCGGCGGCGGGGCCGGCCTTGGCCATGACAGGCGCACCGGACATGAAATGCTCCATGATCGCACCGAGGATCGCCGGCTTCAGATGCTGCCAGTCCGGGCCGTCCTTGGACACGGTGATGAAATCGTAGCCGAAGAACACGCCGGTCACGCCGGGAATTTCGAACAGCCGCCCAGCCAGCGGCGAGGCAATGGCCGCACTGTCGGCATCGCGGAAATCGGCGGTGCCTTCTAGGAGCACTTCCTTGCCGGGCAGGAATTTCAGCGTCGCCGGATTGGGCGTCGACTCGGTCTGGATGAACATGGCCGTCTCCATGCCCGTTTTGGGCAACTAGTTTGGAATAGTTCTAAATAGGCTCTATCGGCGGGACATTCAAGCGAAACGCATCGCCGGAACGGCTGGCTGGCGGAATGTTTTTGCGACTCATGCCAAGCACTGTGAAGTGCGTCGAGATTCGGGTCAGGCCGAGTCGAAAATGATGGTTTCCGAGAACCGGAGCGGAGCGTACTTGAAGTACGTGAGCACCGGAAGCACCGGAAGCCGCCATTTGCAGGCCGGCATCACCCGAATCTCGATACATTTCAGGCGAGGCTGTCGATCTCCTCATCCGACAAATTCTGTGGCACCACGGTCACCGGGATCGGAAAGGCAGCGCCTTTGCCGGCCACGGCGCCGACCAGCGGTCCTGGACCTTCCTTGCCGGCGCCGGCCGCCAGCACGAGGATGGCGATGTCCTGGTCTTCCTCGATCAGCTTGTGGATCTCTTCCGTCGGTTTGCCTTCGCGCACCACCATCTCCGGTTCGATGCCGAGCTTCTGCCGCACCTTGTTGGCGTAGCCGTCCAGCGCCGCGCGCGCCGTGGCGTTCGCCTCCTCGCGCATGATCTTCTCGACCCCCAGCCAGTGCTGGAAGTCGTCCGGTACGATGACATAGAGCAGCACCAGCGTGCCGCTGGTGCTCTGCGCCCGCTTGGAGGCGTAGGCGACGGCGCGCTCGCATTCCGGCGTGTCGTCGATGATCGTCAGGAATTTCCTGCGGTGACCGGCTTCGCGGCTGAGGCGTTTGGAGACCATGTCTATCTACTCGGTGTCTTTTCGGCCGCAATCTGCCACCGCCGCTGACCGGCGGCAAGCCGCCGGCCTTGTGCCAGTGTTGTGCGCCGCGTTCAGCCCTGCAGCAGCCCGATAATGTCGCGCACCGTCTTCATCGTCGTTTCGGCGAGCACGCCGGCGCGTTCGCCGCCATCCCGCAGCACGGCGTCGACATAGGCGCGGTCGCCCTGGATACGGCGCATCTCGGTGGCGATCGGCGCCAGCCTCTCCACCGCGAGATCGGCCAGCGCCGGCTTGAACACAGAGAACTGCTGGCCGCCGAATTCCTTAAGCACATCGGCCTTCGACATCTCGGCGAGACCGGCATAGATGCCGACCAGGTTCTCCGCCTCGGGCCGGCTTTCCAGCCCGTCGACCTCGCTCGGCAAGGCCTCCGGGTCGGTCTTGGCCTTGCGGATCTTCTTCGAGATGGCGTCGGCATCGTCGGTCAGGTTGATGCGCGACAGGTCCGACGGGTCCGACTTCGACATCTTCTTGGAGCCGTCACGCAGCGACATGATGCGCGCTGCCGGCCCGCCGATGACCGGCTCGGTCAGCGGGAAATAGCCGTTCACCGTCTCCTCGCCTATCCTCATCTCGACGCCGACGCCAAGACCGGCGATGCGGTCGGAGAAATCGTTGTTGAATTTCTGCGCGATGTCGCGTGTCAGTTCCAGGTGCTGCTTCTGGTCCTCGCCCACCGGCACATGGGTGGCGCGATAAAGCAGGATGTCGGCCGCCATCAGCGAGGGATAGGCAAGCAGGCCCAGCGAGGCGTTCTCGCGGTCCTTGCCGGCCTTGTCCTTGAACTGCGTCATCTTGTTCATCCAGCCTATGCGCGCCACGCAATTGAAGATCCAGGCGAGCTCCGCGTGCTGCATCACCCGAGACTGGTTGAAGACGATGTGCTTCTTCGGGTCGATGCCGGAGGCGAGGAACGCCGCGGTGATCGACCGCGTCTGGTCGGCAAGGTCGTCATGGACAAGCTGGGCGGTCAGCGAATGCAGGTCGACGACGCAATAGATGCAGTCGGACGTATCCTGCAGGGCGACGAATTTCTTGATGGCGCCGAGATAGTTGCCGAGATGCAGATTGCCGGTCGGCTGAACACCGGAGAAGACGAGTGGCTTGAAGGCGGACATGGTTTTCCTCATGGCTTGTGGAGGGCCGTATAAGCGTGATTCCGAAAAGTTGCGGACTTTTCGGAGCCAATCGTGCGGCTGGAAACCGCGCGCGGCGAAAGTCTGCGACGGCGCGCTTATGGACGAGAGCGCGGGCGGGATCAAGACCGGCCAGGCGGGATGCTCGGCCGATCTATTCGTCGAGTTCTGATTTTGCCACGGACGGGCCGGCTTCTGTCCTCCGGCGCCCGACATTGCGCCGGATCATGCCGAAATCGGCGCCGCCGGTGGCGAAAGCGGTGACGAAATAGAGCAGCGCCCCTCCGGCCACCAATGCCAGCACTGTCGTCGCCTTGACGACCAGCGGCGAGCCGGGGCCGATCCTTGTGGCCAACAAATGTTCGGCGAAATAGAGGGCGACACCCATGACCACCGCCGACAGCACCAGCCGTGGGATGCGCCTCAACAGCGGGACGTCGCGGCCCCAATGGCCGCGCCGGATCAGCACGGCAAGCAGCATCAGCGCGTTGACCCAGCCGGCGACGGCGGAGGCCACGGCGATGCCGGGTGCACCCATCCTCGGGAACAGCGTCAGCGCGGTGGCGACGTTTACCGCCACGGAGATTGCGGCGAAGATCATCGGCGTGCGCGTATCCTCGCGGGCGAAATAGCCTGGGGTGAAGGCCTTGATCAGCACGAAGGCCGGCAGGCCGAGACCGAAGATCGCCAGGATCGCCGCCACGACAGGTGTCGAATGGTTGGCGGCGAACGCGCCGCGCTCATAGACCAGCCGCACGATCGGCTCCGCCATTACCCAGAGCGCCGCCGCCGCCGGCAAGGTCATGAACAGGGTGAATTCGACGGAGCGGTTCTGCAGATTGGCTGCCTCGATCAGATTGCCTGACTTCAGCGCCCGCGACAGTTCGGGCAACAGCACGATCGCCACCGCGACGCCGACGACACCGAGCGGCAACTGGTAGACGCGGTCGGCATAAGCCAGCGAGGACACGGCACTGTCCTGCGCCGAGGCGATGGCCGTTCCGATCAGCTGGTTGATCTGGGTGATGCCACCGGTGATCGCCGCCGGCAGCGCCAGGATCAGGAGCCGCTTCACGTTCGGCGTCATCCGAGGCCGGCGGAAGCCGATCGAGATGCCCGCATTGCGCACCGCCACCCAGACGATGGCGAGCTGCACGACGCCGGCCGCCAGCACGCCCCAGGACAGGCCGAAGCCGACAGCGTGTGCATCCAGTCCGTGATACCAGGCATAGCCAAGCACGCTGATGAGGATGATGTTGAGGAAAGCCGGCGCGATTGCCGCGGCGAAATAGCGCCGCAAGGAGTTCAGCATGCCCGCCATCATGGCGGCGAGCGACATGCAGATGAGATAAGGAAACATGATCGTCGCAAGCGTGACGGTCGTCTCGAACTTGCCCGGCGTGTCGGCAAAGCCCGGCGCCACCAGGTAGCGCACGATCAGCGGCATCGCCAGTTCCATGGCGATGGTCAGCGCCAGGAGCGCGGTGAACAGCACCCCGAACACCTCTTCGGAAAAACGCTTGGCGCCATCGGTGCCGTGTGTCTCGATCTCCTTGGCGAACAGCGGCACGAAGGCGGCATTGAACGCGCCCTCGGCGAACAGCCGGCGAAAGGTGTTGGGGAACTGGAAGGCGGCATTGAAGGCGTCCGCGACCGGTCCGGTGCCGAGTGCGGCCGCCATCAGCATCTCGCGGCCGAAACCGAGCGCACGGCTCATCAGCGTGCCGGACGCGACGGTAGCGAATTTCTTGACGAGACTCATGCGTTCGCAAACTGCCTGTGGGATTGGAAGAAGGGGATGATGGCCGTCACTCGGCGGCTGCCTTGGCCTTGCCGCCGCGTTCGAGCGCTACACCTTCGAGCGTCGCCATCAGCCGGTTGCGGATGGTGGCGATGCGGGCCGGGTTGTCGATCTTCTGGCCGGTCAGGTCGGTGACATAGAAGGTGTCGATGACCTTCTCGCCGAAGGTGGTGATATGCGCCGATGCGATGTCGAGCGACAGGTCGGACAGTGTTCCGGTGATTTCCGACAGCAGGCCGGGGCGGTCGAGCCCCTCGACCTCGATCACCGAAAACCGGTTCGATAGCGCGTTGCGGATTTCAGCGCGTGGAGGGATCTTGAAAACCTTGGATCCGCGCCTTGGCTTGGTGCGTTTCTCGATCATCTCCGGCAGCCAGCTCTTGCCCGACAGCACGTCCTCGATCAGCCGGCCGACACGCTCGGCGCGCCGGCGTTCGTCCTCGTCGCGGTCGAATTCCCTCGAGATCAGGATCGTGTCCAGCGCGCGGCCGTCCGACGTGGTGAAGATCTGCGCGTCGACGATGTTGCCGCCGGCGCCGGCGCATGCCCCGGCAATGACCGAGAGAAGACGGGGGTGGTCCTGCGCCAGCACGGTGATTTCGGTCACCGCCTCGAATTGGTGGGTCTTGACCATGGTGGCGAGCTTGTTGCCCGCCGCGTCCGCCTCACGGATGAACTCGGCGTGGCGAAGCTGGTCCGGCAGGTCCACGGTCAGGAGGTAGTTTTCATAATGCAGCCCGACATAGCGCTTGCGCGCCTTGTCGGACCAGTCGGCGAGCGCCTCGGCCAGGCGTTCGCGCGCCGCCGCCGTGCGTTGGGCGCGCGAGACTTCCGAAAAGCCGCCGGTCAGCAGCAGTTCGGTCTCGTAGTAGAGCGTACGCAGCAACTGGCCCTTCCAGCCGTTCCACACGCCCGGTCCGACGCCCCTGATGTCGCAGACGGTGAGGATCAACAGCATCTTCAGCCGCTCGACCGATTGCACGATCGAGGCGAAGTCCTCGATCGTCTTGCGATCGTTGAGGTCGCGGGTCTGCGCCGTCATCGACATGACGAGGTGGTTCTCGACCAGCCAGGCGACGGTTTCCGTATCGGCCGGCGAAAGCCCCATATGCGGGCAGATCCGCCTTGCGATCCTGGCGCCGGCCTCGGAATGGTCCTCTGGTCTGCCCTTGGCGATGTCGTGCAGCAGGACGGCGACATAGAGCGCCTCGCGGCTTTTCTTCAGCCCGGGCATCAGCGCATGCGACAGCGGATGCACCTTCTCGCCGTCGCCGCGCTCGATCTCGGCCAGCACGCCGATGCAGCGGATCAGGTGCTCGTCGACCGTGTAGTGGTGGTACATCGAGAACTGCATCATGGCGACGATCTTGCCGAAATCGGGGATCAGCCGGCCCAGCAATCCCGCCTCGTTCATCCGCCGCAGGTTGAGCTCGGCGTTGCGATCCGAGGTCAATATGTCGAGGAACAGCCGGTTGGCTTCCTCGTCGCGCCTGAGCGACTTGTTGACCAGGCCGAGCGAACGGGTGAGCAGTTTCAGTGCATCGGGATGGAATTCCAGCCCGTGCTTGTCTGCAAACCAGAACAGCCTGAGAAGATTGACCGGGTCGCGCTCGAAGACGCCGTCGTCGGCGATGTTGATGCGATGGTTGTCGACGATGAAGTCCGACGTGCCGGCAAGCTTGCGCTTGCGGCGCTGGAAGGTGAGGAAGATGCGGTTGAAGCCGGGAACATGCTTGGCCTGCTCCTCCTCCAGCGCGGCGCAGAAGATGCGGGTCAGGTCGCCGACATCCTTGGCGACGAGGAAATAGTGCTTCATGAAGCGTTCGACCGCCGACAGGCCGGGATGGGTCGTATAGCCGAGCCGTTCGGCGATCTCGCGCTGAATGTCGAAATGCAGCCGCTCCTCGGCCTTGCCGGTGAGGAAGTGCATGTGGCAGCGCACCGCCCACAGGAAATCCTCGGCCTTCTGGAACTCGCGGTACTCGGCTTCGGTGAAGACGCCTTTTTCGACCAGTTCCTCGCCGGTGCGCACCCGGTAAAAATACTTGCCGATCCAGAACAGCGTCTGCAGGTCGCGCAGGCCGCCCTTGCCGTCCTTGACGTTGGGCTCGACCAGATAGCGGCTTTCGCCGGCCTTGGCATGGCGCTCGTCGCGTTCGGCAAGCTTGGCCTGCACATATTCCGGGCCGGTCGTGCGTACCACCTCATGATCGAAGCGCAGCATCAACTCGTCATAGAGCTTGCGTTCGCCCCACAGGAAACGGGCTTCCAGGATCGAGGTGCGGATGGTGATGTCGGTGCGCGACAGCCTGAGGCACTCATCGATGTTGCGGGTGGCATGGCCGACCTTCAGCCCCATGTCCCACAGCATGTAGAGCATATATTCGACCGTCTGTTCGCCCCACGGCGTCTGCTTGTAAGGCAGCAGGAACAGAAGGTCGATGTCGGATCCCGGCGCCAGCGTGCCGCGGCCATAGCCGCCGACCGCAACGACCGCCATGCGTTCGGCCGAGGATCGGTTCTTCACCCGGTAGACATGGGTTGCGGCAAAATCGTAGAGCGAGCGGATCAGCTCGTCCATCAGGTGCGACAGCCGTTCGGCGCAGGCATTGCCGCCGCCATCTTGCCTCAGCATGGCCTCGGCTGTCTTGCGGCCCTCGGCCAGACGCCCCTTGAGAAGCTGAAGGACGGCCGTGCGGATGGCCTTGCTGGAACCGTCGCCGGCGCTGGCCGTGGTCAGCGCGGTCATCTCGCTGCGCAAGGCTTCGCCGTCGATCAGTTCATCGAGCTTCAGGGAGATTTTTGCCATAGATACCGGTCGGCCTTGCCTTTTGGGCGGCGTCTATAGCGTGTTTTCGCGGCGCTGGGTATGGGCCTGCTGTCAATCCCGCAAACGCTCTAGTCGTTTGCCTCGACTGGAGCGAGCGGGACGACAATCTGCCGCCGTAGCCTGCAGAGATCGGTGATCTGCCGCGCTGCCCGGCTGGCCTCCCTGCGGATACGCGCGAGTGCCCGTATCCTGTGTCCATTGGCGAGCCCGCTCGCGACCCACTCGGCCTCCCGACCCTGTTCGAGCAGGCTCGGTAACCTGTTGCCCACGAACTGGTCCTGCGCACAGAGCGCCGGAACAAGCTGGTAGATCGTCTTGCCGGTCGAGATCGCGAATGTGGGATCGAAGATGAGATTGTCCACCGCCACATTGACATCGGCGGTTGTCTCGAGAAGGGCGCGTGCCATCTGCCGGGAGAGCAGGTATCCGCCCGTCCCTATATGGTTCTTGCGGAGCTTGAACAGGGAAAACCCGCCGCCGACGGGAAACCTCTCCCGCTGGATCACGGTGGTGTGGAAGAATGTCTCGAGCTTGACGACATCTGCGTCGGCGGGAATCCAGCTCGTATCGGCAAGCAACGTACCGGCTTTCGCGGAAAACACCATGTCGTCCTCGAAGACGGCGCCGTAGGGCGCTTCATCTTGCGCGATGATGGCCCAGCAGGCGCGATGGCTGTGCAAGCACGCGATCTTGCTGCCGGACAGACGTCGCACCGCATATCGTGCATGCTGGCGCTGCAGCGCGAGGTCTGGCCGGTCCCTTGCATCGATTGCGGCAACCCGCTCGAATCCGAGGCCGATGCGCGCAAACTCCGCCGTCATATGGGCAAGCCGGTCGGGGGATCTGTCGAGGTTGATGACCAGACACTTCATTTCTTTAACAAAACTTTTTTCCTATGGCGCTCTATAGCACATGCGGAACCAGAGTTTTTATTTATGAGAAGGACTTGGTTTTTTGTAAATAAACAGGGAAACACGGATGTTTACCATCTCATGGCTGGAATCACTATCGATAATTTGGATAGAGCAGGATTCAATTTCTGTGTCCGCTCGCCACACGGCAAGGTGGAAGCAACGCGGAGCTCTATATTTATCTTGGCAGGCTTTGGAGCTTCCTGCCATAGATGTCGGTCGGGCTTGCCTTCCGGCGGAGCTCAAGCGCATTCCTGCGGCGCCGGGTATGGACTTGCCGGCCGTCAGGCAAGATTAGTCGGCTTCCCAGTCGTCTCGAAGGGGACAACGATGTGTCGCCGACCTCTGCAGAAGCCGAGAACCCACCGCGCTGTCCGTCCGCCTTCCCTCATTATTCTTTCAGCCGTCGGGCTTCTGCGTTTCGCGGCAAGCTCATTACCGGTTCTTGCGGCATCCCGCTCTTGGCCAAGCAGGCTTGGCAGTCGGTCGCTGACGAACTGGTCCTGCACACACAGCGCAGGGACGAGCTGGTAGATCGTCTTGCTGGATGAGACCCCGAACGCCGGGGTGAAAAGTAGATCGTCGGCGGTGATATTGATCGTTTCAGTCGCTTCGAGGAGATCGCGCGCGGCCTGTCTGGAGATGATGTAACCCCCGGTCCCCGGATGGTTCTTGTAAAGCCTGAACGCGGAAAAACCATGACCGGCGGCGATCCTTCGCCGGTGGATGAGGGTCTTCTTGAAGTACGTTTCCAATTTGACAATGTCGGCATCGGGCGGAATCCATCCGTCGTCAGCAAGCAACGGACTGGCCTTTGCTGAAAAAACCACGTCATCCTCGAAAACGGCGCCGTAGCGAGCCTCGTCCTGCGCCAGCATCGTCCAGCAGACGCGGTGGCTGTGCAGGCAGGCGACCTCGCTGGCCAACAAACGCCGGGACGCATAAATCGGATGTTGCGGTTGCTGCCCGAGTTCAGGGTGGCTACGTGCATCGACCGCCGCAACGCGTTGGAACGCGACGCCGATCCGGGCGAACTCTGCACTTATGTGTGCAAGTCGGTCCGGGGACCGATCTAGGTTTATGACCAGGCACTTCATTGTCGACAAAGGTCCAGCGGGATGGGCGGCGAACGATATATTAGAAGCGGCGCGCTTTTTAGTGTGGGCGCGCGGTTGTGTACAGTTTTCGCCATTTGGTCAATCCGCTGGGTTCGGAGAACCGAATTCAAAACAGCCCTTGACCTTCCAGTTACTGGAAGCACTACCTCTGCCTCGAAGCAGGTGCATCGAGGCATTAGAGATGACGCATTCAGATCACGATCATCACACGCATGGCGCTCATGGCGGCTGCTGCGCGGCAAAGGGCACGGGCGGAGATTCGGATGCGGTTCTGCGCGATCCGGTCTGCGGCATGACGGTGGAGCCGGCCGCCGGCAAGCCGACATCCGAGCATGGCGGCCGCCTCTATCATTTCTGCAGCGAGCGATGCCGTTCGAGGTTCCAGGCCGAGCCGGAAAGCTACCTGACCGCCGTTGACCCTGTCTGCGGCATGATCGTCGACCGCGCCGACGCCAGGTATTTCGCCCGCCATGAAGGCCAGGGCTTCTATTTCTGTTCGGCCGGCTGCAAGGCGAAGTTCGAGGCGGCGCCGCAAACTTATCTCGGCGACAGGCCGGCGCCGGCGCCGATGCCCAAGGGCACGCAATACACTTGCCCCATGCATCCGCAGATCATCCGCGACAAGCCCGGCTCCTGCCCGATCTGCGGCATGGCGCTCGAGCCCATGGGCGTGCCGACGGGCGATGAAGGGCCGAATCCCGAACTGGTCGACTTCACCAGACGCCTCTGGGTGAGCGCGGTGCTGTCGGTCCCGCTGCTGATCGTCGCCATGGCGCCGATGGTAGGCCTGCCGCTTGAGGGCCTGGTCGAGGATCGCGCGAAGGTCTGGATCGAACTGGTGCTGGCGAGCCCGGTGGTGCTGTGGGCCGCTTTCCCGTTTTTCCATCGCGGCTGGGACTCGATGCTCAACCGCAGCCCCAACATGTGGACGCTGATTTCGCTGGGTGTCGGCGCCGCCTATCTCTACAGCGTCGTGGCCACGCTCTTCCCGGACATCTTTCCGCATCAGTTTCGCGGCCATGGCGGTGCGGTGCCGGTCTATTTCGAGGCGGCCGCCGTCATCGTCGCGCTGGTCTTCCTCGGCCAGGTGCTGGAACTGCGCGCCCGCGAGAAGACCGGATCGGCGATCCGAGCTTTGCTCGACCTCGCGCCGAAGACCGCGCGGCGGGTCGCCGAGGACGGCGCCGAGATCGATGTCGGGCTGGACGAGGTCAAGACCGGCGATCGCCTGCGCATCCGTCCCGGCGATGCCGTCCCGGTCGACGGCACGGTGCTCGAAGGCCGCTCCTCCATCGACGAATCGATGATCACGGGCGAGCCCTTGCCGGTCGAGAAGGCCGAAGGCAACGCCTTGACCGGCGGCACGCTCAATAAGAACGGCTCGCTGATCATGCGCGCCGAACGGATCGGCGCCGAGACGACGCTGTCGCGCATCGTCGAACTCGTCGCCAAGGCACAGCGCTCGCGCGCCCCGATCCAAGGCCTGGCCGACCGCGTTTCCTTCTACTTTGTCCCGACCGTCGTCCTGGTCGCGATCGCCGCATTCGTCGCCTGGGCGATCTTCGGCCCCGAGCCCAGCCTGATCTTCGCCATCGTCTCGGCGGTTTCGGTGCTGATCATCGCCTGTCCCTGTGCGCTGGGTCTCGCCACACCGATGTCCATCATGACCGCCACCGGGCGCGGCGCGCATGCCGGTGTGCTGATCAAGGAAGCCGCCGCGCTCGAGCGCTTCGCCTCCGTCGACACGCTGATCGTCGACAAGACCGGCACGCTGACCGAGGGCCGGCCGAAATTGACCGATGTCGTTGCTGCCAGCGGCTTTTCCGAGGACGAATTGCTGAGATGCGCCGCGACCCTGGAAAAAGGGTCGGAGCATCCGCTGGCCGAGGCCATCGTCGACGGAGCCGGCCAGCGCGGCGTGAAGATCGCCGAGGCCGGCAGCTTCGAGGCGGTTACCGGCAAAGGCGTTTCCGGCACGGTGTCGGACAAGAAGGTCGCGCTCGGCAATGCCGCGATGATGGCCGATCTCGCCATCGACGTTTCCGGGGTCCTGGCCAGCGTGGAAGCCTTGCAGGGCGATGGCAAGACGGTGATGTTCGTCGCTGTCGACGGCAAGCTGGCCGGCATCGTCGCCGTCGCCGATCCGGTCAAGGCGACCACGGCCGAGGCGATCAAGGCACTGCATGGCAGCGGGCTGCGGATCATCATGGCGACCGGCGACAATGAGCGCACGGCCAGGGCGATCGCTGGACATCTCGGCATAGACGAGGTTCGGGCAGGTCTGTTGCCGGAACAGAAGGCAGCGCTGGTCGAGGAACTGCGCGGCAAGGGGGCCGCCGTCGCCATGGCCGGCGACGGCGTCAACGATGCGCCCGCGCTTGCCGCCGCCGATGTCGGCATCGCCATGGGAACGGGCGCCGATGTCGCGGTCGAAAGCGCCGGCATCACCTTGGTCAAGGGCGACCTCAACGGCATCGTCCGCGCCCGAACGCTGGCCCAGGCGACCATCGGCAACATCCGGCAGAACCTGTTCTTCGCCTTCCTTTACAATGTGCTTGGCGTGCCGGTCGCGGCCGGCGTGCTTTATCCGCTCACCGGCACGCTTCTGTCGCCGATGCTGGCGGCGGCGGCGATGAGCCTGTCCTCGGTTTCCGTGATCGCAAACGCATTGCGCCTGAGAACGTTGAAACTCTGAGATTAACCCCCAGATACGAAACCCAACCGACAGGAGACCATGAATGACCTTGGCTAAAAAACTCGTGCTGCTGCTGATGGCCGCCGGAATGCTGCTTGCCGTTTTCCTCGAAAGCGTGCCGGCGCAGAGCGAGGAGATGAAGCACGACATGGGTGCCATGGCCATGGGGGCGGAAAGCCCTTCCACGGCGGGCTACAAGGCGGCGATGGACAAGATGCATACCGACATGATGGCCTCCCAATATACCGGCAACGCCGATGTCGATTTCGTCCGCGGCATGATCCCGCATCATCAGGGGGCGATCGACATGGCCAAGGTCGAACTGGCCAACGGCAAGGATCCGGAAATCCGCAAACTCGCCGAAAACGTCATCGCCGCGCAGGAAGCCGAAATCAAGCAGATGCAGGACTGGCTCGCCGCCCATCCGGTGAAGTAAGGCATCAACGGCGGCGACCGGAGAACCCGAGCTCCATCCTGGATTTCTCCGTATGCTTGTGATGCCATGCGCCTCGATCGCTTACCCAGGAGCCCCCATGCCCACGACGACAAGAACCACCAAGCTGCCTTCGGGCGAAGCCGTCCAGGTGCTGGGACAGGGCACCTGGAAAATGGGCGAGGATGCCCGCCGTCGAGCCGGGGAGGTCAATGCCTTGAAGCTTGGGCTGGACCTCGGCATGACGCTGATCGACACCGCCGAAATGTATGCCAGCGGCGGCGCCGAGGAGGTGGTGGCCGAAGCCATCGCCGGCCGGCGCGAAGAACTCTTTCTCGTCTCCAAGGTGCTGCCGTCCAATGCTTCGCGCACCGGCGTGCCGGCGGCTTGCGAGAAAAGCCTGAAGCGGCTGCGCACCGACCGCATCGATCTCTATCTCCTGCACTGGCCGGGCAGCGTGCCTTTGGGCGAGACGGTCGAGGCCTTCGAGGCGTTGAAGAAGGCCGGCAAGATCCGCCACTGGGGCGTCAGCAATTTCGATACCGATGAAATGGAAGAGCTCACCGGTTTGCGCTCGGGCGGCAATGTCCAGACCAATCAGGTGCTCTACAATCTGATCCGGCGCGGCCCCGAATTCGACCTTGCACCATGGAGCCGCCAGCGCGGCATTCCGCTGATGGCCTATTCGCCGGTGGAGCAGGGTGCTTTGGCGCGCAACAGCAGGCTTGACGCCATCGCCGCCCGTCACAATGCGACCCCTGCGCAAATCGCCTTGGCCTGGGTGATGCATCAGGACGGCGTTATCGCCATTCCCAAGGCCAGCAGCCAGGAGCACGTCCGCCAGAATTTTGCCGCGCTGGACATAAAGCTTACGGCCGATGACCTCGCCGATCTCGACCGTGCATTCCCCCCACCGACGCGCAAGCGCGGACTGGAAATGATCTGACTATTTCTCCGCCAGCCCCTTCAGCCGGTAAAGCGCCTCCAGCGCTTCCTTGGGGGTCATCTCGTCGGGATTGATCTCACCGAGTGCCGCGCCCACAGCGTCGCTCTTCACCAGCTTTGGCGCTTCCCGCTTCATCGCCACCGAAAACAGCGGCAGGTCATCGACCAGCCGGTTGGTCTTGCCGGAGACCTCGCTTTGCTCCAATTGGTGCAGCACCGCCTTGGCGCGGTCGACCACCGCTTCCGGCAGGCCCGCAAGGCGGGCTACCTGGACGCCGTAGGAGCGGTCGGCGGCACCCTTGCCGACCTCGTGCAGGAAAACGACGTCGCCTTCCCACTCCTTGACCCGCATGGTGACGTTGGAAAGCCGCGCCAGCTTGCCGGCGAGCGACGTCATTTCGTGGAAGTGGGTGGCGAAGATCGCCCGGCAGCGGTTCTTCTCGTGCAGATACTCCACCGCCGCCCAGGCAATCGACAGCCCGTCGAAGGTGGCGGTGCCGCGGCCGATCTCGTCGAGGATCACCAGCGCCCGTTCGCCGGCCTGGTTGAGGATCGCCGCCGTCTCCACCATCTCGACCATGAAGGTCGAGCGGCCGCGCGCCAGGTCGTCCGAGGCGCCGACGCGTGAGAACAGCCGGTCGACGACGCCGATATGGGCCGATGTCGCCGGCACGAAGGAGCCGGTCTGGGCCAGGATGGCGATCAGCGCGTTCTGCCGCAGGAACGTCGATTTGCCACCCATGTTGGGGCCGGTCAGCAGCCAGATCGCGCCGTTCTTGGCATTGCCCTCCGGCGAGAGGTCGCAATCGTTGGCGACGAATGGGCCTTCGCCCGAACGGCGCAGCGCCTGTTCGACCACCGGATGCCGCCCGCCTGAAATCTCGAAGGCGAGGCTGGAATCCACCACCGGCCGGCACCAGGCCTCGCTTTCCGACAGAAGCGCAAGCGCTGCCGACACGTCGAGCACGGCGAGCGCGTCGGCGCCGGCGCGGATCGCCTCGGCCGCGCCGACCGCCTCCGCCGTCAGCGCATCGAAGGCGGCCAGTTCGATGCTCAGTGCCCGGTCGGCGGCATTGGCGATCTTGGTCTCGAGTTCGGCGAGTTCGGTCGTGGTGAAACGCATGGCGTTGGCCATGGTCTGGCGGTGAATAAAGCGCGCCTTGGCGCCATCGCTGCCAGTCATGACGGCGTGATGATTGGCCGTCACCTCGATGTAGTAACCCAGCACATTGTTGTGCCGGATCTTCAGGGAGCGGATGCCGGTTTCCTCGATCAGCGAGCGCTCCAGTCCGGCAATCACTTTTCGCGACTCGTCGCGCAACGCCCGCATCTCGTCGAGGTCCGGGTGGTAGCCGCCGCGAACGAAGCCGCCGTCGCGTTTGAGCAGCGGCAGTTCCTCGCCGAGCGCCTGGGTGAGATGCTGGGCAAGCGCCTTGGGCAGCGCCTTGATCGCGGCCATCGCGCCGGCCAACTCCTGGGGCAGGGCGATCGCGGCAAAGGTTTCGGCGATGGCACCGGCCGCCTCGAAACCAGCGCGGAGCGCGCCGAGATCGCGTGGCCCGCCCCGGTTGAGCGCCAGCCTGGACAGGGCGCGAGGCATGTCGGCGACGCTCTTCAGGCTCATCCGCACCGCCTGGCAAAGCCTGACCTCGGAGCGGAAGAACGAGACGGAGTCCAGCCGCGCGCCGATGGCCGCCGGGTCGGTCAGCGGCGCCATCAGCCGGTCGGCGAGCAACCTCGCGCCGCCACCGGTCACCGTGCGGTCGATTGCCTTGAACAGCGAACCCTCGCGGCTGCCGGACAGCGTACGCAGCAGTTCGAGATTGCCGCGCGTCGCCGGATCGATGAACAGGGTCGAGCCCTGCTCCTCGCGCTCGGGCCGCGACAGCGGCGGCCGCTCGGCCTTTTGCGTTCTCTCGACATAGGCGATGGCGCCTGAGATCGCCGACAATTCGGCGCGCGAAAACGTGCCGAAACTGTCCGGTGCCGCCACCTCGAAGAAACGCGCGATCCGCCCCGTGGCCGAGGCCGAATCGAACAGGCTCGGCGGCTGTGGGCTGGCGACACGGCCGAGCACGTCGAACACCGGCTTCAGGTCGGGATCATGGAACACCGGCTCGGCGACGATGAGTTCGCGCGGATCGACACGGAAGATGTCGGCCAGCAGCCGGTCGGCGGTGGTCTCGGCGACGCGGAAAGCACCAGTCGAGATGTCGATCCAGGCAATTGCAAAGCTGTGCTCGCTGCCGCCCTTCACCCGACCCAACGCCATCAGATAACTCGATTCCGACGGCGCCAGCAGTTTGTCCTCGGTGATGGTTCCCGGCGTCACCAGCCGCACCACGTCGCGGCGCACGACCGATTTGGAGCCGCGCTTCTTGGCCTCGGCCGGATCCTCGATCTGCTCGCAGACGGCAACGCGGAAGCCCTGGCCGATCAGCTTCTGCAAATAGTCGTCGGCCGCATGCACCGGCACGCCGCACATTGGAATGTCGTGGCCCTGATGCTTGCCGCGTTTGGTGAGCACGATGCCCAGCGCCCGGCTCGCCTTCTCGGCATCGTCGAAGAACAGCTCGTAGAAATCGCCCATGCGGTAGAACAGCAACGAATCCGGGTTAGCCGCCTTGATCTCGATGAACTGCTCCATCATCGGTGTGACGGCGGCAACGCCGGGCTGCGGCGGCGTCATCGCCTCGGGGGCGGCGTCGGGCTCGTTCGGGCTGTGCATGTTCATGGCGCGGCACGCTAGCAGATGTGATTGCGGGGTTTAATGCCGGACCATCGAAAAGCAGGGGAAGACCGCGAGCCATTTTCATGGAACGGCTGTTCAGCTGCATTGCCCGACGCGGCGATCGCGAATATCTGTCATCTTGGGCAATAATGGCGGGGGCGTCATGGACAAAGACGGGCACGAAACGTTCGAGGAGATGGTGGGACCTATCGACTCGGCGCTCGAACGCTTCTGGCTCAATGCTGCTCGCCAGGCCGGCCAAAGTGTAGGCAATCTGAAGCAGCTGGCGGCCAATCGGCTTCCTTTCATCCTTCCGACTACCGGCCCTTTCTCCGGTCTCGACGGAAGCATCCGGGTAGCTGTCCATGTCCTCAGTCATGATCCGCTGGTGATCTACACGCCGATCGGCGGGGCACGGCCGCTCAGCTCGATCGTGGCGATCGCCCGGCGCTTCGCTTCGCTTCGCGTCGCGCCGCCTTTCTGATGATGCCTAACTGGACACTCGAGCGGCCGCGTCTCATCCCAAAGCTCGCGAGGGACCTCGCCTGGCACCGCGAGCGGTTTCCAGCTCATGAGTTGATTTTTCTCTGCAACACCGAGGAAGAACGCCGCCTGGTCACCACTGTCGGAGGAACCGCGATCTTCTCCAACCACAATCTGATGGTCAGCGAGGACACCTTTCGGCCCTTGCCGGATGTCCCCATCGAGTTCGATGCGGTCTATAATGCTCGCATCTCGCACACCAAGCGCCACCACCTCGCCTTCGATATCGAAAGGCTCGCCCACATCACCTTTTCGATCGGCGAGCTGCCGCGGGTCGGCAACCGTGCCTTCATCCGGCGCTTGCAGGCGCAATCGCTGCTGCATCATATCGCCAACCCGATCGTCAATGGCCTGACTGGCTGGCTGCCGCCGCAGGAGATCAACCGCATCTACAACCAGGCCGCGGTTGGTCTCTGTCTGTCGGCGGCGGAAGGAGCGATGCGCTCCAGCATGGAATATCTGATGGCCGGGTTGCCGGTGGTGAGCACGCCCAGCCTTGGCGGCCGGGACGTCTTTTTCGATCCGGACTATTGCATCATCGCCGAGCCCGATCCGGCGGCGATCCGGCGCGCGGTTGAGACGTTGCGCGACCGCGCCATTCCCCGCGATGAGATTCGCAACCGCACGCTGGCCAAGGTGCGGGCTCAACGGCAGGAACTCACAGTGTTCCTGTCCGACCTGTTGAAGAGGATGGGAAGCAGCCAACCGCCGCTGTCGCAATGGCCGTTTCCCGAAATTGGGCTGCTGCGGCGCTGGGCGGCGGTGCGCCGGCACGCGAATGAAATAACGGCATTGGGGAGGCGGCCAAACGGCTTCTGACCGGCCGTGTCCGCTTTGAAGCAGCTTTGCCCAGCTTCGTGGTTTACACGCGGCGGCCCGTGGTCTTAATTCGCAAGCACACAGGCACCCGTTTCAAGGAGGTGCTTCATCGGCGAGGAAATCAAAAGCATCATGGCCAGGAAAACCGAGAACAACGGTCCGTCCGTCAGCGCGCAGGAAGCGCTCGAATTCCACGCCATGGGCCGGCCCGGCAAGCTGGAGATCGTCGCCACCAAGCCGATGACGACGCAGCGCGATCTCAGCCTCGCCTATTCGCCAGGCGTGGCAGTGCCCGTGCGCGCCATCGCCGAGGATCCATCCAAAGCCTTCGACTACACGACGCGCGGCAACATGGTCGCCGTCATCTCAAACGGCACCGCCATTCTTGGCCTCGGCAATCTCGGCGCGCTGGCCTCCAAGCCGGTGATGGAAGGCAAGGCGGTGCTGTTCAAGCGCTTCGCCGATGTCGATTCCATCGACCTCGAGGTCGACACCGAGGATGCCGACGAGTTCATCAACTGCGTGCGCTTCCTCGGTCCTTCCTTCGGCGGCATCAACCTGGAGGACATCAAGGCGCCGGAGTGCTTCATCATCGAGCAGCGCCTGCGCGAACTGATGGACATTCCGGTCTTCCATGACGACCAGCATGGCACCGCCATCATCTCGGCCGCCGGCCTGATCAACGCGCTGGAAATAACCGGCCGCGACATGAAGACCACGAAGCTGGTCTGCAACGGTGCGGGCGCGGCCGGCATCGCCTGTATCGAGCTGATGAAGGCGATGGGTTTTTCGCCCGAAAACATTATCCTGTGCGACACAAAGGGGGTTGTCTTCCAGGGCCGCACCGAGGGCATGAACCAGTGGAAATCGGCGCATGCGGTCAAGACGGAGGCGCGTTCCCTGGCCGAAGCGCTGGACGGCGCCGACGTCTTCCTCGGGCTTTCGGCCAAGGGGGCGCTGACCACCGCCATGGTGCAGTCAATGGCCAAGAACCCGATCATCTTCGCCATGGCCAACCCCGATCCCGAGATCACCCCGGAGGAAGTTGCCGAGATCCGCACCGACGCCATCATGGCCACCGGGCGGTCGGATTACGCCAACCAGGTCAACAACGTGCTCGGCTTTCCCTACATCTTCCGCGGTGCGCTGGATGTCAGGGCCACCACCATCAATGACGACATGAAGATCGCCGCCGCCCGCGCGCTGGCCGAACTGGCGCGCCAGGACGTGCCCGACGACGTCGCCGCGGCCTATCAGGGCAACCGGCCGAAATTCGGCCCCAACTACATCATTCCGGTACCGTTCGACCCGCGCCTGATCTCGGCCATCCCGATCGCCGTGGCCAAGGCGGCAATGGACTCGGGCGTCGCCCGCAAGCCGATCCTCGATCTCGACCGTTACGCGCAGGAGCTTTCCGCGCGCCGCGACCCGATCGCCTCGACCCTGCAGCGCATCTACGACCGCGTGCGCCGCCAGCCCAAGCGCATAGTCTTCGCCGAGGGCGAGGAGGAGCAGGTGATGCGCGCCGCCGTCTCCTACGTGAACCAGCGGCTCGGCACCGCCATCCTGCTCGGTCGCGACGACGTCATCAAGGAGAACGCCAGGCACGCTGGCATCGACCTGAACAAGCAAGGCATCGAGATCATCAATGCGCGCCTGTCGCGCCGCAATTCGATCTACACCGACTATCTCTACGAGCGCATGCAGCGCAAAGGCTTCCTGTTCCGCGACTGCCAGCGGCTGATCAACAACGACCGCAACCATTTCGCCGCCTGCATGGTGGCGCTGGGCGACGCCGACGGCATCGTCACCGGCGTGACCCGCAACTATTCGACCGCGCTCGACGACATCAGGCGCGTCATCGACGCCAAGCCCGGTCACCGCGTCATCGGCGTCTCGATCGTGCTCGCGCGCGGCAAGACGGTGCTCGTCGCCGACACCGCCGTGCACGACATGCCCAACGCCGAGCAGATCGCCGACATCGCCGAGGAAGCGGCGGGCTTCGCGCGCCGCATGGGCTACGAGCCAAGGCTCGCCATGCTTGCCTATTCCACTTTCGGCCATCCACAGGGCGAACGTTCCGAGCGCGTCCAGGAAGCCGTGCGCATCCTCGACAAGCGCCGCGTCGATTTCGAATACGATGGCGAAATGGCCGCCGACGTCGCACTCAACGCCCGCGCCATGGCGCAATACCCGTTCATAAGGCTGACCGGTCCGGCCAACGTCCTGATCATGCCGGCTTTCCACTCGGCCTCCATCTCGACCAAAATGCTGCAGGAACTGGGCGGCTCGACCGTCATCGGCCCGCTGCTGGTCGGCCTGAACAAGCCGGTGCAGATCGTGTCGCTGAATGCCAAGGACAGCGATATCGTCAACATGGCGGCGATCGCCGCCTATACGGCGGGGGCTTGAGGGGCTTCCCCCGTGTTGGACGCCTCACGCCAGCCGCATCACCTGCTTGTGGCTGGCGATCTCCGACAGCAGCCAATCCCGGAACAGCCTGACGCTGATTGAAATGCGGTTGCCCGGCTTCTGCCACAGGCAGTAGCTCTGTGGAATTGCGTGGCGGATCGTGAAGGGCGCGACCAGCTGGCCGCTGGCCAGCAGGTCCTCGACCATGATGTTGTCGGCCAGCGCCACGCCGCCGCCATTCACGGCCTCACGGACGGCAAGCGCCGGGTCGTGGAAGATCGGGCTCGCGTCTGACCTTCGACATCGATTGCCTCGACCCGGCCTATCTCCCGGCACGGGCACTCATTGTCGGCGCCGACGTTGTGGAGGTGGCGCCCGCCTATGACCACGCCGATGTCACGTCGCTTGCCGGGGCGGCGGTGCTGCAGCACTATCTCGGCCTGCTCGCGGAACGAAAGGGCTGACAGCGCGCCGACTTCACCCCGGCGCGAACGCCCGCGCCGCCTCCACGACTTCCTCCGGCTGGTCCTGCCGCAGCAGGTCGATCGGAATGCGGCCGTCGAGCTGTGCCGCTGGACGGGTCAGCCACAGCCATGCGAGTCTCGGATTGCCGATCAGCTCCAGCACGTCGCTTATGCCCGCGACCGGCCTGCCATCGACGAACTGCGCCAGCGGGAAGACGTGCTTGCGGCCACCCTTGCGCAGAGCGATGACGTCGCCGCGCCTTTGCCAGCGGTGCAGGGTGGAGCGGGCGATGCGCAGGTTCTCTTCCAGATAGGTCGAGCCGGCGACGCGGCCGGCCCAGTCCTCGATCAGCATCGATTCGAGGTCGTCGGACTGGGGGAGCGGGAGCGGGGTTTCGGCGTCGGCCAAAAGGGCCGAGGACAGGTTGTCCGCGCCAGCGGCGCCGGCTTCGCCGCGGCGTGCGGCTTCCGCCGCCAGCGCCCGCACGAATTTCTGGGCCAGGCCCGGAAGGTCGGCATGGATGGCGTCGATGGCGCGCTGGTGCTTGGGCGACAGCAAGGTGACGGCGGACGCTATCGAGCCGGCGATCTTGCCGACCGAGACCATTGTGGGGCCGTTGATGGCTTCGTCATAATGGGCAAGCGCACGCTCGACCCTTTCCGCCACCATGTCGGCGAAATCGTCCTGCGTGATGCCGGTTGTCTTGGTCTGAAATGTCGTCTTGGTCTGAAATCTTGTCATGCATCTGTTTTCTGGGCCGCGCGCTCTCCTCCTTGGCCGCGGCCGGTTGTTGAACGGTTACGGCGGAAAGTGGAAAGTGCGACGGCAACGGATGCAGCGACCCGACAGGTTGCTGTCCTGCATTGCTTCACACCCCGATTAGCATGTCGAAATGTCAGTCACGGCACGCTCGCATTTGCGTGTAGGAGCGGTATGTGACAACTGCGCGACGATGAGAAGCTGTCCGGGCTTGCCCCCTTTCCCCAACAGCGGGCGAAGAGAAAGGCGTTGTTACAGCAACCCCGCCTGCTCGGCCTCTTTGCGCAGGTTCTGCCTTGGCCTAGGGCCGATCTGCTGGATCACCAATCCGGCCGCCAGTGAGCCAAGATCGCCGCAAGTCTGGAGGTCGCGTCCCTGTGTGTAGCCATGCAGGAAACCGGCGGCGTAGAGATCGCCGGCGCCCGTCGTGTCGACCAGTTCCTTGATGGCTGTCGCTTGGATGACCACGGTCTCGTCGCCACGCACGATAACCGAGCCCTTTTCGGAGCGGGTAACCGCCGCGATCTTGCAATCCTTGCGGATCCGCGCCAGCGCTTCGTCGAACGACGACGTCTGATAAAGCGACTTGATCTCGTGGCTGTTGGCAAAAACGATATCGACCGTGCCCGAACGCATCAGGTCTAGGAACTCGTCGCGGTAACGGTCGACGCAGAACGAATCCGACAAGGTCATCGATACTTCGCGACCGGCAGCGTGCGCCAGTTTCGCCGTCTGCCGGATCGCTTCCTTGGCGCGCGGCGGGTCCCACAGATAACCCTCGAAATAGGTTACCTTGGCGCCGGACGCCTTGTCGGCTTCGACATCTTCCGGGCCGAGTTCGACGCAGGCGCCGAGATAGGTGTTCATCGAGCGCTCGCCGTCGGGCGTGACGAAGATCATCGAACGCGCCGTCGGCGGCTCGCCCTGGAGCGGCTTGGTGTCGAAGGCGACACCCTGCGCGTGGATGTCGTGCGCGTAGATTTCGCCCAGCGCATCGCTGGAGACCTTGCCGAAGAAGGCGGCGCGTCCGCCAAACGAGGCAACACCGGCCGCCGTGTTGCCGGCGCTGCCGCCGGAGGCCTCGATAGCCGGGCCCATGCGGCTGTAGAGCAATTCGGCGCGCTGCGTGTCGATGAGATTCATCGCGCCCTTGATGATGCCGTTGGTCTCGAGGAATTCTTCCTCGCACTGGGCGATGATGTCGACAATCGCATTGCCGATGCAAAGCACGTCATAATCCGGCATCAATGTCTCCGCCAAAAACCCGGGCCGGCTTCTTGCCATGCCCGCGCGGGTCTACAGCATGACCCTGAAAACTGGCAACCGATTTTCTGTCCTTGCCGCGCCAGCCAGGCGCTACGACAATTCGACCGTGGCCGAAACATCTCGTCGCGATGTCGCCTACATCTGCGCCTGTTCAATCACGGTCCGAAGGCGCGAGCCCATGCCTGCCAAAAGCAACACGACCATCGACCTGGCATTGCTCGGCGTGCTGGCGGTGCTTTGGGGAGCCTCCTATACCTTCATCAAGATCGGCGTAGAGACCATCCCGCCCATCACCTTCATCGCGGCCCGCACCCTGATCGCCGGCGCCATCCTGTTCGCCATTATCCGCTGGCGCGGGCTTGCCATGCCGGGCGATGCGGCAAGCTGGCGCCGCTTCGCCTTCCAGGCCTGCCTCAACAGCGTCGTCCCGTTCACGCTGATCGCCGCGGCCGAGCGTTCGGTCGACGCCGGCCTTGCTACCATCCTCAACGCCACCTCGCCGATCTTCACCTTCCTGCTGACGGCGCTTATCACCCGTCATGAGCCGGTGACCGTGCGCAAGCTGGTCGGCGTTGGCGCCGGCATCGCCGGCATCTGCCTCATCGTCGGCACGCAGGCGCTTGGCGGCATCGGCCACCAGCTCTGGGCACAGATCGCCATCGTCGCGGCAACCGTGTGCTATGCGGGCGCCGCCATTTTCGGCCGAGGCTTCAAGGGCCTCGATCCGATGCTTCCCGCCGCCGGTTCGATGCTGTGCGGCGCTGTCATGCTGGGACCGCTCAGCCTGGCGGTCGACCAGCCATGGACGCTGGCGCCTTCGACGGCTTCCATCCTTGCCCTGCTCGGCCTGTCCGTGTTTTCGACGGCACTGGCTTTCGTCATCTATTTCCGCCTGATCCACACGCTGGGTTCGGTCGGCACCACGTCTCAGGCCTATCTGCGGGTGCCGATCGGCGTCGGCATCGGCGCCGTCTTCCTCGGCGAAAGCCTGGGGCCCACGGCCTGGCTCGGCATGGGGTTTGTCGTCGCCGGCGTGGCGGCCATGACCATACCGGTTCGTAAGCCGGGCTTAGCCCGATAGGCAGATCTGGGGAACATACGAAGGCAAGCAACGGCCCGCGCTTGTGCTCGCGGGCCGCCCGCCTATCTCGGAGGCGTCCTGCCTTGTGGCTGTGTCCGCTGACCTGGGGGTGAAGCACGGTGATTTTCGACGCTGCCCGCACCGCGGCCCTTGAGCTGCTCTCGCCTCCGTTTCGCGCCGTGTTCATCAAGACGCTCGGCCTGACCCTGCTGGCGTTGGTCGCCCTGTGGTTCGGCTTGACCAGCCTTGTCGAATGGCTTGCCCTGCCGTGGCTGCAAACATTGTTGCCCGGCATGCCGTCCTGGGCCGGCTGGTTGGGCGGCATCGTCGCGGCCATCGCGCTGGCGTTCGGCATGGCGCTTCTGATCGCACCGGTCACGGCGGTGATCGCCGGCCTGTTCCTCGACGATGTGGCCGAAGTGGTCGAGCGCACCGATTATCCCGGCGACCCGGCCGGACGCGCCATGCCGGTATTGCGCTCGCTGGTGCTGGCGATAAAATTCTTCGGCATCGTCATCCTGGGCAACGTCGTGGCGCTGATGCTCCTGCTGGTGCCGGGCATCAACATCGCCGCCTTCTTCATCGTCAACGGCTATTTGCTCGGACGCGAATTCTTCGAATTCGCCGCCATGCGCTTTCGCGGGGAAGAAGAGGCCCGGGCCCTGCGCAGGCGGTATGCCGGTACGGTGTTTCTCTCCGGGCTGGTTGTCGCGGCCTTCCTCGCCGTGCCGCTGCTCAACCTGCTGACGCCGCTCTTCGCCGCCGCCATGATGGTGCATCTGCACAAGGCGATCTCGGCGCGGGAAGTCGCACGCGCGTCGCGGCGCTAAATCTCTTCAGCGTAGCAGAAATCCCGGCCCCAACTCGTCGTCCGGCTCGACAATGAATTCGGCTCGTCCGGAATAATAGGCACGGCCGCCGACGCGGGCGACGATCGCTTCATGCGGGCCGGCTCGCGCTGCTCGCGCCACCGCCCCGGAAAAGCGCGAGCCGGCGATGCTCTCGAACGTTCGCGTCTGCCCGACGGCGATCTCGCCCTTGGCATGCATGGCCGCCAGCCGGGCGGTGACGCCGGAACCGGTCGGCGAGCGGTCGACCTCCGCCTCGGCGAAGACGCAGACGTTCCTGGTGGCCTCTCCGGAAAAGGCGTCCTTTCCATCGGTCAGGATGGTGCCATAGAGGAAGGCGAGGTCATCATGATCGGGATGCGACAGCGGAAACTCGGCCTTCAGCCGGTTCGTCAGCGTGGTTGCCGCGTCGACGAAATCGCGCACGCGGTCGTGGCCGAACTCCAGCCCGAATTGATGACAGTCGGCCAGCGCGTAAAAGGCGCCGCCATAGGCGATGTCGAAACCGATCTTGCCATAGCCTGTCAACTCGATCTGTCGATCGCCGGCGAACAGGAACGCCGGCACGCTCTCGAACGACACCGCGCCGGCCTTGCCATCGCTGACTGCGACCGAGGCGACGACCAGGCCGCACGGCGCCTCGATGTTCACGGTGGTGAACGGCTCCTGCTTCGCCACCAGCCCTTGATCGACGGCGTAGCGGCCGAGCGCGACGATGGCGTGGCCGCACATGGTCGAATAGCCCTCATTGTGCATGAACAGCACCGCGAGGTCGGCGCCGGGCAAATCGGGCTCGACCAGCAAAGCGCCATACATGTCATAGTGGCCGCGCGGCTCGAAGATCAGCAACTTGCGCAAATGGTCGAGATTGTCCCGCACATAGGCGCGCTTCTCAAGAATGGTGGCCTTGGGGATAGCGGGATAACCGCCCGTGACGATCCGTAGCGGCTCGCCACCCGTATGCATGTCGACAACGGTAAGGTTCATGCGGCCGAACCCATCCTAGCCCTGGGATTTGCCGAACAGCGCCTGCAGCTTGCCGAACGGCATGGCGGCGCGGGTGAAGCCGAACGTGCCGTCCTGCTGGATCTCGCGCGCCGCCGTCTCCAGCATGCCGTAGGCGAAATTGGTCAGCCATGGCCCAAGCGAAATCCGCTTGGCACCGGCCATGGCGAGGTCGGCGATGGTGAAGCCGGGCCTCGCCATGACATTGACCGGCTTGCCGACCGACGAACACAAGGTCCGCACCATCTCGACATCGCCGATACCAGGTGCATAGAGCACGTCGGCGCCGGCTTTTTCGAACGCCTGCAGCCGCTTGATCGTGTCGTCGAGATCGGACTTGCCCCAGAGGAAATTCTCGGCCCGCGCCGTGAAGACAAAGTCGCGCTTCAGCGCCCGCGCCGCCTCCACCGCTGCGGCGACGCGCTCCACCGCGTGCGAAAACTCGTAGATGGGCTTTTCAGGATCGCCGGTGTGATCCTCGATCGAACAGCCGGCAAGCCCGGCCGCTTCCGCCGCGAAAATGGTTTCGGCGGCCTGCTCGGCGCTGTCCCCCTTGCCCTTCTCGAGATCGGCCGAGACCGGCAGGTCGGTCGCGCCCGTCACCTCGCGGCAATGATGGATCATCTGGTCGAAGGTCACGGCCCCATCCGGCAGGCCGCGCGAAAAGGCAAAGCCGGCGCTGGTGGTGGCCAGTGCCTTGAAGCCGAAGGATCCGAGCAGCTTCGTCGTGCCCGGATCCCAGGGATTGGGCATGACGAAGGTCGAGGCATGCAGGTCGCGAAAAATCTTGCCCTTGTCCATGAATGCTCCCCCATAACGAGTGTTGGGGCGGATGCTACCGCGCTGTTTGCTGCCGGGCAAACGAATGCGGTTGGTTCAGAAGCGTTTCTCGTTCTCTGCTGCCAATTTCTCGAAAGCGTCGATGTGGCGCATCTCGACAGGCACGGAGGTGGCATCCTTGTGACGGGCAGCGCGCTGCCGAGGTCAGGGAAGCTGACGGCTTGTGCAGAGGCCGCCATCCCCAAAGCCGCAGCAGCACCCCAGGTGAGGATGAAGCGAAGCAGGTACGTTGGCATGGCGGCGCCCCATTGTCGGGCGCGCGGAAGGTAGCACAGCGCTTCGTGGCGTCCAGTGCAGCGGATCAGTGGATCGGCACCAGCCCGGCGAGCTCGCGCATGTCGTCGAACAGGATGCCGCCGGCCTGGATCAAGCCATCGCGGTCCGAATAGGGGTCGCCATGATAGGAGAACACGCGCATGCCGGCGGCGATGCCGGCCTGCGTGCCGGCGACGCTGTCCTCGATGACGATGCAGTCGGCGGGCGGGAAGCCCATCGTTTTGGCCGCATGCAGGAACAGCTCGGGGAACGGCTTGCCGCGCGACACCATGGTGGCGCTGAACATGGCATGTTCGAACAGCGGCAACAGACCGGTCTGGCCAAGCGTTATGTGCATCTTGGAGATCCTGGCCGAGGTGGCGACGCAATAAGCGATGCCGGCCGCGCGGACCGCCTCGATGAACTCCCGGACATGAGGGATCGCCTCGACACCGTGAGCGAACAGATCCGGCAGGCCGGCATTCCAGCGCTCGACGAAATCGGCGCCGAGCCTGACGCTGGTCGTCTCTTCGATCTCCTTCTGCACCGAGACCATGCTGCGGCCGGAGAAGTTCTTGCGGCAATATTGGAAGGTCGTTGGAAAACCGGCGTCGCTCAGCCATTCGGCCAGGCGCCGGTTGGCGAGGTTCTCGGTATCGACCAGGATCCCGTCGCAGTCGAAGATGACGAGCTTTGGCAGGGGGCGTGTTTCAATCATGTTGGATCAGTCTGCCCGGCAAAACGGTTCACTGTGCCGAAACACAGCCAGGCATCAGGCGGTGCCGGTCGATCCGAATCCGCCCGAGCCACGCGCCGTGCCGCCGGCCAGCGAACGCTCTTCAACCGCCACCTGCGTCACCGCGGCGAAAACGATCTGGGCAATGCGCATCCCGCGCGTCACCGCGAAATCCTCGTCGCCGAGATTGACCAGCAGCACCTTCACCTCGCCGCGATAATCGCTGTCGACCGTGCCCGGTGAATTGAGGACGGTAAGGCCGTGTTTGAAGGCAAGGCCCGAGCGGGGCCGCACCTGGCCTTCCATGCCTTCG
Organism: Mesorhizobium sp. B2-3-14; assembly: GCF_006442175.1. NCBI lineage: Bacteria > Pseudomonadati > Pseudomonadota > Alphaproteobacteria > Hyphomicrobiales > Phyllobacteriaceae > Mesorhizobium > Mesorhizobium sp. B2-3-14. The sequence goes on along the minus strand of NZ_VFVP01000001.1, from coordinate 571,833 downwards.
GGAATTTCCAGGATCAGCCCCGTCGCTACCAAGGCGCGCTTGCCCGGCAGGATCAGAAGCGGCCGGTCTTCAGGCACCGCCGCGCGCAAATCCATGCCGGCGGCGCCGGCGCTTTCATAGGCGGGAAGCGGAAGTCCCTCGCCATGCGGCAACCTGACGAAGCCGACGGTGAGACCGATGACGGAAGGTGTTTGAAGGGCTGCGCGCATAAAATCGATCCTATCGGCGCGAATGTCGATTCGGTCAACTCGACCGCGGCGCTATCAACGGCTTTCTTTCAGGCATTACTGTGGCCTAGCGGAGTTCCATAGGAACCACCGTCGTCTCCTTGATCTCCTCCATGACGAAGGAGGCGGAGACATCGGATAAAGCCACCTTGGCGATGAGCCGCTGGTAGAGCCGGTCATAGGCTTTCACGTCGGCGACGCGGGCGCGCAGCACATAGTCGAGATCACCGGACATCCGGTAGACCCCGATGATCTCGGAAAGACCGGTCACCGCCGCCCGGAATTTCTGCAGCCAGTCGGGGTCGTGATTGGATGTGCGGATCAGGATGAACACCGAAAGGCCCAGCCCGAGCTTCTCGGCATCGACCAGCGCCACGCGGCCGGTGATGACGCCATCTTCCTCCAGCCGCTTGACGCGACGCCAGCAGGCATTGCGCGACAAGGCCACCCGCTCCGACAGCTGGTCGACCGACAGCGTGCCGTCACGTTGCAATTCGGCGAGCAGTTTTCGATCAATTTCGTCGATGTCAAAGCTCATATTGGGATATTTGTCCCATGGAATAGCAAAATACAAGGATATTTTGGGACCAATGAACCGGTGAGGCGTGTCAGGATACTCATATCGAAACGAAAAGCGCTGAAGGGGAAACAGCATGTCGGTCGCAAGGATCTTCACCTCTCATCCGGCCAAGGTCGGCGAAACCTATTTCAGCCATATGGCCTTCGCCGCCTGGTTTTCCTCGCGCCTGCTGATGGCGGCGGGAGCAGCTTTTGTTCACGCTTTCTTGCCATTTCTCTTCGAGACTACCGCCAGCCGAATCATTCGCGAGCTCTACGAGCGGACGCACAACAGAGGCACGCACGCGATCAACGAGCCCGCTGCTCTTCCGGATCGCGCCTAAAGGAAGACAGAAGCGATGTGCCGGTGGGCGGCCTATCTCGGTGAAGCGGTCTTTCTCGAAGACATCCTCACGGCGCCCTGTCACTCGCTGATCGCCCAGAGCCATTGCGCCCAGGAAGCGAAGTCGCCCACCAATGGCGACGGCTTCGGCCTTGCCTGGTATGGCGAGAGGCCAGAACCCGGCCTCTACCGCGATATCCTGCCGGCCTGGTCCGATCCCAATCTGAAAAGCTTGTGCCGGCAGATCAAGTCCAGCCTGTTCCTCGCCCATGTCAGGGCCTCGACCGGCAGCGCCACCAGCCGCATGAACTGCCATCCGTTCATCTCAGAACGCTGGTCGTTCATGCATAACGGCCAGATCGGCGGTTTCGAAAAAATCCGCCGCGCGCTGGAGAACTCGCTGTCCGACGCCGTTTTCGACCAGCGCCAAGGCACCACCGATTCCGAACTCTTTTTTCTGCTCATGATCGACGAGGGCCTTTCGGCCGACCCGCAAGGCGCCGTCTCGCGCGCCACCCGCCGGGTGCTGGAAGCCTCGCGTCGTGCCGGTTTCGAGCCGGCGCTGAAACTGACCGCCGCCTTCTCCGACGGACAGGCATTGTATGCGGTGCGCTATGCCACCGATGCCCTGGCTCCGACGCTTTACACGTCCATTTTCCGCAAAGGGGCCGGCCGCTGCATCGTCTCCGAGCCCTTCGATCGCGAGGGCGGCGACTGGCAGGCGATTCCGCCATCGAGCTTCGTCACCATGACCAGGGATGGCATCGACATACATCCATTCGCTCCGGTCGCGGCAAAACTGGCGCTGGTTGGATAGGCTTTCGCCGCATTGAGTAACGTCGCGGGACAGCGCCCCCTCTGTCCTGCCGGACATCTCCCCGACAAGGGGGGAGATCGGATGCCTCAATGGCTTTCGCCAATCCCCAGCGTTGCAGGACAGAGCGAAGCGCCGAAAACTGCCAATCTCCCCACCGGTGGGGAGATGTCCGGCAGGACAAAGGGGGCGCCGTAGAGTGACGACCTCAATCATGGCGTGCAGCGTGATGATCGGCTGCAATTGGTCGGCAAACGCTGGTCGGAGGCGCGGCTGCTCGGCATCGCCAGGGCGATGATGCCCTTGACCAGCGGCTTTCGCCGTCCGCCCGGCTATTGAGCGAAGCGATCCAATCCGTAGGGCGCCAGCAGCGTGTCGCGCTTGCCATCAAGAATTTCGCGCGTGGCGAACAGGCCGATGGCTGGCGCCAGAGTGATGCCGGAATGCATGACCGCGATATAGACACCCTCCTTGCCTTTGGCGCGGCCGATGATCGGAAAGCCGTCGATCGGTGTCGGCCGATAGCCAACGGTGTGGAAATCCAGCTCCAGCCCGTCGCTGTCGCGCAGCATGGCCTTCATGGCCGCGAACAATTCACGCGCCGTGGCTTCGGCGTCCATGCCGGGATCGGCGCCGCCGAAATCCGAGCCGGCGATGATTCGACCCTCGGCGGTCTGACGCATGTGCAGGCGCTCGGCCAGCACCAGCCCGTTGAGCAGTTTCTTGTAAGGCCGCGAGTGGACGATCAACCCGGGCGGTGTCTCGATCGGCAGGTTGATGCCAGCGGTCGCGGCAATGTCTGGCGAACCCACGCCGGCCGCGATCACCACCTCGTCGGCGGCAAACAGTCCATGCGATGTGTCCACGCCGGTGACCTTGCCGACGCTTTGGACAAGCGCCGTCACCGTGCTGAAGAGGATTCGCGCGCCGCGCCGTTCGGCATCGGCCAGCAGTGCCTTGGTGGCCGCGACAGGCTCGGCGACACCCTCTTCTGCGACATGCAGGGCGAAATCGGGAAGCTCGGTGAGATTGGGTTCGATGAGCGCCACCTCGCCGCGGTCGACGCGCTCGATTCCGTAGCCCCACTCAGAATGCTCCGCTGCATAGGTCTCCATGTCGGCCGCCGGCAGATCCCAGCACAGGCCGCCGCACCAATTGAGCGGCAGGCCGGGCAGGTCCCGCGCTAGGCGAGCCCACTCAGCCATGGCGCGGGTGCGCAGCCGGAAATACGGCTCCGGGTTACCCCAGCTTGCGTTGATCCAGGCAAACGAGTTAGGGGTCGCCACGCCGCCGCGTTCGCTTTCGGCAATGACTGTCACCTGCGCGCCCGCAATGGTCAGATGCCAGGCGATGGAAGCGCCGATGATGCCGGCGCCGATGACGATCACTTGTTTCGCCTCGGTCATGGTCGCTCCTTTGCCTCGTGATTGGGGGACGGTTCATCCCAGTGCCATTCCGGCGGCCCGTTGCCAACATTGGCAGCGCAAAATTATGCATCTTGACATCATCGCTTCTTCGACCATGTGCGCTATCTCGATGCCTTCCTCGACGCGCTCGGCATCCAGGACATGGTGCTGGTCGCCCAGGATTGGGGCACGGCCCTTGCCTTTCATCTCGCGGCGCGGCAGTGCCATGCCGGATGGCTTCCCGGGGTCGTTCAGGCAGGCCGCTTGAACGAGCCAGCCTGAAGCAAGCCCCGCAACCGGCGGTGTTCACGCCGCCGGACCGGTCGACAGCCCGGCGCTGCGCTGCTAGAAGCCCGGCCTGTCACACGGAAATCCCAAGAGAATGCCCGAAACTATCCCAGAGGAAGTGGCGCGCCGCCGCACTTTCGCGATCATCGCCCACCCCGACGCCGGCAAGACGACGCTGACCGAAAAGCTGCTTTTGTTCGGCGGCGCCATCCAGCTTGCCGGCGAGGTGAAGGCCAAGAAGGACCGTATCCAGACCCGGTCCGACTGGATGAAGATCGAGCGCGAGCGCGGCATTTCGGTCGTCACCTCGGTGATGACCTTCGAATATGAGGACAACGTCTTCAACCTGCTCGACACGCCGGGCCACGAGGATTTCGCCGACGATACCTATCGCACGCTGTCGGCGGTCGACTCGGCCGTCATGGTCATCGACGCCGCCAAGGGCATCGAGCCGCGCACGCTGAAATTGTTCGAGGTCTGCCGGCTGCGCGACATCCCCATCATCACCTTCGTCAACAAGATGGACCGTGAAAGTCGCGATCCGTTCGAGATTTTGGACGAAATCGAGCAGAAGCTGGCGCTGGACACCGCGCCCATCACCTGGCCGATCGGCCGTGGCAAGACCTTCTCCGGTACCTATCACCTGGCGCTGAACGCCGTGCGCAAGGGCGATGACGAGAAGGAACGCACCCCCGTCAACGGTCCCGATTCCAACCGCGTTGCCGGCCTTCTGCCGGAAAACGAGCGCGAGGCCTTCATCGAGGAACTCGAGCTCGCGCGAGAAGCCTGCCGTCCGCTCGACATCGAGGCCTTTCGCGAGGGCCATCTGACGCCGGTCTATTTCGGCTCGGCGCTGCGCAATTATGGCGTGCGCGATCTGATCGAGGCGCTTGGCGCCTTTGGCCCGCCGCCCCGCGCGCAGGAGGCCGATACCCGCACTATCGAGGCGACGGAGGAGAAAATGACTTCCTTCGTCTTCAAGATCCAGGCCAACATGGATCCCAATCACCGCGACCGCATCGCCTTCGTGCGCGTCTGCTCGGGCAAGCTCGAGCGCGGCATGAAGGCCAAGCTGGTGCGCACCGGCAAGCCGATGTCACTCTCGGCGCCGCAATTCTTCTTTGCCCGCACCCGCGTCACCGCCGACGAGGCGTTTGCCGGCGATGTCGTCGGCATTCCGAACCACGGCACGCTGCGCATCGGCGACACGTTGACCGAAGGCGAGGAAATCCTGTTTCGCGGCGTGCCCAACTTCGCCCCGGAAATCCTGCGTCGCGTCCGTCTCGGCGACGCGATGAAGGCGAAAAAGCTCAAGGAAGCGCTGCACCAGATGGCAGAGGAGGGCGTCGTCCAGCTGTTCTCGCCGGAAGACGGCTCGCCGGCCATCGTCGGTGTCGTCGGCGCCCTCCAGCTCGATGTGCTCAAAGAGCGGCTGAACTTCGAATATACGCTGCCGGTCGAATTCGAGATGTCGCGCTTTTCCATCTGCCGCTGGATATCGGCCGACGACAAGGGCGAGGTGCTTCGCTTCATCGAGGCGCATCGCGGCGACATCGCCCGCGACCTCGACAACGACCCGGTCTTCCTCGCCCAGCATGCCTTCTCGCTGAACTACGAAGCCGAACGCTGGAAGGCGATCCGCTTCGCCACGATCAAGGATTATCAGGTGCGAGACAAGGCGGCGTGATTCTAGTGAGTAGTGAGTAGTGAGTAGGTGCGCCTCGTTCTCCCATCGCACTACTCACTAGCAACTACTCACTACTCTACTCTTATGATCACCCCTTGGCCGCCGCTTCGATCTCAGCGATATCGATCTTGCTCATCTGCATCATTGCCGACATCACCCGGCCGGCCTTGGCCCTGTCCGGATCCAGAAGCAGGCGCGGCAGCTGCTCCGGCACGACCTGCCAAGACACACCGAATTTGTCCTTCAGCCAGCTGCATTGCGAAGGTTCGCCGCCACCTTCGATAAGCTTCTCCCAGAAGTAATCGACCTCTTCCTGCGTCTTGCAGTCGATCGACTGTGACATCGCCTCGTTAAACTTGAATTGCGGTCCGCCATTGAGCGCCTGGAACGGCACGCCGTCGAGCTCGAACGTGGTCATCAGCACTTTGCCCGCATCGGCGTGACCCTCGGGCCAACGCAGAACGCTCGTAACCTTCGAATTCTTGAAGATGGAGACGTAGAAATTCATCGCCTCTTCTGCCCGGCCGTCGAACCACAGGCAGGTGGTGATCTTTTGCATGTCGTGCTCCTAGGTTGCTTCCTGCTGTTACAATGAAACGGCTGACTCCGAGAATGGTGCCATTTCTTGCCGTCTGCCCAAGGACGGCCCTAATACGCCCGACCCGACATAGACATCGAATTTTTCTGAGACGCTCGTTTTTTCAGGAGAACCTGGCGCATTGCAAAAATGTGGCCAGACCATACTTGGCGGTCTATAAACCCTGCGATCAAAATTCAGCGCCGCCACGCTCCGCATCGAGCGCAGCCAGACAGCCAAGGAAAATTCATGCCCGCCTATCGCTCCCGCACCACCACCCATGGCCGCAACATGGCCGGCGCCCGCGGCCTGTGGCGCGCTACTGGCATGAAGGACAGCGATTTCGGCAAGCCGATCATTGCGGTGGTCAACTCCTTCACCCAGTTCGTGCCGGGCCATGTCCATCTGAAGGACCTAGGCCAGCTCGTCGCGCGCGAGATCGAGAAGGCCGGCGGTGTCGCCAAGGAATTCAACACCATCGCCGTCGACGACGGCATCGCCATGGGCCATGACGGCATGCTCTATTCGCTGCCGTCGCGCGAGCTGATCGCCGATTCCGTTGAATACATGGTCAATGCGCACTGTGCCGACGCCATGGTCTGCATTTCCAATTGCGACAAGATCACGCCCGGCATGCTGATGGCCTCATTGCGCCTCAACATTCCGACCGTCTTCGTCTCCGGCGGCCCGATGGAAGCCGGCAAGGTTGTGCTGGCCGGCAAGACGCAGGCGCTCGACCTCGTCGATGCCATGGTTGCGGCCGCCGACGACAAGATCTCCGACGAGGACGTCAAGGTCATCGAGCGCTCGGCCTGCCCGACCTGCGGTTCCTGTTCGGGCATGTTCACCGCCAATTCCATGAACTGCCTGACCGAGGCGCTGGGCCTGTCGCTGCCCGGCAACGGTTCGACGCTGGCCACGCATGCCGACCGCAAGCGCCTGTTCGTCGAGGCCGGCCATCTCATCGTCGATCTCGCCCAGCGCTACTACGAGCAGGATGACGAGAGTGCATTGCCGCGCAGCATTGCCTCGAAGGGCGCCTTCGAGAATGCCATGACGCTCGATATCGCCATGGGCGGCTCCACCAACACCGTGCTGCACATTCTGGCCGCCGCGCACGAGGGCGAGGTCGATTTCACCATGGAAGACATCGACCGGCTGTCGCGGCGGGTGCCGGTGCTATGCAAGGTGGCGCCGGCCAAGTCCGACGTCCACATGGAAGACGTCCACCGCGCTGGCGGCATCATGGCGATCCTTGGCCAGCTCGACAATGCCGGGTTGCTCAACCGCGACCTGCCGACCGTGCATACGGCGAGCCTCGGCGAAGCGCTCGACCATTGGGATATTTCGCGCACCTCGAGCCAGAATGTGCGCGACTTCTTCCTCGCCGCGCCCGGCGGCGTGCCGACGCAGGTCGCCTTCAGCCAGGACCGCCGCTGGGACGAGCTCGACATGAACCGCGAGACAGGCGTCATCCGCTCGGCCAATACGCCTTTCTCGAAAGACGGCGGCCTTGCCGTCCTGAAAGGCAATCTGGCGCTCGATGGCTGTATCGTGAAGACAGCCGGCGTCGACGAGTCGATCCTGAAATTCACCGGACCGGCTCGTGTCTTCGAAAGCCAGGACGCTTCGGTCAAGGCGATCCTTGCCAATGAGATCAAGGCTGGTGACGTCGTCGTCATCCGCTATGAGGGTCCGCGCGGCGGCCCCGGCATGCAGGAGATGCTCTATCCCACCAGTTATCTGAAGTCGAAAGGCCTGGGCAAGGCCTGCGCGCTGGTCACCGATGGGCGCTTCTCCGGCGGCACCTCGGGCCTGTCCATCGGCCATGCTTCGCCGGAAGCGGCGGAAGGCGGGCTGATCGGGCTGGTGCAGGAGGGCGATACGATCGAGATCGATATCCCGAACCGCACCATTCGCCTTGCCGTCGATGACGCGGAACTCGATGCGCGCCGCGCGGCGATGGAGGCCAGGGGCGCGGACGCCTGGAAGCCGCGGGAAATGCGCAAGCGCAAGGTGACGACCGCGCTGCGCGCCTACGCCGCCTTCGCCACCAGCGCCGACAAGGGGGCGGTAAGGCACGTGCCGGAGTAAAGTTCGAATCTCGTCAGGCAGGCGCTGCGGCACAAACTCCGCAGGACTACCTGTCCTCGACTTGCGCCGCTCCACATTAAGGCATCAGCTGATATTCATACAGCTTCTGGTAAAGCCCGCCTTGCCCGAGCAGCATCTTGTGCGGCCCGCTTTCCACCACCTTGCCGGCTTCCAGCACCACGATCGTGTCGGCCTGGTGCACGGTCGAGAGGCGGTGTGCGATGACGATTGTGGTGCGCCCTTCCGTCAGCTGTTGCAGCGCGTCGCGGAACAGCGCTTCCGACTCGGCGTCGAGCGCACTGGTTGCCTCGTCCAGCAGCAGGATTTCGGCATTGCGCAGCATGGCGCGCGCGATCGAGATGCGCTGGCGCTGGCCGCCCGACAAGAGGCCGCCATTCTCACCGACATCCGTCTCGTAGCCTTTCGCCTGCGCGACGATGAAGTCATGGGCGTTGGCAGCCCTGGCCGCGGCGATCACCTCGTCGTCGGTCGCGTCCTCGCGCCCAAGCCGGATGTTGTGCATGATCGTGCCGGCAAACAGGAACGTATCCTGGCTGACATAGGCGATCTTTTCCCGCAGTGAGGCGAGCGTGGCATGGGAAATATCCTGGCCGTCAAGCAGCACCCTGCCGCTCTTCGGGTCATACATGCGTATGATGAGGTTCAGGATCGTCGACTTGCCGCCGCCGGAGGGGCCGACCAGCGCCGTCATCTTGCCGGGCGCCAGGGTCAGGTCGAACCGGTCCAACACCGGCGGACCGTTCTGATAGGCGAAGCTGACGGCATCGAACCGGATCTCGCCCGGTCCGGCCCGAAGCGGCTTCGCATCCGGCTTCTCGGCTAATGTCAGCGGCTGGTCGGCGAGCTCGAACATCATGCGCACGCCGACAATGCCGCTTTCCAGCGATATGCGCACCCGCGCGAGGCGCTTTGCCGGCTCATAGGCAAGCAGCAGCGCGGCGATGAAGGCCATGATGTTGCCAGGCATCTGGCCGCCCTGCAGGACCAGCAAGCCGCTGACCATGACGGCGCCGGCGATCGCCAGGCCGGCCAGCGTTTCCATCACCGGATTGGTCACCGCTTCCAGCGCGGCGATGTTGTTGGCCCGATCCTCGACGTCCGCCACCGCCCTGTACATGCGTTTGCGCATCAGGCCTTCGAGATTGAAGGATTTGACCACGCGCACGCCGATCGCGGTTTCCTGCATAACCTGCACGATCTGGCCGACCGAGCGGAACTCCATGGCGGCGAACTTGCGCACGCGCTTCAGGATGCGGTTGACGCCGTAGATGGCCAACGGACCGACGACGAAGCAGATCAGCGACAGCGCCGGCTGCTGCCAGACCATGACCCCAATCAGGGCAGCCAGCGTCACCAGATCGCGCACGTAGGAAGTGACGATGAGGTCGAGCACGTTGCGCGCCGCCTGGGCATTGTTGGTCATGCGGGTGATCAGGTCGGACGACGAGGTCGAATGGTAGAATTCGATGCCTTGCGCCAGGATGCGGTCATAGATCTTGCGCTGCCGTTCGGCGATGATGGCGTTGCCGACGCGGCTCATGAAGTAGGCCTGGACGAAATTGGCGATGCCCTTGACGATGAAGATCCCGGCGACCGCCACGGCGATCATATTGACGCGGTCGACCCGTTTATCGATGACGAATTCATTGGTGATTTCACGCAGGATCCAGGCACTGGCGGCCGTCATGCCGGCCACCACGAGCATCGACAGGATGGCGGCGGCGTAGCCGGCCCTGTGTTGCCGGAACGATTCCCGGAGCAGCCTTGCGACGAGGCGCTGGTTCTCCGTCGAGCGGAAGAAGCGAAACAACGGCTGATCCTTGATGCCGGGATGACGAAGGCGGCTTATAGAGGGAGATGCCGCCGGAGGGAACCTTTCGCCGCCATGGAAAGAAACCGCTGCGGCGGGGTGTCTTTTGAGACACGATGCGGCAGTGATTCTTCAAGCAGGATGATGACAGATGGATTTCGATCTTATTGTGCGCGGCGGCACGCTTCCGGATGGCGGCATCGCCGACATCGGCATCAACGGCGAGACGATCGCCGCGATCGAGCCGAAGCTCGACGGTTCCGCGCGGACCGAGGTCGACGCCCATGGCAATCTGGTGTCACCGCCCTTCGTCGATCCGCATTTCCACATGGATGCCACGCTGTCCTACGGTCTTCCGCGCATCAACGCGTCGGGCACGCTGCTCGAAGGCATAGCGCTATGGGGCGAACTGAAGCCGCTCCTGACGCACGAGGCCGTGCGTGACCGGGCGCTCGCCTATTGCGACTGGGCGGTGTCGATGGGGCTGCTCGCCATCCGAACCCATGTCGACGTCTGCGACGACCGGCTGCTGGCCGTCGAGGCGCTGCTGGAGGTCAAGAAAATCGTCGCACCCTATATCGATCTGCAATTGGTGGCCTTCCCGCAGGACGGCTTCTATCGCTCGCCGACGGCACGAAAAAACACCATTCGCGCGCTGGACATTGGCGTCGACATCGTCGGCGGCATTCCGCATTTCGAGCGCACCATGGCCGACGGCACACGCTCGGTTACCGAACTGTGTGAGATCGCGGCAAAACGCGGGCTCATGGTCGACCTGCATTGCGACGAGACCGACGACCCGCTGTCGCGCCACATCGAACAGCTCGCCTATGAAGCGCAGCGCCTCGGCCTGCAGGGTAGGGTGGCCGGTTCGCACCTCACCTCGATGCATTCGATGGACAATTACTACGTCTCAAAGCTTCTGCCGCTGATCGCCGAAGCCGGCGTTTCCGCGATCCCCAATCCGCTGATCAACATCATGCTGCAGGGCCGCCACGACACATTCCCGAAGCGGCGTGGCATGACGCGGGTCAAGGAGATGCTGGCGCTGGGCATCCGTGTCGGCTGGGGTCAGGATTGCGTGCTCGATCCCTGGTATTCGCTGGGCACCGCCGACATGCTCGACGTCGCCTTCATGGGCCTGCATGTCGCCCAGATGTCGAGCCCCGCCGACATGGCGCGCTGCTTCGACATGGTCACCAACGTCAATGCCGCGATCATGGGCCTCGACCATCTCGGCCTCGGCGTCGGCAAGCGCGCCAGCCTGGTGATCCTCGATGCCGGCAATCCGATCGAGGCTCTGCGCCTGCGCGCCGAGCGCATCTGCGTCATTGCCAGGGGCAAGGTGGTGGCGGAGCGGACGAGGCAGGATACCAGGCTTTCGATCTCCGGCAGGCCGTCGCAGGTGAATCGCAGGCACATATCCACCTAGATGCAGCCGATTCCCGAAGCTGGTCTTACCTATTTCCCGATTTCTCCTCGTCAAAGCCGGCGCTTCCGTCTACGACGCGGCTCGGGCGAGGGAGGAATCGGGGCAGGCATGACGCAACCCGTGGCGCGGAATTCCACAATCAAGAATGTCCTCCTGGCCGGCATCCTGCTGATGCTGGCCGGCGACTTCCTGTTTGCGCTCAATGATGCGATGGGCAAGTGGCTGGTGGCCAGTTTCTCCGTCGGCCAGGTTGTGCTCATCCGCTCGATCGGCGCTTTCTTCGTGCTGGGTCCGATGATCGCCAACCAGGGCGCCGGCAGACTGTTCCAGCTGGAGCGGCCAGGGTTGCAGATCCTGCGCGTGGTGGCGACGACACTGGACACCGCCTTGTTCTACGCCGCCGTCGTCTACCTGCCGCTTGCCGATGTGATGAGCTTCTACATGGCCGGGCCGATCTATGTGGCGGCGCTGTCACATTTCCTGCTTGGCGAAAAGGTCGGCTGGCGCCGCTGGGTGGCGATCCTGCTCGGCTTCTGCGGTGTGGTCATCATGCTGAAACCGTCCTCTGCCGCGTTTTCGCTGTCATCGAGTTTCGCACTTGTCGGCAGCCTTGCCTTCGCCTTCGCCATCATCCTCAACCGACGCCTGCGCGGCACCAGCGACACCAATCTGGTGACATGGCAGACGATCGGCACGCTGGCGGTTGGCGGCGCCCTCACCATCGGGGCCTGGAAGACGCCGTCTGCGCTTGATTTCGGCGCCATGCTGCTGCTCGGCATCGTTTCCTGCGGGGCGCATCTGATGATCACCAGGGCGCTGAAACTGGCGCCGGCCTCGACGCTGGCGCCGCTGCACTACACGCTGCTCTTGTGGGCGGTGGTGTTCGGGCTGGTGTTCTTCGGCGACGTTCCCGGTCCGCGCATCCTGATCGGCTCGGGCATCATCGTCGTGGCCGGCATGTTCATCTTCCACCGCCAGAAGGTGGTAGACACCACGGTGCCGCCGGAGAACGTGCCAAAAGGCGTGAACTAGGGCCCAGATTTCTGGTGCCTAGCCCTTGCGTACCGCCGCCAGGTGCCGCGAAAACTCCTCTGTCTCCATCAGCGCCTTGCAGCGGGCGAAGCGGCCGTCGGCATAGGCGCGGAAATCGTCGACGGGATTTTCGTTGGCAAGCTGGATCAGCCCCCACAGCGTCCAGAGCAGATCGCACATCGCCTTGTAGATGACGATGCGGCCGCGCTCCGCCGGCCTCGCCTCGCCGCCGAAATAGGCGCGCATCAGCTCCTCGTCCTGGGCGGCGTCGAACTTGCCTTCCACGCTGAGGTCGCCGAGGTCCCAGAGCGGGTCGTTCATCCCCGAATATTCCCAGTCGACGATCCACATCCGCTCGCCCGTGTCGAGGAAATTCTCGCACAGCGGGTCGCAATGGCAGGCGACGAGAGGCAAGGGGCGGACGGCCAAGGCCGAGCGTACGCTCTCGGCCTCGCGCACCACGTCATGATAGCCGGCGGGCAGGGCGACATCCCTGGTCGACAGCACCTTGAGATAGTCGTCGATCATCGAAAACAGTTCGAAGCGGAAGGGGAACACCGCGCCGGACGCGTGCAGCTTGCGGAAGGCCTCGGCCGCTCGGGCCGGGCTGCCCTGCCGCTCCTTGAACTTCTCCGGCGACATCGTCTCCGCACCGGCAATGTAGCGCGTCACCATGAGGCCGCCGGCAGCATCGGTATGCAGCACTTCGGGGCTGACCCCGGCTATTGCCGCCTCACGCGCGGCAATCGCCTCGTTGGCGCGGTTGATGTATTCCTCGGTGCCTTTGCCTGGAATGCGCAGGCAGTAATCGCCGGCCTTGAAGACGAGGTTGGTCAAGCCGCCGAGCCGTTCCAGCGGCCCAGTATAGCCGGCCAGTACCGGAATGGCGGCAAGTTTTGCCCGCGCCTCGTCTGTCTCCATGCCTGCGTCCCACGCGTTATTTCTTGGCTGCACGGTTCCACAATTTTCGCCGTTTGGCTATCATCGCGGCGAGACGAGGGATGGTGGACAGTGGCGGACAGCAAACATCAAGGCGCGCTCGGCGAGGTCTACGCGGCCAAGCGCCCGGAAGAGGTGGCGGCACTGTACGACCGCTGGTCGCAAACCTACGACGCCGACATGTCGGCAGCCGGCTACCGCCACCCGACCATCTGCCTTGCTTTGCTCGCCCGCCATCTGCCGCGCGGGTCAGCCCCGCTGCTCGACGCCGGGGCCGGTACCGGGCTGATCGGCGAGTGGCTCGATATTGCCGGCTATCCCCAGGTCGAGGCGCTGGATATCTCGCAAGGCATGCTGGATCAAGCCGCGCGCAAGGGCGTCTATTCGGCGCTGCATTGTCTGGCGCTCGGCGGCGCCTTGCCATTTGCCGACAGCACCTATGCCGGTATCATCTCGGCCGGCGTCTTTACCTCCGGCCATGTCGGCGCCGAGGGACTGGACGAACTGATCCGCATCTGCCGGCCGGGTGGGGTGATCGTGCTGACGGTCAAGAACACGTTGTGGGATCACGGTTTTGCCGCGCGCATCGCCGAACTCGAGGCACAAGGCCTGGTCACGCGGGTCGAGGAAACACGACCATATGTCTCAATGCCAGGCGAGGCCGATACCGTCCCCAGCCGTGGCCTCGCTTTGCGCGTGAGTTAAGCCTTCACGCGCTCCATTGCCGGGTCGTATAGCGGCTCAAGATGGATTTGAGCCGGCGTCCGCTCCATCGCCACCACAAGTTCATAGCTGCCCGAGGCGAGAAGATCATCGCTTGCTCCGTCAGCGTTGCGCACATAACCGTAGCCGATGTTCTTTCCCACCGTGTAGCCGTAGCCGCCGCTGGTGAGATAGCCGACCGGCTGGCCATCGCGCAGGATGGTCTCGCGTCCGACGAGCACGATCTCCGGATCGTCGACCGTGAAGCCGGCAAAGCGCTTCTTCAGGGACGCGCCGCCAATCTTCTCGAGTGCGCGCCGTCCGACGAAGTCGGTGTTCTTGCGCAGCTTGACCGCCCAGCCGAGCCCAGCTTCCAGCGGTGTGTCGTTGGGCGTGATGTCGGAGCCCCAGGCGCGATAGCCCTTTTCCAGCCGCAGCGATTCCAGCGCGCGGTAGCCGACCGGCCGGATCTCGTGCTTCCCGCCGGCCGCCATCAGCGCGTCGAAGACTTCGCCGGTAGCGGCGATCGGCACATGCAGTTCCCAGCCCAGTTCGCCGACATAGGTGACGCGCAGCGCCCGGACTGTGTGACCGGCTATTGTGATCTCGCGCACATGGCCGAACGGGAAGCCGGCATTCGACCCATCCGCATCGGTGACCGCTGAAAGCACGTCGCGGGCGCGCGGTCCCATCAGCGACAGCGTGCCGAAATCCTCGGTGACATCGGCGAGCTGGGCATCGAGGCCGTGGCCAATATGGTCGCTGATCCACGAGGCATCATGAGTGCGGTACCCGGTGCCGGTGACGATGTAGAATTTTTCCTCGGCCAGCCGCGACACGGTCAGGTCGGCCTCGATGCCGCCGCGCGAGTTGAGGAGTTGCGTGTAGGTCAGCCGGCCGACCGGCTTGCCGACATCGTTGGCGCAGATCCAGTCCAAGGCCCTTGCCGCGTCGGGCCCGCTCAGCTCGTACTTGGCGAAGGACGACTGGTCGAAGATACCGACATGCTCGCGCACGTGCCGATGTTCGTCGCCGACGGCGGCGAACCAGTTCTGCCGGCCCATCGAATAGATGTCCTTCGGCTCGACGCCCTCCGGCGCGAACCAGTTCGGCCGTTCCCAGCCGAGCTTGGAGCCGAACACGGCGCGATGGTCTTTCAGTCTGTCGTAGAGCGGGGAAACGATGCGCGGTCGGCCGCTGGTGTATTCCTCATGCGGGAAGCCGATCGCGTAATGCTTGCCATAGGCTTCCAGCGTACGTTCGCTCACCCATTGCCGGTCGCGGTGCAGGTTGGAAAAACGCCTGATGTCGACCACCCAAAGGTCGAGCGGCGCCTCGCCGTCGACCACCCATTGCGCCAGCACCCAGCCGGCCCCGCCGCCCGAGGCGATGCCGAAGGCGTTGAAGCCGGCGCCGACGAACATGTTGGGGCATTCGGGCGCCACACCGAGGATGAAATTGCCGTCCGGCGTGAAGCTTTCCGATCCGTTGATCATCTGCTTGACACCGACCGTCTCCAGCGCCGGCACCCGCGTGATCGCCTGCGCCATGTGCTGCTCGAAATGATCGTAGTCGTCGTCGAACAGCCGGAACTCCCAATCATTGGGCACGTCGCCCCCGGGAAGATTGGTCGTCCAGGCTTGCGGGTTCGGCTCATAGCCGCCCATCACCAGCCCGCCGACCTCCTCCTTGAAATAGGTGCGCCGATCGGGGTCGCGCAGCGTCGGCGCGTCGGTTCCCAGCCCCGCGATTTTCTCGGTGATGATATACTGGTGCTTGACCGGCTGCAGCGGCACGTTGATGCCGGCCATCGAGCCGACCTGCCGCGCCCATTGCCCGGCGCAGTTCACCACCTTGTCGCAAGCGATGTCGCCTTGATTGGTCTTCACCACCGTGATGCGGTCGCCCTTCATCTCGAAACCCGTGACGCGCACGTCCTCGTAGAGATTGGCGCCGTGCATGCGCGCGCCCTTGGCCAGCGACTGCGTGATGTCGGAAGGGCTCGCCTGGCCGTCGGTCGGCAGCCAGGAGGCGCCGACGAGATCGCCGGTCTCCATCAAGGGCCACATCGCCTTGACCTCCGCCGGAGACAGCAGCTGCATGTCCATGCCGAAGCTTTTCGCCGTGGTCGCCAGCCGTTTGTATTCGGTCCAGCGGTCGGCATTGGTGGCGAGCCTGAGGCACCCCGTCATCTTCCAGCCGGTGGCAAGACCGGTTTCGGCTTCCAGCCCCTTGTAGAGGTCGACCGAGTATTTCAGTACTCGCGTGATCGAGGCCGACGAGCGCAATTGGCCGACCAGGCCGGCTGCATGCCAGGTCGAGCCCGAGGTCAGCTTGCCCTGTTCGAGCAGCACCACGTCGGCCTTGTGGTCACGCGCCAGATGATAGGCCGTCGAACAGCCGATGATGCCGCCGCCGATGACGACGATCTCGGCCTGGCTAGGCAAGGTCATGATTTCAGGATCCCGTATTTTATCCGGTAGTTTTCCAGCGCCGCGTCGAGCCGCGCCAGGTTTTCCTCGGTGTAGGCGACGTAATCGATCCCGGGGGCGTCGAGATAGAGCTCCGACACCATGCTCCACATCGCCTCGCGCAGCAGCGAGGCACATTGCATGGCGGCGTGCGAGCGGCGGATCGCCTCGTCCGGTTCCTTCATGAAATAGGCGGTCAGGAAGGCGAAGGATTCCTCGTCGCTCATGCCCGCGTTCGAGGCGACGCCGGCAAGGTCGAACATCGCCGTATTGAAGCCGGCATATTCGAAATCGATCAGCCAAAGCCTGCCGCCGTCGTCCAGAATGTTGGCCGGCAAAAGATCATTGTGGCCAAAGACGATCGGCAGCAATTTCTGGGCGCGCTCCAGTTCGTCGGCCAACGCCAGAAAGCGCGGCAGGTCACCGCGCTTGCGGCTGTTGCCCTCGTCGAGCGTGCGCGCATAGTCGCGGATGACGTGGAACACCCAGAACATGAAGCCGGCGCCGGAGATATGGTTGGGCATCTCGCGGTGAAAGCCGCGCATCAGCGTAGCGACGCGGCGGAGATTGGCGCGCACGTCCTCGGCCAGATAGGTTCTGGCGCCAAGAAACGCAGTCACCATGATCCCCGGTTCGGCGTAGCGGACCGCCGGTGCGAAGCCGGCCGCGTGAGCCGCCCGCGCGGTCATCACCTCGCGTTCGCGGAAGACGTGGTGAAACGGATAATCCTGGCCGAAACGCACCACATGTTTGCCGGCCGCATCGGTGACCACATAATTGGCGTTGCTTAGGCCGCCGGGCAGCGGCGCGATCTCGATGGCGCCCGTCCAGCACGGCAGGGCATGGATGCGGTCTTCGGCAATCACGGGTTCATCCCTGGTTCGCAGGCCTGGTTTGCTGGGCTTCGATATGGCGCCATGGGCGGCGCAACGACGGCGGGGTGAAACGCAAACAATCTCGTCGGTGCGGGATGCCAGGATCGGTATCCCGCACCGCACCGACGAGCCCCTTGGCCAGGTTTATGAGCCCGGCATCCGCCCCCGCGGATCTGAAAATTCCTTGCGCCAGACACGTTACAGGCTGCCTGGGGTCAGTGAATTGCAGCTCTGCCAATTACATCCCGCTGCAGTTCCGAACCCTGTTGAAGACGGATTTCACGCCGGGGTTGCTCTTCTGTCAATAAAAAGATGTGACTTTTTTTGGGTGTTTTGCCCGAAAGCATGGGCAGCTTCTTTAAAAGCGCTAAGAATGCCTTAGAAGCGGTCATTTTGGGACGCCCATATGAACCACTCGAAACGGCATGGCGAGATCCTGCGGCTGCTCCAGGAAGAGGGAACCGTCACAATCGCCAGCCTGGCCGACCGGCTGGGCGTTTCGCTCGAGACCGTGCGCCGGGACGTCAAGCCGCTGACCGGCGACGGCTCGGTTCTGAAGATGCATGGCGCCATCGGCCTGCCGTCGATGGTCGGCGAAGCGCCGTTCGAACGGCGCATGCGTGAGCATGCCGATGCCAAGCGAAGCATTGCCCGCGCGGTCGCGGCCACCATCCGCGACGGCGAATCGATCATGCTCGACACCGGCACCACGACCTCGTTCCTGGCGCGCGAACTGCTCGGCCACCGTCGCCTGACGGTCGTCACCAACTCGTCCGACATCGCCCGCACCCTGGCCACCATCAACGGCAACAAGGTCTATATGGCCGGCGGCGAGCTGCGCAGCGATTCAGGCGCCGCGTTTGGGACGTCGGCCATCGAGTTCGTCAGCCGCTTCTCGGTCAGCCACGCCATCATCTCCACCGGCGCCGTGGATGCGCTGACCGGTGTCATGGACTTTGATCTGGACGAGGCGGAATTCGCCCGCATGGTGCTGTCGCGGGGCCAGCGCTCGCTGGTCGTCACTGACCACACGAAGTTCGGCCGCCAGGGCCTGGTCCAGGTCTGCGGCTTCGACGGCTTTTCCGAACTCGCCACCGACCGCGCGCCGCCGCACGACATTGCCGCGGCACTGGCGCAAGCCGGGGCGCGCCTCAGCGTCGCCGGCGGAATTTAGCCGAAGACCAGCGACTGGTGGGCGCACACGCCCGCGAAGGTGCCGCCCGACACGGCGAAGGCGATGTTGTGCATCGCGCGTGCCGCGTCACCGGCGGCATAGACGCCGGGAATCGTCGTTTGCTGGCGGTCATCGACTGATATCATCGGGCCGAGCAGGCCGTCCTTGAGGCCGCAGCCGAGTTGTTCGGCTAGCGGGCTCGCCATAGTGTTGCGTGGCGCGGTGAATATCGCCTTGACGCCAGCCTTCCGGCCATCGACGAGATGGACAACCAATCCCCCGGAGCCATCATCGCTCAGTTCGTTGACCGTCGCGGGCTCGAACCTTACATTCTTGCTCTCAAGCGCATGCATCTCGTCGGCATCGGGCTCGATCAGCCCGTTGCCGAACAGCGTGACGTCGCCCCAATCGGAAATCAGTTGCGCCTGATGCATGGACATCGGGCCGGTCGCGAGCACGCCGAGCGGCCCGGCGGAAACCTCGTAGCCGTGGCAATAGGGGCAATGCAGCACGGTTCTGCCCCATTGCTCGGCAAGCCCGGGAACCTCCGGCAGGATGTCGCGCACGCCGGTTGCCAGCACCAGTCGTGCGGCGCCGAATGTCTCGCCGCCATCGGTGGTGATTTCGAAATCGCTGCTGCTGTTCGCAAAGGCTTTGTCCGCCCGTGCGGTCACAAGCCTGGCCGTCGGGTAGGCAAGCAATTGCCGCCTTGCATCGTCCAGGATCGCTCCAGGCGTGCGCCCGTCCTGGCCGAGAAAGCCGTGCGAATGCGCGGCAAAGCGGTTGCGCGGCTGGCCGGCGTCGATCACCAGCACGGTGCGCCGCGCCCGCGCCGCCTGCATGGCGGCGGACAGGCCGGCGAAGCTGCCGCCGATAACGGCAAGATCATACTGCATGGCTGGAAACTCCAACGAGGTCGAAACGACGGTGAAAATCGGCTGTCAGGTCGGCCAGCGTGATGCGGCTGAGCTTCTCCGCCAGCAGCTTCTCGGCCGCGATGCGAAAATCGTCGAGCACGGCGATCACCGCTTGCTCGACGAGACAGCCCGGGCTTTCCGGTTCGGTGCTGAACGGCAGCAGCGTCTCGCCAAGGGCAAGGCTGATCTCGGCCAGTGAAATGTTCTCGGGCGCGCGCACGAGCAGCCAGCCGCCGCCATGTCCGCGTGACGAGGTGACGATGCCGGCGTCGCGCAAGCCTGCGATGGTCCGGCGCACCACCACCGGATTGGTATGGATGAAGGTGGCAAGCTGCTCGGAGGTCAGAGCCTGCTCGGGCTTCTCGGCCATGTGAACGAGGATGTGCAGAGTGGAGGACAGTCGGCTATTGCGTTTCATGTAACTTAGTTAGTTACGATTTATCGCAATGTCAAACGCACCAGCGGCCTTGCGAGGTTGGCGGCAAGGCTAAACGGGTAAAGCGCGAAAACTCATCCTGAAGCAGGCGCCGCTGGGCTTGCCATCGAGGATATCGATGCGGCCGCCATGGAGATACATGATTTCCTGCACGAGATTGAGGCCGAGGCCGGCGCCATGATCCTGCGGGCGCAGCCGATAGAAGGGCTCGAAGATGCGCTCCCGCTCGCCCGGCGGGACGCCGTCGCCTTCGTCCCGGACCTCGATGATGGCGGGCGTTGTGACGCCGACGGTGATCTTGCCAGCGCGGCCGCCATGCTCGATGGCGTTCTGGACGATGTTGGTCACCGCGCACTCGATGGCGGTGCGGTCTCCGGTGGCGAAAATCGTGTCCCGTTCCGGCTCGAACGACATTTCGTAACCGGCAGAAAACGCCATCGGCGCGAGGTCGACGATAACGCCGCGCGCGGTCGCTACGAGATCGACCGCTTCGAACGGCGACGTCTGCCGGTCGAGGCGCTGCAGGTCGAGCAACTGGTCGGTCAGCGTTGAAAGTCTGGCCGCGTCCTGCAGCAGCCGTGCCCGCTCCGGTGTCGGCGGCAGCGAGGCGAGGCGCGTGTTGAGGATGGCGACCGGTGTCCTGAGCTCATGGGCGGCGTCGGTGAGGAAGCGCTTGTGGCGCTCATAGCCCTTGTCCAGGCGCGCAAGGGCAGCATTCACGGCCTTGACCAGCGGCGTCACTTCCGCGGGCACGTCCTTCAGCGGCAACTGCACGCCGCGCTGGTCGATGTCGATGCGCTCAGCCTCGGCCGCCGCATGGCCAAGGCCCGACAAAGCGCCACGCACCACCCATGGCGTCGCGAACAGCGTGGCCAGCGCCATCAGCCCGGCGAGCGGCAATATGCCCTGCAGGAAGAATTGCGGCGCCTGGCCGAGCAGACGCAGCAGCGAAAGCCCGCCCTTGGTGCCGCTGAAAATCTGGACGTTGCCGGCCATCGTGTCGGTCCAGCGGATCTTTCCCTCCGGCGGCGCGGCTTGTCCGATTGCATGGTCGATACGGGCGTCGCTGATCGTGTCCAGCAGTCCGGTGAAAGGCTGGAAGGTGGGCGGCACGGTCCCCTCCTGCAGCCTTTGCCCCTGCTTGTCTCGAATGATGAACCAGAGGTCGGGAACACCCGACCGCAGCTTCGTCAGGTCCGAGGTCTCGCGCAGAACCAACTTGCCGTCGGCATCGCGTGTTACCGCATCCGCCAGCACGTCCATCGTGCCGTCCTCGTAATCGTGCGGGATAAGGCCGGTGGCCAGCATGGCGCCGAGAATGCCGACGATGATCAGGGTCAGCATGGCGCATTGCAGCAAGGCGATGCGCAGCACCAAGCTCCATTTCAGCGAATGCGGGCGCTTGAGGCTCATCGCTTGGCGCTCATGTCGTCTCGCGCAGGAGATAGCCGACGCCGCGAATGCCATTGATAGTCACCCCGGCATCGGCATCGGCGAGCTTGCGGCGCAGGCGCGAGACATGCGTGTCGAGCGCGTTGGACTGGATCTCGTCGTCGAGGCCGAACACCGCCTCCATCAGCGCCTCGCGCTGCACCATGCGGCCGGTGCGGCGCATCAGAGCCTCCAGCACAAGGAGTTCGCGGCGCGGCAGGCTGAGCGGTTCGGCACGGATCGACGCTTCGCGATGTCCGACGTCGAGCACCAGATCGCCGGCCCGGATGAACTGCGACTGCAGCGGCGCCGGGCGCCTGAGCAGCGCGCGCAACCGGGCAAGCAGTTCCTCGAACGCGAATGGCTTTGCCAGATAATCGTCCGCGCCCATGTCCAGCCCATCGACCTTGTCCGACGTGTCGCCTCTCGCCGTCAGCACCAGCACGGGCGAGGTGTTCCTGGCCGAACGCAGTCTCGGCACCAGCGACAGCCCGTCGCCATCCGGCAACTGGCGGTCGAGCAGGATGGCGTCATAGCTGTCGACGGCAACGAACCCCTCCGCCTCCAGCAATGTGCCGGCGTGATCGACCACCATATCGTGGCGCTTCAGCGCGGCACGCAGGGCCGAAACCATCTCGGGTTCGTCTTCGACCAGCAAGATACGCATCGACAATCCCTCAGAACATTGCGCCGGGCGCTACCGCGCCAACATTGCGTGAACATGGCAAAGCCGAAGGACTGCGGTCGACAGGCACTTTCTTAGCCTCAGCGAGATTGCGCAATGTCTATGCAACCCAGTCGCGGCAAACAACGCCGGGTCGGCACGAATCGCTCGCGCCGACGTGAAGGCGTCAGGCCCGAATATGCAACAGGTCGGGCCTGACGCTCGAAACCAATGACGCTGAAACGAAACCACGTGGCCACACCAAACTGGTTGGCGTGATGTTGTCCGGGATTGAGGTTACCATGCCCGCAAATGATGCTCTGTCTTTTCTCATGGCGTGGACCGTCGCGCCGTTCAGGGTCGGCTCCGTCACGCCGTCCAGTTCCAGCCTGGCGGCATTGATGACCCGTGACATTGGACCCGAGACCGGACCCGTGCTGGAACTCGGCCCAGGAACCGGGCCGTTCACGAGGGCGCTGCTGTCGTGCGGGGTGAAGGAGGAAGATTTGACGCTGATCGAATCCGATCCGGATTTCGCCGCACTGCTCATGCGTCGTTTTCCTGCTGCCCGGATTTTCGAAATGGACGCCGTCGGTCTGCGCCATCTCTCGCTCTTCCACCGGCCTGCGATTGGCGCCGCCGTCAGCGGCTTGCCTTTCCGGCTGATTTCGCCGCGCAGGACATTTGCCATTCTCGAAGGTGTTTTCGCCAACCTTCGCCCCGGCGGAGCGCTCTACCAGTTCACGCTCGGACGGCGCTGCCCATTCGACCAGTCGCTGCTCGACAGGCTCGATCTCGGGGTTACGCGGGTTGGCCACACCTTTCGCAACTTCCCGCCGGCGACGGTCTATCGCATCGCCAGGCTCAAGACGTCAGGAACCTACGACTGGCGTTTCGCATGACGGGACCATTGTCGGCCATTCTCGGCTTCGGCCTGTTCGGCGTCTTCTGCCTCGCCTTTACCGAGAAGATTCTGCCGATCCCGCCCTCGCATGTGCTGCTGCTGTTCCTCGGCATGACGGCGGCGCCTGACGATGCGACGCTGGCAATCCTGCTTGGCGTGACCACGCTGGCCTCAATGACAGGCTGTCTCGTCTGGTACACTGTCGGCCGCCGGATCGGACTCGATCGCGCCGACAGGCTGGTCGAGCGGTTCGGCAGATATGTCTTCTTGCGCCCCGAGACCTACCGCAAGCTTGGCCAGGCCTATCGCCGCAACCATGTCAGGGTTTCCCTGCTGGCGCAGTTCATTCCGACGGTGCGCAACTATTTGCCGATCGCGGCCGGCGCGCTCTGCCTGCCAGCCTTACCTTTCGTGGTCGCGACGGTAGCCGGAGCCACGCTCTGGAATGCCGGCTTTCTGCTTACAGGCTATGCGCTGCATGGCAGCGGCCAGAGCCCGCTCGCCGTCGGCTTTCGCATCGTCGCTATTGTCGTGGCGCTGGAAACGGCATTCATGCTTGCCTTGCGCTACGGCCCGGCATGCTGGCGGCGCATCCGGCCGATGCTCGGCTGAGCCACGGCCAGACATCCAGCCATGGGACATCCAGCCATGGGATAAGAGTCGCCATCGGCTTTTCTTCGCGGTTGCGGCGGTGTTTAGTCCGGCCATGGCCTTCACCATCCGGCAGTTGCAGTTCTTCATCGCCGTCGCCGAGCAAGGCACGGTATCGCGCGCGGCGCAAAACCTCTCCATCTCGCAATCGTCGGTCACCGAGGCGATCAAGGAACTTGAAAGCGATCTTGGCGTCGAACTGTTCGAACGCCATCCGCGCGGCCTCAACATCACCCACAAGGGTCACCAGTTCCTGCGTCACGCGACAAAGATTCTCGCCGACGTGTCCGACGCCCGCCGCTCTTTTTCCGGCGAGCAGGCCGTGGCGGGCGGGCGGCTGCAACTCGGCGTCACCTCGCTGGTCGCCGGCTATGTGCTGTCGGATCTGCTCTCACGCTACCGCCGCGCCTATCCCGGCGTCGAGGTCTCGGCCATCGAAGACAATGGCGACTACCTCGAACATCTCCTGATCGGCGGCAAGCTGGACATTGCCGTCATGGTCACCTCCAATTTGCGCGACCGCACTGCACTGCAATCGGAAATCCTCGAAGTCTCGGCTTACCGGCTGTGGCTGCCGCTCGGCCATCCCCTGGCTGGCGCCGACATTATCGGCATCGGCGATATCGCCTCCGAACCGCTGATCATGCTGACCGTTGACGAGATCGAGGAAAACACCGGCAAGCTGCTGACGGCGATCGGCGCCAGGCCGCATGTCGCCTTCCGCACCCGTTCCGTGGAGGCCGTTCGCAGCCTCGTCGCCACCGGGGCCGGCGTGGCGCTGCTGCCTGACCTCGTCTACCGACCCTGGTCGCTGGAGGGCGACCGCATCGAATCGCGCGACATTTCCGGTTCCTTGCCGGTGGTGCAGGTTGGCATGGTCTGGCGGCGGGGATCTGGCTTGGCCGCCGCGGCGCGCGATTTTGTGGGTCTTGCCCAGTCGCAGCGGACGGTGCGCCGCTAGTGTGGTCTGCTCCCGGCGACGCCGCCAGTCTTGCGCTTGCGCTTTGTGGCGGGAACCGGCTCCGCTTTGAAAGGCCCGAGCGGAGCAACCTCGAAGCGGCCGGCGCCGGCAAGCCTGACGGCGCGGCGAAACGTCGGACACTCCATCGGCCGAGCGGCGGGGCATCGGGCGGCGTGACGCAAAGCCTCCCGGATCGCGGTCAGGCGCTGGATGGTGTGGTCCAGTTCGTTGGCCTTCGCATCCAGTCGCGCCCGATCCATTTTCGGCAGGCCGTCGGGCGTCAGCATCGCGGAAATCTCGTCCAGTGCGAATCCGCCGGCGCGTCCAAGCCCAATCAAGGCGAGCCGTTCCAGGACAGCCGGATCGAACAAGCGGCGCAGGCCGCGACGGCCGGTCGAAGCAATTAGGCCCTTCTCCTCGTAGTAACGAAGTGTCGATGCGGGTACGCCGGTGCGGCGCGACACTTCGGCAATGTCCATATCTTTCATGCTTGACCTCAAGTCGGCTTGAACTCGTAAAGTGATGGCGACGATTGGTGAGAGCAACAGAAAAGTGAGGTCCGTTATGTCGCGGTCCGCACAGCCAAACACACGGCAAGCCGCGCTCTGGAACGACGCCAGCGGAAAGGCCTGGGTCGAAATGCAGCCGATCCTTGACGAGATTCTGGCGCCGTTCGAGCGGCTGGTAGTCGATGCCGGCTATCCCGGGGAAGGGGGCAACGTCCTGGACATCGGCTGCGGCGCCGGCGCGACAACTCTGGCGGTGGCGCGCCGCGTCGGCAACAACGGACGTTGTGTTGGGCTGGACATTTCGCAGCCGCTTGTCGCTCTGGCGACAGAACGCACGCAGGCGGAAGAGGTGGCAAACGCAAGTTTTGAAGTGGGCGATGCCCAGACGTATGCGTTCGAATCAGGTCGCTTCGACGCTGTTGTCTCGCGCTTTGGTATCATGTTCTTCGATGATCCCGTGGCCGCGTTCTCCAACATAAGACAGGCAGCGAGGCGCGGTGGCAAACTCGCCTTTGTTGCCTGGCGCAGTCCGGCGGAGAACGATTTCATGACGACCGCCGCGCGAGCGGCTGCGCCTTTCCTGCCGACCGCACCCGCGCCAGACCCCGATGCGCCGGGGCAGTTTGCCTTTGCCGACGGCGCCAAGGTGAAGCGGATACTTGAAGCGAGCGGCTGGTCGTCAATCGACGTCAGACAGGCGAACTTACCATGTAAGATCGCCGAAGGGGATCTGATGATGTATGCCACCCGGCTAGGGCCGCTCGCCGCCGCGCTGCGCGAGGTCGACCAGGCGACGGCCGAAAAAATTATCACGGTGTTGCCTGCTGCCTTCGCCCCTTTCGTAAAGGATGGTCAGGCTCGTTTCAACGCCGCCTGCTGGCTGGTGACGGCGCTGGCCTGAGGGAGTATATCGGAAAAACCGATATCGGCCTTCTGATAAATGAATTTGCGAAACCGGGATTTTCAAAGCACCTTCCGTTGGAAGGACCAAAGCTGCCATCAGAGTGGCGTCAAGTCCAACGGACGAGCTGACAAGTTTTTCAGTCCGCGCGTGATCTGGCGACAACCGGAGCGGTTTCAGGATCACGTGCCAAAATGGGAGATCGATATGCATTCATTCCTGAAGTCGTGCACTGCCTTGACGGTCGCGCTGACCTTCTCCGGTCAGGCCATCGCCCAGGTGAAGGAACTCGGCAAGGGCGAAGGTCAGGTCAACATCGTCGCCTGGCCGGGCTACATCGAGCGCGGCGAGACCGACAAGGGCTATGACTGGGTGAGCGCCTTCGAGAAGGAGAGCGGTTGCAAGGTCAACGTCAAGACCGCCAACACCTCGGATGAAATGGTCTCGCTGATGAACGAGGGCGGCTTCGACCTCGTCACAGCTTCGGGCGATGCCTCGCTGCGGCTCGTCGCCGGCAAGCGCGTGCAGCCGATCAACACCGATCTCATCCCGAGTTGGAAGACGGTCGACGACCGGCTGAAGGACGCGTCCTGGTTCACCGTCGACAAGGTGCATTACGGCGTCCCCTATCAGTGGGGTCCCAACATCCTGATGTACAACACCGAGGTCTTCAAGGAAGCACCGAAGAGCTGGAACGTCGTCTTCGAGGAGATGAAGCTGCCGGATGGCAAGTCCAACAAAGGCCGCGTCCAGGCCTATGACGGACCGATCCATATAGCGGATGCCGCCAATTATTTGATGTTCCACAAGCCGGAACTCGGCATCAAGGATCCCTACGAATTGAACGAGGACCAGTACAAGGCGGCGCTCGAATTGCTGCGCGTCCAGCGCACGCTGGTTGGCCGCTACTGGCACGACGCCGCCATCCAGGTCGACGATTTCCAGAACGAAGGCGTCGTTGCATCAGGCTCGTGGCCGTACCAGGTCAACACGCTGGTCGCCGCCAAGAAGCCGGTCGCCTCGACCGTGCCGGAAGAAGGCGTCACCGGCTGGGCCGACACCACCATGATGGAAGCCGACGCCGCTCACCCGAACTGCGCCTATATGTGGCTCGAGCATTCGCTGGCGCCGAAGGTGCAGGGCGATGTCTCCGCCTGGTTCGGCTCGCTGCCGGTCGTGCCGGCCGCCTGCAAGGGCAACGAGCTGCTCGGCGAGGAAGGCTGCAAGACCAACGGCTACGACAATTTCGACAAGATCAAGTTCTGGAAGACGCCGGTTTCCAAATGCGCCACGCAGAACGACCAGTGCGTGCCCTATTACCGCTGGGTCTCGGATTACATCGGCGTCATAGGCGGCCGGTGAGTTCGCTTCGCTAGAGAGGTAGGCGCTGCCCCTCACCCCTGCCTCTCCCCGTGAAGATCAGGGAGAGGCAGTTGCCAGCGTTGGTGCTTGTCCCTTCTCCTCGTCACTATACGGGGAGAAGGTGCCGGCAGGCGGATGAGGGGCGGCGCGATCGCCTGAAAATTTGATGAGCCTGAAAGATCAGGACACCCCATGATATCAGCCGTTTCCTTTCAAAAAGCCTCGCGCCATTTCGGCAGCGTTCGCGCTGTCGACGCTGTCGATCTCGACATCGCGCCGGGCGAATTCTTCGCCATGCTCGGGCCGTCCGGTTCGGGCAAGACCACGTGCCTGCGTCTCATCGCCGGCTTCGAGCAGCCGACGGCGGGTTCCATCTCGATCTTCGGCGAGCGGGCCGAGGGCGTGCCGCCCTACCGCCGCAACGTCAACACCGTGTTCCAGGACTACGCGCTGTTCCCGCATCTCAACGTGCTCGACAACGTCGCCTACGGGCTGATGGTCAAGCGTGTCGGCAAGGCCGAGCGGCACAAGGCGGCGGAAGAAGCGCTGTCGCTGGTGCGGCTGCCCGGCTATGGCGCGCGCCGGCCCGGCCAGCTTTCCGGGGGTCAGCGCCAGCGTGTCGCGCTCGCCCGTGCCCTGGTCAACCAGCCCAAGGTGCTGCTGCTCGACGAGCCGCTCGGCGCGCTCGACCTCAAGCTGCGCGAAAACATGCAGGAAGAGCTGAAATCGCTGCAGAAGGCGCTCGGCATCACCTTCGTCTTCGTCACTCACGACCAGGGCGAGGCGCTGTCGATGGCCGATCGCGTCGCCGTCTTCAACGATGGCAGGATCATGCAGATCGGCACGCCCGAGGATATCTACCAGCGGCCGAGCACGCGTTTCGTCGCCGATTTCGTCGGCTCCTCCAACGTGTTGCCGCCCGATTTCGTGCAGCGTTATTCCGGCCAGCGCCGCTGGGGCAGCCTGCGCCCTGAATCCATTCGTGTCGGCCGCGCGGCGAGCGGCGAAGGCGTCGCCGCGCGCCTCGTCTCGACCAACTATCTCGGCGCCACGACAAGGCTGGCGCTCGATGCCGACGGGTTGAAACTGCACGCCGTGGTGCCTGCGGGAACGCCCCTGCCGGCCGAAGGTGAGGCGGTCATGCTCACCTTCAACCGCGAGCATCTGCACCTGATGGACGAGCCGGTATGAGCCTCGACGCTACCATGCCGCGTGCCACGGCGCCCGCCATCCTGCCCGGCAGCGGCGGCATGCGCGGTGCGCTCTCAGACCTCTTCTGGCGCCGGCCAAAAGTCCTGCTGCTGCTGATGCTAGTTCCGCCAGTGCTGTGGCTCGGCATCGTCTATATCGGCTCGTTGTTCGCGCTGCTGGCCCAGAGTTTTTTCTCGATCGACGAGTTCTCGGGCCTGATCAATCGCCAATTCACGCTGAAGACCTATGGCGACCTGCTCCAGGCCGCCAATCTCGACATCATCCTGCGTACGGTGACGATGGCCGCACTGGTCACGCTTGCCTCCGCCATAATCGCTTTCCCGATCGCCTACTATGCGGCGCGCTATGCGCGCGGCCGCTGGAAGGCGCTGTTCTATCTCGGGGTCATGCTGCCGCTGTGGTCGAGCTATCTGGTCAAGATCTATGCCTGGAAGCTGATCCTGGCCAAGGAAGGCATCCTCACCTGGCTGCTCGCCAAGCTCAACCTGTTGTGGCTGCTCGACGCCTGGCTGTCGCTGCCGGTGGTCGGCGGCAATTCGCTGTCGGTGTCGTTCACCGGCACTTTCATCGTGTTCGTGTATGTCTGGCTGCCGTTCATGATCCTCCCCGTTCAGGCAGCCCTGGAGCGGGTGCCTGGCAATCTGGTCGAGGCCTCGTCCGATCTCGGTGCTTCGCCGGGGCAGACATTCCGCAACGTCTTATTCCCGCTGGCGCTGCCCGGCATCGTCGCCGGTTCTATCTTCACCTTTTCGCTGACATTGGGCGACTACATCATCCCGCAGATCATCGGCACCTCGCGCCTCTTCATCGGCCAGGCCGTCTACTCGCAGCAAGGCACCGCCGGCAACATACCGCTCGCCGCCGCCTTCACCGTGGTGCCCATCGTCATTATGGGCTTCTATCTCTGGGGCGCCAAGCGAATGGGGGCTTTCGATGCGCTCTGACCGTGGTCAATCCGCTCCCCTCGGCCTGAAGATCGCCGCCGCCAGCGGCCTGCTCTTCCTGCATCTGCCGATCCTGCTGATCTTCGTCTATGCTTTCACGACGGAAGAGAAGAGCTTCGTCTGGCCACCGCCGGGGCTGACCACGCAATGGTTCGCCGTCACCTGGAACCGGCCCGATGTCTGGGAAGCGCTGTCGCTGTCGGTGCGCGTCGCCGCCATTTCGACCGCGATCGCGCTGCTGCTCGGCACGCTCTGCGCCGCAGCTGTGTCACGGACGAAATTCTTCGGCCGCGAGACCATCTCGCTGCTGGTCATCCTGCCCATCGCGCTGCCCGGGATCATCACCGGCATCGCGCTGCGCTCGGCCTTTTCGCTGGCCGAAATCCCGTTCTCGTTCTGGACGATCGTGCTCGGCCACGCCACTTTCTGCGTGGTCGTCGTCTACAACAACGCGGTCGCTCGTTTCCGCCGCACCTCCGGTTCGATGATCGAGGCCTCGATGGATCTCGGCGCCGATGGCTTCCAGACCTTTCGCCATGTCCTGCTGCCCAACATCGCCACCGCACTGCTCGCAGGCGGCATGCTGGCCTTCGCCCTCTCGTTCGATGAGGTCATCGTCACCACCTTCACCGCCGGCCAGCAGCAGACCGTGCCGATCTGGATGCTGGAGGAACTGATCCGCCCGCGCCAGCGCCCGGTCACCAATGTCGTGGCCATGGTGGTCGTGCTGGTGACGCTGCTGCCGATCCTGTTTGCCTATTACCTGACCCGCGACGGTGACCAGATCGCCGGTTCGGGCAAATGAAAGTAGTGAGTAGTGAGTAGTGAGTAGATTTGGTCCGCTCTTTAACTACTCACTACTCACTAATTACCCCATTCGCTTCTGCCCCAAGGAGACACCATGGACACCCAGATGCTGATCGGCTCGAAATTCGAGAAGGGCACCGAGACCGAGGAGCCGATCCTCAATCCGAAGACCGGGGCGACCATCCTCAATCTGCCCGAGGCCAGCCAGGCACAGATCGAGGCGGCGGTGAGCGCCGCCGAAAAGGCGTTCGCCTTGTGGTCGCGCACCACGCCGGCACAGCGCTCCGGCTACCTCCTGAAGATCGCCGACCGCATCGAGACCGAGGCGCAGGAGTTCGCGACGCTGGAGGCGTTGAATTGCGGCAAGCCGATCAATGCGGTGCTCAATGACGAAATCCCGGCCATCGTCGACTGCTACCGCTTCTTCGCCGGGGCGGTGCGCTCTATGCCAGGTGTGGTAGCGGGCGAATATCTGCCCGGCCACACTTCGATGGTCCGGCGCGACCCGATCGGTATCGTCGCCTCGATCGCGCCATGGAACTATCCGCTGATGATGATGGCCTGGAAGCTGGCGCCGGCAATCGCCGGCGGCAACACGGTGGTTTTCAAGCCGTCGGAGCAGACGCCGTTGACGGCGCTGAAGCTGGCGACGATCCTGGCCGATGTCCTGCCCGAGGGCGTCGTTAATGTCGTGCTTGGCCGGGGCGACAGCGTCGGCAACACGCTGATCAATCACCCCAGGGTCAACATGATCTCGATCACCGGCGACGTCGCCACCGGCAAGAAGGTGCTGCAGGCCGCCGCCAAATCGGTCAAGCGCACGCATCTGGAACTCGGCGGCAAAGCGCCGGTCATCGTTTTCGACGACGCCGACCTTGGCGCCGTCGTCAAAGGCCTGCGCGCCTTCGGCTACTACAATGCCGGCCAGGACTGCACCGCCGCCTGCCGCATCTATGCCGGCAAGAAGATCTACGACAAGCTTGTCGCCGATCTCTCCACCGCCGTCTCGACCATCAAATACAATCTATCAGACGACGCCGAGAACGAAATCGGGCCGCTGATCTCGCGGCGCCAGCGCGACCGCGTCTCGAGCTTCGTGGAACGTGCTTCGGAGCTGAAGCACATCGAGATCACCACCGGCGGCAAGCCGGGCGAGGGCACCGGCTTCTACTACCAGCCGACCGTCGTCGCCGGCGCGCTGCAGGAGGATGAGATCGTGCGCCGCGAAGTGTTCGGCCCCGTTGTCTCGATAACCCGTTTCACGGAAGTGGACGAAGCGGTGAACTGGGCCAACGACAGCGATTACGGCCTTGCGTCATCCGTATGGACAAAGGACGTCTCGCGCGCCATGGCGACCGCCTCGCGGCTGCAATATGGCTGCACCTGGATCAACACCCATTTCATGCTGACCAACGAGATGCCGCATGGCGGCCTGAAACAATCCGGCTACGGCAAGGACATGTCGCTCTATGCGCTGGAGGATTATACCGCCGTGCGCCATGTGATGGTTGCGCATGGGTGAGAAGCGGTCGCCGCTGGCGATCAATCGACAACGATTTGTCGATCGAAGCGACGAACGCCCGGAGCCATTAGCGAAGGGCCGGGCGCCGGATGAGGGGCAGCGCAAGCTTCTGCGATGCCGGCGCTGCCCCTCATCTGCCTGCGGCATCTCCTCCCGTGAACGGGAGAAGAACTCCAGCCGCTACTCCACGATGCGATAGATGTTCCACAGGCTGGTGCCCGACACGACATAGGGCTCCATCTCCTTGCCCCATTTGGCGTGCGCGTCGATCTTGCCGATCTTGGCGAACATCGCCTCCAACTGGGCCAGGCTTTCGACCTGGTGATGCGACTCGACCGTCGCTTCACGGGCGCCGATCGATCCGGTCATGATCTGGAATTTGAGCTCGGTGAGGCCGACCTGCGAGCCGATCTCGCGTTCCCATTTCCGCATCAGCTCGAGCACCGTCTGCTTGTGCCCGAACTTGGCATCGATCTGCCATCTGGCGCTGAACATGTTGGTTCTCCTCCATCACTTGCGGCTCAGGCCGCGGGTTGATCTACTCGTCCCAGGCCTGCACGACGGTTTGGCGCGCGATCAGGCCGTTCTTCAGCTCCAGCATCGCCGCGCAGAACACCTTGGTGCCGTCCGGGTAGGCGCATGCCTGGGTGAATGCCAGGCTGTCGCCGTGGGCGATGGTGGTGTCGACCTTGTGGGTCATCGCCCGGCTGCAGATGTCGTCCCAGAACGTCGTGATCGCCGCGCGCCCGCGGATTTCGCGCGGCTTGCTCGGCGGGTTGTTGCGGTCGATCACCCGCACCAGCGCATCATCGGCATAGAAGCTCGACAGCATCTTGCCGTCACGGCCTTCGATCGCTTTCTTGATCGCCGCGCCATCCACGGCTTGGGTCTTGGTCAGCATTTTATCCTCCCTATGCCCGTCTTCACGATCGGGCGTTTGACGTTTGAGGTGTCGCCCGGCGCTCGCCGACGGGCGGTGTCTTTCACTGTGACTTGGCCTTAACTGCCGCAAACACGCCGTCGGTCTGCTTCTTGAAGGTGGCCAGATCGACCTGGCTGCCGTTGAGGATCGTCGACCAGTGGCGCACGATCGCGGCCATCGCGATCGTCTCCTTGATCTCTTCGTCCGATGCGCCGTTGAGCTTGGCGGCCTCGGTGTGGAAATAGATGCAATACTGGCACGGGATCTGCGACGCGACCGCCAGCCCCATCAGCTCCTTGGTCTTGCCGTCGAGCGCGGTCTTGGGATTGAGCTGGACCCCCTTGATCTCGGCCCAGGCGCCGGCGATGGCGACGTCAGGCAGTGTCTTGAACATATCCGGCACCGAGCCGAGCGTCGCCTCGATGTCCTTGTAGGCTGCTGCCGCCGACGCATCCTCGGCTTTCGCCGGAGTGATCGTGAACAGCGCGCCAATGCCCGCCGCGATCACCAGTGACCTGACGTTCAGTTTTGACTTGGGCATTTCATCCTCCGTTCGCAGCGCCTTTCCGGCGATATCCGCCTTGGCCTGCATGGGGGAATTGATAGCGCCTATGGCGGTGCGCCTGCTTCGCCCGAAAGCGCCATGGCTCTCATGGCCCGTCCGGGCCAGTCTGCCTGGCGGAAAATGCCGCCGCGGCCGCTCGCGACGGCAGGTCGAGCTTGAGCAGTATGTTGGCGACGTGGCGCTTGACCGTGTGCTCGCTCAGCCTGAGTTCGGCGGCGATCGCCGCATTGCTCTTGCCGTCGGCGATCAAATTCACGACTTCGCTCTCGCGCGCGGTCAGGCAAGCCGGTTCGGTCGCTTTGGTCTTGGGCCGGCAGGCCGGCTCCAGGTGCTGTTCGGACATCGCAAGCACAAACGCCAGCGGCTCGTCCAGCTCGTCGATGCCCACACGCCCGCGATCGACGAAATGAAGACCCGAGCCGACGGCCAGATCGGCGACCAGCCTCGACGCCAATATCTCGCCGCGCCCGGCGTGAGCGGCGAGTTGTATCGTCACGCGGCCCGTCAATCCTGCAGGAGGGCCGCGCGACTCGATCTCGCCGACATGCGCCCCTTGCGCGCTTGCCACCCCGATTTGCTGCGCCGCGTCCCGCAACGCCGCCGCGCAACGCAAGGCACGCCCAGGGCCGTCGAAGCGCGAAATCATCATCTCGGAGTGCATGTCCGCGCAGCGCCCGCCATGGCGCGTCACAAGGGTCCGCCATGTCTCATGGAAATGCTGGCTGCGTTCGCTCCACATCCGGTCTCCGAGGCGGGCCGTGTCGTAGATCCGAGTCACGAGAAGCGCAGCCAGAACGCGTTCGGCTTCCACCACGGCGCGCTCGCCGGTCAGGAACTCCTCGATCAGGTCGGCGACCCGGTCGACATCACCGGTCCAGATCGGGTGGTCGCGTCCAGGGATTTCGACCAGCCGCGCGTTGGGGATTTTCCTGGCCAGAAAGCGGCTGGCGTCGGGGTCGACCCGCACATCGTTGCGGCGATGGATCAGCAGCGTCGGCGCGCCGATTGCCGCCAGGATGCCGCGCACATCGATCCCCGCGTTCATCCGCGCCAGCGTCGCCGCCGCGGTAGGGCTTGCCGACAGCCGCTCGAAGCGCGCCCACCAGGTTGAAAAGCGGGTATCGTCGACCCTGCCCGGTGCGAAATTGGGCAAGGTGGCGCCTGTGCCCCAGGCCGTCTCGGCCGTCGCGATGAAGGCTTCCAGACGCTCCGGCGGCATCACCCATTTGTGGAAATGCGCGTAGCCGCCATAGAGCGCCAGTGCCCGCGTCCGCTCTGGATAGGTGGCGGCGAACAGCATCGCCAGCGGCGCGCCTTCCGAAGCCCCAAGGATCGACGCGCGGCCGCTGCCGACCGCATCCATCACCGCGCGCACATCATCCATGCGGGTCTCGAGGCTGGGCAGGTGATGGACATCGACGCGGTCGGAAAGACCCGTGCCGCGCTTGTCGAACAGGATCAGCCGCGAGAAGGCCGAAAGCCGCCTCAGGAGCCTGGTATAGCCCTCGTCTTCCCAGTGCAGGTCGAGGTTGGAGATGAAGCCGGGGACGAAGACGAGGTCAAACGACCCCTGGCCGACCACCTGATAGGCGATCCGCACCTCGCCACTAAGGGCGTATCGGGTCTCGATCGGCCTCACGAGGGTGTCCGCCCGGCCTGACGATTTCTGATCGCCAACCATAGCAGAGCCGCGCCGGTTGCGGCAGCTTATATTTTAGCGGAAATGAATGTAGCCGGCGGCCGACGCGGTTACTTTTGCGACGCGGCGACGTCGCCAGGCGAGGCCGCGAGGCCGAGCTTGAGATCGGCCTCCGCCGGCGTGATCGGCCGTTTGATCCTGGCCGAAGCGACCACGACCAGTTCGTCGAAGCCTTCACCGCCGCTGTCCAGCATCTCGAAGAACTGGCGCCGCATTCTCGGCTCCCAGAACTTGTTGATATGCTCGGCGACGCCGGCAACGCCTTCCTCGCGTGGCCTGGAGTGGAAAAAGGCGGCGATCTGGTTGGCCATACGCACCAGCTTTTCCCCCGTGCTCATGATGTGCTCTTCGTCATGCGACATGCTGGGCAACTCCCGAAATCACCCGGTCGGGGTGGGTAAAAACATCGAAATCGTCGCCACGCACCAGCGCCACCAGCGTCATGCCGGCCTCTTCCGCGGTGCGGATGGCAAGGGCCGTCGGCGCCGAGACGGCGATGATGAAGGCTGAACCGATCGCCGCCGTCTTCTGCACCATTTCGACCGAAACACGGCTGGTCACCACGACGGCGCCCGATGCGCCATCGATATTGGCCTTGGCCAGCGCGCCGGCTAGCTTGTCCAGCGCATTGTGGCGGCCGACATCCTCGCGCGCCATGACGACGCCCTTGCCAGGGACGTAGAAGCCGGCTGCATGCACGGCGCCTGTCTCGGTATGCAGCGGCTGTACCTTCGACAGCAGCTTGACCGAGCGGGTGATATCGTCGGCCTCAAGCGTAAGTTTCGACGCACCCACCGGATCGACCGAGCGCATCGCTTCCTCGATGGATTCGATGCCGCACAGCCCGCAGCCCACCGGTCCGGCAAGCCGCCGCCGCCGCGCCTCGAAGCGCGTATTGGCCTGGTCCTTCAGCCGGATCTGGATGTCGATGCCGGCGCCATGATCCTCGACCTCGATGGCTTCGATCTCATCAGGCGCAGCGATGATGCCTTCGGTGAGCGAGAAGCCGAGCGCGAAATCCTCGAAATCGGCGGGGCTCGCCATCATCACCGCATGCGTGGTGCCGGCGAAGGAGAACGCCACTGGCGTCTCCTCCGGCACCATGCGGTTGGCCGCAGCCGTGCCGCTGGCGCGGTGCGCCAGTCGCGATATCTGCGTCGTCGCTTTGCGGCGCGGGGCCAAAACTACTCCGCCGCCTGCAGCGGAGCGATGCGGCGGCTCTGCTTGGCCTGCTCGTCATAGTCGCGCTGCCATTCCGACGGGCCGTTGGAAGCGCCGACCTGCACCGCGGTCACCTTGTATTCCGGACAATTGGTCGCCCAGTCGGAGAAGTCGGTGGTGATGACGTTGGCCTGCGTGTCGGGATGGTGGAAGGTCGTGTAGACCACGCCCGGCGACACCCGGTCGGTGATCAGCGCGCGCAGCGTCGTCTCGCCCGAACGGCTGGTCAGCCGGACCCAGTCGCCATCGCGCAGGCCACGATTTTCTGCGTCGTGCGGATGGATTTCCAGCCTGTCCTCGGAGTGCCACATGACATTTTCGGTGCGCCGCGTCTGCGCGCCGACATTGTACTGCGACAGGATACGGCCGGTGGTCAGCAGCAGCGGGAAGCGCGGTCCGGTTCTTTCGTCCGTCGCCACATATTCGGTGCGGATGAACTTGCCCTTGCCGCGCACGAAGCCATCGACATGCATGATCGGGGTGCCAAGCGGCGCCTTGTCGTTGCAGGGCCATTGCACGGAGCCGACCCGGTCGAGCAGGTCGAAGGAGACGTTGGCGAAGCTTGGCGTCGTCTTGGCGATCTCGTCCATGATTTCGGACGGATGCGTATAGTTCCAGTCGAGGCCGATCGCACGGGCGAGTTCCTGCGTCGCCTCCCAATCGGCGTAGCGCGCCTTCGGTTCCAGCACCTTGCGCACCATATTGATGCGGCGTTCGGCATTGGTGAACGTGCCGTCCTTCTCGAGGAAGGTCGAGCCCGGCAGGAAGACATGCGCGTAGTTCGCCGTCTCGTTGAGGAAGAGGTCGTGCACCACCACGCATTCCATCGCGGCCAAGCCGGCGGCGACATGCTTGGTGTCGGGATCGGACTGCAGGATGTCCTCGCCCTGGATGTAGATGCCCTTGAACGAGCCGTCGACGGCGGCATCCAGCATGTTGGGAATGCGCAGGCCGGGTTCGTCGTCGAGCTTCACGCCCCATAGGCTTTCGTAGATGTCGCGCACCGCGTCACCCGAAATGTGCCGGTAGCCCGGCAGCTCATGCGGGAACGAGCCCATGTCGCAGGAGCCCTGCACATTGTTCTGGCCGCGCAGCGGGTTCACGCCGACGCCAGGCCGGCCGATATTGCCGGTGGCCATTGCGAGGTTGGCGATCGCCATCACCGTGGTCGAGCCCTGGCTGTGCTCGGTGACGCCGAGGCCGTAATAGATCGCGCCATTGCCGCCCTTGGCGTAGAGACGGGCGGCACCGCGGATCAACTCCGGATCGACGCCGGACAGCTTGCCGACGATTTCGGGGCTGTTTTCCGGCAGGGCGACGAAGGACGCCCAGTCCTGGAACTCAGCCCAGTCGCAGCGCTCGCGGATGAAGGCTTCGTCGAAAAGGCCCTCGGTGACGATGACATGCGCCAGCGAGGTCAGCACGGCGACATTGGTGCCGGGCTTCAGCGGCAAATGGTAGTCGGCTTCGACATGGGCCGACTTGACCATCTCGGTGCGGCGCGGGTCGAGCA
Organism: Mesorhizobium sp. B2-3-14; assembly: GCF_006442175.1. Classification (NCBI taxonomy): domain Bacteria; kingdom Pseudomonadati; phylum Pseudomonadota; class Alphaproteobacteria; order Hyphomicrobiales; family Phyllobacteriaceae; genus Mesorhizobium; species Mesorhizobium sp. B2-3-14. The sequence continues at coordinate 534,242 of NZ_VFVP01000001.1, read as the reverse complement.
CGATCAGCTTGGCGCCCTGACGCAGCCGCTTCTTCAGCCGCGAGGCGAACACCGGGTGCGCGGAAGCCGGATTGGCGCCGATGATGACGGCGACGTCGGTGAATTCGACGGAATCGAAGTCCTGCGTGCCGGCCGAGGTGCCGTAGGTCTGGCCGAGCCCATAGCCGGTCGGCGAATGGCAGACACGCGCGCAGGTGTCGACATTATTGTTGCGGAAGCCTTGGCGAACCAGCTTCTGGACGAGGTAGGTCTCCTCATTCGTGCAGCGCGAGGAGGTGATGCCGCCGATCGCGGTGCGGCCGTACTGGTACTGGATGCGGCGGAATTCCTTGGCCGTATGGGCGATCGCCTCTTCCCAGCTCACTTCGCGCCACGGATCGCTGACCTTTTCGCGGATCATCGGCGACAGGATGCGGTCCTTGTGGGTGGCATAACCGTAAGCGAAGCGGCCCTTCACGCAGGAATGGCCATGGTTGGCCATGCCCTCCTTGTAGGGCATCATGCGGATGACTTCGTCGCCCTTCACTTCGGCCTTGAACGAGCAGCCGACGCCGCAATAGGCGCAGGTGGTCACGGCCGAGCGCTCCGGCAGGCCCTTTTCGAGCACGGTCTTCTCGCGCAGCGCATCGGTCGGACAGGCCTGCACGCAGGCACCGCAGGACACGCATTCGGAGGCAATGAAGTCCTCGTGCATGCCGGCGACCATGCGCGATTCGAAGCCGCGGCCCTCGATGGTCAGCGCGAAAGTGCCTTGCACCTCCTCGCAGGCGCGCACGCAGCGCGAGCAGACGATGCACTGCGCCGGATCATAGGTGAAATAGGGGTTGGACTCATCACGGGCGATGTAGTCGACCGCGAGCGAGCCATGGCCCGGCGCGACGCCATTTTCTTCCTTGACGTGGTTGCGGCCCTCAACGCCGTAGCGATTTTCGGTCAGGCCGACAGACTTCGCCACCACATCGAACTCGCTGGCGCCAGTTCCGGCCTTCTCGTGCCAGCCGGTCGGATGGTCGGAGACGTAGAGTTCCATGACGCCCCGGCGGATGGCGTCGAGCCTGTCCGACTGCGTGCGCACCACCATGCCTTCGCCGACAGGCGTCGTGCAGGAAGCCGGCGTACCGCCGCGCCCGTCGATTTCGACGAGGCAGACGCGGCAGGAACCGAAGGAGTCCAGCATGTCGGTGGCGCAGAGCTTGGGGATCTCCACCCCGCCTTCCATCGCCGCACGCATGATCGACGTGCCTTCAGGCACGCTGATGCTGCGGCCATCGACGGTCAGCGTGACCTGTTTTTGCGCCTTCGACTCCGGAGTTCCGTAGTCAATCTCTTCGATCAGCGTTGGGAAGTCGGCCTTGATGTTCATCTGCCAGCTCCTATTCAGCAGCCACGCGCGCTGGCGCGGGCTTGAAATCCTCGGGGAAATGGGTGATCGAGCTCATCACCGGGTAGGGCGTGAAGCCGCCCAGCGCGCAGAGCGAACCGAACTTCATCGTGTTGCAGAGGTCGGTAACCAGAGCGAGGTTCTTTTCCGGCTCGATTCCGGCGGCGAGCCTGTCGATGGTTTCCACGCCCCGCGTCGAGCCGATGCGGCAAGGAGTGCACTTGCCGCAGCTTTCGATGGCGCAGAACTCCATGGCGAAGCGTGCCTGCTTCAGCATGTCGGCGGTATCGTCGAAAACCGTGATGCCGGCATGGCCGATCAGCCCATCGCGCTTGGCGAATTCCTCGTAGTCGAACGGCGTGTCGAACAGTGCGCGCGGGAAGTAGGCGCCGAGCGGTCCGCCAACCTGCACCGCCTTCACTGGGCGCCCGGTGGACGTGCCGCCGCCGATCTCGTCGACGATCTCGCCCAGCGTCAGGCCGAAAGCGGTTTCGAACAGGCCGCCTTGCTTGACGTTGCCGGCGATCTGGATCGGGATCGTGCCGCGCGAGCGGCCCATGCCAAAATCCTTGTAGAAGGCGGCGCCCTTGTCCATGATGATGGGTACGGAAGCCAGCGAAATGACGTTGTTGATCACCGTCGGCTTGCCGAACAAACCCTGTATCGCGGGCAGCGGCGGCTTGGCGCGCACCACGCCGCGCTTGCCTTCCAGGCTGTTCAAGAGCGAGGTTTCCTCGCCGCAGACATAGGCGCCGGCACCGACGCGGATTTCCATGTCGAAGGCGTTGGGCGAACCCAGCACATTGACGCCGAGCACACCGGCCTTGCGGGCGATCTCGACGGCCTTGTTCATGACAGCCACCGCGTGCGGATATTCCGAGCGGATATAGACGAAACCCTTGGTCGCGCCGGTGGCGATGCCAGCGATGGTCATGCCTTCGATGAGCACGAAGGGGTCGCCCTCCATGATCATGCGGTCGGCGAAGGTGGCGCTGTCGCCCTCATCGGCATTGCAGACGATGTATTTGCGCTCCGATGTCGTATCGAGCACCGTCTTCCATTTGATGCCGGTCGGGAAGCCTGCGCCGCCGCGGCCGCGCAGGCCGGAGTCGGTGACCTGCTTGACGACGTCGGCGGGCGCCATGGCCACCGCGTTCCGCAGGCCGCTCAGTCCGCCGAGCGATTTGTAGGCATCGAGCGACAGCGGGTCGTTGATGCCACAACGTGCAAACGTCAAGCGAGTTTGTTTGGCCAGGAACGGAATCTTGTCCGGTGCGCCGAGCCAGCGCTTGTGATGGCCGCCGGTGAGAAAACCGCTGTCGAACAGGCTCTTCACGTCCGACGGTTTCACCGGCCCGTAGGCGACACGGCCATTGGCCGTCGCCACTTCGACCATCGGTTCGAGGAAATAGGCGCCGCGCGAGCCGTTGCGCACAATCTTGGCCTCGATGCCGCGCTCCGCGAGTTCCTTGGCGACGGCCTTCGCGACCTTTTCCGCGCCCAGCGCCAGTGCGCCGGAATCGCCGGGAATATAGATGCGGGGGGTCATGAGCGCACCTCGGCGACGATCTCGTCGATCCTGTCGTCATCCAACCGACCGATCACCTCGCCATCCAGCATCGCAGACGGCGAGCAGGCGCACAGCCCGAGGCAATAGACCGGTTCCAGCGTAACCGATCCGTCACGCGTGGTCTCATGGAAGTCGATGCCGAGCAACTGCTTGACCTTGGCGGCGACCGCGTCCGAACCCATCGACTGGCAGGCTTCCGCCTGGCAGAGCTTGAGCACGTGCCGCCCGGCCGGGCGCGCGCGGAAATCATGATAGAAAGTCACGACACCATGCACCTCGGCCCTGGACAGGTTCAGGCCGTCGGCAATGATGGGGACGGCATCCTGCGGGACGTGGCCGAATTCTTCCTGGATGCCGTGGAGGATCGGCAGCAGCGGACCCTCGAGGTCCTTCAACTCCTGGATAATCGCCGCCGTGCGCGATGCGATCTCGGTACTTGCAGGCTGCATCGTCATGCAGCGCCCTCCCTGGTCGATAGCTTTTATCGCTAAGTCTTTACAAAATCAGAGGAAACCCGCGAAATCAATAAAGCTGTTTCGTTGCTCGATAGAAATCTTCTATCGACGAGCTTCGCTCAGCATTGTCTAGCCTAGCGGTGGGCGCGGAAATCGTCTGCCAGCGCCATCGCCTCGTCCAGCAGCGCCTGCACCAGCGGCGTGTGCGGCTCGCGCGGCGCGGCGACCAGCCCGACTGTGTGGCTGGCATCGGGCTCGACGATCGGAATGGCCCGGATCGGTTCGGAAAAACCGAATGTTTCCGCAAGGTTGAGTGGCATGATCGATGACCATTTGCCGGTCCGGATGTGCGAGAAGAGCACGATCATCGAATTCGATTCCAGCGTCGGCCGCACCTGCACGCCGGCTTCCGCCAGGTGCTGGTCGATGATGCGGCGGTTCTGCATGTCCGGCGTCAGAAGGCACAGCGGCAACTGGCTGATCTCGGACCATGTCACTTTGTCGCGGTCGGAATAGGGATTGCCGATTGCGGTGATCAATTGGTAGCGCTCGTCATAGAGGGGCACGCTGGTCACCCGTCCCAGCGGTTCGTTGTCGAGATAGGTGATGCCCGCGTCGACATCGAAATTGCCAAGCAGCGACAGCACTTCGATCGAGGTCCGCGACAGCACCGAAAAGGTGACGCCTGGGTGCTTGTCTCGAAAGGGCGTCGTTAATCTCGCGACCATCGCCAATGCCGTCGGGATTGCTGCAATCCGGATGCGGCCGGAAAGGCCATACCGGGCGGCGCGCATCTCCTCGCGCATGGTCCTGGAGTCGCCGACGATGCGGCGCGCCCAGACCAACACTTGCTTGCCCTCCGGGGTCAGCCCCTGGAACCGCGACCCGCGATTGACCAACATGACGCCGAGCTGGCCCTCGAGCTGCTTGATGCCGGCCGACAGGGTCGGCTGCGTGACCCCGCACGCCTCGGCCGCCCGGCCGAAGTGCTCTTCCTTGGCCAGCGCGATGAAGAATTCCAGCTTGTCGATCATTGGCGGAAGCTATCCGGCGCGGTGGCGTCGCGCCAGATGGTGTCGCGCTCAAACCTCCAATGCATGTCGCCCGAAAGTGACTTCGGTTTTGGGACAACGACATGCATAAAAAAGCGATCGCGCCGCGCTGCCTCGATCGCCGGATCTACCGATCCACGAGATTGAGGATGTTGCCGTCCGGATCCTTGAACCATGCGACTTTCATGCCGCCGCCGACATGCAGGTCGCCCTCCATCGTTAGGCCGGGCATCTCGTAATGCTCGAAGGCGACACCCTTCGACTTGAGGGCGTCGACGACATCGGCGATGGCGTCGCCGACCCTCCAGGTTACCGCCGTCGCCTTGTTGGTCCCTGCGAATTCGGAACGATAGACATTGATCGTGGTATCGCCGCTTTTGTAGACGATCAATTCGCCGCCCTCATCGTGCACCTGTTCCAGGCCGAGTGTTCTCTCATAGAAGGCCTTGGCCTTTGCCAGATCCTTCACGGCGAGGTTTGCCGATGCGTTGCTGTTTGCAAGCATGATCGTCTCCTTCCCTGGTTGTCATTCCCTCTGGTCATGGAAATAGGTCGCCCAGGCCGCTTGACGACCGCCATCATGCCTGGCGCTTGGAGCGGTCCGCGATCTGCACTATGTGAGCTGCAGCCGAACGCCAGGGAACAACAGCCATGTCCATCACCAAGGAAATCGTCACCGAACGGCTGAAGACGGTCAACGGGCCGGACTTTACCGGCAACATCGTCGACCTCGGCATGGTTTCGGAGATTTTCATCGCCGATTCGAAAGTGTTCTTCTCGATCACCGTTCCCGCCGCGCGCGCCCAGGAGATGGAGCCGTTGCGCGCCGCCGCCGAGCGGGTGGTGAAGGCCATTCCCGGCGTCGCCGGTGCGGTCGTCGCGCTGACGGCTGAAAAGAAAGGCGGCGGCATGGAGGCGTCGGTTCCATCGCGTCCCGCACCCAGGCCGGCGCCGACGGCTCCGGTCGCTGCGGCCCCGCGGGCGGCTCCGCATGCTCCCGCTTCGCAGAGCCAGGGCAAGCGCGGCGTGCCCGGCATCGAGGCGATCATAGCGGTTGCTTCCGGCAAGGGTGGCGTCGGCAAGTCGACCACGGCCGTCAACCTGGCGCTTGGCCTGGCCGCCAATGGCTTGCGGGTCGGTGTGCTGGATGCCGACATCTATGGCCCGTCGATGCCCAGACTGCTTAACATCCATGGCCGGCCGCAGACGGTCGACGGCAAGATCCTGAAACCGATGGAGAATTACGGCCTCAAGGTGATGTCGATGGGTTTCCTCGTCGATGAGGAGACGCCGATGATCTGGCGCGGGCCGATGGTGATGTCGGCGCTGACGCAGATGCTGCGCGAGGTTGAATGGGGGCGGCTCGACGTGCTCGTCGTCGATATGCCGCCCGGCACGGGCGATGCGCAACTGACCATGGCCCAGCAGGTGCCGTTGGCGGGTGCCGTCATCGTCTCGACGCCGCAGGACCTGGCACTGATCGATGCCCGCAAGGGCCTCAATATGTTCAGGAAAGTCGATGTGCCGCTGCTCGGCATCGTCGAGAACATGAGTTACTTCATCGCCCCGGATACCGGCAAGCGATACGACATCTTCGGCCATGGCGGCGCGCGCCGCGAGGCGGAGAGGCTCGGCGTCACCTTCCTCGGCGAGGTGCCGCTTGAAATGGGCATCCGCGAGAGCTCCGACGCCGGCACGCCCGTGGTCGTCTCGAAGCCGGATGGCGCCGAGGCGAAAATCTATCGCGATATCGCCTCCAAGGTCTGGGAAAGGGTCAACGAGGAACGCGGCGCGGCCGAAGCGGCCGTGCCGAGTATCGTCTTTGAGTGAACCCTCACGGGGAGTGCGTCAGCCGCCCACTTTCTCGCCGAAAGCCGAAAAGAACTGTCCGGCCAGTTTCTTCGACGTCGATTCGATCAGCCGGCTGCCGAGTTGCGCGATCTTGCCGCCGACTTCTGCCTTGGCCGCATATTTGAGGACCGTCGCGTCCGGCCCGTCGGCGGTGAGCGTGACGTCGGCGCCGCCCTTGGCGAAGCCGGCGATGCCGCCCTTGCCTTCGCCCTGGATGGTGTAGGCATGCGGCGGCTTGAGATTCCTGAGCGTCACTTCGCCGTTGAAGGTGGCCTTGATCGGCCCGATCTTCAGCACCACCGTTGCCGCCATCTCGGTCGCCGATTTCATTTCCAGGCTCTGGCAGCCTGGGATGGCGCCCCTCAGGACGGCTGGGTCGTTCAGCGCTTCCCACACTTTCTGCACGGGTGCGGCGATACGTTCCTCGCCCTCGATCACCAAAGCCATCTAAACCTCCCGCATCGCCGATGTCGGATTGGTCGTAGCGTGCGGCTCGATAGCTGTCTATCGCACCAAAGTCCGGATTCAGATCACGCGTGCCCCTTGCCTGCATCCGCGCGTTGTCATATCGATTTGTCATACAAATACGGAGACCATGATGGCCGGCGCCCCCACGAAAAAGAAAAAGTTCCGCTCGCAGGAGTGGTTCGACAATCCCGACAATCCGGGAATGACGGCGCTTTATCTCGAGCGCTACCTGAATTACGGGCTGACACGCGCCGAGCTGATGTCTGGCAAACCGCTGATCGGCATCGCGCAGACGGGCTCTGACCTTTCGCCTTGCAACCGGCACCATATCGAACTTGCCAAGCGCGTGCGCGAAGGCATCGTCTCGATGGGCGGCATTCCTTTCGAATTCCCCTGTCACCCGATCCAGGAGACCGGCAAGCGGCCGACCGCCGCCCTTGACCGCAACCTCGCCTATCTCAGCCTTGTCGAGGTGCTCTACGGCTATCCGCTCGACGGCGTCGTGCTCACCATCGGCTGCGACAAGACCACGCCTGCCTTGCTGATGGCGGCGGCGACCGTCAACATCCCGGCCATCGCGCTGTCGGTCGGCCCGATGCTCAATGGCTGGCATAAGGGCAAGCGTACCGGCTCGGGCACCATCGTCTGGGAATCGCGCCAGCGCCTGTCGGCCGGCGAGATCGGCTATGACGAGTTCATGGACATCGTCGCGTCCTCGGCGCCGTCCACCGGCTACTGCAACACGATGGGCACGGCCACCACGATGAATTCGCTGGCCGAGGCGCTCGGCATGCAACTGCCCGGTTCGGCCGCCATTCCGGCGCCCTACCGCGAGCGCGGCCAGATCGCCTACGAAACCGGCAAGCGCATCGTCGACATGGTGCACGAAGACCTGAAACCGTCCGATATCATGACCCGCGCGGCTTTCGAAAACGCCATCGTCGTCAATTCGGCGATCGGCGGCTCGACCAACGCGCCGATCCATCTCAACGCCATCGCCCGCCATCTCGGCGTGCCGCTCGACAATGACGACTGGCAGACCATCGGCCTCAAAGTGCCGCTCATCGTCAATCTGCAGCCGTCAGGTGAATATCTGGGCGAGGACTATCACCACGCCGGTGGCGTGCCTGCCGTGGTCGCCGAACTGATGAAGGCCGGAATGCTGCCGCATCCCGATGCCTTGACCGTCAATGGCAAGTCGATCGGCGCCAACTGCGAGGGCGTCGCCAACGAGAATACCGACGTCATCCGCACGGTGGCCGAGCCGCTGAAGGCCAATGCCGGCTTTATCAATTTCAAGGGCAATCTGTTCGATTCGGCGATCATGAAGATGAGCGGCATTTCGCCGGAATTCCGCGAGCGCTATCTGTCGAACCCGAACGACCCGGAAGCCTTCGAAGGCAACGCCATGGTCTTCGACGGGCCCGAGGATTACCACGCCCGCATTGACGATCCGGCGCAAGGCATAGACGAGCATACCATCCTGTTTATGCGCGGCGCCGGTCCCGTCGGCTATCCCGGCGGCGCCGAGGTCGTCAACATGCAGCCGCCGGCCTACCTGATCAAGAAGGGTATCCACGCGCTGGCCTGCATCGGCGATGGCCGTCAGTCCGGTACGTCGGGCTCACCATCGATCCTGAACGCCTCGCCGGAAGCCGCGGTCGGCGGTGGCCTGGCGCTGCTCAAGACCGGCGACCGCGTCCGCATCGACCTGCGGAAGGGCACGGCGAACATCCTCGTCAGCGATGACGAGATCACACGGCGGCGCGCCGAGCTGCAGAAGGATGGCGGCTATCACTATCCCCAGCACCAGACGCCCTGGCAGGAGATCCAGCGCGGCATGGTCGACCAGTTCTCGGCCGGCATGGTGCTGAAGCCGGCAGTGAAATATCAGGATGTGGCCCACACGATGGGAGTGCCTCGCGACAATCATTGATTATTCCCGGGAATAGTCATCGATTATTCCTGGCTGGTCATTGATGATGGATGACGACGACCGGCGCCTGATCGATCAGGCCGCCGGTCTCGCGGCCACGGGCCGGGAAACGCTCCGTCCTTGACAAGCCAGCCCAACAATTCCACCATCATCGCAAGGGGTGTATCGCGACGACCCCGTGAGGCGTCAGCCCAATGTTCGCGTCCAGGCTTCTTCAGGAGGTGGACGCCATGCCGTCAACAACCGCTATCACCGTACAGCAACTATCCCGTCTGATTGGTCTGCCGGGCGCGCCTGTGATCGTCGATGTCCGTATCGATGAAGACTACGACGCCGACCCGCGCCTGCTGCCGGCCTCTCACCGGCGCAATTTCAAAACGGTCTCGGCCTGGGCACACGACCTTGCCGGCAGCCAAGTGGCCGTCCTTTGCCAGAAGGGGCAAAAGCTTTCGCAAGGGGTTGCCGCGTGGCTGCGGCATGAAGGCATTGCCGCCGAATCCCTCGAAGGCGGCTTCGAAGCCTGGCGCGATGCCGGCGGGCTTCTGGTCCGCGCCGACAAGATACCGTCCCGCGATGAAAAGGGCCGCACCGTCTGGGTAACGCGGGCTCGCCCCAAGGTCGATCGCATCGCTTGCCCATGGCTGATCCGGCGCTTCATCGATCCCGACGCGGTGTTTCTCTTCGTCGAACCCGCTGAAGTTCCGGCTGTCGCAGACCGCTTTCAGGCCGTGCCTTTCGACATCGACAATGTGTTCTGGAGTCATCGCGGCGAGCGCTGCACCTTCGACACGATGATCGAGGAGTTCGGGCTGGAATCCCAGGCACTCGATCGGCTTGCCACGATCGTGCGCGCGGCCGACACCGCACGCCTGGATCTCGTTCCCCAGGCAGCCGGATTTCTGGCCGCCTCGCTTGGCCTGTCGCGCATGTTCCGCGACGATCTGGAGCAGCTGGACGCCGGCACGATGCTCTATGACGCGTTCTTCCGCTGGTGTCGCGACGCCACTGACGAGACGCACAACTGGCCGGGCGGGGCAAAGCCGTCATGAGCAGCCTCATTTCGGGCAATGATGCAGACCTCGTCGAGGCGCCGGCGGTCCCGAGCTTCCGCGAAGCCACGAAACTCTGGGCGAAGATCGGATTGCTGAGCTTCGGCGGGCCGGCCGGTCAGATCGCGCTCATGCACAAGGAATTGGTCGAGGACCGGCGCTGGATCGGCGAACAGCGTTTCCTGCATGCGCTGAACTACTGCATGCTGCTGCCCGGTCCCGAGGCCCAGCAACTCGCCATCTATATCGGCTGGCTGCTGCACAGGACGATCGGCGGCCTTGTCGCCGGTGTCCTGTTCGTGGTGCCCGGCGCACTGGTCATGCTCACCCTGAGCATTCTCTATGCGCTCTATGGTGATGTCCCGCTGGTCGCGGCGCTGTTCTTCGGGGTCAAGGCCGCCGTGCTCGCGGTCGTGGTCGAGGCGGTGATCCGCATCGGCCGCCGCGCCTTGAAGAACCGGTTGATGGTGGCGATCGCGCTTTGCGCTTTTCTCGGCATCTATGTGCTCGCCATCCCGTTCCCGCTCATCGTCCTGATTGCGGGATCGGTGGGATGGGTGGGAAACCGTGTCGCGCCAGCCCTGTTTTCCGGCGCGGCGCACGGCAAGAACGACGCTCCCGATATCAGGGGCGCGGTCGACCTGATGTTCGAACGCGGCGAACTGGCCCATACCAGGCCGACACGATGGCATGCGCCGCGCACCATCGCGATCTGGCTGCCGATCTGGCTCGGGCCGGTTCTGTTGCTCTGGGCACTCACCGGGACGAACAGCGTGTGGACGCAGATTGGCGGCTTCTTCAGCCTCATGGCGGTGGTCACCTTTGGCGGCGCCTACGCGGTTCTTGCATATGTCGCGCAGGCAGCCGTGCAGTCCTTCGGCTGGCTCGCCCCTGGTGAAATGGTCGATGGCCTCGGCCTTGCCGAGACCACGCCGGGTCCACTCATCCTGGTGTTGCAATTCGTCGGCTTCATCGCCGCGTTTCGCCACTCCGGCTCGCTGGACGCACTGCTTGGCGGATCGCTTGGAGCGCTGCTGACGCTGTGGGTTACGTTCACACCCTGCTTCTTCTGGATATTCCTCGGCGCGCCCTACATTGAGGCCCTGCGCGGCAACAAGGCCCTGTCGGCCGCACTGGGCGCGATCACCGCCGCCGTGGTCGGCGTCATCATGAACCTTGCTCTGTGGTTCGCCTTGCACGTCGTCTTCCGCGAGGTGCGCATGACGGGTCTTGGCATGAACGTGCCGGTGCTTTCGTCGATCGACTGGCGAGCCGCGCTGCTTTCGGTCGCCGCCATGGTCGCCATCCTGAAGTGGAAAACCGGTGTGCTGCCGACGCTTGCGGGATGCGCTCTTGCCGGCGTGTTGCTGCTCGCCACGGGCGGCTAGTGGATGTCGCCCGGAAGTGTCTTCGGTTCGGGAAAACGACATGCATCGAAACAAGATCTAAGGCGCGTCGCATGAATCCGTTTCGACGCGACGCGCTTTAGATTTTCCGGCTCCTTTGTATTCCGCTTCCGAACCACCTAACTGGTGGAAAACGGATTGGACCAGCAATGGCGGGACGACGCTCTTCCCTCGGCTTTCTCGGTATGTTCGGCCGCTCGGGTGATTTGCGGCAGCTCGATGCCGCCTTGCGTGGCGCCGACCTGCATCCCGCCCTCGTGCCCGAAGGGGTGAAACTAACCATCGTCAATCTGATGAAGGACCACTGGCCCGAGGAGCCGCCGCCGCAGGCCTATCCACGGGTAGCGAACCTGTTCAGCTACTGCATCGCCGGACCGGAAACCTTCGAGCGTGCGCAAGGTCCACAGCAGCGGCTCGACGCGGAGCGCCGGATCGGGGCCGCCCTCGAAACCGGCGACGATCTCGATGCGCAGATCGTGCTGATGGCACTGCACGCCAAGCTGATCAACGCCGAGGTGGTTGAGCGCTTCGGGCTGGGCGCCGACTGAGCGCTGGCTGAGTGCTTTCGTGAAACGCTGAAAACGCTCTAAGCCCGGCTTATCTCCTGGAGATACCAGCCGATATAACGCAGCTCGTTGTACTCCATCGGCGCGATCGGTCCGGGCACGAAATAGTGCGAGCGTACGCCGCGCGCCGTATGCTCGATGATCTTCTTGTCCTCGTCCGTGGTGACCTTCCACAACCAGGTCAGTTTCTCCAGATCGTAGTCCTGGCCTTCCACAGCGTCGCCGCGCACCAGCCAGATCAGTTCCATCTCGCAGGTCTGAGCCGTTTTCGGGATGAATCGGTAGATCATCCCGTGGTCGGGGTAGCAGACGAGGAAAGTCGTGCCGCCAAGATGGATGGAGGTGACGCCGCCGTCATAGTCGGTGAAGCGGCCCATCAGTGGCGCGACGGGGGAGCCGTCCCGGCTGCCGCTCGAAACGCCGTCATAGAGCGCATAGCGGAAGGTGTGGATCGCCTCCTGGCCGGCGGCCGAATTCTGCCAGCGATCGCCGCTGCCGATCTCGATGCCGAGAGCGCAGGTCCGCTGTTCCATCGCGGCATTGAGCTGCTCGATCATCTCCGCGGGCTTTTCCAGCGCGTGCGTCTGCGAATATTCGGGATGCGCCGGTCCGCAATGGTAGCATTCGACGTAATTTTCGACGGCGAGCTTCCAGTTCGCGTCGAGCGGATAGCTTTGGCGATAGGCCACCTTGGCATCGCCCCAACCATATTGTCCGCAACTCGTGCGCAAAGATTGCTCGATCGGATCGAAATCGAGTGGCGTCTCGGCGAAGGAGATGAAGACAAGGCCGGTCGCGACGCGGACATGGAGCTTCTTCAGCCCGTGCGCGGTGCGGTCGAAATCCTTCGGCATCAGCCTGGCGGCGCGCAGCGAGCCGTCATTGGAATAGGTCCATGCATGGTACGGGCAGACGAACACTTTCGCGTTGCCCTTCTCTTTGGTGCAGACCTCGGCGCCGCGATGGCGGCAGACATTGAGCATGGCATGCACGGTGCCATCCATGCCACGCGACAGGATGACCGCCTCGTCACCGAGCTTGAACAGTTCGAAGTCGCCGGGGTTGGGAATGACGCTGGCATGCGCCAGGCAGTGCCAATGGCGGCGGAACAGACGTTCCATGTCCCGCTCGAAAATATCCTGGTCGTGGTAGAATGGGCGCGTCAGGCCGTAGCCTGGCCGGTGCGAGGCCACCAGCCGATCGATGGCATCTTCGGTATTTGCGGCTTGCTGGATAGGATAGACGCTCATTTGTCGTTCTGCCCAATGGCTGGTTCTGTCGGTGGCTATCTGTATGTCGGTCTTCTGGCTAGCCGCCCATGCTCGCGCGCGGCAGGTGGATCAGGTTGCCGAAGCGGGCGCGCAATCTGTCGTCGACCAGCTTGGGCACGTGCCGCGGAAATCGTTCCGCAAGGATGCGCTTCTTCTCGTCGATCGCCCGGGTCAATATATCAGGCCGGCCTTTTTCGTTCCATTCCTTCGGTGAGGAACGATCGCCGAAGGCGGGATAAAAACGCTCTGCCTGCGCCGACTTGAGCGTTTGCTCGTTGTCAAGATAATGGCCCGGACCCTTGAGGCAGACATCGGCGATGGTGTCGATCGACAGCGCTTCGTCCGTCACTTCGATGCCGCGTGCGCAGCGCAGGCAATGGCCAAGCATGTCATTGTCGATGATCAGGCTTTCCAGGCAGAAGCCGAGCAGCGAGGCATGCATGCCAGCCGATTCGTAGACGAGATTGAGGCCCGAAAGGCCGGCCATCACATTGGTGATGCCTTTCTCGTAGCCGGATTGGATATCGGGCAGTTTCGAATCTGTCATGCCGGCGGCCGAGCCACCGGGCAGGTCGTAGAATTGCGCCATCTGCGCGCAGGCCGCCGTTACCACCGCCTGTTCGGCCGAGCCACCGGCCATGGTGTTGGTGCGCAGGTCCGACATGAACGGCCAGGCGCCGAAGATCGCCGGATGTCCCGGCTTGAGTGCGTTGACATACACCAGGCCGGCCAGCACTTCGGCCACTGCCTGCGCGACCGCGCCGGCCATCGCCGCCGGAGCGGTTGTTCCGGACTGGCCGGTGGAGAGGAGCAGGATGGGGATGCCGCCTTCGACACAGGCCTCGAGCACGCCGCAGGCATCCTCGGCGAACTTCATCGGCGGCACGACGAAGGAGTTGGAGTTGGAAACGAATGGCCGGGCGCGGAAATTCTCCTCGCCACCGGCGATGGCATAGAGCATTTCGAGCGCCGGCTTCACATTCTCGCGCACGGTGAAGGACGTGCCGACATGCTTCGATGTCCCCATCACGCAGGCGTAGAGCGTGTTGAAATCCATATCGAGCGGGTCGGCGATGTCGCGCGCCACCATCGGCCGCTGGAAAAAATGGATGTTGCTCAGTCCATCGACGATGCGGGCGGCGTCATAGATGTCCTGCAGCTTGGATTCGCGATACTCGCGCTTTTCGAGATCCACCAGATGCACGGCGATACCCGCCGTGCCGTAGTGGACACGCTTGCCTTGGATCACCATGTCGTGCTTGGGGTCCTGGCCATGCAGTGTGAAATGCCGCGCGGCTCGCTTGATGGTGTCGAGTATGAGCGCACGGGGGAAACGGATGCGGCCATCGTCGCCATGGGTGGCGCCCGCCTTGGTCAGGACTTTTATGCAGGACGGGATGGCGTTGGCGAAACCGACCGTTTCCAGAAGCGTCAGCACGCCCTCATGAATGCGCTCGCAGTCGTTTCCGCGCAATGGCCCGTAACTGCCGCCTTCCACGGCTTGGTGTAGTGGCCCGTTTGGTGGAATGGCTGATTTCACCGCACGTCCCGTTTCGCGGTCGCCGGAGCGTTGTGGACGACGGTTCGCCGGCATGTCCTGCTTTTCGACAGCCACTGGCATGGAAGCACTCCACCTCTACCGGCAGGAGCTCGTGGCGGTTGGTCCACCATCAACCTGCTTCTTCTCTGACGCCGACTATGCCGCCGGCACTGGCCCATCCTATGAGCCAGCTGGCCCAGCTACATGTGCCAGACCTAAAACAAACCGGAGCCGCTGAGAAGCGGCTCCGGTCACGAAATCGGCTTGATGGATCAGGCGGCGGCCGGCCTGCGTCCGGCTGCGGTGGCGAGTTCCCGGATGCCGGGCTCGATGTGCTGCAGAGCGATAGAGGAAATGCCCAACCGCATGAAACGCGAAGGCTTCTCGGTGCGGTCGAAGAAGCGGTCGCCGGGCTCGATGATGACGCTGCGCGAGGCCGCGGCTTCGGCCAAACCGCGGGAATCGGTGCCGCGGGGCCCTTCCAGCCACAGCGACGTGCCGCCGGCCGAGTCGGTCGAGCGCCATTCCGGCAGGAAGGCCGAAATCGCATGGACCAGCCGCTTGCGCCGCTCGTCGAAGGCGCTCGACAGCCGCCGCACCAGCGCTTCGTGATGGCCGAGCGACAGGAAGAGCGCCACGGCGCGCTGATTGTTGGCCGGCGGATGGCGCAGCATGAAGCGGCGCAGCGCCCTGAGTTCGGCGATCAGTCCAGCGGAAGCCACGATGTAGCCAAGCCGCAGCCCCGGGGCCAGCGTCTTCGACATCGAGCCGACATAGACGACGCGGCCGGAACGGTCGAGGCTCTTCAATGCCTGCTGCGGCGCCTCGTCGAGAAGCTGGCTGTCATAGCCGTCTTCGATGATGATCTGGTTGTGCCGGTTGGCGCGCGCCAGAAGATCCTGCCGCCGCTCCGCCGACAACGGCACCATGGTCGGGCAATGATGACTGGGGGTGACGAAGACGAAGCCGGAATCATTGGGAATAGAAGAGGTTACGATACCGGACTGGTCCACTGGCACCGGCTCGATGTCGGCGCCCGCGAGCCGGAAGATCGAGCGTGCGTCGGGATAGCCTGGATCCTCCATCGCCACTTTCGAGCCCTTGGTCATCAGCAGCGAGGCCAGCATATAGAGCGCGTTCTGGGCGCCCAGCGTGACGATGATCTCGTCGGGATTGGCGAAGATGCCGCGCCGGGGCAGCAGCCGTGCCTGGATTTGCTCGATCAGCAGCGGATCGTCGCGGTCGACCATGTCGGACGCCCAGTTGCGGATCTCCAGCACGGCCAGCGCCATGCGGTTGCACTCGCGCCACTCGGCGGTCGGGAACAGCGCCGGGTCGAACTGGCCGTACACGAAGGGGTAGGAGGACTTGATCCAGTTCTCGTGCTTGGCGGGCGGCGGCATGTCGCTTGCCGCGATCTGCCGGCGCGCCTTCCAGTCGATCTCGTTGGCCTGGTCGGGTGCTTTCTGGTGCGGTTTGGCGGGTGTCGCCAGCACGTCCGGATTGACGAAATGGCCGCGCCGCTCGCGCGCCACCAGGAAACCCTGGTCGACGAGCTGCTGGAATGCCAGCACCACCGTTCCGCGTGCGACGCCGAGTTTTTCGGCTAGGATACGGCAGGAAGGCAGCGGCATCGAAGCGGCGATCTGGCGGTCGAGAATCGCGGCCACGATGGCTTGGCGGATCTGCGCCTGCAGGGTCTGGCCGGATTCGGCCGAAATCCGGAACAGGCCGGACCATATCGCCGTGTCGTTTCTCTGTGGCATGGAAGATGTTCCTCGATGGCCAGCTTTTTTCGCTTGGCTGGACCAGCCGAACGTAACCGTGGCACAAGGGGTTGCGCCAATCAATTTTTCTGATCTTTGGGATTTATGCCAGTGATCCTTCAAGCTCGAAATAAGGCGCGGCCCCTCGCTGCTCGATATCCACCGCCCGCTCGATATCACCTCCCCGCTCGATACCCACCTCCTTGCTCGATACATTGTGTCATCGCATCGTGATGCGCTGCGTCATCGCCGCGTATTGACCGGATGGAATTCGGCTCAATAGTTGGGACGCGACGACACGCGCCGGAAACATCCGGTCTGATATGGTGCGTCGAAAACGCCAGGAGTCCCCGCCAGTGGATCAGTCAGCCTTCCAGAAACAGCTTGCCGCCCTGCGCGACCATCGCGCCGCGGCCCCGGGCGACATGCGCCAGGCCTTTGCCGCCGATCCACAGCGCTTCAAGACATTCTCCGCCGCTGACGGCGACCTCCTGCTCGACTGGTCGAAATGCGCCGTCGACGCGACGACCATGGATTTCCTTGAGAAGCTCGCCGCCGCAGCCGATCTCGAAGGCCGTCGCGCCGCCATGTTCGCCGGCAAGAAGATCAACATCACCGAAGACCGCGCCGTCCTGCACACGGCGCTGCGCAACCTGAGCGGCAAGGGCGTCACGGTTGACGGCCAGGACGTCAAGGCGGATGTCATATCCGTGCTCGACGCCATGGGCGCCTTCGCCGATGCCATTCGCTCCGGCAAGGCAACAGGCGCCACCGGCAAGAAGATCACCGATATCGTCAACATCGGCATTGGCGGCTCCGACCTTGGTCCGGCCATGGCGACGCTGGCGCTCGCCCCCTATCATGACGGCCCGCGCGCCCACTATGTCTCCAACATTGACGGCGCTCACATCCACGACACGCTGAAGGGGCTGTCCGCCGAAACCACGCTGTTCATCATTGCCTCCAAGACTTTCACCACGGTCGAGACGATGACCAATGCGCAGACGGCGCGCGACTGGGTGCAGAAGGCGCTCGGCAAGGAGGCCGTGGGCAAGCATTTCGCCGCCGTCTCGACCGCGCTCGACCTGGTGGCCAAGTTCGGCATCGAGCCGGATCGCGTCTTCGGCTTCTGGGACTGGGTCGGCGGCCGCTATTCGCTGTGGGGCGCGATCGGCCTGCCGGTCATGATCGCCGTCGGCCCAAGGAATTTTCGCGCTTTCCTCGACGGCGCGCACGAAATGGACGAACACTTCCGCACTGCGCCGCTCCAGAAAAACCTGCCGGCGCTCCTCGGGCTGGTCGGCTGGTGGCACCGCGTGGTCTGCGGCTATCCGGCCCGCGCGGTCATCCCCTACGATCAGCGCCTGTCCAGGCTGCCGGCCTATCTGCAGCAGCTCGACATGGAATCGAACGGCAAGAGCGTTACCCTTGACGGGACGCCGGTGACGACGCCGACCGGGCCGCTGGTCTGGGGCGAGCCAGGCACCAACGGCCAGCACGCCTTCTTCCAACTGCTGCACCAGGGCACCGATTTGATCCCCGTCGAGTTCCTGGCCGCCGCCGTCGGCCACGAGCCTGATCTCAAGCATCAGCATGACCTGCTGCTCGCCAACTGCCTGGCGCAGTCGGAAGCGCTGATGAAGGGCCGTGCGCTGGAAGAGGCGCGCGCGCAGATGCTGGCCAAGGGCATGAAGCCGGCCGATGTCGACCGTATCGCGCCGCATCGTGTCTTCTCCGGCAACCGGCCCTCGGTGACCATTCTCTACCGCAAGCTCGACCCGCGCACCTTCGGCCGGCTGATCGCGCTTTACGAGCACCGCGTCTTCGTCGAGGGCACGCTGTTCAACATCAACTCCTTCGACCAGTGGGGCGTCGAACTCGGCAAGGAATTGGCCACCGGCCTCCTGCCTGTCGTGGAAGGCAAGGAAAGCGCCGCAAACCGGGACGCCTCGACCAGGGGCCTTGTGGAACGCATCCACCAATTGCGTGGTTCGGAGTGAAGCGCTTGGCTGACATCAAGGGGATATTGTTCGACAAGGACGGAACGCTTGTCGACTTCAACGCGACCTGGCTCGGCGTCGCCGACTTCATGGCCATGGACGCGGCCGACGGCGACCGCTGGAAAGCCGACAGGCTGCTCGCGGCCGCGGGCTTCGATTTCGCCAACCGGCGCTTCAAGCCCGATTCCATCTTTGCCTCCGGCACCAATCTCGACGTTGTCGAACTGTGGTTCCCGCGCCTGTCCAATGAAGACCAGATGCTGGCCGTTGCCCGTTTCAACGAGATCACCTCGGTGCAGGGCTCGACGATGGCGGTGGCGCTGCCGGGCATCGCCGACACGCTGGCTCTGCTGCACAGGCGATCCTACCGGCTTGGCGTCGCCACCAACGATTCGACCAGCGGCGCGGAAAAGACGCTTGTCACGCTGGGTGTCGCGCAACTGTTCGAAGCCGCCTATGGCTATGACGCGGTGGCCAACCCCAAGCCCGCTCCCGACACCATCCAGGCCTTTTGCGATCTTACGGGGCTCAAGCCGTCTGAGATCGCCATGGTCGGCGACAACAGGCACGATCTCGAAATGGCGCGTGCCGGCGGCTGCGGCCTGGCGGTGGGCGTGCTCTCCGGCACCGGCACGCGCGAATCGCTGGCCGAGATCGCCGATGTCATCCTGGATTCGGTTGCCGATCTGCCGGATTTCCTTTCGACGCGGGTCAAGGAGACGGTCTGATCGGCAGGGCGGCGTACTGTTCGGGCTGGAGGCGAAAGACAGCGCTCGGCTTGAGCGCGGCGTCTTTCGCCTCGCCGAAATCCGGCACCTTGTATTCGGCAAGCAGCCGCAGCCGCGAGCGGGGCAGATAGGCCCGGCCCGGATCGCCGACCAGCACCTCGATGCCGGCGGCGAGGCAGTGGTCGAGGAAAGGCATCATCCCCAAGGCGACACCTTGCCCGTAGAACACGTCGCCGGCGAGCACTAGGTCCACGGCGGGCGGTGGCCCGGTGGTGATGTCGTTCCCCATTATCGTGATCGTGACGCCATTGGCCGCTGCATTCAGCGCCAGCGCGGCAACGCCGTTCCGATCGACCTCGGTGGCCATCACCTCACACGCGCCGGCCTTTCCCGCGGCAATGCCGACAATGCCGGAGCCTGCTCCAAGGTCGAGCACGCGGCGGCCCGCCACGATCTCCGGATGGTCCAGCACATAGCGCGCCAGCACGGCGCCGCCTGCCCACGCATAGGCCCAATAGGGCGGCTGCGGCTCCTGGGAATCGGCGTCATCGCCTTCGACAAGGCGCCTCAGCCCGCTGCTCGGGTGGGCGGTATAAAGCCAGATTTCGGGAAGCGCCGGCACCGATGTCAGGCGCATGTTCGCCTTGATGAATTCCGCCGGGTCGAGGCGCGGGCGCCGGACCGGCGTATCGTCGTTGGCGAGACCCACTATTCGCGCAGCGCCCGCCGCAGGATCTTGCCGACCGGGGTCTTCGGCAATTCGGTCCTGAACTCGATGTATCTGGGCCGCTTGTAGCCGGTCAGGTTCTCGCGGCAAAAGGCTGTGATGGCCTCGGCGGTCAGGGCCGGGTCTTTCTTGACGATGAACAGTTTCGGCACTTCGCCCGAATGCTCGTCCGGTACGCCGATCGCCGCCACTTCGAGCACGCCGGGATGCGCCGCCACGACTTCCTCGAGTTCGGTCGGATAGACGTTGAAGCCGGAGACGAGGATCATGTCCTTCTTGCGGTCGACGATCTTGGTGAAGCCGCGATCGTCCATGAAGCCCATGTCGCCGGACTTGAAGAAGCCGTCCTTGGTCATCACCCTGGCGGTCTCGTCCGGCCGGTTCCAGTAACCGGCCATCACCTGCGGTCCCCTGATGCAGATCTCACCGACTTCGCCGAGCGGTACGTTGTTGCCGTCGTCGTCGCGAATGGCGATTTCGGTCGAGGGCAGCGGCAGGCCGATAGTGCCGGTGAACTCGCCGGAGCTGAACTTGTTGGCCGTCGCCACCGGCGAGGTCTCCGAAAGACCGTAGCCTTCGCTGATGGGGCAACCGGTCAGCGCCTTCCAGCGCTCGGCGACACCCTTCTGTACCGCCATGCCGCCGCCAAGCGTCAAGAGCAGCGGCTTGAAGTCGAGCTTGCGAAAGTCCTCATTGTTGAGCAGCGCGTTGAACAGCGTGTTGAGGCCCGGAAAGATATGGATCGGATACTTGCCCATTTCCTTGACGAAGCCGGGAATGTCGCGCGGATTGGGGATCAGTATGTTCTGGCCGCCCATCTGCATGCCCATCAGTGCATTCACCGTCAGCGCGAAGATATGGTAGAGCGGCAGTGCGCAGACTAGGTTGAGATGCGCCGGCTTTGGCTTGACGGTGTAGGCGTCCTGCAGCCACAGCGCATTCTGCGCGACATTGGCCAGCACATTGCTGTGCGAGAGGGTCGCGCCTTTCGAGATTCCGGTGGTGCCGCCGGTATATTGCAGAAAGGCGACATCGCTGGCGGCCACCGTGGCCGGCTTGAAAGCTATGCCGCGGCCAGCCTTGAGGGCCGCGTTGAACTTGACATGGCCAGGCAATGACCAGGCCGGCACCATCTTCTTGACGCGGCGCACGACCAGATTGACGATCGAGCCCTTCAGGCCGCCGAGCAGGTCGCCCATGGCCGCGACGACGATGTGCTTGACCGAGGTCCTGGCGACGACCGCCTGCAGGGTGTTGGCGAAGTTTTCGAGGATGACGATGGCCTGCGCCCCGGAATCCTTGAGCTGATGCTCCAGTTCGCGCGGCGTGTAGAGCGGATTGACGTTCACCACCGTAAAGCCGGCGCGGGCGACCGCCATCATCGCTATGGGATACTGCAGCACGTTCGGCATCATCAGGGCGACACGCGCGCCCTTCTGCAATCCTGTGGACTGCAGGTAGGCTCCGAAGGCCGCCGAAGACTGTTCGAGCTGCGCGTAGGTGATGGACTTGCCCATGCACGTGAAAGCCGGCTGGCCGGCGAACTGCTTGCAGGCGCCAACGAGGAAGTCGCCGATGGAACCGTAGGGAAGGGCGCCGATCTCGGCCGGCATGTTCTTGGGATAGCTGTTGAGCCATGGCTTTTGCGGCAGGCCGGCGGCGAGTTCGGTGAGCGCCTTCGGCAGCCGTTGGCTGGCCGCTGTCGCTGGCTTGGAGACCGGTGCAGTCTTCGCCGGTGGCGAACTCTTCGTCGTCGCGGTTTTGCCCGTTCCGGCCTTGCCCGATCCGGGCTTGGTCGCGGGTGCCTTTGTCGGCGCGGCCTTCGACGCCGGCTTCGCGGCGGTCCTGGCGGTGGCCACGGTTTTTGCCGCGGGTGCTTTCTTGCCGGCCGCCGCCTTCGCGGTCGCGGCCTTGCCCGCGGCCTTGCCTTGCCCGTCGTCGCCTGCGGCTGGTCTAGGCCTCGCCTTAACGGACGCTTTCACCGGGGCCTTCGATGCTTTTGCCACCCGTTCCTCCTCGACAACCCTGGTCGCCTGCTCTCGCTGGGCCCTACCGCGCCGCCTCCAGATTGATGGAGACGTCCCTCCGCTGCCGCCAGCTGTCTATCTATGTATTGCCTCTATCGGCGGCGGTGCAAGTCTTGCCCTAGCGGCAGGATGGCGAAAGATTTGCCGCCGAAAACCTTTCCCGCCGGCCACGGCTGGAACGGCATCTTTCCGCACCGGCGGCGGATGAATACAGGGCGCGGCACCCTTGTCGCCGGACGTCTGATCAATAAAAAAATGCGGTCGTTAATAATATCGTGAATAGAAAAAAGTGCTAATTTTTTCTGCCATTTAGCAAAATTGCGGATTTTTTTCCTGCTTCCCGCGGGGTAAGCAAACGGGGTGTTCCAAACCCGGAAAAACGGTGCTTATATGCGCGCTTCGCGAGCCTGATAGAGGGGCTTGGAAGAACATCAGGGAGTGCTCAATGAAGAAGAAATTGACTTTTGCAGCCGCGTTGCTGGCTGCAAGCGTCCTGGGCGGCGTGGCCAACGCGAAAACTCTGGTCTATTGCGCTGAAGCGTCGCCGGAGGGTTTCGACCCGGCGCCGTATACCGCTGGCCAGACATTCGACGCGTCCTCGCGCACCGTGTTCAATCGCCTTGTCGAATTCGATCACGGCAAGACCTCGGTTTCGCCCGGCCTGGCGGACAGCTGGACCATTTCCGACGACGGCAAGGAATATACTTTCAAGCTGCGCAAGGGCGTCAAGTTCGCGCCCACCGACTACTTCACCCCGACCCGCGACCTGAACGCCGACGACGTGGTGTTCTCGTTCGAGCGCCAGGTCGACAAGAATGGCCCCTGGTTCCAGTACATACCGGGCATCGCCTACCAGTATTACAATGACCAGTTCGGCGACAACATCACCAAGGTCGAGAAGGTCGACGACCTGACGGTGAAGTTCACCCTCAAGGAACCGGCAATCACCTTCATTCCGACCCTGGGCATGGATTTCGCCTCGATCGTCTCGAAGGAATATGCCGACAAGCTGCAGGCCGACAAGACGCCTGAACTGTTCAACCAGAAGCCGGTCGGCACTGGGCCGTTCATCTTCGTCGACTACCAGACTGACGCCGCCATCCGCTACAAGGCCAACCCGGACTATTGGGGCGGCAAGCAGAAGATCGACGATCTGGTCTTCGCCATCACCACCGATCCGGCGGTGCGCGCGCAGAAGCTGAAGGCCGGCGAATGCAACATCATGTCCTACCCGGCACCGGCCGACATTGCCGGCCTGCAGGCTGATGCGAACCTGACGGTCGCGGAGCAGGAAGGCCTCAACGTCGGCGCGCTGATGTACAACACCCAGCAGAAACCGTTCGACGACGTGCGTGTCCGCAAGGCGCTCAACATGGCCATCAACAAGAAGGCCATCATCGACGCGGTGTTCCAGGGCGCCGGCCAGGTGGCGATCAACCCGATCCCGCCGACCATGTGGTCCTACAACAAGGACGTGAAGGACGACCCGTACGATCCGGATGCCGCCAAGAAGATGCTTGAAGAGGCCGGCGTGAAGGACCTCAAGATGAACGTCTGGGCGATGCCCGTCTCGCGCCCGTACATGCCGAACGCGCGCCGCACCGCCGAGCTGATCCAGGCGGACTTCGCAAAGGTCGGCGTCACCGTCAACATCGTCAGCTACGATTGGGGTGAATACCTCAAGCGCGCTTCCGCGGTCGATCACGACGGCGCCGTCATCGTCGGCTGGACCGGCGACAATGGCGATCCGGACAACTTCCTCGGCGTGCTCCTGAGCTGCGCTTCCGTCGGTTCGAACAACCGCGCGGAATGGTGCAACAAGGACTTCGATGCGCTCATCAACAAGGCCAAGACGGTTTCCGACCAGGCCGAGCGCACCAAGCTCTACGAACAGGCCCAGGTCATCTTCAAGGAGCAGGCACCGTGGGCAACGCTCGCCCACTCCAAGGTGTTCATGCCGATGCAGAAGACCGTCTCCGGCTTTGCGATGGATCCGCTCGGTATCCATCGCTTTGACGGCGTCGATATCGCCGAATAAGGTTCGCGAAACGGGGCGGCGCCACAAGGCGCCGCCCCACCTCGCCCGCCATGCTGCGTTATATCCTAGGCAAGCTCGCCCTCATCATCCCGACCTTCATCGGGATAACCATCCTCGCTTTCGGCTTCGTGCGCATCCTGCCCGGCGATCCGGTGCTGGTGCTTGCGGGCGAACGTGGCCTGTCGCCCGAACGCCATACGGCGCTGATGCACCAGTTCGGGTTCGACCTGCCGATCTGGCAACAGTATCTGACCTATCTGACCAATATCCTCGGCGGCGATTTCGGCACCTCGTTTTCAACCAAGACGCCGGTGCTCAAGGATTTCCTGGTGCGGTTCCCGGCCACGGTCGAACTCGCCATCTTCGCCATGATCTTCGCCGTCATCTTCGGTGTCGCCTTCGGCATTTTCGCCGCCATCCGCCGCGGCTCCTGGTTCGACCAGCTGACCATGGGCACCGCGCTCGCCGGCTATTCCATGCCAATCTTCTGGTGGGGGCTGCTGCTGATCATCGTGTTTTCCGGCACGCTGCACTGGACGCCGGTCTCGGGCCGCATCGACCTTCTCTATTTCTTCAAGCCGGTGACCGGCTTCATGACCATCGATTCCCTCATCTCGGGCCAGAAGGGCGCCTTCCGCTCGGCGGTGTCGCACCTCATCTTGCCCACCATCGTGCTCGGCACCATTCCGCTGGCGGTCATCGCCAGGCAGACCCGCTCGGCCATGCTCGAAGTGCTGGGCGAGGATTATGTGCGCACCGCGCGCGCCAAGGGCCTGGCGCCGCGGCGCGTCACCGGCCTGCATGCCTTCCGCAACGCGCTGATCCCGGTCGTCACCACGATCGGCCTGCAGGTCGGCACGCTGTTGACCGGCGCCATCCTGACCGAGAGCATCTTTTCGTGGCCGGGCATCGGCAAGTGGATGATCGATGCCATTTCCAAGCGCGACTATTTCACCGTGCAGGGCGGGTTGCTTTTGATCGCGCTGATCGTCATGTCGGTGAACCTTATCGTCGACGTGCTCTATGCCGTCATCAACCCGCGCATCCGGGCGAATTGACATGACCAATGAAGGCCCAGCCACCATCGAAGCCGCGACCATCGTCAAGCCGCAGGATGCGCGGCTGCAGATGTTCGCCGAATTCTGGCACTATTTCTCGATCAACAAGGGCGCGGTGATCGGCCTCTTCGTCTTCGCCCTGCTGATCCTGATCGCCATCTTCGCGCCGTTGCTCGCCCCGCATTCGCCGGACGATCAGTTCCGTGACTTCTTCCTGACGCCGCCGGCCTGGCAGGCGGGCGGCAACGCACAGTTCCTGCTCGGCACCGACGCCGTCGGCCGCGATATGCTTTCGCGCCTGATCTACGGCTCGCGATTCTCGCTCGCCATCGGCTTCGTGGTCGTCACCACGGCACTGATCTCCGGCGTCATCCTCGGCCTGCTCGCCGGCTACTGCCGTGGCTGGGTCGACACGCTGATCATGCGCATCATGGACATCATCCTGGCTTTCCCGTCGCTGCTGCTGGCCCTGGTGCTGGTCGCGGTGCTCGGCCCTGGCCTCGTCAATGCCATGATCGCCATCGCCTTCGTGCTGCAGCCGCACTTCGCCCGGCTCACCCGCGCCGCCGTGATGGCAGAGAAGACCCGCGAATATGTAGTCTCGGCCAAGGTCGCCGGGGCCAGCCATCTCAGGCTGATGCTGGTCACCATCCTGCCCAACTGCATCGCCCCGCTGATCGTGCAGGCGACGCTGTCCTTCTCCAACGCCATCCTCGAGGCGGCCGCCCTCGGCTTCCTCGGCATGGGGGCGCAGCCGCCGACGCCGGAATGGGGCACCATGCTTGCCGAAGCGCGCGAATTCATCCTGCGCGCCTGGTGGGTGGTGACCTTCCCCGGCCTCGCCATCCTGATTACCGTCTTTGCCATCAACCTGATCGGCGACGGCCTGCGCGACGCGCTTGACCCCAAGTTGAAGAGGTCGTGAGCATGTCCCTGCTCGAGATCAAGAACCTCACCGTTTCCTTCGACACCGCCGCCGGACCGTTCATGGCCGTGCAGGGCATCGACCTTTCGGTCGAGCCGCGCGAGGTGCTGGCGATCGTCGGCGAGTCCGGCTCCGGCAAGTCGGTCTCGATGCTGGCGGTGATGGGGCTGTTGCCCAACACCGCGACGGTCAAGGCCGACCGCATGGCTTTCGATGGCGTCGACCTGTTGAAGCTCAGCCCGTCCGAACGCCGCAAGATCGTCGGCAAGGACATCTCGATGATCTTCCAGGAGCCGATCGCCAGCCTCAACCCATGCTTCACCGTCGGCTTCCAGATCGAGGAAGTGTTGCGCTTCCACATGGGCATGGATCGCGCCCAGCGCCGGGCGCGCGCCATCGAGCTGATGAAGCTGGTCGGCATCGCCGATCCGGAAGAACGGCTGAGCTCGTTTCCGCACCAGATGTCGGGCGGCCAGTGCCAGCGCGTCATGATCGCGATTGCCATCGCCTGCAATCCGAAGCTCTTAATCGCCGACGAGCCGACCACCGCGCTCGACGTCACCATCCAGAAGCAGATCCTCGATCTCCTGGTCTCGCTGCAGGCCAAATACGGCATGGGCCTGATCATGATCACCCACAATATGGGCGTGGTGGCCGAGACCGCCGACCGCGTCATCGTCCAGTATAAGGGCCGCAAGATGGAGGAGGCCGACGTGCTGTCGCTGTTTGAATCGCCGAAAAGCAATTACACGCGCGCGCTGCTGTCGGCGCTGCCGGAAAACGCCGTCGGCGACCGGCTGCCGACTGTGTCCGACATGCTGTTCGAGCCTGCCCCTTCGGCAGCGGGAGCCTCGGCATGAGCACCACCGTCCTTGAAGGCAAGAACATCGTTCGCGACTACCATATCGGCGGCGGCCTGTTCTCCGGGCCGCGCACCGTGCATGCCGTCAAGGGCGTCTCCTTCACGGTGGACAAGGGCAAGACGCTGGCCATCGTCGGCGAAAGCGGCTGCGGCAAGTCCACGCTCGCCCGCATCATCACCTTGATCGATCCCGCGACGTCGGGCGAGCTGTTCATCGACGGCAACAAGGTCGATATCGCCAAAGGCGGATTGACGAAGGAGATGCGCCGCAAGGTGCAGATCGTCTTCCAGAACCCTTACGGATCGCTCAATCCGCGCCAGAAGATCGGCGATGTGCTGGGCGAGCCGCTGCTGATCAACACCGACAAGCCGGCCGCCGAACGGCGCGACCTCGCCATGAAGATGCTGAAGAAGGTCGGCCTCGGTCACGAGCATTACAACCGCTATCCGCACATGTTCTCGGGCGGCCAGCGCCAGCGTATCGCCATTGCCCGTGCGCTGATGCTCAACCCCAGCCTGCTGGTGCTCGACGAGCCGGTTTCGGCGCTCGATCTCTCGGTGCAGGCGCAGGTGCTCAACCTGCTCGCCGACCTGCAGGACGAATTCCAGCTGACCTATGTCTTCATCAGCCACGATTTGTCGGTGGTGCGCTACATCGCCGACGATGTGATGGTGATGTATTTCGGCGAGGCGGTCGAATATGGCTCGCGCGACGAGGTCTTCTCCGACCCCAAGCACAGCTACACCAGGACGCTGTTCGCCGCGACGCCGCGCGCCGATGTGGCGAGCATCAAGGCGAGGCTGGCGAAGAAGAAGGCGGCCTAAAGTCGCTTCCGGAGGTCGTCATCCTAGGGCGGAGCGATGCGAAGCGTCGCGCAGACCCTAGGATCCATGCCGTTACCTCAGCCGAAGAATGCAGCGGGGCAGAATTCTGCACCGTAAGCGGCGCTCGCATGTCGCGGCATCGATCCTCGGGTCTGCGCCGCGTCGCTTCGCTCCTTGCTTCGCCCGAGGATGACTACCCAGAAGTGGCCCCCTTGCGAAGAGCCCGGACGGCTTACGACAGCTTGGCGATGATGGCGCGCAAAGCCTCACCGAACTTGTGGATCTCCTCGACCGTATTGTAGTGGACCAGCGAGGCACGGATAGCGCCGCTGTCCATGCTGAGGTTGAGGCGCTTCATCA
The DNA here is from genome assembly GCF_006442175.1 of Mesorhizobium sp. B2-3-14. NCBI lineage: Bacteria > Pseudomonadati > Pseudomonadota > Alphaproteobacteria > Hyphomicrobiales > Phyllobacteriaceae > Mesorhizobium > Mesorhizobium sp. B2-3-14. The sequence goes on along the minus strand of NZ_VFVP01000001.1, from coordinate 506,381 downwards.
GCCGCGGCGCGTACATGTGACCGTCGCGGATGCCGATCTGCATCTCGGCCATTTTGTCGACGATCCGCTGCGGCGACAGCTTGCCGATGTTGAAGCAGAAGGTCGGCACACGCTCGTTGATGCGCGCCTCGTCGGCGACGCCGTAGATGGTTGCGCCGCAGCCCTTCAGCACGCCCATCATCTCGCGCGCCAGAATGAGTTCGTAGTCGCGGATGGCGCCCATGCCGGCGACGATGTTTTCGCGTCGCGAGCGGTTGTTGGAGGGCGCCAGATTGCGGCCGATCAGTTCCAGATATTGCACGGCGGCATCCATGCCCGACACGTTCTCGTAGATGAAGGTGCCGGCTTCCACCTTGTATGGCGGCTCGTCCGGAATGAAATCCTCGCGGAAGGTCGGCAGCCGCTTCAGCGTCTCGAAGCGGCCCCACAGGAAGCCCATATGCGGCGAGAAATTCTTGTAGCCGGAGCAGACGAGATAATCGCAGCCCCAGGCCTGCACGTCGATCAGCCCATGCGGCCCGTAATGCACGCAGTCGAGGAACACTTCGGCGCCGGCGGCATGGGCGATTTGCGCCACCGACGCGACGTCGACGATCGAACCGATCGAGTGCGCCGTCACCGTGCAGGCGACCAGCCGAGTGCGGTCCGAAACCAGCGGCTTGAGATCGTCGACATGCAGATTGCCATCCTCACGCATGCGCCACCACTTGCATTTGGCGCCGGCCGATTCCAGCGCAAGCCAGGTGGCGATGTTGGCGTCGTGGTCCATGTCGGTGATGACGATCTCGTCGCGTTCTCCAAGCATCTGGCCGATGCCGAGGCTGACCAGACGGATGAAGGAGGTGGCGTTCATGCCGAAGCAGATTTCCGCCGGGCTGTAAGCATTGATCAACAGTGCGACGCTTGTCCGCGCATCGGCGACCGACTGGTCGACGGTGACGCTGCGGCCATAGCGGCCGCCGCGCTGCACATTGTGCGAGACCAGGTGGTTGGTCACCGCGTCGAGCACGCTTTGCGGAATCTGCGCCCCGGCGGCGTTGTCCATGAAGATGAAATCGCCGGCCCGCTGCAGGGCAGGAAACATGGCGCGGATGGTGTCGACGGGAAAGCCGCCGGTGACCTGGGAGTTGCTCAAGGATATCTCCTGCGAAGTGCTTGCGGGGTGGTGAATGGTCAGCGGGCCTTCTCGTCCTTGAAGCGGGCTTCAAGGAGGCTGACGAGACGAACCATCGGCCAAAGGAAGATGAGATAGACCAGCGCCGCGCCGATCAGCGGCGAGGGGTTGGCATAGAGCGACTGCGCGTTGGTCGCTTCCTTGAGCAGCTCCGGCAATGCCACGGTGGAGGCCAGCGACGTGTCCTTGAACATCGAGACGCAGTTGCTGGTCATCGGCGGGATGACGACGCGCACCGCCTGCGGCAGCACCACCTTGCGCAAGGTCAAAAGAAACGGCAGGCCAAGCGCCTGCGCCGCCTCGAACTGGCCGCGCGGAATGCTCTCTATGCCGGAGCGGAACACTTCGGCCGAATAGGCCGACATGATGATGGCGAACGCGGTCACCGCCGACGCCCAGGACGACAGGCGTATGCCGAGGAAAGGCAGCGCGTAATAGATCAGGATCAGCACGACGAGGACCGGCAAGGCGCGGAAAATGTCGGTGTAACCGACCGCCAGCCAGCGCAGCGGCTTCGGCGCATAGAGCCGCAATAGGCTGATCACCAGGCCGATGGGAATGCCGATGCCGATGCTGAGCAGACCGAGCAGCAGCGTGTTCAGGAAGCCGCGCAGCAACGCCGGCAGGCTCGACGCGATGACGTCGGCGTTGAAGAAAGTGTCGATCAGCGACATCAGGGCATTCCCGAACGGTGTTGCGTCATCCGACGCCAGAGCCCGACCCGGAACATCAAGATCGGCTGTGCCGAACGGATGCTGGTCCCGGGAAAGTCATGCGTGAAAAACGGGACGTGCCGACCCCTTTGGGGCCGGCACGCATTCCGTCTGGCCGCCGCTCAGGCCTTGGGCATCGGCATTTCCTTGACGGTCGAGGAATCGGCCGGCGCGTCGCTGCCGAACCACTTCTTGTGGATCGCGGCCAGCGTGCCGTCCTTCTTCATCGCCGTCAGCGCGTCGTTGAGTTTGCCGAGCAGCGGATGATCCTTGGTCATCATCAGGCCGTACTGCTCGCCGGTCTTGATGCGCTGCTTGACCTTCAGGTCCTTCATCTTCGTAAAGGAATATTCCATGCCGGGAATGTCGCTGACGGCGGCGTCGATACGGCCGGCGCTGAGGTCGAGCAGCAAGTTCTGCTGCGTGTCATAGCCCTTTACATCGCTGAAGCCGTCGGCTTCCTGATGCGCCTTGACCCAGGTCTCGCCGGTCGAGCCCGAGAGCACGCCGACGATCTTGCCCTTGAGGTCCGCCTCGGCGTTGACCGCGCTGTCGGTCTTGGTCGCGATACCCATGTCGGAATCATAATAGGGCTGGGTGAACGACTGCGACTTCAGCCGCTCCGGCGTGATGGTGATCGAGGAGATGGCGACGTCGATGCGCTTCGAAGTGGTCGCGGCGAACAGCGCCTGGAAGCCGAGATCGGCGATGTCGGTGGTCATGCCGGCGCGCTTGGCCGCCTCGTTGACGATGTCGACTTCGAAACCCTCGAACGTGCCGCTCTCGTTCTTGTATTCAAAGGGCGGATTGGTCGGGTAGGCGCCGACATTGAGCACATCGGCGGCATAGGCGGTTGCCGGTCCGGCCGCGATGCCGATTGCCGCGGCGACAAGGATGAGATTGCGACGGTTGAGCTTCATTGGTGGTCCCTCTGGGGTGTTCCCTCTGGTTGTTGATCGGGCGGGCTGGCCCGCACGGTTTCTTGCCGTCCCGCCTCCCAGCGGGGCGTCAATTCATGATGGCGGCCATGCGCTCGAGCGCAGCCGCGATTTTGTCGCGGTCGCATACGCATTCACACGCGAAAGGTTGGCGATGGTCTCGGTACGCAGGTCGTGGAGCTGAGCGCGCGCACCATCGAAAGCGTAGCGCGCGCTGGACGATGATTGGGGCGGCACAAACGACAAGGACTGAAACCCCTCCCACCCGGAGCACCATGATGACTGCCCGTAAAGCCCTCCAGGCCGACAGTCGCCATCCATCCTGAATGCTTATCCAAAGCGCGGCGCTTTTCAAGGCAAAAGTTTTAAGCTTAAAAAGTTTCCTGGCTTGATCGTTTGTGCAACCCGGCGCTAGCGCGGGTCCTCCCGCGCCAGTTCGGCCCGGGCGGCGGCATAATTGGCCGCGGCGCCCGCACCCAGGTACATCGTGTCGCTGGCCAGGACGAAGAAGCTGACGCCGATTGCCGCCCATTGGCCGATGGCCTGCGGGCTGGCGCAGAATATGCCGGAGGTCTTGTCGTGCGCGATCGCCACGCCGATGATCCTGCGGATCGCGTCCGTGAGCTTGTCGGCGCCCTTCGGTCCGATCGCATCGATCGACACGGAGAGATCGCCGGGGCCGACGAAGATCACGTCGACGCCGTCGACATCAGCGATCGCCTCGATGTTGGCCAATCCCTCTGAAGTCTCGACCTGGACCGCCACGACGATCCGGTCATTGGCGCCGACTAGATATTCGGGAATGCGATAGCCATAACCGGCCGCGCGACCGGGTCCGACGCCGCGCTCGCCCCGTGGCGGATAGCGGGATGCTTTCACGGCCATTGCCGCCTGTGCCGGTGTCGAGACGCGTGGCACCAGCACGCCTTGCGCGCCGCTGTCCAGCGCCGCCTGGATGGCTTCGGGCGCGGGGCCGGGAACGCGCACCATCGCCGGCACGCGGTGGACATCGGCGGCGCGCACCATGGTCTCGATGATGTCGCGTGAGATCTGGGCATGCTCCCAGTCGATGCAGAGGAAGTCGAGGCCGGACAGCGCCATCACTTCAACCGCGACGGGGTGAGGAATGGCAGCGAAGGAGCCGACGAGGTTGGCCTTGCCGATGCAATTCTGGCGGAACTCGCTCATGCCTAGTCCTTTTCTCATCCCGCCAAACTCATATCGGCAAACAGGCGCAGGGCGAAGCTATTTCATGCTTGAAATATTTTCGCGGAGCCGTAGCGTGCGATCTTCGCCGGGAGGTCGCGACATGAACAAAGCACATCCGCTGCACGGCTCCAACAAACTGAAGCTTGGCGTTTTCTCGACCAACGCCGATGGCGGCCTTGCCATATCGGATGTGCCGGAACGCTGGACGGCGAGCTGGCAGGACAATCTAACGGCCGCCCGGATCGCCGATCGCGCCGGGCTGGAGTTCATGTTGCCGATCGCGCGCTGGCGTGGCTTTGGCGGCCGCAACAAGGTGCGCGAGCGGTCCTTCGAGACCTTCACCTGGGCGGCGGCACTCAGCATGGCCACCGACCGGATCGGCCTGTTCATGACCGTGCACGTGCCGCTGGTGCATCCGCTCTATGCCGCCAAGGCGCTGGCGACGGTCGATCACATCAGCCAAGGCCGGGCCGGCCTGAACATCGTCTGCGGCTGGAACCCGAAGGAATTCGGCATGTTCGGCACGCCGCTGGTCGAGAAGGGCTACGACCAGGCGGCCGAATGGATCGAGGTCCTCGAGAAGCTCTATGGATCGGCGGAGCCGCTCGACTACGAAGGCACCTATTATCACCTCAAGGAGGCGGTCAGCCGGCCGGCCAGCCTGCAGGTTCCGCGCCCCGTGACCATGAACGCCGCTTTCGGCGGCCCCGGCCGCGATTTCGCCGCGGCCCATTGCGACTACCTGTTCACGACCTTTTCCGAGATGGCCGATGCCGGCAAGCATGTCGCCGACATCAGCGAGCGAGCCGACAAGGTTGGCCGGCAGGTCGGCGTCTACACCGTGGCCCATGTCGTCTGCCGTCCGACCATGGAAGAGGCGCAGGCCTATTACAACAGATATGCCGTCGATCTGGCCGATCACGAGGCGGTCGATGCGCATATGGCCGGCAAGAAGGAATTCTCGCAGTCGCACGACCCGCATGCCTATGACCGCTACCGGCAGCGTTTCGCCGGCGGCGCCGGCACCTATCCGCTGGTTGGAACGCCGCAGACGATCGTCGCCGAAATGGCCGCCATTGCGGAGCACGGCTATCAAGGCATCGCCCTGTCCTTCGTCAACTACACCAGGGAATTGCCCTATTTCTGCGACCACGTACTGCCGTTGCTCAGGCAGGCCGGGCTTCGCGGGTAGCAGCGATGCCAAGGGGATGATCGGTGGCCTAGCCAGGATTTCAACGTCGTCATCCCTGGGCGGAGCAGGAGCGAAGCTCCGTCGCGGAGACCCTGGGATCCATGCCGCGATCTTAGCCACGGAGTGCGGCGGAGCAGAATTCCGGACCGCTGCAACGCTTTGATTTCACGGCATGGATCCTGGGGTCTGCGCCGCGTCGCTGCGCTCCTTGCTTCGCCCCAGGATGACGAAGCGATGGGCGTTTATTCCGGAATAACGGCGGTCGCCTGGATCTCCACCTTGGCGCGGTCCTCGACCAGCGCCACCACCTGCATGGCGGCCATTGCTGGAAAATGCCGGCCGATCACCTCGCGATAGGCCTCGCCGATCCCCTTGAGGTTGCCGAGATATTCGGCCTTGTCGGTAAAATACCAGGTCATCGAGGTGATGTGCCGTGGCTCCGCGCCGGCCTCGGCCAGCACCGCGACGATGTTCTGAAGCGTCTGCCGCACCTGGCCGGCGAAATCGTCGGTCTCGAACTGGCATTGCCCGTTCCAGCCGACCTGTCCGCCGACGAAGACGAGCCTGCCGCGCGCGGCCACGCCATTGGCGTAGCCGACCGGTTTTGCCCAGCCTTCCGGCTGCAGGATCTCGTGCATGTCGTCTCTCCGCCTGTCCAATATCGGGTCCGCAATATCCGTCTCGAAAACATTTCAGTCCGTGGTCACGACCTGTTCAGGCCGCGCCCATTACTTGCCGTGCGATCACAACCTTCTGCACGTCCGATGCGCCCTCGTAGATTCGCAGCGCGCGGATCTCGCGATACAGGCTCTCGACGATATGGCCCTTGCGGACACCATCGCCGCCATGCAGCTGCACCGCTTTGTCGATCACCTCCTGCGCCTTGTCGGTGGCGAACAGTTTGGCCATCGCCGCCTCGCGCGTCACCCGCGCCGCACCCATGTCCTTGGTCCACGCAGCCCGGTAGACCAGTAGCGCCGCCGCATCGACGTCGAGCGCCATATCGGCGATGTGCCCCTGCACCATCTGCAACTCGGCCATCGGCGCGCCGAACAGTTTGCGCTCGGCCACGCGTTTGATGCTTTCATCGAGCGCGCGGCGGGCAAAGCCGAGCGCCGCCGCGCCGACCGTCGAGCGGAACACGTCGAGCACCGACATGGCGATGCGGAAACCGTCGCCAGGCTTGCCGATCAGGGCCGAGGCGGGCAACCGCACCCCGTCGAAAGACAAGCGCGCCAGTGGATGCGGCGCGATCACTTCCAGGCGTTCGGCGATACCGAGCCCCTTTGCATCGCCCGGCACCAGGAAGGCAGAGAGCCCCTTGGCTCCGGGCGCCTCGCCGGTGCGGGCGAAGACGACATAGATGTCCGCAATGCCGCCATTCGATATCCAGGTTTTTTCGCCCGTGAGAACATAGCTGTCGCCGTCACGGGTCGCCGCCATCTCCATGTTGGCGACATCAGATCCCGAACGCGGTTCCGATAGGGCGAAGGCTGATATCGCCTTGCCGGCGCGTGTCCTCGCAAGCCATTGCTGCTGCTCCGACGTGCCGAACAGGCTGAGCGCGCCGGTGCCGAGACCTTGCATGGCGAAAGCGAAATCGGCGAGGCCATCGTGGCGGGCCAGCGTCTCGCGCGTGATGCACAGGGCGCGCACGTCGAGTGGTGCGGGGTTGTCCGTATCGAGCGCCGTCGGCTTCAGCCAGCCGTCCCTGCCGAGCTTCGCCACCAACTCGCGGCAGGCGGCATCGACGTCATGGTGCTGGACAGGGAGGTTTTGTCGGCACCAGGTTTCGAGACGCTCGGCGAGTTCGCGGTGGCGGTTCTCGAAGAAGGGCCAGTTGAGGAAGGAGCGGTCAGGCATGGATATCTCCCGTTACGCCTCGTTCCGTCACACCCCCCTCTGGCCTGCCGGCCATCTCCCCCGCAAGGGGGGAGATTAGCGGTTTCACCGATGCCGCCCCTTCCTCAGAGCTGGTAATTGGCGAAAGCCAGAGTGACATCTGATCTCCCCCCTTGCGGGGGAGATGGCCGGCAGGCCAGAGGGGGGTGCCTAGGCAACAAGCCATCCTCAATTCCCCTCGAACACCGGCTTTTCCTTGGCCACGAAAGCCCGATACGCCCGTTCGAAATCGCGCGTCTGCATGCAGATCGCCTGCGCCTGTGCTTCCGCCTCGATCGCCTGATCGAGGCCCATCGACCATTCCTGGTTGAGCTGCGTCTTGGTGATGCCGTGGGCGAAGGTCGGGCCGGAGACGATGCGGGCGGCCATGTCGAGCGCGTCGGCCTCAAGTACGTCTGCCGCTACCAGCCTGTTATAGAACCCCCAGCGCTCGCCTTCCGTCGCTGTCATGGTTCGGCCGGTGTAGAGCAGTTCGGCGGCGCGGCCCTGGCCGATGATGCGCGGCAGGATCGCGCAGGCGCCCATGTCGCAGCCGGCAAGGCCGACCCGGGTGAACAGAAACGCCGTCTTGGCTTCCGGCGTGGCGATGCGGATATCCGAACTCATGGCGATGATGGCGCCGGCGCCGACCGCCACGCCGTCGACCGCGGCGATGATCGGCTTGCCGCAATTCAGCATCGCCTTGACGAAATCGCCGGTCATGCGGGTGAAGGCCAAGAGCTGCTTCATGTCCATCTTGACCAGCGGACCGATAATGTCGTGGACATCGCCGCCGGAGCAGAAATTGCCGCCATTGGAGAGGAACACCACGGCGTCGACGTCGTTGGCATAGACGAGATCGCGGAACGTGTCGCGCAGCTCGGCATAGCTGTCGAAGGTCAGCGGGTTCTTGCGCTCCGGCCGGTCAAGCCGGACTTTAGCGATCCTGCCCTCGACCTCCCACAGGAAATGCGTCGGCTTGAGGCCGGCCATTGCGGTCATTCGCGTCCCTCCCAGTTGCTGCGGAACGAGGTCAGCATGCCGGTCAGCCGGCGCGCATCCTCCTCGCTGACCTTGCCCAACAATTCGCCGACCCAGCCCTCGTGAGCGGCAGCGATGACGGCGAAGGACTTGGAGCCCTCATCCGTCAGCCGCACCATCGAGGTGCGGCGGTCGCCATTGCGGCGCGCGCGCGCCACCAGCCCTTCCGAAACCAGCCGGTCGACAATACCGGTGACATTGCCGTTGGACACCAGCAGGAAGCGCGACAGGTCGCTCATCAGCATGCCCTCCGGCGCGCGGTAAAGTGCTGCCATGACGTCGAAACGCGGCAACGTCGTGTCGAATTCCTTCTTCAGGCGCTCGCGCAGTTCGGCCTCGATCGTGCGCGACGCGCGCAGCAGCCTGATCCACAGGCGCAGCCGGTCCTTGCCGGGTCCCGATGGCAGGGGCAGGGGGCCGGCTATCATGTTTCACCTCCCGAGATCGAAATCGCCTGTCCGGTGATCGACGCTGCCGCATCGCCACACAGCCAAAGCACGGCTTCGGCAATTTCCCGGGGCTGGATGAAACGGCCTTGCGGATTGGTCGAGGCAAGACTGGCCCGCGCCTGTTCTGCCGAGCGGCCGGTCTTTTCGACGATGCGCTGGATGGACTCCTCCAGCATGTCGGTCTCGACGAAGCCTGGGCACACGGCGTTGACGGTGACACCGGATTTCGCCGTCTCGGCGGCCAGCGCCCGCATCAGGCCGACGACGCCATGCTTGGCCGCGACGTAGGGCGCGACATAGGCGTAGCCCTTCAGACCTGCCGTGGAGGCGATGAACACGATGCGGCCTGCCTTGCGCGCGGCCATGCCGGCCAGCGCCGGTTTCACCGTCAGGAAGGCGCCGGTCAGATTGACGTCGAGCGTCCGCTGCCAGTCGGCCAGCGGGATCTTGTGCGCCGGCGTGCTGCCGGCCATGCCGGCATTGGCGACGACGATATCGAACGGCCCGCGCGCGGCCTCCGCTTGCGCGTAGAGCGCCGCCATCGCCGCCTCATTGGTGACGTCTGCGGCAATGCCATGGATGCGACCGTTTTCGCGGGCAACCTTGGCGAGCTCAGCTTCGCGGCGCCCACATATGGTCACATCGACACCAGCCCTAGCCAAGGTGAGCGCGATGGCCCGGCCGACGCCGGAGCCGCCGCCGGTGACCAGTGCGTGCTTGCCTGCGATCATGTGGCAATCCTGGAAGGTCGGCGCTGCCTCTTGCGCCAGATCGAAGCCATGGCATGCACAGACATTCTGGGACTGGCGATTGGCTCGATGCTTGGTTGCCAGGTGGTTCCCCCAATCCGTCGTTGCTTCGCAACGCCACCTTTCCCCCCTCCGGAGGGAAAGGAAGGGAGCCTCATGAGACGAGCATTGGCGGCAGAGGGGGCGCGCCGTTCCTCTCCCCCGTCGATCGGGGGAGAGGTGGATCGGCGAAGCCGAGACGGAGTGGGGGTCGACCAGCGCAGTGCAAGATCATGCATGCGCGACGCCCCCCTGCATGCTGCGGAAAGGTGCCGGCAGGCGGATGAGGGGCAGCGTGGCGAACGAAAAACACTCATACTTTCAGCCCCGCCGCCGCATCGCGCTCGGCCAGCCGGTAGATCTGGTCGCGGCCGGGCAGATAGGGATCCGGCCATTTGACGCCACGGTCGCCGAGCGTCACCGCCGCATGCAGCGTCCAGTAGGGATCGGCGAGATGCGGCCGTGCCAGCGCCACCAGATCGGCGCGGCCGGCCATCAGGATCGAATTGACATGGTCCGGCTCGTAGATGTTGCCGACCGCCATCGTCGCCATGCCGACCTCGTTGCGGATGCGGTCGGAAAACGGCGTCTGGAACATGCGGCCATAGACCGGCTTTGCCAGCACCGAAGTTTGTCCTGCCGAGACGTCGCAAATGTCGACGCCGGCCTCATGCAACAGCCGCGCGATCTCGACCGCGTCGGCGGGTGTCACGCCTTCGATGCCGACCCAGTCATTGGCAGAAATACGCATCGAGATCGGCTTGTGCGCCGGCCAGGCGGCGCGCACCGCGTGGAAAACCTCGAGGGGATAGCGCATGCGGTTTTCCAGCGAACCGCCATAGGCGTCCGTGCGGCGGTTGGTGACCGGCGTGATGAAGGACGACAGGAGATAGCCATGGGCGGCGTGGATCTCCAACATGTCGAAGCCGCAGCGATCGGCCATCTGCGCCGAAGCCACGAACTCGTCGCGCACTCTGTCCATGTCGGGGCGGTCCATCGCCTTCGGCACTTGATTCTGCGGCGACCACGCCACGGCGGATGCCGCCATGACTGGCCAGTTGCCTGATGCCAGCGGCACGTCTGTTCCTTCCCAGCCGAGCCGGGTCGAACCCTTGGCGCCGGAATGGCCGATCTGCGCGCAGATCTTCGCTTCGGTCTCGGTATGGACGAAGTCGACCAGTCGCCTCCACGCCACCTCATGCTCGGGCGCGTAGAAACCGGGGCAGCCGGGCGTGATGCGCCCTTCCGGGCTGACGCAGGTCATCTCGATATAGATGAGCCCGGCGCCGCCCTTGGCGCGCTCGGCGTAATGGGTGAAATGCCAGTCGGTCGGGCAGCCGTCGACGGCCTTGTACTGCGCCATCGGCGAGACGACGACACGGTTTTGCAGCCGCATGTCGCGCAGCTTGAACGGCGCGAACATCGGCGCCCGGCGCAGCCTGTTGCCACCGGCACCCGCCTGGCGCTGAAACCATTCTTCGGCGCCGCCCAGCCATTCGGCATCGCGCAGTCGCAGATTCTCGTGGCTGATCCGTTGCGAGCGGGTCAAAAGCGAATAGTTGAACTGCACCGGATCGAGGCCGAGATAGCGCTCGACCTCCTCGAACCATTCCAGCGAATTGCGCGCCGCCGACTGCAGCTTCAGCACCTCGGTGCGGCGGGCGTCCTCATATTTACGGAAGGCGGCCTCGAGGTCCGGTTCGATCTCGACATAATCGGCCAGCGCCACCGCGCTTTCCAGCGCCAGTTTGGTGCCGGAGCCGATCGAGAAATGCGCCGAGGCCGCCGCGTCGCCCATCAGCGCCAGATTCTTGTAGGACCAGCGCTCGCACAGCACGCGCGGGAAGTTGATCCAGGCCGAGCCCCGGATATGGTTGGCGTTGGTCATCAGCGCGTGGCCGCCAAGATGCTTGGCAAAGATGCGCTCGCACACCGCGATGGACTCCTGCTGCGACATCGCGCCGAAGCCGAAGGCGGCCCAGGTCTGTTCGCTGCATTCGACGATGAAGGTCGCGGTCTCGCTGTCGAACTGGTAGGCGTGCGCCCACACCCAGCCATGCTCGGTCTTCTCGAAGATGAAGGTGAAGGCGTCGTCGAATTTCTGGTTGGTACCGAGCCAGACGAATTTGCATTTGCGGGTGTCGATGTCGGGCTTGAAGATATCGACGAACGTGTTGCGCGCCCTTGAGTTCAGTCCGTCGGCGGCGACGACCAGGTCATGCGTCTCCATATAAGGGCGGGGATCGGCGATGTCGGTTTCGAACATCAGCTTGACACCGAGTTCGCGCGCGCGGCGCTGCAAGAGGACCAGCAGCCGCTTGCGGCCGATGCCGCAGAAGCCGTGCCCCGACGAGACCGTGCGCACGCCGTCATGGATGACGGCGATGTCGTCCCAATAGGCAAAATGCTTCTTGATCCAGACGGCGCTGACCGGATCATTCTCAGCAAGATTGTCGAGCGTCTCGGCCGACAGGACCACGCCCCAGCCGAACGTGTCGTCGGCGCGATTGCGCTCGAAAACCGTCACGTCGTGCGCGGCGTCCCTCAGCTTCATCGAAATGGCAAAGTAGAGGCCGGCTGGTCCGCCGCCGAGAACCGCAACCTTCATCCGTGCGATCTCCTCTTCGCTTGCTATGCCTCAGTATCGCGCCGGAGGTAGGATATTTCAAGCTTAAAGTTTTATATCGAAATGATTATGCGAGCGTGGGTGGCGCGCTTGCCGGGACATCCTGCAAGCGCGCCGCGAGAGATCATTTCTCCGGATTCTTCGGGCTCCACAGCACGGTCTCGGCATCCTTCTCATAGGCCATGCCCGAGGGATAGCTGATCGCCTCGAGTTGCAGTCCCCACGGCGCCTGGAAATAGAGGATGGTCTGGCCGGCGGCGGGTCCTTCCTTGACCGGCAGCGGCCCCATCCTGGTCTTCACGCCCTTGCCATCGAGATAGGCTTTGGCCGCGGCGACATCGTCGACATAGAAGGCGATGTGGAAGCCGCCAATGTCGCTGTTTTTCGGTGTCAGATCCTTCTGGTCGGGCGCGGTATATTTGAACAGCTCGATGTTCGATCCATAGCCGCAACGCACCATGGTGACCTGCTCGATGACAGCCTTCGGATCGACGCCGAGCAGGTCCTGCATGAAGGTGCCCTTGTCGTCGGCGAACGGGCCGAACGACATCGCCTTCTTGCAGCCGACGACCTCGGTGAAGAAGTCGACCGCCTGCTTCATGTCGGGAACCGTGATGCCGGTATGGTCGTGCCCGCGCATGCCGGGGATCGAGCTCGCCGAGGCCATGCCGGCGCTGCCGAGGATAGCGGCCGCGAGCGTCGCACTTCGGATTATCATCTTCATGTCAGCTTCTCCTCCATTGGCGGGGCTTTGTCATTGGCCAGTCGCACGTCCGAGGCCCGCTTTTCGGCGTGCGTTAGCATTCATGTCGGCGCTTTGCCGGCGGAAGGAATGTCCAGCCAGCCCTCGTCGATTTCCGGCAGCGGAATGGCGGCGAGCAGGTCGCGCGTGTAGCTCTGCCGCGGATTGTCGAACAGCGCGTCGGTGGCGCTCGCTTCCACGATGCTGCCTTCGCGCATGACGATCACCTGCCGGCACAGCCGCCGGATGACCGACAGATCGTGGCTAATGAAGGCGATCGTCAGGCCCATCTCCGCTGCAAGCTTCTCCAGCAAGGTGAGGATCTGCGCCTGCGTCGACACGTCGAGGCCGGAGACGATCTCGTCGGCCAGCACGAATTTCGGCGACAGCGCCAGCGCGCGGGCGATGCCGACGCGCTGGCGCTGGCCACCCGACAATTCGTGGCGATAGCGGCTGGCGAAGCTTTGCGGCAGGCCGACGCGTTGCAGTGCCTCGGCGACGCGGGATTTCAGATTGTCGCCAAGCCCGTTCTGCTTCAGCGGCGCGGCGATGATGCTGGCAATGGTGCGGCGCGGGTTGAGCGACGACATCGGATCCTGGAAGATCATCTGCAGGTCGCGGCGCAGTGGCCGCAGTTCCGCTTCCGGCAGATGGGTGATGTCGCGGCCCTCGAAACGGACGCTGCCGACGCTGGGCTCCAGAAGGCGCACTAAAGCGCGGCCGAGCGTCGACTTGCCCGATCCGGATTCGCCGACGATCCCTGTCACCGACCCCTTGGGCAGGTCGAAATCCAGGCCTGTCAGGATCTCGGCCAGCGGTGCACGGCCGATCAGCGGCTTGCGCGTCATGTCGGGCAGCGCGACCTTCAGCCCGCGCACGGAGAACAGCGGCTCAGCCATGCTGACGCCCCCAGGCCTGGTCGGCGGAAGCAATCTCGGCGGCGAGCCCGGCGAGTACCGTCTCGTCCACCGGTTTCAGCGACGCGAAGGGATCGGTATAGCGCGGCGTCGCAGCCATCAGTGCTCGGGTGTAGGGATGCCGAGGTGTCGCGAACAGCGCCGCGGTTTCGGCCTCTTCCACCACCATACCCGCATAGAGCACCGACACTTTCTGGCTGATCTTGGCGACGACGCCGAGATCGTGAGTCACGAAAAGGATCGCCGTGCCGTGCTCGCGCTGCAACGCCGCGATCAGCCGCAGGATCTGCTTTTGCACGGTGACGTCGAGGGCCGTGGTCGGCTCGTCGGCGACGATCAGCCGTGGCTCGGCGGCAAAGGCGGCGGCAATCAGCACGCGCTGGCGCATGCCGCCGGACAATTCGTGCGGATAGCTTTTCAGCACACGGTCCGGGTCGCGGATCTGCACCTCATCAAGCAACTGGCGGATACGTTGATCGGCCTTGTCTCCGCTCCAGCCGAGGATGCGCACCAGACGGTCGGTCATCTGGGGGCCGATGCGCCGCGAGGGGTTGAGCGCGGTCAGCGGATCCTGCGGGATCAGCGCCGTGCGCGCGCCGATCAGCGTGCGCCGCGCTTTTGGCGGGAGTTTGCCGAGGTCTTCGCCCTCGAGTCTCATATCGCCTTCGACGATGCGCACGCTCGATGGCAACACGCCAAGCACCGCCTTGCCGATCATCGTCTTGCCGGCGCCGCTTTCGCCGACAAGCGCGCGCACTTCACCGGGTTGTACCGAGAGCGATACCGAGCGCAGCACGCGCTGGCCGTTGGCCAGCACGGCGCTGAGGTTGGCGATGTCTAGACAGGCGCTCATCGCAGCACCGGGTCGAAACGCGTCTTCAGCGCTTCGCCGAACTGGCTGAAAGAGAGCACGGTGAGGATCAGCGTGATCAGCGGGAAGACCAGCACCCACCAGGCCTGATGGATCGACAGCCGGCCCTCGGCGATGATGCCGCCCCAGGTCGGGTCGTCGGTCGAGATCGACAGGTTGACGAAGGACAGGATCGCCTCGACGATGACGGCGATGCCCATCTCCAGCGACAGCAGCGCCACGATCGACGGCACCACATTGGGCAGCACTTCGCGCAGCATGATGCCGAAGCGGCCATAGCCGGCGATACGGGCATTCTCGACATAGTCCATGCGTGACTGGCCCATTGCCTCGGCGCGAATGACCCGGCAAAAACGCGTCCAGTCGATGATGGCGATGGCGAGGATGACGGAGCTCAAGCCGGTGCCGAGCACGGCGACCAGGAGGATGGCGAACAGCACCGGCGGGAAGGCCATCCAGATGTCGACGATGCGCGAGATGATGCGGTCCGCCCAGCCGCCGAAATAGCCCGCGACCAGCCCTAATGTGGAGCCGACCACGCAGGCGGCGATGGCCGCCGCGAAAGCAACGATGAAGGCGATGCGGCCGCCGAAAATCAGCCGGGAGAGCAGGTCGCGGCCGAGACTGTCGGTGCCCAGCCAATAGCCGGGCTCGGCGCCATCGAGCCAGAACGGCGGCAGACGCTCCAGCATCAAATCCTGCGCCAGCGGATCCTGCGGCGCCACCAGCGGCGCCAAGATCGCGGCCAGCAGCGCCAGCAGCAGCCAGCCGCCGGCGAGCCACAGCCTCGGGCTCGATCCGTGCCTGATGATGCGTGCCTCATCCATGGCGCAGCCTCGGATTGAGCAGCGCATACATCATGTCCACCGCGAGATTGATCAGCACGAACAGCAGCGCGAAGACCAGCACGATGCCCTGGATCAGCGGCAGGTCGCGGTTGATGACGGCGTCGATCGCCATGTTGCCGAGGCCCTCATAGGAGAACAGCCGCTCGACGATGACGGTGCCGCCGATGAGGAAGGTGAACTGCACGCCGATGAGCGTCAGTGTCGGCAAGGCGGCGTTCTTCAGCGCCTCGCGCAAGATGACCTGCGTTTCCGAAAACCCCTTGACCCGCGCCAGCACGACATAGTCGAGGTCGAGCACTTCCTTCAGCGACTGCTTCAGTAGCTGCGCGATGATGGCCGCGAGCGGCAGCGCCAGCGCCACGGCTGGCATCAGCATGTGCTTCAAGAGGTCCCAGGTGAGATCGAAGCGCAGCCGAAGCAGGCTCTCGAAGAAGTAGAACTGGGTGACGAAGGGCAGGTCGAGCTGCGGCGACACGCGGCCGGAAATGTCGAAGATCGGCACCAGCACGCCGAACAACAGGATCAGCACCAGGCCCCAGAGAAAATCGGGGATGGAAAGCGCGGCACCGCTGGCGATGTCGATGCCGGCCTCGACCGCCGTGCCGCGCTCGCGCGCGCCCAGGATCGCCGTCGTGCCGCCGATCGCCACCGCCATGATGAGCGCGACGATGGCAAGCTCCAGCGTTGCCGGCAGCCGGTTGAAGACGAGGCCAAGCACGTCTTGCCGCAGCGAGATCGAGGTGCCGAAATCGCCTTTGACGACGCCGGACAGCCAGATGAAGAACTGCTGTACGATCGTCTTGTCGAGCCCATAGAGTGCACGCAGACGGGCGATGTCGTCATTGGTGGCGCCAGGCGGCAGCATCATGGCGATCGGATCGCCGGGCGCGACGCGGATGACCACGAATACGACGACGGCCACGCCGAACAGCGTGATCAGCATCGTCAGCAGACGGATCAGGAATCGTTGCAGGAGCATGTAAATCTTTGCAGGAGCCCGCAGGCTCATATGCCGATAGAAGATGCGCGCCGTCGCTACGGACGGCGCGCGGCAAGCCCAGGCGGGTATCAGGCCGGGGTCATCAGGGCCGGCAGCAGCGCGCCGGACACGTGCTGGACGACGTTGACGCCCTTCGCGTGCACGATCGGCTGCGCATACTGCATCAGCGGCAGCACATAGGCCTGCTCGGCGATGTATTTGTCCACCGCCTTCCAGCCGGCGATGCGCTTAGCCTCGTCCTTCTCGCCCCACAGCGGGTTGATCATGTCGATCAGGTCCTGGCTGTCCCACACCGAGTGCGGGCTCGGCCCATACATGGCGAAACCGGTCGAGGTGGTTGGGTCGCCGATGGCATTGCCCCAGTTGTAGAAGGCCGCCGGCGCCAGCTTGTCGGCGGCGCGCAGTTCGTAGTGCTTGGCGATCTCGTAGACCTCGATCGTGGCCTCGATGCCGACCTTGCGCCACATGCCGACGATCGCCTGGATCATTTCATAGTCCTTGGGCTTGAAGCCCTTGGTCGTCTGGATGGTGAACTTGACCGGCTTCTCCGGCGAGTAGCCGGACGCGGCCAGCAGTTCCTTGGCCTTTTCCGGATTGTGCTCGACCTTGATCGAGGCATCGTAGGCCGCGTATTCCGGCGTTTCCAGCGTGGCGAGCGGCTGGCCATAGCCGCGCAGCAGCCGCTTGACCAGAAGCTCCTTGTCGACCGCCATGACGGCCGCCTGGCGCACGTTCTTGTCCAGCATCGCTTCGATGTCGTTGAAGAAGATCATGCCGATGTCGGAAACATTCTTGATCGACCCGGCAAGCCCGTCCTTGGCGATCAGCCGGTCGTACTCTTCATAGGGGATTTCGAGCGTCACCTGCGAGGAACCGGATTCGATCTCGGCGACACGGCTCGCCGCGTCGGTGACGAATTTGATCGTCACGTTCTCGAATGCCGGCTTGCCGCCCCAGTATTTCGGATTGGCCTTGAGCCGCAGGAAGGCGTTGCGTTCGAACTTCTCGACCATGTAGGGGCCGGTTCCGATCGGAGCCTTCTCGAAACCTTCGGCACCGACCTTCTCGTAATAGGCCTTCGGCATGATGTAGCCGGTGAGGAACGACATCCATTTGAAATAGACCGGGTCGAACTGCACGACATCGCCCGTGATCTTGTTGCCGTCGATCTTGAAATTGTTGACGTTCTTCCACACGAACTGGATCGGGTTGCCGGTCTTTTCATCGCCCGCCCGCTGCAACGACCAGACCACGTCCTCGGGCGTGAACGGCGAGCCGTCATGCCAGGTTACACCCTCGCGCACCGTCATCATGATCTTGGTGCGGTCCTCGTTCCAGCCCCATTCGGTGAGCAGGCCCGGCGCGAAGGACAGGTCCGGCTTCTGCGGGATGAACTGGTCGAACACCGACTGGTAGAGGCCCTGGATGGTCGGGTTGACGGCCGACGGTCCGGTGGTCGGGTCCCAGGACGGCAGGTTGACATTATAGGCGATGGTCAACTCGCCGGCGGCGGCATTGGCCATCTTGGGCAGGCCGACAGCGGCCACACCAAGTGCCGCGGCACTGTATCCCAGTAATTCGCGTCTGTTGATTGTCATGGTCGTTCCCCTTGTTGGTTTATTTGTCTTTTGCGCGGCTTCGTCCGGTCATTGGTTCGGGCTTCGTCGGCAGCAGCGCTTGCCTCTCGTCGCCTTCATGAAATCGTCTGGCCTACCTCCCGCCAAGCTGTTGCGCGAGCATGAAGCCCGAGGCGGCACCCGTGCCGGCACCGGGCCATGTCGCGGCGCCGGTGAGATGCAGATTGCTGATCGGCGTGTCCCAGCCGGCATAGCCGCGCGCCGGACGGAACAAGAAGTTCTGCGCCAGATGATGGCTGCCGCAGACCTGGTCGCCGCCGACGAGGTTCGGGTTCTCGCGCTCGAGGTCGATCGGCGAAAACACGGCGCGGCCGAGGATCTTCGCACGCAGCCTAGGTGCGTAGGTCTCGATGATGTCGAGCACGCGGTCGGCATAGGCCTCCTTGACCTGGTCCCAATGCGCTGGTGCGATCCTGGCCGAGGCGTCGCCCGCGATTTCGGCGGGCAGCATGCGCACCTGCACCCACAGAACATGTTTGCCTTGAGGCGCGCGCGACGGATCGACCGCCGTCGGTTGGCCGACGACCAGCACCGGCTCGTCCGGCAGCACGCCCGCCATCGCCTGCTGATAGGTGCGCGACATCTGCTCGAGCGATGGCGCCAGATGCACATAGGCGAACTGTCGAAGCTCTGCCCCGGCGCGCCAGTCCGGCAGGTCGTCCAGCGCCAGGTGGATCATCATCGTGCCCGGCGCATGGCGGAATTTTTGCATCGCCATGTCGAAGCCGGCGTCGCCCGAACCGACCGGCAGCAACTTGCCGGCCAGCGCCTTGGGCGTGACGCCGGCAATCACCGCCTTGGTGGCCGTATGCGTCTCGCCGGAAGCAAGCCGCACACCGGTCGCCTTGCCACCGGAGACGGTTATCTCGGCGACATCGGCGCCGGTGACGATCCTGCCGCCGGCCGATGTGACAATGCCGGCCAGCGCCCGGATGATCGTGTCGGCGCCACCCTTGCCCAGCACCATGCCAAAACTCTGGTTGGCCATCGATTCCAGATAGGGGAACACCGCGCCGCCGGCGATGTCGGGCGCGAAGTCGAGATGCATGCCCCAGGTGGCGAGCGTCGCCCTGATGTGTGGAGACTCGAAATTTTCCTCCAGCCAGGCACGCGGCGACGACAGCAACAGCCGGCCGGTGTCGAGCGCGCCGGAAACACCTTTTTTGCGCCACAGATTCCAGGCGGTGCTTGCAAGCGCCCGGGCGCTCATCGGCGAGCCCAGCAGCTTGAACAAATGCTCGGCTTCGGCGGGGAAGCCAGCAACCAGCCCTCGCCACGTCGCGGCATCGGCGGCTGAGAAGGCCGCCATGCGGCTGGCGGTCTTTTCCAGGCCGTTGCTGACACCGAACCAGCGTCCATCCGGGAACGCGCTGGCGAAACAATCGGCGACCGGCGCGAATTCCAGCCCCTGCGCTTTCAATTCATTTGCATATTTCCGGTGGAAGGCGGAGCCGGCGAACAGGCTCAGATTCATCGCGCCGAAATCGTGGCGGAAGCCCGGAAGCGTGAATTCGCGGGTCTGGACGGCTCCACCGATTGTTGTATTGCGCTCGAAAACCCCGGTTTTCCAGCCCTTGAGCGCCAGATGCGCGGCGCATGCCAGAGTGTTGTGGCCCGCCCCGACAAAGATGGCGTCGAACTCGCTCACGCCCCGTTCCCATTTCCTTTATGCTTAAAGATAATTGCAGATGCATATGTTTTCGTCTAGTAGGATATTAAGGGCCGAGACGAGCCTTGATCATGTCAGACAAGAGGGAACAGAGACCATGGATACCCAGAAACTCCTCGGCGAAGTTGCCGGCCAGCTTCTTTCCGGCGCCATTAAGGTGGTCGACCTGACGGCGCCGCTCGGGCCCGACACACCGCTGATCAAGCTGCCGCCGGAGCTTGCCGTCGACACGCCGAAGGTCGAGATCCACTCGATCTCCCGCTATGACAAGAACGGTCCATGGTGGGCGTGGAACTGGCTGAAGCTCGGCGAGCATTCCGGCACGCATTTCGACGCGCCGCAGCATTGGATCAGCGGCAAGGATTATCCGGACGGCGCCACCGATACCATTCCGGCGCAGAATTTCATCGGGCCGGTGAATGTCATCGACTGTTCGAAAGAGGCCGCCGCCGATCACGATTTCCTGCTCACCGTCGACCACATCAAGGCCTGGGAGGCCAAGCATGGAGCGATCAATGCCGGCGAGTGGGTGGTGATGCGCACCGACTGGTACAAGCGCAACGGCTCGGAAGCCGAGTTCCTCAACGCCAACGAGACCGGCCCGCATACGCCCGGCCCGACGGCGGAAGCAATCCAGTTCCTGATCAGCAAGGACATCAAGGGCTGGGGCTCGGAGACGATCGGCACCGATGCCGGCAAGGCCGGCGGCATGGAGCCGCCATTCCCGGCGCACACGCTGATGCACAAGGCTAACCGCTATGGCCTCGCCAGCCTCTGCAATCTCGACCAGCTGCCGCCGAAAGGCGCCATCCTGATCGCGGCGCCGCTCAAGATCGAGCACGGCACCGGCAGCCCGATCCGCGCGCTGGCGCTGGTGCCGGGGAAATAGAGCGAGGCGGTCTTCGGGAGAAGATCATGGCTGCAAACGGTACCGCGATGACGAAGTGGGCGCGGCGACCTCGTGAGGTTGCCGCTCTACGCCAAGGAACGCTACCGCGCGCAATTGAACATCATCCACCAAAGCGGGGGAGCACCCCTCGATGACCGCCCCCGATCACATCATCGTCGGCAGCGGCATCAACGCGCTGGTCTGCGCGGCGATGCTCGGCGGCAAGGGCGCCAAGGTGCTCGTTCTGGAGCGCAACGACCGTATCGGCGGTTGCATGCGCACCGAGGAGATCACCGCGCCGGGCTTCGTCCACGACGTGATGGCGACCACCTTCGTGCTGTTCATCACCTCGCCGGCCTTTGCAGCATTGGGCGGCGACCTCGCCCGGCACGGGCTGGAGTTCTGCCACACCGGCACGCCGACCGGCGTGCTCATGCCTGACGGCAGCCATGCCGTGCTCAGCACCGGCCGCGCCGCCAATGTCGCTGCGCTGAACGCGATCGCGGCCGGCGACGGTGACCGGCATGCGGAAGATGTCGGCGGCATCGAGCGCAATGCCGGCCTGCTGTTCGGTCTGCTCGGCGGCGCGCTTTGGTCGTACCCGACGGCGAAGCTGCTGGCCGGCGATACCTGGCGGCGTGGTCCGCGCGGCCTAGCCGCCTTTCTTGGCGAAGCGCTGGTGCCGGCGCGCGGCTGGCTGGAAAGCAGCTACCAGTCCGAAACCATTCGGGCGCTCTGGGCGCCCTGGGTGCTGCATGCCGGGCTTGGCCCGGAAGATGCGTTTTCCGGCCAGATCGCCAAGGTGATCGCCTTCGCGCTGGAGGCTGCCGGTGCGCCGATCGTCAAGGGCGGGGCGAAGAACCTGCTTGCCGCCTTCGAAGCGCTGATCAGGGAACGCGGCGGCGACATCCGCACCGGCGCCGACGTCGCTTCGGTCGTCCAGGCGGGTGGCCGCGCAGCCGGTGTGCGGCTGGCGTCGGGCGAAACGATCACAGCGAACAAGAGCGTCATCTGCTCGGTCACGCCGACGCAGCTTTACGGCCGTCTGCTCGGCAAAGACGCTTCGAAGGACGACGTCGAAGCGACGAGGAAATACCGCTATGGCAAGGGCAATTTTCAGATCCATTACGCGCTGACCAAGCCGCCGTCCTGGCGCGGCGAGGGCCTCGACAAGGTGGCGCTGCTGCATCTGACGCCCGGACTGGATGGCGTTTCGAAAGCCTGCAACGAGGCGGCGCGCGGCATGCTGCCGGAGGTGCCGACCATCTGCGTCGGCCAGCCGCACGCGCTCGACCCATCACGCTGTCCGGAAGGCCAGGCGATCCTGTGGCTGCAACTCCCCGAGGCGCCCCGTTACATCAAGGGCGACGCCGCCGGCAAGCTCGATGCGCCTGCCGACGGACTATGGACCGAGGCGCTGCGCGAGGCCTATGCCGATCGCGCTGAAGCGATACTCGCCGGCCATATCGACGGCTTCAAGGACAGCGTGATCGCGCGCCGCGCCTATTCGCCGGCCGATCTCGAAGCGATGAACATCAACCTGGTCGGCGGCGACCCTTACGGCGGCTCCTCTGTTGTCGACCAGTCGTTCCTGTGGCGGCCGTTCAAGACCAGCCGCAACCATCAGACCGGCGTCAAGGGCCTCTACCATATCGGCGCCTCGACCCATCCCGGTGCGGGCCTCGGCGGTGGCTCCGGCTTCCTGCTGGCAGGGAGGCTGTGATGGAACAGAAGGTCGTCGAAAAACGCCAGCGCATTTCCACCCTCGGCCAGATCGGCCTGCAGCAATTCGCGCCCTATCTGATGAACCGCATCATGGGCCGCTACAACGCCACCTTGCGCGACGATTTCCGCAAGCAGGGCCTGACCATTTCGCAGGTGCGCACGCTGGCGGTGCTCTCGGTCACCGACGGCGTCACCGTCAACGACCTCTCGGTCTATACGGTCATCGAGCAGTCTACCCTGAGCCGCACGCTGGACACGCTGGAGGGGCAAGGCTTCGTGCGGCGCGAGCAAGGCGTCACCGACAGCCGCATCCGCCACGTGTTCCTGACCGACGACGGCCGCGCCGAGTTCACCCGCGCCTGGCCGGCCATGCATGACGCCTTCGAGGCGATGTTCGACGATATCGACGACGCCGAATATGCAGCACTCATCGCAACGCTTTTGAAGATGCTCAAAAACATTCGCAAGCACGACATCTAGGCGCCGCCAGCTGTCGGCGGCAACGGAAGGAGGCAGACATGGCCGAACGGTCTTTTGCCAAGGAAGTCGAAAAACTGAGGCTTGGCGCCGGCGAGGAATTCGCCGGCGAGGGCATCCTCGCCATCACCAAGGCGCTGCTGCAGTGCGGCGTCGGCTATGTCGGCGGCTACCAGGGCGCGCCGATCAGCCATCTGATGGACGTGCTGGCCGACGCGCAGGACATTCTGGGCGAACTCGGCGTGCATTTCGAGGCCAGCGCCTCGGAAGCCACCGCCACCGCCATGCTCGCCGCTTCGGTGCATTACCCGATCCGGGGCGCGGCGACGTTCAAGTCGACCGTCGGCACCAATGTGGCTTCAGACGCGCTGGCCAACCTCGCGTCCGGCGGCGTCACCGGCGGAGCGCTGATCATCGTCGGCGAGGATTATGGCGAGGGCTCCTCGATCATGCAGGAGCGCAGCCATGCCTTCGCCATGAAGAGCCAGGTCTGGCTGCTCGATCCGCGTCCCAACCTGCCGTCCATCGTCAAGGCGGTGGAGGATGGCTTCGGACTGTCGGAAATCTCCAACACACCGGTCATGCTGCAGGTGCGCATCCGCTGCTGCCACGTGCATGGCCATTTCATCGCCAAGGACAACAAGCGTCCGCCGATGACGGTCGCCGATGCGCTCGAAACACCGCGCCGCGACACCGGCCGTATCGTGCTGCCGCCTGCCTCCTTCCTGCACGAAAAGGAGAAAGTGCAAAAGCGCTGGCCGGCGGCGGTGGATTTCATCGCCAGGAACAAGATCAACGAGTTCTTCGGCTCGGACCATGGCTCCGTCGGCATCGTCATGCAGGGCGGCATGTACAATTCAGTCATTCGTGCGCTGCAGCGGCTCGGCCTTGCCGACACCTATGGCGAGACCGACGTGCCGCTCTATGTGCTCAACGCCGTCTATCCCCTGATCGACGACGAATTCCTGGTCTTCTGCGAAGGCAAGCAGGCGGTGCTCGTCGTCGAGGAGGGCCAGCCCAATTATATCGAGCAGGCTTTTGCCGCGATGCTGCACAAGGCCGGGCGCGGCACCAGGCTGGTCGGCAAGGAGCACCTGCCGATGGCTGGGGAATATACCGGCCAGGTCATGCTCGACGGTATCGGCGCCTTCCTGCGCGCCGAGGCCCCGCATCTGCTGCCGGGCGAAGTGCGCGCACCCAACAAGGTCGGCGACGGCGTCGACACGGCGGACCTGATCAATGTCGTTCCAGGACGACCGCCCGGTTTCTGCATCGGTTGCCCGGAGCGGCCGATCTTCGCCGCGACCAAGCTGGTCGAGCAGGAGCTCGGCAAACATCACATCGCTTCCGATATCGGCTGCCATCTGTTCTCGATCATGCCGCCCTTCGAACTCGGCGCCACCACCATGGGCTACGGGCTCGGACCAGCCTCGGCCTCGGCGTTCAACGCGCCTGATGCCAAGCGCCGCTCGATCTCCTTCGTCGGCGACGGCGGCTTCTGGCACAACGGCCTGACCTCATCGATCGGCAATGCGGTGTTCAACAAGAATGATGGCGTCATCGTCATCGTCGATAATTTTTACTCGGCCGCCACTGGCGGGCAGGATATCCTGTCGTCGCGCGCCGGCAACAAGACCAAGTCGACCAAGCATCCGATCGCCGAGGCGGTGAAAGGCATGGGCGTAAAATGGCTGCGCCATGTCGACCGCACCTACGATGTCGGCAAGGTGCAGGACACGCTGCGCGAGGCGCTGACAACGGACGAGAAGGGGCCAAAAGTCATCGTTGCTTCGTCGGAATGCATGCTCAATCGCCAGCGCCGCGAAAAGCCGATGGTCGACAAGGCGATCAAAGGCGGCGAGCGTGTCGTCAAGCCGAAATTTGGCGTCGACGAGGACATCTGCACCGGCGACCATGCTTGCATGCGGCTCTCCGGCTGCCCATCGCTGTCGGTCAAGTCGCTCGACGATCCGTTGCGCGACGATCCGGTCGCGTCGATCGACCAGAACTGCGTCGGCTGCGGCAATTGCGGCGAGGTCGCCGATGCCGCGGTGCTGTGCCCGTCCTTCTACCGCGCCGACGTCGTGCACAATCCAAGCCGCTGGGACCGCTTCCTGGAGACGGCGCGTCGCGCGACGATCGGCTTTCTGCAGAGGCGGCGCGAAGGCCGGCGCCTGATATTCGCCGATGCTTGATCCTGTTCCTTCCTCGCGCCCCCGGTCCGGTGCTGCCGATGAGCCGGTGATCAAGCTCGCCGTTCTGGCCGTCGGCGGCCAGGGCGGCGGCGTGCTCGCCGACTGGATCACCGACGTCGCCGAGCGCAATGGCTTTGTCGCGCAATCGACCTCGGTCGCCGGCGTCGCGCAGCGCACCGGCGCCACCATCTACTATATCGAAATGGCCCGCGACACCGGCCGCCTGCCGGTCTTCGCGCTGTCGCCCTCGCAGGGCGATGTCGATATCCTGATCGCCGCCGAATTGATGGAAGCCGGCCGAGCCATCATCAGGGGCTTCGTCACCCCCAACCGCACGACGCTGATCGCTTCCTCGCACCGCATCGCGGCCGTGTCGGAAAAGATCGAACCGGGTGATGGCCGCGCTTCGTCGTCCAAAGTCCACGCCACGGCCGAGGCCACATCGAAGCGCTTCATCGCATTCGACATGGAAAAGATCGCCGCCGACAACGGCTCGATGATCTCGGCCAGCCTGCTTGGCGCGCTGGCCGGCTCCGACGCGCTGCCGTTTACCCGTGAAAGCTACGAGCAGGCGATTGGCACCGGCGGCCGTGGCGTCAAGGCCAGCCTCGCCGCTTTCGCGGCCGCGTATGATCGTGCGCGCGGCACGGCGGCGCCGGCGGCGAACCCGACGGAGACGGCGATTGTCGAATCTGCCTTGGGTGCGGGACATGTGAGTGGCCCGCGAAACCTGTTGCAGGGATGGCAGGCGCTTGCCGCTCGCATCGATCTGCTGCCGGTGGCGGTGCGCGACATGGCGCTCAGGGGCCTGAGAAAGGTCGTCGACTATCAGGACATCGCCTATGGGCGCGAATATCTCGACCGGCTGGACAAGGCCGTCGCGATTGACAGCGTGGATCCAACCCATGCGCTGTCAATCGCGGCCGCCAAGCATCTGGCCAACGCCATGTGCTATGACGACATGATCCGCGTCGCCGATTTGAAGACGCGCTCGACCCGCGATAGGCGGGTGCGCAAGGAGGTTGGCGTCAAGGACGGTTCGGTCCTGCAAGTGACCGAGTACTTCCATCCGCGCATCGAGGAGTTCTGCGGCACGCTGCCGGCGAGGCTGGGCAGCTACATCGAGGACCGGCCGAAATTGGCAGCCTTCCTCGACCGCCGCATCAACCGGGGCCGCCGCATCCGCACCGACAGCTTCGCCGGCTTCGCCGCTTTGTGGTTCATCGGCGGCCTGCGCCGCTGGCGCCGCGGCCTGCTGCGCCACAAGGTCGAGGTCGCGCATCTCGACCGCTGGTATACGCTGGCGCTTGGCTACGTGCCGGCGGATTACGCGCTTGCCGTCGAAATCCTCAATTGCCGCCGGCTGATCAAGGGCTACAGCGACACGCATGTGCGCGCCCAGTCGAAATTCGACCGCGTGCTGTCGGCGCTTGATCTGCTCGAGGGCAGGGACGACGCCGCCGACTGGATCCGCCGCCTGCGCGAGGCGGCGCTGAAGGACGAGAAGGGCGACATGCTCGACGGCGCGCTGAAGACCGTGGCGACGCTGGGGTCAAGACCCATCACCTGAGACTTCAGCGGTTGGCCTCCGCCGACTGGAGTGGTGCGGCGAGGCTGTGAAGCGGCGCCGCCTGCGGGAAGAGATGCAGCAACCCAGAATCAA
Organism: Mesorhizobium sp. B2-3-14; assembly: GCF_006442175.1. NCBI lineage: Bacteria > Pseudomonadati > Pseudomonadota > Alphaproteobacteria > Hyphomicrobiales > Phyllobacteriaceae > Mesorhizobium > Mesorhizobium sp. B2-3-14. The sequence continues at coordinate 479,737 of NZ_VFVP01000001.1, read as the reverse complement.
CGCGCCGCCGCAGATGTGCATCGACCTCCGCCCGGTCCTGGCAGCCATGGAACCTGCCGCCGCAACGGTCGCGCAGGCGCACGAGGTCGACCATCATGGGCGACATTGGCAGACCGGCCGCGTCGAGCAGGCTGGCGCCGAGGAACCCGACATCGAGCGGCATCGTATCGGGCATCGAATGGCGCAGCGGGTGGTTGAAGATCGAGAGCGTATAGAAGGTGCGGTAGGCAAGTGACTGCGGTCTTGCCAGTGCGTCGTCGCCGGCAATGGCATCGACGAACGGCTTTGTCGCCGACGATTGATGATCGCCGAATTCGAGCACCACGGCGCCGCGTTTCCCGGCCTCCGCTTCCCGGCGCTCGAGGAACTGCCCGAAATCGCCGCGCGCGATTGCCATCCGGCGCAGATATTCGCCAGCCTGGTCATCATCGGAGAAAGGCTCGCCTTCCACCTTCAGGTCCGGTTCCATTCGCCCTTCGTAAGGAGAGTGCGGGAACATGGTCTGGATCTCGAGGAACAGGGGCCGGCCATCTTCCCTGCGGTGCTTTGCGATGAATGCCTCGGCCGCGTGATAGTAGAAGCTGTCGCGCAGGTGGTAGAAGGGCGCTGCGATTTCCTTGATGTCGAGCACTGTCTCGAAGCCGATCGATTTCAGGAACGGCCCTTCATTGACGAAGGTAAAATCCATCGGCGTCATGACGGCGGTGCGGTAGCCGCATCGCGCCAAAACCTCCGGCAGGGCGCCGGCGACCTTGTCCTGCAGCGTGATCGTCAGATAGGGGCTGCGCCAGCCGAAATCGGTCGCCGAAAGACCGGTCATCAGCGACAGATTGGTGATCCAGGTACCGCCGCCGAACGTCTCGACCTGCATCGGGTGCGGCGCGCCGGCCTTGGGTGCGAAGCGCTGTAGAAATCCCGCGCCCCTGCCGACTTGGGGGAAATTGGCCGGATCGGATTGGCTTTCGCTGAGCACGAAGAAGATATCGGGAAGCGCTGCCCTGTCGCCGCAATCGATCGTATCGGCGAAGGGCGGCTGCGCGATGACGACCTGCAGCCGCTGTTCGAAAGCTGGTTCGACGACCAGGTTACGCAGATCCAGGAGCGAGACAAAGAAGGCCGACATGTGCCGGCCCTGCATGTAATAGAAATAGCGGTCCTTCGACGCCTCGGCCGGAAAGGTCAGCGGCACCAGGGGGACGAGCACGGCCAGCATCACGGCGCGTAGCGATAACGGCCAACCACGCTTCCGGTCGACGCGGAAGATCAGGATCGCCGCGGCGACGCCAAGCGTCAGCGCTGCCGCCACAGGCACGATGAGATGGAGGTAGGAGCCGACGAGGAACCGATACACTTCCGGATCCCTGGCGACGAAAACCGTGTCGTAGAAGTGCAGCGAAAAGCCTTTCATGCGAAACTTGATCGCTGAAATCAGCGTCAGCACGCCAACGATCGTCCAGGCGAGATAGACGGAGAAGGCGAAGCGTGCGGTTACCAGGAACAGGATCCCCGCGACGACCGCCACCAGCGCCAGCGAGAACGGTACCGACAGCCATTCATGCTCGACCCTGCCGGCGCCGAAAAGGCCGGCAAGGCTGACCGCAACCAGCACCAGCGGATGGCAGAGCAGCCGCAAGAAATTCTGAAGCTGAGCCGCGAATTTTCCCATGGATATGCCCCAGCACAATTGTGGGAAATTCTTCGGTTAATTGCGCAGTCAGAACAAATCCATAGTGAATTTAACGTTAATGCGGATGCACCGGTCCCCTTCAGCATGCTGCATCTGTAAACATGTCGAACACCGAACGCGTCATCAGCCCAATGTTACTGCTTGGTCGGCGCGTCTTTCTAAGCGGCCACAACGGGGCGTCTATGACAAGGGGCAAGACAGTTCCCATCTTGATGACGATTCACGTATTTGTGAACATCGTTCATTTTTCTGATTGAACATTGTTCAAAAAGTGATAGCTTATGGAAATGAACAGCGTTCACCTAAGTTCGGAGGACGACACTCGCCCCCATCGCGGTGGGGTTGGACGGGCCAACTCCTGAGCACTGGAGAAGGTCACAGGTAGTAAGGAAGTTAACCAGCTCATTGATATCTCTGCGATTGAAACAGCGCACGCAACCCGCGGGGTCGTCGGCACAGTGCCGGATAGGTCTCGCCAGATGGAAATCGCCATGAACACGCATCTCATGCTTTCGCGGCGCTTCGCGCCACTTTTCTGGACGCAGTTCCTGTCCGCCTTCAACGACAATTTCCTCAAGAACACGCTGGTGTTCCTGATCCTCTTTACACTTGCCGCCGATCAGGCTGCCTCGCTGGTCACTTTGGCCGGCGCCGTGTTCATGGCTCCATTCCTGCTCCTGTCGGCGCTGGGCGGCGAGATCGCCGATCGCTTCGACAAGGCGCTCATCGCCCGCCGGCTGAAATTTGCCGAGATCGGCGCCGCTGCCGTGGCGGTCGTCGGCATCGCGCTGTCCTCCATCCCCGTGCTGATGACCGCGCTGTTGATGTTCGGCATCATCTCGGCGCTGTTCGGGCCGATCAAATACGGGATCCTGCCGGATCACCTCGAACGCAAGGAATTGCCGGGCGCCAACGCCTGGATCGAGTCGGCGACTTTCGCGGCCATCCTCGGCGGCACCATCGCCGGGGGCGTCGTCTCGGCCGATGGCATCGGCGTCTCGGTCTTCGGGCCGATCATGATGATCCTCGCCGCCGGCTGCTGGGCCGTCAGCCGCTACATCCCTTCAACCGGCTCCGCGGCGCCCGACCTCGTCATCGACAGGAATGTCTTTCGCTCGACCTGGCGCCAGGTCAGCGAATTGCGCACGGACTCACGGATCTGGCGCGCCGGCCTGATGACGTCCTGGTTCTGGCTGATCGGCGCCATTGTGCTTTCGATCCTGCCGACGCTGGTCAAGGATCAGCTCGGCGGTGGCGAGATCGCGGTCACCGCCTATCTCGCGGTGTTCGCTATCTCGATCGCCATTGGCTCGGCAATCGCCGCGTGGATGTCGCAGGGACGCATCGTGCTTTTGCCCGCACCGGTCGGCACGGCGCTGCTGGCGCTGTTCGGCCTCGACCTCGCATGGACCATCTGGAGCATGCAGCCTTCACCCAGGTCCGGCACCCTTGGCCTCTTCTTGGCCGGGCCAAACACGATCCGTGTTGCGATCGACCTCGCCGGCATGGCCATCTCCAGCGCCTTCCTTGTGGTGCCGACCTTTGCCGCCGTGCAGGCCTGGTCGCCCGAGGCGCGCCGCGCTCGGGTCGTCGCCGCGGTCAGCATCGTCAACGCCGGCTTCATGACCGTCGGCGGCTTGCTCGTCGCCATCATCCAGGCAGCCGGCGTCTCGACGGGAGGCATCCTGTTCGGCCTCGCCCTGGCCAATGCCGTCGCCGCCTGGCTGATGCTGAAATACCTGCCGACCAATGCCTTCCGCGATTTTGTCTCCATTCTTTTCCGCGCCTTCCATCGGCTGGAAGTCGAAGGCCTGGACAATCTCAAGGCCGCGGGCCCGGCACCCATCCTGGCACTGAACCATGTCAGCTTCCTCGATGGACCGCTGGCTCTGACGCTGACCAATGAGGAGCCGGTCTTCGCCATCGACTACACCATTGCGCAGGCCTGGTGGATGAAGCCGTTTTTAAAGCTGACCCGCGCGCTGCCGCTCAATCCGTCCAAGCCGATGTCGACACGCACGCTGATCAAGATCGTGCAGAACGGCGACCCGCTGGTCATCTTCCCCGAGGGCCGCATCACCGTCACGGGCGGCTTGATGAAGGTCTATGACGGTGCCGCCATGGTGGCCGACAAGACCGGCTCGATGGTGGTGCCGATCCGCATCGAGGGGCTGGAGAAAAGCCCCTTCTCGCGGCTGACGGCGCAGCACGTGCGCCGCCGCCTGTTCCCGAAGGTCAAGGTGACCATACTGCCGCCGGTCAGGCTCAAGGTCGACGACGAGCTGAAGGGACGCAAGCGGCGCGCCGCCGCCGGCGCCGCGCTCTACCAGGTGATGTCCGACCTCGTCTTCCGCACCCAGCATATCGACAAGACCGTGCTCGAAAGGATCATCGAGACGGCGACCGAGCGCGGCATGAAGCAACTTGCCGTGCAGGATCCGGTCGCCGGTTCGCTGAGCTACGGCAAGCTGCTCACGGCTGTCGCCGTGCTCGGCGAGAAGTTCGAGACGCTCTATGCCGGACAGGACACGCTCGGCATCATGCTGCCCAACGCCAATGGCGCCTGTGCCGCGCTGCTCGGCGTCATCTCCGCCGGCAAGGTCCCCGCGATGATCAACTTCACCGCCGGTGCCGCCAACATCCTGTCCGCTTGCAAGGCGGCGCAGGTAACCACCATTCTGACCTCGCGGGCCTTTGTCGAACAGGCCAAGCTTGGCGCGATCGTCGAGGAGATCGGCCGCTCGGTCGATATCGTCTGGCTCGATGATCTGCGCGCGACCATCGGCCTCAAGGACAAGCTGCTCGGCCTGCTGCGCAAGAGCACGCCCAGGGTTGCCCGCAAGGCCACCGACGCGGCCGTGATCCTGTTCACCTCGGGCTCCGAAGGGACGCCGAAGGGCGTCGTGCTCACCCACCGCAACATCCTGGCCAACGCCGCGCAAGCCGCCTCGCGCATCGATTTCCATTCGGGCGACAAGGTGTTCAACGTTCTGCTGATCTTCCATTCCTTCGGCCTGACGGCGGGCACGGTGCTGCCGCTGGTGTCCGGCGTTCCGGTCTATTTCTATCCGTCACCGCTGCACTACCGCATCGTGCCGGAACTGGTCTATGCCTCGAACGCGACGATCATCTTCGGCACCGACACCTTCCTCAGCGGCTATGCGCGTACAGCGCATCCCTATGATTTCCGCTCGGTGCGCTATTGCTTTTCCGGTGCGGAGCCGGTCAAGGCCTCGACCCGCGAAACCTACATGGAGAAGTTCGGCCTCCGCATTCTCGAAGGCTACGGCGTTACCGAGACGGCACCGGTGATCTCCATCAACACGCCGATGTACAACAAATCGGGCACGGTCGGAAAAATCATGCCCGGCATGGAATATCATCTGGAACCGGTGATCGGCGTCGAGGGCGGTGGACGGCTGTTCGTGCGCGGTCCCAACGTCATGGCGGGCTATCTCAGGGCCGAAAAGCCGGGTGTGCTCGAACCGCTGCAAGATGGCTGGCACGACACTGGCGACATCGTCAGCATCGACGATGCCGGTTTCGTCAGCATTCGCGGCCGCGCCAAGCGCTTCGCCAAGATCGGCGGCGAGATGATTTCGCTGGCTGCGGTGGAAGCGCTGGCGGGCGAGCTGTGGAAAGGTTCGCTCTCGGCGGTCGCGACCGTACCGGACCCGCGCAAGGGTGAAAAACTCGTTCTCATCACCGAGGCCGAGAAAGCGACGCGCGCCGAGTTTCTGGCGTTCGCCAAGGCAAACGGCGCCATGGACCTGATGGTGCCGGCTGAAGTGCGCGTCGTGGCGCATGTACCGGTGCTTGGCTCGGGCAAGATCGACTTCGTCGGCGTGACCAGGCTGGTACGCGGCGAAGCCTTGCAGGCAGCCAAGGTCGAGGCCGCCTGATCGCCGGCGACAGCGAGACGGCGCCACGGTAGGAGACGCGGCGCCGCCAGCCTTCAGGCGATCAGGTTCATCATCGGCTTCACCGCACCTGAGTCCGGAAACACTTTCTCGCCGAGCACCGAGGCCGAAAGTCCGAACTGGTCGGCGAGCAGGCCTTTCAGCACCGCCCTCACGTCGCTGGTCGGCGCAAGGTCGCGCTGCTGGTAAAGTTGCGCGGGCTTCAGCCCCGGCCAGTCGGCGATGACGCGGCCGCCCTTGATGGCGCCGCCGGCGAGCAGCACCACGGTGCCGGTGCCGTGGTCGGTGCCGACCGTGCCGTTGATCCGCGCGGTGCGGCCGAATTCGGTGATGGTGACGATTGCCGTATTCTTCCAGCGCTCGCCGAGGCCTTTTTTGAATTCCTCGAAGGCACCGTCGAGGCCGCCGAGCAGGCTGGCGAGGCGGCCGGTCGCGCCGCCTTCGTTGACATGCGTGTCCCAGCCATCGAAGGCGAGTGCCGCGACACGCGGCCCGTCATCGGCGGCGATCAGCCTGGCGGCGCCTTGCGCGGCCTGCCGCAAGCCGGCGGCGCTGTCGAGGCCGCCTTTCGGCTTCATCGTCTTGGCGCCCATCTGGTCGTCAAGCGCCATGCGATCGGCGTCGAGACCTTTTTGCAGCGCGACGGCCAGAACCGGATCGCGATGCTGGTAGAGATCGAGAACGCGCGCCGCGAGGTCGCCGGCCGGCGCCGGCAACGATTGCGGCGCCCAGCCGAGCACGGGAGCCGCGCCACGGATCACCAGCGGCGTCGACGGTCCGACGGCCAGGCCGCCGAGTGTCGCCACGCGGTCGCCCGCCGGCAGGTTCTCCAGCGCCCGATTGAGCCAGCCGGTGGCGACATGGCCGGGACCGGCAGAGCCGCTTTCCAGCACATCCTGGCCATCGAAATGCGAGCGCTCGCGATAGCCGGTCGCGGCGGCGTGCACGACAGCCGCCTGCTTGTTCTTGAACAGCCGCGCAAACACCGGCATCGCCGGATTGACCGCGAAGAAAGCATCGAGCGGCAGTGCCGCGTGCGGGCCGGTGAGCGACAGGGCGATGTCGCCATGCAGGCCGGCATAGTCGGGATCGCCGACCGGACCGACGGTCGACAGGCCGTCCAGCGCACCGCGCAGCACGATGACGATGAGGCGCGGGTCGCGGTTGTCGGCGGCACGGGCGAAGCGCGGCAGATAGGCCCAGGCAAACAGCGCGCCGCCGGTCGTCAGCACGGCGCGGCGGGAAGGGTGAGGGGTTTCGCACAGCAGGCTCATGACTTCGTCTCCATGGGAGTTGTCGGCGCCGGACCTATCGTTCGATCTATCGTCGCTGGAATTCGGGCGCCATCAGCAGCAGCGCCAGGCCTTGCTGCTTGGACTCCGCGCGGGCGACCGCCTGGCGTGTTTCGGGCGAGGCGGAGGGACCGACGACCGCGTCGAGCATGCCGTTGGGGTTGCCGATGTCCTTCACTTGCCGGGCGGCCTGCCATGCGATGTCGAGGCGGATCTTCATGCCTTCCGCCGATGCCCAGCTGTCCGCCTGGTCGGAAAAGCCGTTCGGTCCCGGCGGCCGCCAGAGCGGCTCGCCCAGCGCGTTGAGCCAGTTGAGCGACTGGCCAGGGTCGTTCGTCGGGCCAGGACCGGCTGCCCGGCGGATGGCCGCGATATAGTCGAAGGGGGAGCGCATCTTGGCCAATGGCGTCGACCACGCTTCCGGCATGTCGACGAGCGCCGCCGCCAGTGTCCTGAGATTGCCGTCGCTCCTGGTGAACACCTTGGCGAGGCGGGCGACCGCCGCCGACGGCGGCTCGTCGGCTATGAAATGGCGGGCAAGTTGCGTGGCGATGTGTTGCGCGGTCGCCGGATGACGGGCGATGTCATTGAGCGCGGCCTCGGCCTGGCCCATGCCGCCAGCCGGATAGGTCTTGCCGAGCAGTACCGCGTCACCCGGCTCATGCGCATTGGCGTTGAAAACGGAACTGCCGGGTTCGCCCAGCCGTCCTTCCCGTCCGGCCATCATCCAGCCGGTCAGGATGCGCGCGAAGCTGGTCACGTCGGCTTGGCTGTAGCCGCTGCCGACACCGAGCGTGTGCAGTTCCAGGATTTCGCGGGCGAGGTTCTCGTTGAGGCCGTGCTGGCGGTTCTTGCCGGCGCGGGAGTCCGGGCCGATCGACTGCTGGTTGTCGAGATAGAACAGCATCGCCGGATGCCGCTCGACCGCCATGAGCATGTCGGCGAAGCGCCCGAGCACGAAGGGCCGGATGGCCTCCCGTTCGAACGCCCCGGCGCTGGCGCGCACGATGTTGTCCTTGGCGACGGAGACGCAGAAATGGTTCGACCAGAAATAGACCAGACGCTCGACGAAGCCGGCCTCTGCCTGCATTGCCTTGTCGAAGCGCGCCTGTGCCTCGGCCCGGAACAACGTAACCTCGACAGGCGGCACGGCGGGTTTGGCCGCGGCCGGGGCGACGGGCGGCGACATGGCCGGTGCGGCGGGTGGAGGCATGACCGAAGCCGCGGCTGGCCTGCCCGCTGGCGGCTGCTCCGTCGCCATCCGCTGCCGGTCCCGCTTGCGCTGGAGATTTGCCGCCATGCTGGCCTGGATGGCCGGCGTGCTCCCCTTGAGGTCGGCATAGGCGGGATCGTCGAGCGATATCATGGCGACGTCGGGCCGCCGCAGCTCCGCCTTGAGATAACCGCGAGGGTCGCCGGCCAGTCTTTCGCGATCACCCGGCCGGGCTCCAAGGCCGAAGCGATTGAAGACTATCAAAGCGGGATCTGGCAAAGCGGGATCTGGCAAGGCGGGATCTGGCGCCATGGGCACTTTGGTCACGACAGCCATGTCAACGCTCCATCGTTGAATCTCACGCGAGGCGCGCGACGCCCGATCGGCTGTTTCCCCAGCTCAAAACGGGGACAGGCGGCCGGGCAGGCGGATGCCGCCCGGCCCCCCCGCGCTTACCAGCGGTGCCAGCGGTGCCAGTGGCGGTGCGGATGCCAGCCGTAGTAGGCCGGGCCGTGCCAATAGCGGTAGCGCGGATACACCACGACACGGTTGGGAACGCAGCGCCCCCAGTGATTGGGATGCCATCCAGGCCCGCAACCCCAGGCCACGTGCTCGATCAGCGCCGGGGCGGCCGGCTGCGCCACCATCGGCATGGCGGCGGAGGTCGCGACGGTCGCGGCGGTTCCGGTGATGGCGAGGACGGCTGCCGCCGCATACTGTGTCAGACGGTTCATGACGTTACTCCGAATGTTCTCCGAGAATGAAAACCTGTGCGTACCGATTGGTCCGGCAGGCTGCCCTTTCTCTGGTTAAACGGCCTTGCGGTCGTTTTCCGTCGGCGGTCACGGCGATTTTTTCGGCTCTGCCGCTGGTTGCGGCCCGGCCCGCCTGGCCAGCCCGTCCGCGAGCACGGCGCGATCCCCGGCCGAACCCGCCGTCGCGAACTCGACGATGCGCTGCTCAAGCCGTGTGCGCACGGCGATATCGGCATTGCGCGCCCTTTCCAGCGCGGCCGACAGGGCCGTCGTGTCGAGGACCGGCTGGCGCAGCAGGTCGGCTGCCTCGCGCCTGGCCTGCTGGCCATCGAGGATGACCTGGCGGGATTCGCGCCGCACGTCGCGCAGCGCCTTTCGAAACAGCACGCGTTCCTGGTGGGGAAGCCGGCTCCCGGCGGCTTCCAGCGAATAACCCTGGCCGGGCTTGCCGCTTCTTATCCAGACGGCTCCGCCCGCAAGCGCGCCGGCCAGGAAGACATTCAGCGCCACGGATGCGATCACGAGGTTGCGGCGCGTGCTCATAGGTCCTCCTCGATCGTCTCGCCATCGGACCCGGCATCGCCGAACGCCGTCGCATTGGCATCGAGCACATAGCGGTCGGGCTGAAACTCTGGCGTGACGACGCTCACCAGGGCCAATCCGGCGATGGCGCCGGCCAGGCCGATGCCGGCGAGTCCAAGACCCAGCCACCAGGCCCGTCGGCGCCGGCGCTGGACGAGCAGCCGGTCGGCCATTCGCAGGATGCCGCCGTGCAGTGCCGCGCCAGGCGCCATGACGTCATAGCTGTCGAGCAAGGCGTCGAGTTTGCCTGCCTGCCCCAATATGGCCGCGCCCATCTCGGTCCTTGCGAACGTCGCGCCGGTCGTGCGGTTGGCCTGCGGCCACCGCCGCAAGTCGCCGCCATAGGCCGCCGCCAGAGCCGCAAAGCGCTCGGCATCCATTGCCGGTTCGTTCCTGGACCCATCAGACATCGGTCTGTCCTTTGATCGCGGCTTTCTCATTCATCGACACTATCCTTGGCCAGGATCACCTGCAGCGCCCGCCGGCCGCGCGAAAGCAGGCTTTCCAGGGCATCGACGCTGATCTCCAGGATCGCGGCCGCCTCTATGTTGGACATCTCCTGATAGTAGACCAGGAGGATCGCCTCGCGCTGGCGCGGCGCGATTGCCTGCAAGGCCTGCTCGACCCGATGCGCCTCCTCGCCGGGATGGGCATCGGGAAGCGGGGCGGGATCGACAATGTCCGGCACCTCGTCGGTCACCAGCTCGCGGCGCCGGCGCAGCCGGTCGTAACAAAGGTTTAGCGTCACCCGGTGGATCCAGCTGTCGAAGCGTGCGTTGCCGCGCCGCCAGCCCGATGCGTGACGCCAGATGCGCATAAAGGTTTCCTGCGCGACGTCCTCGGCCTCCGCCGCATCGCCGAGCATGCGCGCGGCCAGCGAAAGGATGCGCGGCAGCTTGCGCGCGACGAGCGTCCGCACCGCCGCGGGGTCGCCGGTGCCGACCCGGCGAACCAGCTCCTCGTCCGGGTCGGGGCTCATGGGTTGGCGCACACCCAATGTCCATCATGCGTCATAGCCTCTTGGTCATTGCTCCGGCTTGGGAGCGGATTTGTGGCCCGGCATCTCGTCGCCCGTCAGAATGCCGTCGCCATTCTTGTCCAGCCTGGCAAAGCGCTTGGCGAAGAACGCATCGAGCTCGGCCCGGTCGATGAAGCCGTCATGGTTGGAATCAATGCGCGCGAAGGATTTGGCGGGATCGCCCTTGACGTTGCGCTTGGCCTGAAAGGCCTCCCATTCCAGCAGGCTGATCTTGCCGTCGCCGTCCGTGTCGGCGGCCATGATCGCCTTCTCTCGCCGTTTCTGGAACTTGGCCAGCGTGATGTCGGACTTGGCGGCCGACGAAGTCGCGGCGGGCGGTGTGGCGGCCGGTGGCTGTGTCCCTGTCTGGGCCAGAGCCGCGGTGGTCAGCAGGCTCAGGGCAGCGGCAAGGATCGAACGGCGTATCATGCTTCACGTCTCCGGTTGGCGCATTGCCATGGCCCGATGCCATGGTCATGCTTCAACCGTTAAACGTCGTGATCGCAGAAATCCGTCGGTCGCCATGCCTATCACGCCGCTTGCCGGCGATGATGGACTTTGGCGGCCCAGGGTACGGCAGAACACCTCGTCCGGCGCATCTGAATTGCGCCGGGCCGGCTCGTTGGCGAAGGCGGGAATTACGTCGATTGGTCGGCGGCTATCAACTGATCCGATTTGAAGCCGGCATGCTGGGGGGTCCACACGTCGCCGTCTTTGTTGAACCAGTGGCACAGATACATGCCGGAAGCGGCGCCGTCGCTGACCGTCATCTTCGGGCCTCCCGACCTCAGCTTGACGACGTCTCCGGTCTTGAAAGTGTTGGGCATTTGGACCTCCCATGCTGACACCCGACATTTCATACCAAAACGGGGGTCCCGACAATGGCATATGGGTCTTCTGGGCTTACTGTCTTATGCGGCAACGCGGAGACATCGCTGACGCGCCATCGGGGCGAACCGGGCAACCCCCCAACAGGTCAGTCCACCTCGATCACACGCCTGGCCGGCTTCCCAGTCGGCTCCCGTCGGCGCGCAGGCGGGGCCTTGTCCGCCAATGCCTCCTGCTGCAGTCTCTGCTCCCTCAGGCGGGTTGTCTTGGCGTCCCTTGCGTGACGCTCGGCATCCAGCACCAGCCTCGCCTCGCGGTCCGCTCTTGCCAGCTTTTCCTTGTCGACACGCCTTGGCAATTCAAAACCTCCTGTCGTGGAACTGTCGGCAGGAAATGTGCAACCCAAGTGTCTGTTCCAAAAAAATAGAAATGAGAGGCCCATCATTTGTTATTGAGATTTGAAAATCCCGGATTGCGTGCTTTCGCGAGTTTCCAGGCCCGGAGGAAGTCGCGACTTGCCTCGCGGATCTTCGGTCGATCTGCACCGGTCCCGAGTTGTTGTCGATCGGCGGGCAGATCCTTGCATCCATAACAAACGCAAACGGCCGGGATTCGAGCCTCTTCAGCGCGTCCAAGCAGCTTCGACCATCGGTTTGAAAAACTGGTGCCGCTTAGGTGACTCGAACACCTGACCCCATCATTACGAATGATGTGCTCTACCAACTGAGCTAAAGCGGCCCGGGAGGCCAAGGCCTCCAAGATGGGCAGGGTGATAGACTCAACCGGCCGCGAATTCAAGATGCGACTTGGCAAATCATGCAAGAGCCGCGCCCCGATCGAAACCGGCGTTCTGGCGTCCCTGCATGCCCGGAATCGCCGACATGTTCCGATTTTGTTGCCGGAACATCGTGAAAATAGACTTTGGACGGCTTGTCGAGGCAGAATGCGGCTGCCCGCCCGTTGATTGATTGGTCGCCTGCGGCTAACCATCATGAAAGCTTGGGACAATTTGCAGAGGGATCTCGCTTGGACGCGATCGAAAAAGCGATCCGGAACGCCCTGGAAAAGGGCAATGCCGAGGACCGTGCGTTCCGCGAGAAGGTCTATCGTTCGGCCTTCGCCGCGCTCGACCGCGCGCTCCAGGCCAATCCCGGCGTGACCGTGGAAGTCGCCATCAAGCGCCGCAAGGCAATCCAGGCAAAAATCACCGAAATCGAATCCGAGTACCTGCCGGCGGTGCCCGGTGTTGCCCCGCAGATCGACGCGCCGGCGGTCGAGGCCGCGGCCGGCGCGGCGCCCGCGGTCGAGGCGGGCCCAAGGGCGTCATCGCCCGCTGTGACCGTCGACGGTCCCGGGCAGCCCGCTTCCGACGCACCGCGCTCGCGCGTGCTGCCGGTGGTTCCCGACATCATGCCGGATGCGACCCTGCCCGGTGCGCCAGCCATCGACATGTCGGTTCCAGCCTCTTCCGGTGCCGCCACGGAAGTCGCGCCCGATCGCGATGAGCGGCGCATTAGAGGCCGGCGGCTGCCGCTGACCGCCATTTTCTTCACGGTGACGCTGCTCGCGGCGATTGGCATCGGACTGTACTTTGCCATGCAAACCGGTGTGTTCAAGACCGCCGCGCAGCTCAATACCGCGCCGCCGGAAGCGCCGCCGACCGTAGAGGACGACGATTTCACCCCGACCGATGGCGCCAACGCGCCGGCAAAGCCCGGTGCCGCCGACCAGTCGCGCGACTGGATCAATGTGTTTTCACCGACCGACCCGACGCATGTCGCCGCCCCGTCTGACGCCAAGGCCGAGGTGATGAAGGACGACAGCGGGCCGTTCCTGCGCATCCAGTCCGGCGCCTCCGGCTCGGCGATCGCCTTCGATGTCGGACAGGGCGTGCTGGAAAAACTCGCCGGCAAGCACGCCGTGTTCGACATCATCGCCAGGGCCGAGGACGGCAAGGACACGCAGATCTCCGTCGACTGCAATTTCGGCGAGCTCGGCGACTGCGGCCGCAAGCGTTACGCGGTCGGCCAGCAGAAGAACGAGTATCTGTTCGACGTGAAGTTTCCCGACAAGCATCCGGGCTCGGCCGGAACCATCGCCATCAATTCCGATTTCGACAAGCAGGGCAAGGCGGTCGACGTCTACGAGATCCGTGTCTCGGTCGAACCCTGAACTGAATTCGTTGCGACTGACACATCGACGGTCCCTAGCGGTCGAGCAGCGCCTGCAGGGTTTCTATGCGATCGGCCTCGTTGGCCGGCTTGTCCCAGCGCAATCGTGAAATCCTGGGGAAACGCATGGCCACACCCGATTTGTGCCGGGTCGAACGATTGAGTCCCTCGAAGGCGACTTCCAGCACCAGGCCATTGTCGCGGTCGGCGCGCACCGACCGCACCGGTCCAAAACGCTCGACGGTGTTGTCACGGACATATTTGTCGATCTGCTTCAGCTCTTCATCGGTGAATCCGAAATAGGCCTTGCCGACCGGCACGAGTTCCTCCTCGCCCTCGGCTCCGGACCAGACGCCGAACGTGTAGTCGGAATAGAAGCTCGAGCGCTTGCCGTGGCCGCGCTGGGCATACATCAGCACCGCGTCCACCGTGTGCGGATCGCGCTTCCATTTGAACCATGGACCCTTCGGCCGTCCGGCGACATAGAGCGAATCCCAGCGCTTCAGCATCACACCTTCGATGATCGGATGCGGCGGCGCGCGGCGCAGGTCCTCGAGCGACCGCCAATCCGTGAACGCGACGAAGGGGGAGAGATCGAAGCGGCTCGGGTCGAGCGTCCCGATGAAGGCTTCGAGCCGGCCGCGTCGCTCGCGGAAGGACAGTCCGCGCAGATCCTCCGTGCCGATCTGCAGCACGTCGTAACAGCGCATGAAGGCTGGATATTGCTGCTGCATCTTCGGCGTTACCGTCTTGCGATTCAGCCGCTGCTGCAGGTCCGAGAAGGTTCCCGTCGCTTCTCGCGGATCGCCGACAAGCAATTCGCCATCGAGCGCAGCGGAAAAACGCATGGCGTCGGCGAGGTCTGGAAAGGCCCCTGAGACGTCGTCGCCGGTGCGCGAATAGAGCCGGCGGATGCCGCCTTCGGCTACCGCCTGGACCCGGATCCCGTCCCATTTCCATTCCGCCGCGTAGTCGGCGGGATCGAGCTTTTCGAGGTCACCGTCACCGACCGGGTTCGACAGCATGACTGGGCGAAACAGCGCCAGCGCCGTGTTGCGCGGTTTTTCGGCCTTGCCTTCCAGCCAGGCGAAAAGCGCCGTGTAGGGCGGCGATAGCCCATGCCAGAGTTCCTCGATCTCGGCGACGTCGACCTTGCCGAAATCGGCCAGCGCCTGTTTGGCCAGCCGCGCCGAGACGCCGATACGCAGGCCGCCGGTGACCAGCTTGATGATGGCAAAGCGTGCCGAGATGCCGGCGCTGTCAAGCAGCCCCGTCAGCACCTTCGGTCCATCGGAGCGGCTTGCCGCCTGCAGCTTGGCCACCACCTCGCCAAGCGTCGGCTCGCGGTTGGCGATCCTGCCAGGCGTTTGCGGCCAGACCAGCGACACCGTCTCGGCGAGGTCGCCGACATAATCGTAGGAATAGCCGAACAGCACCGGGTCCATGCGTTCGGTGACCAGGGTGCGCAGCATGGCCGGCTTGACCGCAGCAATCTTGAGATCGCCGGTAATGGCCGCCAGCGCCAGGCCGCGATCGGGATCCTCGACGCTGCGGAAATAGTCGATCAAAAGGGTCAGCTTGCCGTTGCGCGACGGCGTCAGCACCAGGCGGTCGAGAAGCTCGGCGAAGCGGTTCATGCCGTCAATCGCCCTCATCCTCATAGCCTACCAGATGCAGCGGGCGGGCGGCGATGCCTTCCAGTTCGCACCAGCGCACCAGGGCTTCCTCGCGGCCGTGCGTGACCCAGATTTCGGCGGCGCCGGTCTCCTTGATGGTGGCGGTGAGTTCGTCCCAGTCGGCATGATCCGAGATGATCAGCGGCAGTTCGACGCCGCCTTGCTTGGCGCGCTGGCGGATGCGCATCCAGCCCGACGCGAAGCACGAGATCGGATCGGGAAAGCGCCGCGCCCAGCGGTCGGCGAAGGCCGATGGCGGGCCGACCACGATGGCGCCGGCGAAATCTTGCTTGGCCCCGCTCTCCACCGTCGCCGGCTCGAGATCGCCGAGATCGATGCCCTGGCTCTGGTAATACGCGCTGAGCTTGGCCAGCGCGCCATGGATGTAGAGCGGCTTGTCGTAACCGGCGTCGCGCAACAGCCGCATCACGCGTTGCGCCTTGCCCAGCGCGTAAGCCCCGACCAGATGCGAGCGCTCCGGGAATTGCGCCGCCGATTTCAGCAGCCGGGCGATCTCTTCCGTGTCTGGCGGATGGCGAAACACCGGCAGGCCGAAAGTCGCCTCGGTGATGAAGATGTCGCAGCGGATCGGCTCGAAGGGCGCGCAGGTCGCATCCTTCTGCCGCTTGTAGTCGCCGGAGGCGACGATGCGCCTGCCCTGGTGCTCGACCGATATCTGCGCCGAACCCAGCACATGGCCGGCCGGATGAAAGCGGACATCGACGCCGTTGAGGGCAATCGTCTCGCCGAGCCTGGCTGTCTGCGTCGTCCCCGCGAAATCCTCGCCGTAGCGAAGTCCCATGATGTCGAGCGTCTGCTGTGTCGCAAGCACCGAGCCGTGGCCGGAACGCGCATGGTCGGAATGGCCGTGCGTGATCAGCGCCCGGTTCACCGGCCGCACCGGATCGATGAAGAAATCGCCCGGCGGGCAGTAGAGGCCTTCGGGCCGGGGATGAAGCAGGTCGCTGGCGCGCATGATGCCAAGATAGGATATAATTCCGCCGCGGAAAGCCTGTTGCCCGAGACTGCTGACTCCCGGACAAAGCCTGTCCAATTCGGTTCAGCTTCGGCATCCCTTGCTCTACAGAGATGGGCGGCCGGCTCCCTGCAGGTGGAAACCATCATCATGAAACCGCTTCAGACCTCGTCGGGCGACCCGAACGCCGATCGCCGTGCGGACTATGCCGAAATGCTCGTTGCCTCCGGCGATCATGCCGCTGCCGCCGAGTTGCTGCTCGGCGGCCTGGAACTGGCGCCGCAATGGGCAATGGGCTGGTTTCGCCTGGGCGAGATGCAGGAGGCATCAGGCAGGCTCGACCTGGCGGCGCAGGCCTGGAGGACGGCGTTGAAATTGGATCCGGCCGATCGCCAGGGCGCGGCTCTCAAATTGCAGCTGATCGGCAAAGGTCCGGTCTTTATGGCGCCGCCCAGCGCCTTTGTCGAAACGCTGTTCGACCACTATGCAGAGACCTTCGAGGCGATGCTGGTCGGCAAACTCGACTACCGGCTGCCCGAGGTGCTCGACGCGGCCATCCGCAAGGCAAGGCCGGGCCGCTTCCGCCTGGCGCTCGACCTGGGTTGCGGCACTGGGCTGATGGGCGAGAAGCTGAGGCCGATCGTCGACCGGCTGGAGGGGTTCGACATCTCGGCAAGGATGCTGAAGAAGGCGCGGGCAAAAGGCATCTACGACGCGCTGACGAAAGCGGATTTGCAGGATTTTTCCTATTCAGGCGACAAGGCCGATCTAGTGACGTCAGCCGACGTGCTGATCTACATCGGCGGCCTCGAAGGTCTCGTGGGAACGGTCGCCGGCCTGCTCGCCGAGGGTGGCCTGTTTGTCTTTTCAGTCGAGAGCCTGGCGGAAGGCGGTGGCGAGTTCGCGCTGCAGCCCTCCCGGCGCTACGCCCATTCGGATGGCTATGTCGTACGGACCCTCGAGGCCAACTGCCTCTCGGTCCTCGCGCTGGAGCCGACAACCATCCGCTGGGATCGCCGCGAGCCTGTCGAAGGCCTGGCCGTCGTGGCATGGAAAGCCGGTCCCCTGTGAGGGCAACTCTTTGCGCTGCTGCGAAAAAGTCCGATTTGCGTGCGCGACTGATATTTGCGATCTGGTCGCATCAGGGCGGTATATCAGGAGGAGCACTTCGATGCGCTGGAACGTGATGATTTTGGCGTCTTGCCTCGTAACCACCGGCTGCGTGGGCAATTCAGCGTCCGAGCGGCAGGACGCCAACGTCGAGTCCTCGCTGCAATATGACAGCGTGCCATGCGATCAGTTGCTGACGCGGCGCAACGCATTGGCGCAGCAATATAATCTCCCCACGACCGCCAAGCCGACCTTTTCCAATCCCGCCATGGGTTTTGGCCCGTTCACGCCCGACATGCGTTCCAAGGCTCAGCGCGACAGCGACAAGGCGTCAGGCGAAATCGATGCCATGAACCGGTCGATCGATCGCCGCGACTGCGGCAAACCGGACAAGCAGAAGAAGTTCGCGCTGCCTGGCTGATGCGTGTTGCCCAAATGAAGCTCTCGGACCTCGGCGACCGCATCTGTATCCTGGGCCCGTCGAACAGCGGCAAGTCGACGCTTGCCGACGCGATCGCGCGCAAGCGTGGCCTGACACCCATTCATCTTGATCTGCTCTTTCACCTGCCCAACACGGATTGGCTGCAGCGTCCGAGGGACGAATTCATTGCCTTGCATGACGCAGCGATCGCCGGCGAACGGTGGGTGATGGACGGAAATTACTCGGTTTGCATGCCGCAACGCTTCCAGCGCGCGACCGGATTGATCCTGCTGGATATTTCCACCCCGGCAAGTCTGCTGCGCTATTTCAGGCGTACCTTGTTCGAGAAGGAGAGACGCGGAGCCTTGGAGGGTGGGCGCGACAGCATCAAATGGGACATGATCCACCACATTGCCGTGACCACGCCGAAAAACCGCTCGAGATACCGGGTGACGTTCGAGCAGGTCAACCTGCCGAAGCTGCAACTGTCGTCCGCCAATGCGATCAAGAAATGTTTTCAGGACTGGGATTTGGCCAGGTGACGAGGACGTCTGGCTAGAGCAATTCCAGGAAAAGTGCGTAGCGGTTTTCCGTCCGGAATTGCGTAAAAACAAAGAATTAGAGCGGGTCGGCGATTCCATAAAACGCTGAACCGCTCTAGTATCCTGCCTTGCGGTCCACCAGATTGTCGAGCCTTTCGCCGCGTTCGAAAGCGTCCATCTGGCGCAGCATGAGCGGCGCCAGATGGGCTGGATCGGAAGTCGCCGCGGCATGCGGCGTCACGAACACCTTCGGGTGGTTCCACAACGGGCTGGTCTTCGGCAGTGGTTCCACCTCGAACACGTCGAGGCTCGCCTCCTTCAGCATGCCGTCATCCAGCGCGCGCACGATGTCGGCGTCCTTCTGCAGGCGGCCGCGTCCGGCATTGATCAGCACCGAGCCGCCGAGGCCGTTGCGTTTCCTCAATTCCTTCAGCACGCCGTAGTTGATGATGCCTTGCGTGTCCGGCGTCAGCGGCAGAAGCACGACCAGAATGTCGGTGGCGTTGAGGAACGGGATCAGCCCGGCTTCGCCGCTATACGTCGCCACCCCTTCCATTGGCCGGTCCGTGCGCGACCAGCCATTGACCGCAAAGCCCAGCGACAGCAGTGCCGAGGCTGCCGCGCGGCCGAGACTGCCAAGTCCCATGATGCCGACGGAAATGTCACCGGCCGGCCTCTGCTGTGGCTCGTGCCAGATCTTCTTTGGCTGCTGCGACCGGTAGAGCACGCCCTGGCGATGGTGATCGAGCACCCGCCAGACGACGTACTCGGTCATGTACTGGGTGAGGTTGTCGGCGACGACCTTGACGATCGGCACGTCGGGCAGGCCGGGATCGGCGAAGATATGGTCGACGCCGGCGCCGATCGAGAAGATGGCGCGCAGATTGGGCAGCGACGACATCAAATTGGGCTTCTGCTTCCACACCACCGCATAGGTGATCGAGGGATCCTTGGCTCCGTCCGGTTCCAGCACCACCTCGCGTTCGGCCGACAGCAGGTCGCGCCAGCGCTGCGGATGAAAGCCGGTGACGGCAAGCAGGATGCGGCCTTTTTCCATCGCGGTTCGTTCAGTCCTTCCTTGTGCGGATCACTCGCTGACCACCCCTGTCGGCGCCGTCTCGATCTTGAAGGCGGCCGAGATCAGCGCCCGAGTATAGTCGGTTTGCGGATTTCCAAAAATCTGTTCGGAAGGGCCGGCTTCGACGATCTGGCCGTTGCGCATGACGATGACATCGTTGGCCAGCGCCCGGATGACCTTGAGGTCGTGGCTGATGAAAAGATAGGCGAGGTCGTGCTTGGCCTGCAAATTGCGCAGCAGATCGACGACCTGTGCCTGCACGCTCATGTCGAGCGCCGATGTCGGCTCGTCCAGCATGACGAAGCGCGGGTTGAGCACCATGGCGCGGGCGATGGCGACACGTTGGCGCTGGCCGCCGGAAAACTCGTGCGGATAGCGGTTGCGGGTCGCCGGATCGAGCCCGACTTCCTTCAGCACGGCGGCCACCTTGTCGTCGCGCTCGTCGGGCGACAGCTTTGGCTCGTGGATCTTCAGGCCTTCCTCGATGATCTCGGCGATCGACATGCGCGGGCTGAGCGAGCCGAACGGATCCTGGAAGACGATCTGCAATTCGCGCCTGAGCGGTCGCATGGCGTTGAAGGTGAGCTGGTTGATGTCGCGGCCGTTGAACTGGATCGTCCCGGTCGACGAGATCATGCGCGCCAGCGCCAGGCCGAGCGTCGTCTTGCCCGAACCGGATTCGCCGACCACGCCCAGCGTCTGGCCGGCGCGCACGGTGACGTCGATGCCGTCGACCGCCTTCACATGATCGATCGTGCGTCGGAAGAACCCCTGCTTGATCGGAAACCACACCTTGATGTCCTTGCCGGTCATGACAGGCTTGGCGTCGGCATTGGCGGCCGGCGGCTTGCCTTTCGGCTCGGCGGCCAGAAGATGGCGCGTATAGGGGTGCTGCGGGTTGGCGAAGATGTCCTTGGTCGGTCCGGTCTCGACGATCTTGCCCTTGGTCATCACGCAGACCCGGTCGGCGATCTTGCGCACGATGCCGAGGTCATGGGTGATGAACAGCATCGACATGCCCTTGCGGCTTTTGAGGCCCGCGAGGAGTTCGAGGATCTGTGCCTGCACCGTGACGTCGAGCGCGGTCGTCGGCTCGTCCGCGATCAACAGTTCCGGCTCGTTGGCGAGCGCCATGGCGATCATGACGCGCTGGCGCTGGCCGCCGGACAGCTGATGCGGATAGGCGTCCAGCCGCTTCTGCGGATCGCGGATGCCGACCTCGTTGAGCAGGGCCAGCGTGCGCGCCTTGGCCGGGCGGTCGCCCATGCCTTGATGCAGCTTCAGGATTTCGACGATCTGGTGCTCGATCGTGTGCAACGGATTGAGCGAGGTCATCGGCTCCTGGAAGATCATGGTGACCTTGTTGCCGCGCACCTGGCGCAATTGCTTCTCGCTCATGGCGAGCAGGTCGGCACCCTGGAACAGGATCTTGCCTGAGGGGTGGCTGGCGCTGGGATAGGGCAGCAGCTTCAGCACCGACAGCGCCGAGACCGATTTGCCGGAGCCGGATTCGCCGACCAGCGCCACCGTCTCGCCCTTGGCGATGTCGAACGAGATGTGGTCGACGGCGACAGACTGGCCGCCACCCTGGCTGAAGGAGACGCTGAGGTCCTGCACGCTGAGCAAGGGAGCATCGCTCATTTGAACGTCTTGCGCGGATCGAAGGCGTCGCGCGTCGCCTCGCCGACAAATACCAGCAGCGACAGCATCAGCGAGATGACGACGAAGCCGGAAATTCCGAGCCAGGGCGCGTTGAGATTGCGCTGCGCCTGCTTGAGCAGTTCACCGAGCGAGGCGGAGCCGGGCGGCAGGCCGAAGCCGAGATAGTCTAGCGAGGTCAGCGTCGAGATCGAGCCGCTCAGCAAAAAGGGCAGGAAGGTCAATGTCGCCACCATGGCGTTGGGCAGCAGATGCCGGAACATGATGGTGCGGTTGGGCACGCCGAGCGCGCGCGCCGCGTTGACATATTCGAAGTTGCGGGCGCGCAGGAACTCCGCCCGCACCACCCCGACCAGCGCCACCCAGGAAAACAGCAGCATCAGGCCGAGCAGGATGAAGAAGCCCGGCGGCAGGATGGCGGCGACGATGAGCAGCAGATAAAGCACGGGAATGGCCGACCAGATCTCGATGAAGCGCTGGAACAGCAGATCCGTCCAGCCGCCGAAATAGCCCTGCAAGGCACCGGCGCCGACGCCGATCAGCGCCGAACCCGCGGTCAGGATCAGGCCGAACAGCACCGAAATGCGGAAGCCGTAAATGACGCGCGCCAGCACGTCACGCGCCTGGTCGTCGGTGCCGAACCAGTTCCAGTTGCCGACATTGCAGGCCGGGTCATCGGCTCCTTGTGGATATTGGTTGCAGCGCGTCTTGGCGTCATATTCCCATGATGGCTTGGCCGGTGCTGCTTCCGGAATGGCGTTGTTGACGGTCTGGTAGGAATAGCGGATCGGCGGCCAGATCATCCAGCCATGGGCGTTGATCTCGTCCTGGATGACCGGGTCGCGATAATCCGTGACGGCATAGAAACCGCCGAATTTTTCCTCGGGATACGCAACCATCACCGGGAAAAGGATCTCGCCCTTGTAGGAAGCGATGATCGGTTTGTCGTTGGCGATGAATTCGGCAAACAGCGACAGCACGAACAGGACGAGGAAAATCCACAGCGACCAGTAGCCGCGGCGGTTGGCTTTGAAATTCTGCAGGCGGCGCTTGTTGAGCGGCGACAGGAACGGCCGTGGGAGCCGCTCCGGCAAGACACCGGCGGTCACGCTTGCCTCCGACATCAGATGTCTCTCCGCTCGAAATCGATGCGCGGATCGACCCAGGTGTACATCAGGTCGGACAGGAGCCCGACGAAGAGGCCAAGCAGCGAGAAGATATAAAGGTTGGCGAACACCACGGGATAGTCGCGCTCGACCACCGACCGGAAGCCGAGCAGGCCGAGCCCGTCGAGCGAAAAGATGTTCTCGATCAGCAGCGATCCGGTGAAGAAGGCCGAGATGAAGGCACCCGGGAAGCCGGCGATGACGATTAGCATGGCGTTGCGGAAAACGTGCCCATAAAGCACCTGCCGTTCCGACAGGCCCTTGGCGCGCGCCGTCACCACATACTGCTTGCGGATTTCCTCCAGGAAGGAGTTCTTGGTCAAAAGCGTGGTCGTTGCGAAGGCCGACAACACCAGCGCCGTCAGCGGCAGCGTCATGTGCCAGAAATAATCGACGATCTTGGCCGGCCACGACAATTGGTCCCAATTGTCCGAGACGATGCCGCGCAACGGGAACCAGTCCCAGAACGAGCCGCCGGCGAACAGCACCATCAAAAGGATGCCGAACAGGAAGCCTGGAATGGCATAGCCGACGATGACGACCCCACTGGTCCAGACGTCGAAGGGCGTGCCGTCCTTCACCGCCTTGCGAATGCCGAGCGGGATCGAGATCAGATAGGACAACAAGGTGATCCAGAGCCCGATCGAAATCGATACGGGCATCTTTTCCAGGATCAGGTCGAGCACCGAGATGTCGCGGAAATAGCTGTTGCCGAAATCGAACCTGGCATAATTCCACAGCATCATGCCGAAGCGCTCGAGCGGCGGCTTGTCGAAACCGAACTGCTTCTCCAGCTTCTTGATGAATTCCGGATCGAGGCCCTGGGCGCCGCGATATTTCGAGCTGACATCGCCGGCGACGTCGAAATTGGAGCCGCCTGCGTCGCCGCCGCCACCGCCGAGGCGGTCGCTGCCGCCCTGGTTGGTCAGCTTGGCGATGACCTGCTCGACCGGCCCGCCAGGCGCGAACTGGATAACGGCGAACGATATCGCCATGATGCCGAACAGGGTCGGGATCATCAAAAGGATGCGGCGCAGTATATAGGCGCCCATCAGGTGTCATCCTCCTTGAGGAGAGTCACCGCGCCTTGCGGCACCCGCAAGGCAATCGCTCCGGGCCAAATGTCGACGCGGGCGCCGCCCCTCATTGTCCTGCCGGACATTTCTCCCCGTATAGTGACGGGGAGAAAGGGGCTGGCCGCAGTCTCGGCGTTCTTAATGCGACTCTCGTAGTTGGCGAAACCGTTGGTGAGAGCGCCCCTCGCCCCGTCGCTATACGGGGAGAGGATGCCGGCAGGCAGGTGAGGGGCAGCGCCAACACCCCCAAGGAATTCAGCCTTTGCCAATTTTTGCCGCCTTGCCTTTATCGAACCACCACAGCGTCTCGACCGGAAAGCCGTAATCGGGCTTTTGCTCGGGAAAGCCGAACATGTCCCAATAGGCAACGCGATGATTCGCCAGGAACCAACTAGGAATCCAATCGCATCGCGCACGCAAGACCCGGTCGAGCGCCCGCATCGCCACGGTCAGGTTTTCACGGTCCTTTGCCGCGCCCACGGCATTGATCAGCGTGTCGACAGCGGGATCGGAGATACCCGGCAAGTTGCGGGAGCCGGAGACGCCGGCGGTGCTCGAATGGAAGAAGACTTCGAGATCATCCCGAGTCGGCGTCGCGCTGAACGAAAAGGCAGCAGACAAGAGGTCGAAGTCGAAACTCGCCTGCCTGGACTGGTATTGCGCCGAATCCACCAACCGTATCGTGGCGTCGATGCCGATCGCCTTCATGTTGGCGACCCAGGGCGAATAGACCTGGACGAAGGTGTCGTCATCGACCATGAACTCGGCTGAAAGCCGGCCTCCCTTGTCGTTAACGACAAAGTCGCCTGATCGCTTCCACCCGGCGGCGGACAGAAGTTTTGCCGCTTGGCCAAGCAGCTTGCGGTCGCGACCGGAGCCGTCGGATGCGGGCTGGGTCACTGCCTCGCCGAAGACCTCTGCCGGCAACTGGCTTCGCAGCGGCTCCAGCAGAGCCAGTTCTTGCGGCGACGGTGTCCCTTCGGCGCGAAAGTCCGATTTCTCGAAGCAGGATTGCGAACGCTCGTACGAGCCGTAGAAGAAGTTGCGGCGCGTCCACTCGAAATCGAAACATAGCGCGAGCGCCCGCCTCACCCTAGGGTCGCGAAACTGCTCTCGCCGCTGATTGACCGCGGTGGCCTGCATCGAGGGTCGCTTTTCGGCCGGGAATTCATGCTTGGCCACTTTGCCCGCGGTCATTGCAGGGAAGTCATAGGCGGTGGCCCAAACGCGAGACACGAATTCCTCGCGATAAGCGATCTCACCCTTCTTGAAGGCTTCGAATCCGGCGTTGCGGTTCTGGTAGAACTCGATGCGGATACGATCGAAATTGTTCTGGCCGCGATTGAACGCGAGGTCGCGACCCCAATAGTCCGCCACCCGATCGTACTCGATCCATGCGCCGGCCGAGAAACGCCCGACCTTGTAGGCGCCGGACCCGAGCGGCGGGTTCAATTGCGAGGAATCGAAGGGATTTGCCGTGTAGAAGGTCTTGGACACGATCGGGAATTCCACCACGTTGAGCACGGTCCGGGCGGATTGCTTGCCGGAAAAAGTAAGCCGCAGTGTGCGGTCATCGACGGCAACGGCATCGATCATGTGCGTCAGCGACAGCGATAGGTCGGGATGGCCCTTCTCCTTGTAGAGCTTGAAGGTGAAGGCAGCATCCTGCGCCGTCAGCGGCGTGCCGTCATGGAAACGCGCCTCGGGTCGAAGCGAGAAGGTGAAGCCATTGCGGTCGTCGGAGAGCGTCACGCCATCCGCGATCTGGCCATATACCGCGTCGGGTTCATCGAGCGCCCGCACCATCAGCGCGTCGAAACACATCTCCATGCGTGGCGGCGCATCGCCCTTGTTGGCGAAGGAGTTCAGCGTGTTGAAAGTCTGCGTATCCTGGTTGTAACCCCAATTCGGCGGCGAGAAATTGAAGATGCCGCCCTTGGGCGCATCGACTTTGACATAGTCGAAATGTGGGAAATCAGGCTTGTATTTGAGGTCGCCGAAGGCGGAAAGGCCGTGCAGCTTGGTGCCGGTCGCAACGTTTGCAAAGGCTTTGCCCGGCATCAGCGCTGCTGCAGCGGCAGCGCCACCCAAAGCCAGGAAATCGCGGCGGGGCAGGGCCGCCATCAATTGCCGCCCCATCAATTGCCGCCCTTGTATTTGGCCGCCAGCGTTTTTTCCTTGTCCGGGTCGATCCACCATGAATCGATGTCGGCGCCGACATAGGCAGGCTGTTTGTCGGGGAACTTGAACTTGTTCCAATAGGCCAGCCATACCGCTGAACGGTAATATTGCGGCACGACGTAGAAGTTCCACAGCAGGATGCGGTCGAGTGCGTGGGTGGCGGCGACGAGATCATCGCGATCGGTGGCGAAGATGATGCGATCGACAAGCGCGTCGACGACTGGATCCTTGATACCCATCAGGTTGCGCGAACCAGGCGCATCGGCGGCCTTGGAACTCCAGAAATCGCGCTGCTCGTTGCCGGGCGACTCCGACTGGCCGAACAGACCCGTCACGACATCGAAATCGAAATTGTTGACGCGGTTGATATACTGCGTCTGGTCGATGATACGCAGGGTAGCGTCGACGCCGATCTTGCGCAGGTTGGCGATGTAGGGGCTGGCGATCACCTGGTCTGTGTCGTTCCAGCCGAGGATCTCGAACTTGAACGGTGCGCCTGTCTTGGCGTTGAGCATCTTGCCGCCCTTGATGATCCATCCGGCCTTGGCGAAGAGATCGACGGCCTGCTTCAGATACTTTCGTTCCGCTTGCGGCGAGTCGTAGACGGGCAGCTTGAACTCCTGAGAGAAGAGTTCTGGCGGCAGCTTGTCGCGATACTTTTCCAGGATTTCCAGTTCCTTGCCCTGCGGCAATCCGCTGGACGCCAGTTCGGTACCTTGGAAATAGCTCGATGTGCGTGTGTTGAAGCCGAAGAACAAGGTGCGATTCATGCTCTCGAAATCGAAGGGTATGGTCAATGCCTCGCGGACCAGTCGGTCCTGGAACAGCGGCCGCCTCTGATTTAGCACAAAGCCCTGCATCGGCTGCGGCGACCGGGTCTGGAAGTCCTTCTTGATGACGTCGCCAGCCTGAATGGCCGGGAAATTATAGGCTGTAGCCCATTTGCGGGAGCTGTATTCGCGGTTGATGTCTTCCAGCCCACCCTTGGTGAAGGCAAGCCAGGCGGCATTGTCGTCGAGAATGTAGGTGTATCGGCGCGTGTTGAAATTCTCGCGGCCGATCTTCACCGGCAGCTTGGCCGCCCAGTAGTCGGGCACGCGCTGCCAGACGATCTCCGAGCCCGGCTTGAAGCTGGCGATCTTGTAGGCAGCCGAACCGAGCGGAATTTCCAGCGTCGGCCTGGTGACGTCGCGCTTCTTGCCATTGGCGTCCGTGCCTTCCCACCAATGCTTCGGCAGCACGGCGAGATCCCCAAGGATCTTCGGCAGTTCGCGGTTGCCCTTCTGGTTGAAATGGAACTCGACCTCGCGGTCGGAGATCGCCACCGCATCGGTGACGTTCTCGAAATAACGGCTGTATTGCGGGCTGTTCGCCTTCAGCATCTGGAACGACCAGATCACGTCGTCGACGGTGATCGGCTGATCGTCATGCCATTTGGCGCGGGGGTCGAGCCGGTAAGTCGCCGAGGAATAGTCGGCCGGGAATTTGTAGGCGTCGGCGATCAGAGGATGGCTGACGCTGCCCTCATCGGTCGCCTGCTCCATCAGCGTGTCATAGAGCAGGCCGCCGCCGAAGCCGACCAGGCCGGCGGCCGGCGAACCCTGCACGATATAGGGATTGAAGCTGTCGAAAGTGCCCAGCACCACCGAATTCAGCGTGCCGCCTTTAGGCGCGTTCGGATTGACGTAATCATAGTGCTGGAAGTTGTCGCCATATTTGGATTCGCCGATCAGCGATGATGTCGTGCGCCACTCGTCGGCCAGGGCCGCCTGCAACCCCGCGGCCAGCAGGGCCGCCGCCAGCAATGATTTGAGAAGCACCCGGCCAAGCGTCATCCACTGTCCTCTTCGCGATGCGTGCCATCATCCAGAAAGGCAATCTAGATGATTTGTCGCGCGTGAAAACCGCCATGCGCGGCTTTGTCGCCGCATATGCGATTTTCCTAACGAAAAAGCCGGGCTGAACCCGGCTTTTTCAAGGTCGTCGAGACGATATTTGGGTTATTGAGCAGGCGCCGGTGCTGGGGCGGCCGGAGCTGGTGCGGCGGGAGCCGCAGGTGCCGCCGGCTTGGCGGGAGCAGCCCCTTCGGCCGGCTTGGCCGGTGCGGCACCTTCAGCCGGCTTGGCCGGCGCCGTCGCGTCGGCGGCAGCGCCCGGCGCGGGCAGCGGCTTGGGATTGTCCGACAGCGTGCGCAAATAGGCGATAACGTTGGCACGGTCCTCGTCCTTGGGCAGGCCGGCAAAGCCCATGGCCGTTCCCTTCACGAATTTCTTTGGCGAGGTGATGAAGTGGTTGATGTTGTCATAGGTCCACTTCTCCGTGCCGCCCTTGGAGAATTCCTTCATGCCGGCCGAATAGGCGAAGCCTTCATGTTCGGCGACCGGGCGGTCGACGAGGTCCCACAGATCGGGGCCGACCTTGTTTGGGCCGCCCTTTTCGCCGGAATGGCAGGCCTGGCACTTCTTGAACACGGCGGCACCCGCCTCGACATTGGCGGTGGCCAGCAGATCGGCGATCGGCTTGGCCGCGGCGGCCGGCGTTGCAGGGCCGCCCTCTGCCGGCTCGGCGGCCTCGATGGCGAAGCCTGGTTTTTCCGGAGCGGGCGAGGCAAACAGCGCGTCAGACACCAGGCCGACGGAGAAAACGACGAAAACGGTTCCGAGCAATCCGGCGAGCAGCTTGTTGACTTCGTTGGAATCCATACGCCCCTTGCTCCCTTTTCCGGCGGACTGATCCGTCCACTCCGTCCGTCGGTATCGAGACCAGCCCTCCAGAGCCGGTCAAATCGGGCGGAAACTAGGTCTTTTGCTCGGGCGTTGCAACACCTATAAGGGCGCTTCCAGTGAGACCTTTTGCCACTTTTCCCCTCCTCTTTTCGAACGCCTTGCCAGACCGATGTCCACCTTGATCCTGATCCCGGCCCGCATGGCCTCGACACGCCTGCCGGGCAAGCCGCTGGCCGACATATCGGGCGCGCCGATGATCGTTCATGTGGCGCGCCGCGCGGCCGAGGCCGGGCTTGGCCGGGTGGTGGTGGCGACCGACACGCAAAGCGTGGCCGAAGCGGTGCGGGCGCATGGTTTCGAGGCGGTGATGACGCGCTTGGATCATGAGTCGGGTTCGGATCGCATCCACGAGGCACTGTTGGCACTCGATCCCCGGGGCGAAGTCGAAACGATCGTCAATGTGCAGGGCGACCTGCCGACCATCGATCCCGGCATCATCGCCGCTTCGCTCAGGCCGTTCGACGACCCTTCGGTGGATATCGCCACGCTCGGCGTCGAGATCGTCCGCGAGGGGGAAAACACCAATCCTAACGTCGTCAAGATCGTCGGGTCGCCGCTCACCGGCACGCGGTTGCGGGCGCTTTACTTCACCCGCGCCACGGCACCCTGGGGCGAGGGGCCGCTCTATCACCATGTCGGCCTCTACGCCTATCGACGCGCGGCACTCGAGCGTTTCGTCGCGCTGAAGCCGTCGCCGCTTGAGCGCCGCGAGCGGCTGGAGCAGCTGCGGGCCCTGGAAGCCGGCATGCGCATCGACGCCGAGATCGTGCAGTCGCTGCCGCTTGGCGTCGACACCCCTGAAGACCTGGACCGTGCCAGGCAAATCCTTTCCAACTGAGATATCAGCATGCCTGAAAAGACCAATAGAATATCCTTCCAGGGCGAGCCCGGCGCCAATTCCGACACCGCCAGCCGCAACGTCTATCCCTCTATGGAGCCGTTGCCGTGCCCGACCTTCGAGGACGCGTTCAATGCCGTGGAGACCGGCAAGGCCGATCTTGCCATGATCCCGATCGAGAACACCATCGCCGGGCGCGTCGCCGACATCCACCACCTTCTGCCGGAATCGAAGCTGCACATCGTCGGCGAATATTTCCTGCCGATCCATTTCCAGCTGATGGTGCTGCCGGGCGTCAGGCGCGACGAGATCAAGACCGTGCACACCCACATCCACGCCCTCGGCCAATGCCGCAAATACATCCGCAAGAACGGGTGGAAGGGAGTGGTCGCCGGCGACACGGCGGGCGCCGCCAAGATGGTCTCCGAGGTCAAGGACCGCACCATGGCCGCGTTGTCGCCGGCGCTGGCGGCGACGCTCTACGGGCTCGACATCATCGAGGAGAATGTCGAGGACACCGACAGCAACGTCACCCGCTTCGTCGTCCTGACCAAAAGCAAGCAATGGGCCGAGCGCCCGTCACCCGACGTCAAGATGATGACGACCTTCATCTTTCGCGTCCGTAACGTGCCGGCCGCGCTCTACAAGGCCATGGGCGGCTTCGCCACCAACGGCATCAACATGACCAAGCTCGAAAGCTACCAGCTCGGCGCCTTCACGGCGACGCTGTTCTACGCCGACATCGAGGGCCACCCCGACGATCCGCTGGTCAAGCTGGCGCTCGACGAGCTGCGGTTCTTTTCGCGCGAAGTGCGGATCCTCGGCGTCTATCCAGCCAGCGAGTCACGCGAGCAGTGGAAGGTGGCGGATTGAGCTACCAGCCCAAGGGCACGTAGTCGATCTCCATGAAGGTCTCGACCTCCGGCACCCAGCGATCGCGCACGAAGGCGACATGGTCGGGATGGTCGTTGTACCTGGTGTAGGCGGCCTGGTCGGCGAACTCCATCGAGAAGCCGAACTGATAGTCGTTCTTCGGGCTGACCTGCCGCAATTGCTCGAAATGCGTGACGCCCCGGATCGCCGACAGGATTTTCCTGGCGTCGACGAGGAACCGCTTTTCGTCCAGCGAATGCGGTGGGTGCTTCAGCGTGAAGACGACGGTGTGACGGATCATTTGTCTCTCCTGCAATGACTTTCGATATTCGCTATTCGCTGTCGACCCAGGCGCGGATGAGGTGGTGCGCAATGGCGCCTTTCGGCGGCGTGACCAGATTGTCGGGGTGCGTTCGGTCCAGCATCAGGCGCACCTCGTCGCGCAAAAACCAGCGGCAGTCCTCCAGTTCGTTGAGATCGGCCTGGATGACCTCGTTGAGCGGCTCGCCAAAGCATCCGATCATCAGCGAATAGGGGAACGGCCAGGGCTGGCTGGCGTGGTAGACGACGCGGCCGAGCCGGATGCCCGCCTCCTCCAGCGTTTCGCGGCGCACCGCCGCCTCGATCGTCTCGCCCGGCTCGATGAAGCCGGCAAGCGCCGAATACATGCCCGGCGCGAAATGCCGGCCGCGCCCGAGCAGGCATTTCTCCCGCGTCGTCGTCAGCATGATCGCTACCGGGTCGGTGCGCGGAAAATGCTCAGTGCCGCAATTGGGGCAATGCCGCTTGTAGCCGCCGGCCCGCATCTGCGATTGCGTGCCGCATTTGCTGCAGAAGCGGTGGCTGGCGTGCCAGGCAAGCAGGGCGGCGCCCTGCGCCATCGCGCCGGCGGCCGCTTCGTCGATCAGCCCTTGCATATAGACCGAGCGGTAATCGATCGCCTTGACGGTTTCGGGCAGCTGTTCGGCATCGACGCCTGCCAGCACCGCCAGCACCGGCCCCTGTTCGGAAAAGCCGAGCAGCACGCCCTGGTCGACAGAAGGGCTGAAGGGCTCGCTTTCGGCGATGCCGAACCATGGGTCGAGGCGGCCGCCCTCGCCGGGCTTCAGCAGGAGCCTGCCGCCATTCATCAACAGCAGCCGCGTCGTCGGATCGGCCAGCGCCTTGTCGACCGAATCGTCGGCGCGGTTCTCGGATTGCCGGTCGATCGTGTTGCCGGCAAAGCCGACGAACTGGCTCGGCTCGCGCACGGGCGCGTCAAACAGGCGGAAGGTCATGTGGACTCTGGTGCTTTGGGATGGACACGCTTGGGATGGACACGGCAAGGCTTATAGCGCTGCCCTTATCGTTTCGGCAAACCGGCGCAGGTCGGAACGCTGATAGGGCTCGCGCAGGCCATGCCCCCAGACTGGGCCGGGCCAGCCGGGATCGCCCTCGGACCGTGCGATGATGTGGACATGCAGTTGGCGCACGATGTTGCCGAGCGCACCGGTGTTGATCTTGGTGCAGCCGCTCACCTTCTTCAGCGCCTGCGCCACCATATTGGTCTCGAAGGTCAGCATCGCCTGGTCGAGCGGCGTCATGTCGTGGATCTCCTCCGCACCCGGCCGCTGCGGGACCAGGAGCAGCCATGGCCAACGGCGGTCGTTCATCACCCGCAATTCGCACAGCCCCAGCCACATCAATTGCTCGCTGTCGGCCTCCAGCCGGGCATCCAGAATGAATCCGGCCTTCAGGCCCGGCAGCATCGGCGTTTCCCTTGCTTTTCTTGGTTTCCTCAAACCATGAACGCTAGAGCGGCTGCACCGGTGCTGCAAGCGAATCTGGTGGTTCGGGGTGCCTATTTGCCTGCGCACTTGCATTTCGTCGCGCAATTGCCGATATGGACAGCGGGAGGTTGGTGGTGGACGATCCACTCGCCAACCGGGTCAGGTCCGGAAGGAAGCAGCCCTAACGAGCCCGGAACGGGTCATTGTTCCAGCCTCCCACCTCATCGGCCCTCCTCGCGACATTGACGACGCATTGCAGCGCGGGCGAGACTATGCGCAGGAATCGGCGCCTGTGGGCGCGGCATTTTGGAGCTTAACGGGCGAATGAGCGAAGCCGGAAATTCGGGGCCCGATAGTCTGGCGACGGGCAAGGCCGCCGCCTACCGCGTGCTGGCGCGCAAATACCGTCCGTCGAATTTTTCCGAACTCGTCGGCCAGGAGCCGATGGTGCGCACCCTCACCAACGCTTTTGCCACCGGCCGCATTGCCCAGGCCTGGATGC
Source organism: Mesorhizobium sp. B2-3-14 (assembly GCF_006442175.1). Taxonomy (NCBI): domain Bacteria; kingdom Pseudomonadati; phylum Pseudomonadota; class Alphaproteobacteria; order Hyphomicrobiales; family Phyllobacteriaceae; genus Mesorhizobium; species Mesorhizobium sp. B2-3-14. Next base: position 447,618 of record NZ_VFVP01000001.1, on the reverse strand, counting down.
TGACCGGCGTGCGCGGCGTCGGCAAGACCACCACCGCGCGCATTTTGGCGCGTGCCCTGAACTATAAAACCGCCACCACGGATCAGCCCTCGGTCGACCTCGCCGTGCTTGGCGAGCACTGCCAGGCCATCATGGAAGGCCGCCATGTCGACGTCATCGAGATGGACGCCGCCTCGCACACCGGCATCGACGACATCAGGGACATCATCGAGCGCGTGCGCTATGCGCCGGTCTCGGCCCGCTACAAGGTCTACATCATCGACGAAGTGCACATGCTGTCGACACAGGCCTTCAATGGCCTGCTGAAGACGCTGGAAGAGCCGCCGCCGCACGTCAAGTTCATCTTCGCCACCACCGAGATCCGCAAGGTTCCGATCACCGTCCTGTCGCGCTGCCAGCGATTCGACCTGAGGCGCATCGACGCCGGCGCGCTCGTCTCGCATCTCTCCTCGATCGCCGGCAAGGAAGGCATTTCGGTCGACGACGACGCGCTGGCGATGATCGCGCGCGCGGCGGAAGGTTCCGCCCGCGATTCGCTCTCCATTCTCGACCAGGCGATCGCCCATGGCGCCGGCTCGGTCAGCGCCGAGGCCGTGCGCGCCATGCTGGGGCTGGCCGACCGCGCCCGTGTCGTCGATCTGTTCGAACATGTGATGAAGGGCGATGTGGCGGCAGCGCTTGGGGAGTTTCGCGCGCAATACGATACCGGCGCCGATCCGGCCGCCGTGCTCACCGATCTTGCCGAGTTCAACCATCTCGTCACCAGACTGCGCTTCGTGCCGACCGCGATGGACGATGCCTCGCTGTCGCAGGACGAGCGTCAGCGCGGTGCCGATTTCGCCCGGGCGTTGTCGGTCAGGGTGCTGTCGCGGACCTGGCAGATGCTGCTCAAGGGCATTCCCGAGGTGCAGTCCTCCAACAGGCCGGTCAGTGCCGCCGAAATGGTGTTGATCCGGCTGGCGCATGCCGCCGACCTCCCGACATTGGACGAGGCGCTGAGATCGCTGGAGAGCGGCGCCTCGGCAACTGGCGCCGCGCCGCGCCCGAACGGCGCGCCGATGAGCCCCGGCCCCGTGAATCCCGGCAATGGCGGCAATGGCGCCGGCGCCGTGGCGCAGGCGCGCATGCCTGGCGGCTCGGGCGGCGCGCAGACCATGCGGCTGGTCGAGGCCACGCCTACTCCGACTGCATTCGTCGCGCCCCCGCAGCCGGCGCCGGAGACGCAAGCCGTACCGCTGAAATCGCTGGCCGACATCGTTGCCCTTGCCGACGCGAAACGCGACATTGCCTTCAAGGTGCTGATCAAGAGCTGCATCCGCCTCGTGCGCATCGAACCGGGCCGCATCGACGTAAGCCTGACCGACGATGCGCCCAAGATGCTGCTCAACGACCTGACGACGAAGCTACGCGCCTGGACCGGCCGCAACTGGCTGGTGTCGCTGTCGAAGGAGGAGGGCGGCCAGACGCTGGCCGAGATGGAATCGACGAAGCGTGAAAACGCTTTCCTCGATGCCAGGAACGACCCGACCGTGGCCTCCATCCTGGCCCGCTTTCCCGGCGCCAAGATCATCGATGTGCGCATTCCCGACACGCCCGACGCCGACGCGAGCGAGGCCGAAATGCCGGTCGAGCCGCCGGCCGATGACGACGAACCCTGATATCCAGCACTAATCCGCAAAGGATCGGACCATGAAAGATCTTCTCGGCCTGATGGGCAAGGCGAAGGAAATGCAGGCCAAGTTCCAGGCCATGCAGGATGAGATTGCGACGGTCGAAGCCCTCGGTCAGGCCGGCGGCGGCCTGGTCAGCGTCACGCTGAGCGGAAAATTCGATATCAAGTCGCTGAAGATCGACCCGTCCTTGTTCAAGGAGGACGACGTCGAAATCCTCGAGGATTTGATTCTTGCCGCGCACAATGACGCCAAGGCCAAGGTCGAGCAGATCATGCAGGAAAAGACCAAGGCGCTGACCGCCGGCCTGCCCATTCCCCCGGGAATGAAACTGCCTTTCTGATGCATGTCGCCCAAAAGCATGCCCACGGGCTCGGCCCTGAGGTGCGCAGGCAACGATATGCATGAAAGCTGAGACCGGCGCCCATGATCGACGAGCCGTCCGAAAGACTGATCGAGCAGCGTATCCGCAACAGGATCTACGAGATTCTGGAAATCCTCGCCGATTGCGATGCCGGTGTCGATCTCGTCGGCATCAAGGGCTACTTCAACCTGTTCGAGGATTTCGTGCATCGGCCGTCGATCGAGGCCGGCACGTCGGCGCTTTCAAGGGATGAACGCGCGATCGTGCTGGAAATCGCCGAATTCCTGGAGGCGGCCTCCGAAACAAATCCTGATTTCACCAAGGCCGAGTTCATCGACAGCGACTGGCCGGGCAAGATCGCGCCGACGGCCAGGGAGGCGCGGGCGCTGTTTCTCAGGCGCGGCCTGTTTTCAGAGAAGATCGAAGAGATCGAGCCCGGCCGGCCGGCAGCAATCGCCGCCGGGCAATAGGCCGTTTTGGAACGCATGGCGCGGTCTTGCCGGGAAAAGCACTTGGCGTTTCCCCAAGGGAATTGCGGCAAAACGAAGAGAGAACGGTCATCACCCATGTGAAACGATGGCTCGATCTATCTGGAAAGCCTCGATTTTGTGTCAATTCGGCAACAGTATGCCGTTAATAACGTTTTGGCCATCATTTTGCCCGAAAGTGTCTCATTCTTGCCGCAGCCTGGGGGCGGGCGTTGAAGTGAGAGGGTTACCTGTTGATCGAGATGCGATGGAAGACGCCGCTGTTGCTCGGCGTCATTACGTCTCCCCTTTTCTTGGCCGCTTGCAGCCAGACAACCTCGCACGGCATGTCCGTCGCCAGCCTGACCGACGCCATCACGCCGAGCTTTCTGAGTTCGCGCGCCTACAGTCACACGCCGAAGGACAGGGAATGCCTGGAACGGGCGATGTTCTTCGAATCCAACCGGTCGAGCCGCGACGGCATGATCGCGGTCGGCACGGTGGTGATGAACCGGCTGCGCTCGGGCAACCATGGCAGCACCATCTGCCAAGTGGTCGGTGAGCCCGGGCAATTCGCGCCGGGCGTCATGACCAGATCGATGAATTCGCGCGCAATGCCCGATGTCGAAGAGGCCGCCGACGCCGTGCTCAAGGGCGAGCGCAAGACCAGGCTCAAGAACACGATGTATTTCCACACCGCCGGCCTGCGCTTCCCCTACAAGAACATGCACTACACCATGGTTGCCGGCGGCAACGCCTTCTACGAGAAGCGCGGCCGCAACTGGCAGCCGCTGCCGGATGAGCCGATGATTGCCTCGGCCGAGCAGCCGGCGGCGTTGCCGGGGGTACCCGCGACACGGGTCGCATCCATCGAGACAGTGCGCCCGGCCAAGGCATCAGTTCGCAACGCTCCAGCCCAGCAAGTCTACATGACCGCCGCGGCGGAACCGGCGGCCAAGCCGGAGCCCGTCCGTACCGCCCCCGCGCAGCAGACCTATCTGACCGCGGCCGCGGCGCCGACGGCAAAATCCGCGCGGGTCTCGGCGAAGCCGGTGGAAGTTGCCATGCAGGAGCCGATGGAAGAGCCGGATGCCGCCCGTTTCGGCGGAATCCTGAACAGCGGAACCTCGAACAAACGGGTCATCTCCTCGATCCAGGACGCTCCACAGGAAGCCTCGATGGGATTCCAGTCGACGCCTGAAAACACCGATGCCATAGGCGCGATGATTGTCAGCCAGGGCCGCCCGCTCGAAACAAACTAATTCTCGCATGGCAGCATGGCGAACCGTGCGTCGACGGGGGATGTTTCAAAGCGCTCTGAAAAATCCTAGATCAGAGCGATGTCCAAGCGAATCGCCGGTCCCGAGATCGAACGCCTGATCCAGCTCCTGGCCAAGGTGCCGGGGCTTGGCCCCCGTTCGGCCAGGCGCGCCGCGCTGCACCTGATCAAGAAGAAGGAACAGCTGCTTTCGCCGCTGGCCGCCGCCATGGGCGAGGCCGCCGACAAGGTGCGCATCTGCTCGACCTGCGGCAATGTCGACACCTCGGACCCCTGCATGATCTGCACGGACCCACGCCGCGATGCCGCCACCCTGATCATCGTCGAGGACGTCTCTGATCTCTGGGCGCTGGAGCGGGCGGCGGCGATGAACGTGCGCTACCATGTGCTCGGCGGCACGCTGTCGCCGCTCGACGGCATCGGCCCGGACCAGCTCAACATCCGCTCGCTGATCGATCGCGTCGCCGGCGGCGAAATCAAGGAAATCATCCTCGCCGTCAACGCAACGGTCGAGGGCCAGACCACCGCGCACTACCTCACCGATCAGCTCTCCGGTTTCGAGGTCAAGATAACGCGGCTGGCGCACGGCGTGCCGGTCGGCGGTGAGCTCGACTATCTCGACGAAGGCACGCTGGCCGCGGCACTGCGGTCCAGGACGGCGTTTTAACGTTATTGGTGGGGAAGGTGCATTCTATGGCCGTCATTCACCTGTCTGTGCCAGGCACCCCCCTCTGTCCTGCCGGACATCTCCCCCGCAAGGGGGGAGATTGGCAGCTTCGGCGTCGGCGAACTCCTTTCAACGTTGGTGATTGGCGAAAGCCGAGCCGACAGCCGATCTCCCCCCTTGCGGGGGAGATGTCCGGCAGGACAGAGGGGGGTGCGACGGAACGCGACTTTCGCAAATTCAGCCTTGCATTTTTTCTGGCTGCTCTAGTGGGGATGGTCCTCACCGTCCCCACCCACGCCGCCCCCATTGACGACCAGTTCCGCGCCTGGCTGCAAAACGACCTCTGGCCGGAAGCCAAAACCAAAGGCATTTCCAAAAACACCTTCGACGCCGCCTTCGACGGCGTGAAGCCCAATCTCAAGCTGCCGGACCTTGTCATGCCCGGCGAGAAACCCAAAACCCCGCAGAAGCAGCACCAGGCCGAGTTCGGATCGCCCGGCGCCTATTTCGCCGAGAAGACGGTTCGTACGGTGACATCAGGTGGACGCGCCCGCGAAGCCGCCAACGCCCGCACGCTTGCCTCGATCGAGAAGCGCTATGGCGTGCCGGGCGAAATCCTTCTGGCGATCTGGGGCCGCGAAACCGGCTTCGGCGCGGCGAAGATGCCCTACGACGCCTTCGAGGTGCTGGGCACCAAGGCGTTCATGTCGACGAAAAAGGATTTCTTCCGCACAGAACTGCTGGCGGCGCTGGAAATCGTCGAGCGTGGGCTGGCGCCGGTCGGCGCGATGAAATCGTCCTGGGCCGGCGCGCTCGGCCAGCCGCAATTCATGCCAACCTCGTTGCTCAAGCATGCCGTCGATTTCGACGGCGACGGCCGCGTCGACATCTGGAATTCGACGCCCGATGTGCTGGCCTCGATCGCCAATTATCTTGTCCACTACGGCTGGGTGAGGGGACGCAGCTGGGGTTTCGAGGTGATGGTGCCCCAGAGCGTCTCCTGTTCGCTGGAGGGCCCGGACCAAGGCAAAAAGATTGCACAATGGGCTGCCATGGGCGTCGAGCGCGTCGGCGGCAAGGCGTTCCCGGCAAGCGAGCTGAAGGCGGAAGGTTTCCTGCTGATGCCGGCCGGGCGCAGCGGTCCGGCCTTCATCGCGACCCCCAATTTCTACGTGCTGAAGGAATACAACACCAGCGACCTCTATGCGCTGTTCATCGGCCATGGCGCCGACCGCATCGCCCATGGCGATCAGAATTTTACCGGTGGCTGGGGTCCGGTCGGCGATCTCCACCGCTCCGACATCGCCGCCCTGCAGCGTGCCTTGGAAGCCAAGGGCTACGATGTCGGCAGCGCCGACGGCCTGCCTGGCTTCAAGACCCGCCGCTCGATCGGTAGATGGCAGGAAAAGAATGGCCAGGCCGCCACCTGTTTTCCCGATGCCGGCCTCGTCGCGGCGCTGAAATAGCTCCGAATTTAGCAGATTTTTTCTCGATCGGTGCCTCGATTGGCTGATGTATGCGTCGACACGCCCGCCCGCCATTCTGGTCCAATGAACCGTCGCATAAATGCTCGTTGCCCACCGCTGGGCCGCCGGATATGCTGTTGACCAACTGGACAAAAACCACGACGTTAGTGGGGCAGAGGCTCTCGTCGAGCCTTGAAAGAACACCGTAACCCTGAGCCGGGAACTCAGGTCAACCAACAACAAAACAGGGAACAATCATCATGATGATGGAAAAGCTTGCTCTACGATCCCGTATCCTGCTTGCGGGCGCCGCCATGTCGGCGCTGCTTCTGGCCGGAGCGCCGGCTGGCGCGGTCACCCCCGCCGATACGCTTGTCGAAGGTTTTGCCATCGACGACATCATCTCGATGGATCCGGGCGAGGCGTTCGAGCTGTCGACCGCCGAAGTCACCGGCAACACCTATGATCTTCTTGTCCGCCTCGACCTCAGCGACACTTCCAAGGTCAAGCCCGATCTCGCCGAAAGCTGGACCGTCTCCGACGATGGCCTGACCTATACGTTCAAGCTCAAGCCGGGCCTGAAATTTGCCTCCGGCAACCCGATCACCGCCGCCGATGTCGCCTGGTCGTTCGAGCGCGCCGTCAAGCTGGACAAGAGCCCGGCCTTCATCATCGATCAGTTCGGCATCAGCGGCGACAACGTCACCGAGAAGGCCAAGGCGGTCGACGACACAACCTTCCAGTTCACCGTCGACAAGGCCTATGCGCCAAGTTTCGTGCTGAACTGCCTGTCGGCCACCGTCGCTTCCATCGTCGACGCCAAGCTGGTCAAGGAACATGTCGCGGCGGTGACGCCGAGCGCCGACTACAAATGGGACAACGACTTCGGCAACGCCTGGCTGAAGACGGGCTACGCCGGCTCGGGCGTCTACAAGCTGCGTGAATGGCGTGCCAACGAGGCGGTCGTCATGGAGCGCAACGACAATTATTACGGCGAAAAGGCCAAGCTCGCCCGCGTCATCTACCGCAACATGAAGGAAAGCTCGGCGCAGCGCCTGGCGCTCGAAGCCGGCGACATCGACGTTGCCCGCAACCTCGAGCCGAACGACCTCGACGCCATCGCCAAGAATGCCGACCTCACCACCACTAGCGCGCCGAAAGGCACCGTCTACTACATCAGCCTCAACCAGAAGAACCCGAACCTCGCCAAGCCCGAGGTCCGCCAGGCCTTCAAATACCTGGTCGACTATGATGCCTTGAGCACGACCATCCTCAAGGGCATCGGCGAGATCCACCAGACCTTCCTGCCCAAGGGCGTTCTGGGCGAACTGGACGAGAACCCGTTCAAGCTCGATGTCGCCAAGGCCAAGGAGCTGCTGGCCAAGGCCGGCCTGCCCGACGGCTTCAGCGTCACCATGGACGTGCGCACCGGCCAGCCGACCACCGGCATGGCGGAATCCATCCAGCAGACGCTCGGCCAGGCCGGCATCAAGCTGGAGATCATCCCCGGCGACGGCAAGCAGACGCTGACCAAATACCGTGCCCGCAACCACGACATCTATATCGGCCAGTGGGGCCAGGACTATTTCGATCCGAACTCCAATGCCCAGACCTTTGCCTCGAACCCGGACAATTCGGATGCTGGCAAGTCGAAGACGCTGGCATGGCGCAATGCCTGGGACATTCCGGACCTGACCAAGCAGACGGAAGCAGCCCTGCTCGAGAAGGATTCTGGCAAGCGCGCCGACATGTACAAGGATCTCGAAAAGAAGATCCTCGACACCAGCCCCTTCGTCGTCATCCACCAGCAGCTGGAAGTCGCCGGTCTGCGCAAGAACCTCAAGGGCTTCGCGCTTGGTCCGAGCTTCGACACCAACTTCGTCGGGCCGGTCTCCAAGGAATAGCGTTCGCGGACACGCCCGCATGAGCGCGATTGAAAACGAGGGCGGGCGCGGCAGCGCCCGCGCCGTAGCCCTTGCATCTTCGCTTGGCCGATTCCTGGTCATTGCGGTGACGACCTATCTTGGTCTTCTCGCGGTCACCTTCTTCATTGGCCGTGTCATCCCGATCGACCCGGTGCTGGCCGTTCTCGGCGACCGGGCACCCGCCAATGTCGTGGAGCGCACGCGCCGCGAGATGGGTCTCGACCTGCCGTTGATCGAGCAGTTCTACATCTATGTGAAACATGCGCTGAGCGGCGATTTCGGCACCTCGGTGCTGACCACCAACCCTGTCATGACCGATATCCGCCGCGCCCTTCCGGCAACCACGGAACTGGCGACATTCGGGACACTGATCGGCGCGCTGTTCGGTGTGCCGCTCGGGGTACTGGCCGCGGTCAAACGCGGCAGCTTCGTCGATCAGATCGTGCGCATCATCGGCCTGATCGGCTATTCCGTACCCATCTTCTGGCTGGGTCTGCTGGCCCTGGTGCTGTTCTACGCGAAGCTGCAATGGGTGGCCTTCCCTGCACGGCTCGACGTCGTCTACGAATACACTTTCACGCCGATCACCGGTTTCTACCTGCTCGACTCCGCCATGCAGGGACAGTGGGACGTCTTTTACGACGCCTTCCGTCACATCATCCTGCCGGCCTCGCTGCTCGGCTATTTCTCGCTGGCCTATATCAGCCGCATGACGCGCTCGTTCATGCTCAACGAACTCGCCCAGGAATATGTCGTCGCCGCGCGCGCCAAGGGCCTGTCGGAAACCCGCATCATCTGGGGCCACGCGCTGCGCAATGCCGCCGTGCCGATGGTGACCGTGATCGCGTTATCCTATGCCGGGCTGCTCGAGGGCTCGGTGCTGACCGAGACCGTCTTCTCCTGGCCGGGCATCGGCCTCTACATCACCAACTCGCTGCAGAACGCCGACATGAACGCCGTTCTCGGCGGTACCATCGTCATCGGCTCGGTGTTCATCGCCATCAATCTTCTGTCCGACCTGCTCTACCGTGTGCTCGACCCGAGGACGAAGACAGGATGAGTAGAGGTACTGCACTTTCGGGCTTGGCTGCCGCTAATCACCCCCACTCCGGCCCTTCGGGCCACCTCTCCCCCTGCCCGGGGGAGAGGAAAACGCGGTCGCACGCTTGGCGCCTTTCCTCTCCCCCGTCGAACGGGGGAGAGGTGGTCTGCGAAGCAGACCGGAGTGGGGGTCGACAGCTTAAAGAGGCATCGTCATGACCGCCTCCGACGCCCGCACCTTCTCCCGTCGCGAATGGTTGCTGTCGGAGCGGCCGGCATCGCGCTTGCAGGCAAGGCTCGGCCGCGCCTATGTCGCGTGGCGGCGCTTTTCCGCCAACCGGCTGGCCTTTGTCGGCCTGCTGATCATCATCGCGCTGCTGCTCGTCGCCGTCCTTGCCGGTATGCTGGCGCCGTATTCGCCGACCTTCGGTGACCTGAAGAACGCGCGGCTGCTGGCGCCGAGTGCGCAGCACTGGTTCGGCACCGACGACCTCGGCCGCGACATCTATTCGCGCATCCTCTACGGCTCCCGCTGGACGCTTTATGTCGTCGTCCTGGTCGCCATCATCGCCGCTCCCATCGGTCTCCTGGTCGGCACCGTCGCCGGCTATGCCGGCGGCTGGACCGATGCCATACTGATGCGCATCACCGACATCTTCCTTGCCTTCCCCAAGCTGGTGCTGGCGCTGGCCTTCGTCGCCGCCCTTGGCCCCGGCATCGAGAACGCCGTGCTGGCGATCGCCATCACCTCCTGGCCGCCCTATGCGCGCATCGCCCGCGCCGAGACGCTCACCGTGCGCAACTCGGACTATATCAAGGCCGTGCAATTGATGGGCGCCTCGCCTTTCCGTATCGTGCTTCGCCACATCATGCCATTGTGCATCTCCTCGCTGATCGTCCGCGTGACGCTCGACATGGCGGGCATCATCCTGACGGCCGCGGGCCTCGGCTTCCTCGGCCTTGGCGCGCAGCCGCCGCTGCCGGAATGGGGCACCATGATCGCTTCGGGTCGCCGCTTCATCCTCGACCAATGGTGGGTGGCTGGTGCGCCGGGCTTCGCCATCCTCATCGTCAGCCTCGGCTTCAACCTGCTTGGCGACGGCCTGCGCGACGCACTCGATCCCCGCAGCGGTGACCAATGAGTGGCCCCCCTGATCAGCAGCGATCCAAGAGCACGCTTCTCGACGTCGAGGATCTGCGCGTCACCTTTCCGACCCGCACCGGCATGATCGAGGCGGTGCGCGGCGTTTCCTTTTCGCTTGGCCGCGAACGCCTCGGCATCGTCGGCGAGTCCGGCTCGGGCAAGTCGCAGACAGGCCGCGCCATCATGGGCCTGACACCGCCGCAGGCCCGCATATCGGCCAATAGATTGACTTTCGACGGCATCGACCTGCTCGGCATCTCGCCGCGCCAACGCCGGGCGCTGCGGGGCAACCGCATCGCCATGATCCTGCAGGACCCGAAATATTCGCTCGATCCGGTGATGAGCATCGGCCGCCAGATCGTCGAGACGCTGCGCACCCACGAAAAGGTCGGCAAGGCCGAGGCGCGCGAGCGCGCGCTGGCCATGCTCGAGGCGGTGCAGATCCGCGATCCCAAACGCGTCTTCGACCTGCATCCGCACGAAGTGTCGGGCGGCATGGGCCAGCGCGCCATGATCGCCATGATGCTGATCGCCGGACCGGAAATGATGATCGCCGACGAGCCGACCTCGGCGCTCGACGTCACGGTGCAGCTCGACGTGCTCGGCATCCTCGACAGGCTGGTCGCGGAGCGCGGCATGGGCCTGATCTTCATTTCGCACGATCTGCGCCTGGTCTCGTCCTTCTGCGACCGCGTCATCGTCATGTATGCCGGCAAGGTCGTCGAGCAGCTCAAGGCGTCGGAATTGAGTCAGGCCCAGCATCCCTACACGCGGGGGCTGCTCAACTGCATGCCAAAAATCGGCGCCGACCGTCACCCGCTGCCGGTGCTCGACCGCAAGCCGGAGTGGGCGGCATGACTTCTGCGATTGCCGTCGACAGGCTGGAGGTGATCTTCGACCGCTTCCGCGCGCTGAAGGGCGTCAGCCTCGACGTGCAGCAGGGCGAATCCTTCGGCCTGGTCGGCGAATCCGGCTCGGGCAAATCGACATTGCTGCGGGCCATAGCCGGCCTCGCGCCGGTCGCCTCGGGCAGCATCACAGTCAATGGCAAGACGCTCGGCGCGCGCCGCGACAAGGCCTTTTACCGCGAAGTGCAGATGGTCTTTCAGGATCCTTACGGCTCGCTGCACCCGCGCCAGACCGTCGACCGCCTGCTGCAGGAGCCGCTCGCCATCCATGGTTTTGCCGATGGCGAAAAGCGGATCGAACGCGCGCTCGACGAGGTCGGCCTCGGCAACGGCTTTCGTTTCCGTTACGCGCACCAGCTTTCCGGCGGTCAGCGCCAGCGCGTGGCGATCGCGCGCGCGCTTATCCTCGAGCCCTCGATCCTGCTGCTCGACGAGCCGACCTCGGCCCTCGACGCCTCGGTGCAGGCGGAAGTCCTCAACCTGCTGGAGGAAGTCCGCCGGCGGCGCAAGCTGACCTTCCTGATGGTCAGCCACGACCTCGCCATCATCACCCATATGTGCGAGCGGCTGATGGTGATGCAGGGCGGCGAGGCGGTGGAGAATCTGGTGGCCAACGATCTCGTCGAGCGCCGTGTGACGAAGGATTATACGCGCAACCTGTTGCGGGCCAGCGACGGGTTTGTGAGAACGGCTCCCGAGCAGATCTGACGATAGTTCTCCGCGTCACGCCGAGGAGCTCGACCTCGGCTTAAGTTTCCGCAACAGCGGCGACGTCTACCTCGCCGCCCTGTTCCCGCTTCGGCTCCTTGATCCTGAACCACGTCACATAAAGCGCCGGCAGGAACAAGAGCGTGATCGCGGTACCCGCGATGATGCCGCCCATCATCGCATAGGCCATCGGCCCCCAGAACACTTCGCGCGCGATCGGGATCAGCGCCAGGCTGGCCGCGGCCGCCGTCAGCGCGATCGGCCGCATGCGGTGCTCCGTTGCCTCGATGACCGCGGCCCAGCGATCCCTGCCCTCGGTGACAAGATCCTCGATCTGCACGATCAGGATGACCGAGTTGCGGATCAGGATGCCGATCAGCGCCAAGACGCCGAGAATAGCGACGAAGCCGAGCGGCGCTCCGCTCGGCACTAGGGCCGCGACCACGCCGATCAGCCCGAGCGGCGCCACCGCCACCACCAGGAACAGGCGCTGGAAGCTCTGCAACTGCACCATCAGGATGGTCGCCATGACGAACAGCATCAGCGGCACCACGGCCGCGATCGGCCCCTGGCTCTTGGCGCTTTCCTCGACCGAGCCGGCGGTCTCGACCGAATAGCCGGGCGGCAGCTTGGCGATGAAGGCGTCGACCGACGGTTTCAACTCGTTGACGACGGTCGCCGGCAGCACGTCGCCGACCAAGCCGGCGCGCACGGTGATGGTCGGGATGCGGTCGCGTCGCCACACGGTGGGCTGCTCCAGATCGTAGCGAAAATTGGCCACCGCGGCGAGTGGGATCGCCTCGCCATTTCCGGTCGGCAACTGGATATTTTGCAGCGTCTCGATCGAGCCGCGCTCGGCCTCGCGCGAGCGAGCCACGACGTTGATCAGGTACGTCGCGTCACGCACCTGCGTGATCGTCGCGCCGCCCACCGTGCTGTTCAGTGTGCTGGCGATGTCGGACGAGGTGATGCCGAGTTGGCGCGCCTTGTCCTGCAGCACGTCGACCCTCAGCACACGCTGCGGTTCGTTCCAGTCGAAAGTCGGCGCCGCGAGTTTCGGATTGACCGAGATCACGCCGGCGAATTGCTGCGCCAGTTCTCGCACCGTCTGGATGTCGGGGCCGCCGACGCGGTACTGCACAGGCCGCCCGACCGGCGGTCCGAGTTCAAGCGGCTTGACGAAAGCGTCGGTGCCGACAAACTCCGCGCGCAGCAGCTTCTCCAGCGCCGGCTTCACCCGGTTGCGCGCCTCGATGCTCTTGGTGACGATCACCGTCTGGCCGAAATAGGGATTGGCCGGCTGCACGTCATAGGCCAGCACGAAGCGCACGGCGCCCTGACCGATATAGGACGAAAAATGATCGATGTCGGGATTGCCAACCAGCGCCCGCTGTTCGAAGCGCTCCATCTGGTCGCGCGTCTCGGTAATCGAGGAGTTCTGTGGCAGGTTCCAATCGACGATCAGCTCCGGCCGGTCGGAAGGTGGGAAGAACTGCTGCTGCACCAGGCCGAAGCCGGCGATCGAGGCGGCGAACAGAAGCACGGTCACGATGATCGTCAGCCAGTGATGGCGCACCGAGCCGACAAGGACGCGCCGGAACAGCGACGTGAAGCGCCCTGGCTGGTCATGATGCTTGGTCTTCATCGTCGCCGGCAGGATGGTCACGCCGAGCAGCGGCGCGAACAGCACCGCCACGATCCATGACACCAGCAGCGACACCGCGATGACGACGAACAAGGTGAAGGTGTATTCGCCGGCAGCACTCGAGTTGAGCCCGATCGGGATGAAGCCCGCGACCGTCACCAGCGTGCCGGTCAGCATCGGGAAGGCGGTCGAGGTGTAGACATAGGTCGCCGCCTTGCGCAGGCTGTCGCCGACCTCCAGCCGCGCCACCATCATTTCGACCGCGATCATCGCGTCGTCGACCAGCAGCCCGAGCGCGATGATCAGAGCGCCGAGCGAAATGCGCTGCAGCGATATCCCCAGATACTCCATGACCGTGAAGGTGATGGCCAGCACCAGCGGGATCGACAGCGCCACCACGAAGCCGGCGCGCATGCCAAGGCTGATGAACGAGACGGCAAGCACGATCGCCACCGCCTCGAACAGCGCACGCGTGAACCCTGAGACCGCCTCCTCGACGATGACGGGCTGGTCGGCTACCAGATGCACGCCGACGCCGACCGGCAGGTCGGCCAGCACCTTGTTCATCTCCTCATGCAGCGCCTCGCCGAATTTGAGCAGATTGGCGTTGGGCTTCATGCCGATGGCAAGCCCGATCGCGTTCTGGCCGTTGAAGCGGAACAAGGCCGTCGGCGGGTCGGCATAACCGCGCGTGATAGTCGCCACGTCGCTAAGCCGGAAGAACCGATCGTTGACGCGCAGGTTGATCGCGCGCAGGCTCTCCTCGGAGGTGAACTGGCCGCCGACGCGCACGCTGATGCGCTCCGGCCCGGACTGAATGACGCCGGACGGGGTGATCGCATTCTGGGCCTGCAGGCTGGCGACGATTTGCTGCTGGTTGAGGCCAAGCGCCGCTATCTGGCGCGTCGAGAATTCGAGATAGATGGCCTCGTCCTGCGCGCCGACCAGATCGACCTTGCCGGCATTGGGCACGGTCAGGATCTTGGTCCTGACATCCTCCACATAGTCGCGCAACTGGCGTGGCGTCAGCCCGTCTGACGTGAAGGCATAGATGTTGCCGTAGACATCGCCGAAGCGGTCGTTGAAGAACGGTCCCTGCACGCCTTGCGGAAACTGCGCCTTGATGTCGTTGACCATGTTGCGCACCTGAAGCCAGTTCGGCACGACGTCGCGCGCCTTGGTGGTGTCCTTCAGGTTGACGAAGATGACGGTCTGGCCGGCGGTGGTGACGGATCTGGTGAAGTCGAGGCTGTCGAGCTCCTCGAGCTTTTTCTCAATGCGATCGGTCACCTGCTGCACCGTCTCCTTGACCGAGGCACCCGGCCAGTTGGCCTGGATAATCATGGTCTTGATGGTGAAGTTGGGGTCTTCCTCGCGGCCGAGATTGAGATAGGAAAATACGCCGGCCACCACGAAGACCAGCATGAAATACCAGACCAGCGAGCGGTGGTTGAGCGCCCAGTCGGAGAGGTTGAAGCCCTTCATGAGGCTCCTCCCTCGGGCACTTTGACCTTCTGGCCGTCGACGAGGCTGTGAACGCCGGCGGTGACGACGCGCATGCCGGCCTCGAGCCCGTCCGCCACGGTGAAGGTGCCTCCAGACTTCCACGCGACCTTGATATCGCGCGCGCTCACGCTCGATGTCTTTGGATCGACGATCCACACTTTTTCAGAACCGTTTTTTTCGAGCAGCGCCGAGATGGGCAGTTCGATCGTTGGTACGACCTTGGTCATCCGGGTCGCGGTTACCGTCGAACCGAGCCTGAAGGCTTGCGGCGGATTGTTGAGCGTCAGCTTGACGCGCCGGGTGCGGGTCGAGCCCTCGGACTGGGGCGCGATCTCGCGCAGCTTGGCCTCTGTCTGGATTGTCGGCAGCGACTGCAAGATGACCTGGAAGGGCGTGCCGGCCGAGAGATCGCCGGTCAACTGGTCAGGAATATCGACGACCGCTTCACGCGGGTCCGAGCGTGCCACGGTGACGACCGTCTGGCCCGGCGAGACGGTTTGGCCGACCTCCGCTCCGACGGCGGTGACGACGCCGTCAAAATCCGAGAACAGCCTGGCGTAGCCGAGCTGCTCCTGGGACTTGGCCAGCGAAGCCTTGGCCCGCTCGACGCTGGCTTCCGCGGCCTTGCGTGCCTGCTGCGCGGCATCGAAGACGGACTGCGACGTATTGGCCGAGGTGAGCAACTGGCGCTGGCGCTCCTCGCTGGCGGCGGCATTGGCGAACTGCGCCTGCGCATTGGAGAGTTCGGCCCTGGCCGCCTGGACGGCCAGCTCCAGCGCGGTCGGGTCGAGTGCCGCGATCGTCGTGCCCTTGCTGACGATGTCGCCGACCTTGACGTCGCGCGAGACGACGCGACCGAGCAGTCGGAAGGCAAGATCGGCACTGACCTGCGGTTCGACCGAGCCGGCGAAACCGAAGATCTGGGTGGTGCGCGGCTCGACCACGACCGACAGCACCGGCCGGACGATCTCCGGCGGTTTTTCCTCCGATTTCGAACAGGCTGCGAGCGTGCCAAGCGCGGCAAGGCCAAGCGCGGCAAGGCCAAGCAGGAGCCGCTTCATTGCGCCGCTCCCGATATTTCGACTGTCTGGCCGGGGTTGAGCAATTGCCCGCCTGACGTAACGACGCTCTGGCCCTCGCTCAGTCCCTTGGCAATGACGACGGTACCCGAATCGAACGCCAGCACCTCGACCGGCGTCGTCGCGACTGCCTTGGTCCCGGGATCGACGATCCAGACCGCCGGCTTGCCGGAGCTGGATGTCAGGGCCTGCCAGGGCAACAGGATCGCCTTCGCCGGCTTGGCGCCGACCGAGCCGATGACGGCCGCCCCAAGCGGCATGCCGGCGGGCGTCTCGGGAATGGCTACCTTGACCCTTATCGAGCCCGAAGCCGGGTCGACCGCCGGTGAGATCTCGCGCACCTTGCCCGTTGCTCTGACCTGCGGATCGGATAACAGCGTGATCGTCACCGCCGGCGAGGCCGGCGTCCTGGCGACCAGCGTCTCCTGCACGTTGAACACGGCGTCGCGGTCGCCGTCCTCGGCAACGGTGAAGACGGTCTGCGCCGCCTGCACCACCTGGCCGGCTTCGACCTGGCGGGCGGTGATCACGCCGGCGGCACCGGCCTTGAGTTCGGTGAAAGACAGGTTCTGCCGGGCATTGGCGAGTGCGCTCTGCGCGGCATCGACGCTGCCTTGCGCCACCTTCAGTGCCTGGTCGGCCGCGTCATAATCGCGCCTGGTGGTGAAGCCCTGGGCAAGCAGCGTCTTTTGCCGCTCGAAAGTGGCCGCGGCCTGGGTCAGTTGCGCCTGCGCGGCATCGAGATCGGCCTGCGCCGATCGCAGATCGGATTCCTGCTCCTGCGGATCGATGCGGGCAAGCACTGTCCCCTGATCGACATGCTGGCCGACATCGACAAGCCGCTCGGCGACGCGTCCGCCAACCCGGAACGAAAGATTGTTCAGCGTGCGCGCCGCGATCACCCCGGTCAGCGAGGTTCTCGGCGCATAGTCGGCCATCGCCACCGTTTCGGTGCGCACCATGACCGGCAGCTTCTTGTCCGCCGCCGCCTGCTTTTGGCAACCGGCGAGCAGCGCCAGGGCCGTGCAGGCGAGAATTGAAGCGGCTGGAAAAGACAAAAGGCTGGGAGTTTTGGCGGATGGCGGCGAGACGGACGATGTCACGTTCCTGCTCATGGCTCCCCTCGGCCGCGCCGGTCGCTGATCGCGGTCCCTCGCGGATAGTCAGGAGGATAGTCGATCCCGGAAAAAAGGAAACCGGTCTCGTAGACGTATCGCCGGACTGGTTAAGTCAGGCCCAATCGACCCTGCGATGGTGCCGGCTTGAGGAAAACCTGAAATAAGGCCAGAAGGGAACTCAACGGCATCAAACAGAACGGGCGCCGGCCCGGTGAGGGATATGATGAAGAACTCCGCCATTTCCGAACGCAAGAACCAGTCGATCTCGCGCGGCGTCGGCATGACCACGCAAATCTATGCCGATCGGGCCGAGAATTCGGAGATCTGGGATGTCGAGGGCCGCCGCTATATCGACTTCTCCTCGGGCATCGCCGTCGTCAACACCGGCCATCGCCATCCCAGGGTGATCGAGGCGGTCAAGGCGCAACTCGACCGCTTCACCCACACCTGCCACCAGGTCGTGCCTTACGAGAGCTATGTGCGGCTGGCCGAACGGCTGAACGCCATGCTGCCCGGCAAGTTCGAGAAGAAGACGATCTTCGTCACCACCGGCGCCGAGGCGGTGGAGAATGCCATCAAGATCGCTCGCAACGCCACCGGCCGCCAGGCCGTCATCGCCTTCGGCGGCGGCTTCCACGGCCGCACCTTCATGGGCATGGCGCTGACCGGCAAGGTCGTGCCCTACAAGGTTGGCTTCGGCGCCATGCTGGGCGACGTCTACCACGTGCCGTTCCCCGTGCAACTGCATGGCGTCTCGGTCGCCGATTCGCTGGCGGCACTCGACAAGTTGTTCAAGGCGGATGTCGATCCGGCCCGCGTCGCCGCGATCATCATCGAGCCGGTTCAGGGCGAGGGCGGCTTCTACGACGCGCCGCGTGAACTCCTGACGGCGCTGCGCAAGCTGTGCGACCAGCACGGCATGCTGCTCATCGCGGACGAAGTGCAGACCGGCTTTGCCCGCACCGGCAGGATGTTCGCCATGGACCATCACGAGGTGGCGGCCGACATCACCACGATGGCCAAGAGCCTGGCCGGCGGCTTCCCGCTTGCGGCGGTCACCGGCCGCGCCGAGATCATGGATGCGCCCAGCCCCGGCGGGCTCGGCGGCACCTATGGCGGCAGCCCGATCGGCGTCGCCGCGGCACACGCCGTCCTGGATGTCATCGAGGACGAAAAGCTCTGCGACCGCGCCAACACGCTGGGTGCGCGGCTGAAGCAGCGTCTGCAGTCGATCCGTGACGACGTGCCCGAGATCGTCGACATCAGGGGTCTGGGCTTCATGAACGCGGTTGAGTTCAACGACGTCAAGAAGGGCCTGCCGTCGGCCGAGATCGCCAACGCGATCCGCCTGAAGGCGCTCGACAAGGGCCTGATCCTGTTGACCTGCGGCGTCTACGGCAACGTCATCCGCTTCCTGGCGCCGATCACCATCCAGGACGAGGTCATGAACGAAGCGCTCGACATTCTGGAAAGCTCGATCCGCGAAGTCTGCGCCGCCTGAACGACAAGGACGAGCGTTCCGATTCACATGTCTTTGGGCATCTTTTCTTCCTCGAAGATGCCCTCAATATCGCGCGCGCCATGCAAAATGCGCTCGACGCGCACGTCGCTGCCCTGGGCGGTGTAGAAAATTATACATTTTTGGAACGCGACGGACCGCAGACCAGGCCAAAGCTCGGAACGAGGTGCGCCTCCGCGTGGCGCATTCTCTATGCGGCCACATCGTCCGCGAAGCGCCGCTATAAAACGGTGAGCGGCGGGCGGATTTTCAGCATGGATGTAATCGCCGATCTCCTCGATGTCCTGCACCGCGGCAGGCGCAAAACTGAGGGCCATTACTTGTGGGTTCCACCGCTGTATTTTTTCTCCAGCCGGTCAAAAACGCTGTTGGCCTGAATGCCCGGTCCGCTTTCTACACCCTTGCGGATGTCCTCACGCCGTGCCGCAAGTTTCGTTTGTCGCTGCTCCTCGCGTTCCTCCAAGAGGCGCAGGCTATCACGCACAACTTCGCTGGCGCTGGCATAGCGGCCGCTTTCAACCAGTTCGCGCACGAACGTTTCGTAGCGAGGTCCGATGCTGTAGCTCGCAGGCATGGGGACGGCCTTCCCTTTTATCCGAGATTATCAATTTATGATAAGCTCATTGATTTTTTTGGCAAGATCCCGGCCTGCTTTAGCCCGTAACCCGGGCAGGCTCGTCCTGGTGAAATTGTGCCAATGCCGCCTTCAGCCCTTCGGGACCCGTGGCCACCGTCTGCGGTGTCGGCGAGAAGCCGGCACCGAGCATCTTGCGGCCAAGCATGTGGTCGCCGGGGCGGTTGACGGATTCGATGCCGAGCAGCCGGTCTCCCGCGTAGTGGTAGATCGAGAACTTGTTGTCGGGCAGGTCACCGAGCACGACATGGCTGTCGCCGCCTGATGTCAGCCCGACCATCTGCAATTTCATGTCGCCGATGTCGGACCAGAACCATGGCACCGCCGAATAGGCGTCGGCGTGGCCTGATATGGTGCGCGCGGCGAGCCGCGCCTGGTCAGTGGCGTTTTGCACCGATTCCAGCCGCACGTCGCCGCCGGTGAACCAGTGCCGGTACGAGGCGGCGTCGCCGATGGCGAGGATATCCGGTACCGAGCTGCGCATCTGGTGATCGACGCGGATGCCGTTGGCGATGGTGAGGCCGGCTTCCTGCGCCAGTTCGACATTCGGCACGGCACCGATGCCCACCACGACCATGCGCGCCGGCAGCCTTTCGCCTGAGGTGGTGATCGCGGCGGTGACATGGCCGTCTTCGCCTTCGAGCCTTGCAATCGAGGTGCCGGTGAGGATGCGCACGCCTGTCGCTTCCAGCCTTTGCCGGACATGGCTGGCCACCACCGGCGCCACGGCGCGGCCAAGCAGCCGGTCGACCGCCTCGACAACGGTGACGGTGCGGCCCGCCGCCCGAAGCGTCGCGGCGATTTCCAGTCCGATGAAGCCGCCGCCGAGAATAACGACATCTTCGCTGTGCGCGCTCAAGTCCCGGATCAGCCGGGCATCCGCCAGCGAGCGCAGCGACACCACGCCGAACAGCTCCGCGCCGGGTAATGGCAAGGCACGCGGGCGCGATCCGGTCGCCAGGATCAGATGGTCGAAGGCAAGTGCGCCACCGCCAGCGATGTCGAGACTGCCGCGGCCGGTATCGATGCGCTCGATCCGGATGCCCGGCCGGTAGTCGATGGCGCTGCCGGTGTAGAAGGCTTCGCCGCGCAAGGGCTGCGGCTTGGCCGTGGCATCCTTGATGAAAGTCTTCGACAGCGGCGGCTTGTGATAGGGCAGTTCGTTCTCGTCGCCCACCAGGATCACCGGCCCATCATAGCCATCCTCGCGCAGACTGGCGGCCGCCTGCACGCCCGCATGACCCGCACCGACAATGACCACGCCGTTCTTCATCGCATTCCGATCCCGATTCGATCCTAGGACGCCTCGCCAAGTGGCAATTGCCTGGCACCGCCGCAAGAGAATGTCTGCGGGTCGCACCCGGGATGGCGACTGTCAATCGTACAGTTCGGCCGCAAAGCCGGTGCAGGGGAACGCGTAAAGTTGACAGTTGTAGTTTAGAATAATTCTAAACTGTTGTTTCGATTAGGTTTTTCAGCAATTTCCGTTGACTCCATCGAACTCGAAGTTTTAAGGAAGCTTGCGCATTGGCGCATCCCTTTGATGTCTGGGCCTTGAACCCGTTCGATTGGAGGCATTTTGGTGTCTTTCTTCCCTGAGCCGCGCGGCAGCGCGGCATATCTTGCGGCCGGTGGCATGCACACGGCCTGGTGCCGGTTGCCGCGCGCGCCGTTTGCGGAATTCCCGAGAAACTGGAGAGCGATAATGACGGCACGATATGGCAGCAGGCTTGTGGCGATCGGCGCCACGGCGCTGCTGACGGCGGCGGTGTTCGTGCTGCCTGCAAAGGCGCAAACCGATGCGAAGGCGGTGATCAAGACCTATTCCGACATCGCGCTTGCCAAGTACGAGGATTCGCTAACCACGGCGCGGACGCTGGACAAGGCGGTCGACGCGCTGCTGGCCAACCCGTCGGCGGAGACGCTCAATGCCGCCCGCGACGCCTGGAAGGCGGCCCGCGTCCCCTACCAGC
Organism: Mesorhizobium sp. B2-3-14; assembly: GCF_006442175.1. Taxonomy (NCBI): domain Bacteria; kingdom Pseudomonadati; phylum Pseudomonadota; class Alphaproteobacteria; order Hyphomicrobiales; family Phyllobacteriaceae; genus Mesorhizobium; species Mesorhizobium sp. B2-3-14. The sequence goes on along the minus strand of NZ_VFVP01000001.1, from coordinate 426,505 downwards.
AGACCGAGGTCTATCGCTTCGGCAACAAGGTCGTCGACGACTGGGAGGGCGAGGTGAATTCCTGGCCGCTGGACGAAGGCCTGATCGACTATGTCGCCAAGAGCTACGGCACGGAATCGGACGCGAATTCGCTCTACACCGCCAATGTGATCGCCAACAAGGAGATCGAGATCAACGGCAAGAAGATCGACGCCGCGACGCTTTCGCCGGAATTCCTCTCCGGCACCTTGCAGCAAGCCGGCGGTATCGAGGCCAACGTCGCTACCGGCTATCACGCCATCGAGTTCCTGCTCTGGGGCCAGGATCTGCATGGCACCGGTCCAGGCGCCGGCGAGCGTCCCTATACGGACTACGACCTCAAGAACTGCACCGGCGGCAATTGCGACCGCCGCGCACAGTACCTGAAATCGGCAACTGACCTTCTGGTCTCCGACCTGCAGAAGATGGTCAACGACTGGAAGGAAGACGGCGCCGCGCGCAAGAACCTCGTCGATGGCGAGCCGAACACCGCGATCTCGATCATCTTCACCGGCATGGGCTCGCTCTCCTACGGCGAACTGGCCGGCGAGCGCATGAAGCTCGGCCTGCTGCTCCACGATCCCGAAGAGGAGCATGACTGCTTCTCCGACAACACCTACAATTCTCATCTCTATGATGCAGTCGGCATTCGCGCCGCCTATCACGCCAGCTACACAAGGCTGGATGGTACCGTCGTTTCGGGTCCCTCGGTGCACGACATGGTCAAGGCAGCGGATCCGGCAATCGACAAGGAACTGTCCGACAAGCTCGATGTTTCGGTCGCCAAGATGGAAGCCATCAAGGCACGGGCATTGGCCGGCGAGGCCTACGACCAGCAGATCGCCGAGGGCAATACGGCGGGCAATGCCACCGTGCAGGCGGCAATCGACGCATTGATCGACCAGACCAAGTCGATCGAACGCGCCGTCGGCGCCTTGAAGCTGAACAACATCGCCTTCGAAGGCTCCGACAGTCTCGACGCGCCCGACAAGGTGTTCAAGTAAGCCCCCAGCCAAACGGCGCATCGGAGCGCCGTCAGCCAGAGCGACGAAATGCTGATCTGCCATTGCAACATCATCACCGAGAAGGAGATCGAGCAGACGATCATCGGCCTGCTGGATCAGGATCCCTGGCAGCTCATCGTGCCGGCAAAGGTCTATCACGCCATGCACAAACGGGGTCGCTGTTGCGGCTGCTTCCCAAATGTGGTCGAAACGATCATTCGGGTCACCGAGAACTACCACGCCCGCTCGCAGGCAAGCGGCGTGGACATCGTTTCACATCTGGATCGCGTCAGAGGCCTGCGCGTCCAATACGGGAGCAGGACCCATGAAAGGCGAACCACAGATCATCGAGCGGCTTAACGAGGCTCTCTTTCTGGAGCTCGGCGCCGTCAACCAGTATTGGGTGCATTTCCGCCTGCTCGAGGATTGGGGATACGCCAAGCTGGCCAAGAAGGAGCGGGCGGAATCGATCGAGGAGATGCACCACGCCGACAAGCTCGTCGCCCGCATCATCTTCCTTGAAGGCCATCCCAACCTGCAGTCCGTGGCGCCGCTGCGCATCGGCCAGAACGTCAAGGAAGTGCTCGAATCCGACCTGGCCGGTGAATATGACGCGCGCACTGCGTATAAGCGCTCGCGCGAAATCTGCGAGGAAGCGGGCGACTACGTGACGATGAAACTGTTCGAGGAACTGCTCGCCGACGAGGAAAGCCATATCGACTTCCTCGAGACGCAGCTCGACCTGCTGGCCTCGATCGGTGAGGAAAAGTACGGCCAGCTCAACGCCGCACCGGCGGACGAGGCAGACTAAGGATATGCGGGAATGCGGCGCCTCTTAGACGTCCTGCGCCGCTTGCGGCGGGCCAAGGGCCCGCCGCGCCTCCGGAAAATGCCAGCCATATCGGCTGGTCGGCACGGCATTATTCTGATGCTGGCGCTGACCACTTCTGCCATCGCCGGCGACCTTCTACCCGCCGGTCTCGCCACCACGCGCACCGACCTCAATGCCAAGGATCAGGCGCGCGTCATCGCCATTACCAGGCCGACCACGGATTTTTCCAAGCCCGAGCCTTTCGAACTGATGCAAGGTGGCGCCGGCACCTCGCGAAAAGACATCAGCCGTGATTCCTTCTCGCAATCTTCGGCCAACATCAGCTTCGAGGAAGAAGGCACCTTCAAGCTCGGCAATGCGCTTTTCCGCAAGAACTGGGTCTCGTCGCCGTCCTCGACGCAGGCATCGGATGGGCTCGGACCCTTGTTCAACGAACGCGCTTGCCAGAACTGCCATCTGAAGGATGGCCGTGGACGGCCGCCGCAAGCCGATGTTGGCACCACCTCGATGTTCCTGCGGTTGGCGCGCGATGCCAGCAACGCGGAAGAGAAGGCGGCGCTCGCCGACCACCGGCTGCTCAACCTTCCAGACCCGGTCTATGGCACGCAATTGCAGCAACTGGCCGTGCCTGGTCTCAGGGGTGAGGGCAGGATGCGTGTCGACTATCGGGAACGGAAGGTGGAACTGCCGGACGGCACCGCGGTTTTACTGCGCAAACCCGCCTATACGATCGATGATCTCGGCTACGGGCCGCTCGATCCGCGCACCACGCTGTCGCCGCGCCTGACGCCGCCGATGATCGGCCTCGGCCTCATCGAACAGATCGCGCCGGCCGACATTCTGGCCCATGCCGACCCTGACGACAGGGATGGCGATGGTACTTCCGGCAAGCCCAACATCGTGCGTGACGGCCTGAGCGGCGAGCTGACGCTTGGCCGTTTCGGCTGGAAGGCGCAGACGGCCTCGATCCGCCAGCAAGCGGCGGATGCCTTTGCCGGCGATATCGGCATCTCGACGCCGGAGGCGCCGAAACACTGGGGCGATTGCACCGCCGCGCAGGAAAAGTGCCTCGCCATGCCCAACGGCGTGCAGGCGCGCCTCGGCCCGGTCGAGGCGCCGGCGCCGGTGATGGATCTCGTCACCTTCTATTCGCGCAACCTGGCGGTGCCGGCGCGACGCGACCTCGCCTCGCCTGAGGTGCTCGCCGGCAAGAAGGTCTTTTATGAAATCGGCTGCGTTGCCTGTCACACGCCGAAATTCGTTACCCGTCGCGATGCACCTGACAAGCCGCAGGCGTTCCAGTTGATCTGGCCTTATTCCGATTTCCTGCTGCACGACATGGGGCCGGATCTTGCCGACGGCCAGGCTGTGGGCGATGCGACCGGCAATGAGTGGCGCACGCCGCCGCTATGGGGCATCGGCCTCACCGAAATGGTCAACGGCAATTCCTTCTATCTGCACGATGGTCGTGCGCGCACTTTGGTCGAGGCCATCCTGTGGCATGGCGGCGAGGCGCAGAAGGCGCGCGACCGCTTTGCCGCCACCAGCGCCACCGAGCGCGATGCATTGGTCAAATTCCTGGGGTCACTTTGATGGCGAAGCGTTTCGCGCTGGTTCTCGTTCTTCCGCTGGTTCTGCTGGGCGCCTTGCCCGCATCGGCCGCGGTGAAAGCCTCTGATGTCATCCAGCGCGCGATCGACGGCTTTGTCCGCCCGGCATATGAGGACCTGCACCAGCATGCGGAAGCCCTGACCAAAGCCATGCACAAGCTTTGCGAGGCGCCCTCGCAAGCGGACCTTGAAGCGGCGCGAGCCGCGTTCTCGGCTACCGTCTACGCCTGGTCATCGGCCGAGATCATCGGTTTCGGGCCGATCAAGGAGAACAACAGGCTGGAGCGCATGCTGTTCTGGCCGGATCGCAAGAGCATCGGCCTGAAACAGGTGCAGGCGGCGTTGTCGGACAAGGATCCCGCCGCCACCGATCCTGTCCAGCTTGCCGGCAAGAGCGTTGCCATGCAGGGGCTCGGGGCGCTGGAATTCGTGCTCTACGGCGACGGCGCCGACGCCTTGACGGGCAAGGCTGAATCCTATCGCTGCGCTTACGGGGCGGCTGTCGCCGGCAACATCGAAACCATCGCCGCGGACGTCAGCGCGGCCTGGGACAAACCAGATGGATTCGCGGCACTGTGGGCCAATCCGGGGCCGCAAAACACGCTCTATCGCGATGGTAACGAGGCGGTGACCGAACTGGTCGGCGTCTTGATCAACGAACTGGAAATGGTCCGCGATGTGCGCCTGAAGGGTTTTCTGGGCGCCAAGCCCGAGGCCGACAAGCCAAAACAGGCGATCTACTGGCGTTCGCAGAACACCGCCAACGCGCTGGCCGGAAATCTGGCCGGCATCGATGCGCTGTTCCAGGTGTCGAAGCTCGGCAACGCGCTGCCGCCGGATGCGCGCTGGATGGCAGAGTCGATCCACATCCAGCTGCTCAACGGCGTTGCGACCGCCAAGGCCGTCCAGGGTCCGATCGACAAGGCGCTCGCCGATCCGGCGCTGCGCGAAAAACTCGAGCATCTCGCCCTGATCACCTCCAGCCTGTCGACCCTGATCGGCACCAGGCTGACCGCCGAATTCGGCCTGACCGCCGGCTTCTCGTCGCTGGATGGAGACTGAGCGTGACCTTGAGATTGGCCGAAACGCCCATAGCTTCGTCATCCTGGGGCGAAGCAAGGAGCGAAGCGACGCGGCGTAGATCCCAGGATCCATGCCGTGACCGCAAGGCCTTGCAACGGTTCAGAATTCTACTCTGCTGCATTCCTCGGCGAAAGTCACGGCATGGATCCTTGGGTCTCCGCGACGGAGCTACGCTCCTGCTCCGCCCAAGGATGACGAAGTTCCGGAGGCTTCGGCCAACTTCCAACGTCTGCGATGAGTCATTCGAAGAATCGGCAGGTGCCAAGCGTCAGCTCCGATCCCTAAAAATTACCATGTCTTGGAGCCGGCCAGTGCAGGGGAGGGCCATGTCTTGAAAACGCCTCTCATCGACCGCCGCGATTTCTTGAGGGCCGCCGGCATTGGCTTTGCCGCCGCCGTGACGCCCTCGGCCTGGGCAAATACGCTCGCGGCGGATGCCGTGTTCGCCACCGCCTTCGTCAAGCGCGACGGCAGTTTTGGTGCCGCCGTTCTGTCCGAGGCCGGCAAGGTGCTGCATGCGATCGACCTGCCCGATCGCGGTCATGACGTCACCTTCGATCCGATATCGAAGCGTTCGGTGGTTTTCGCCCGCCAGCCCGGCACCTTCGCCGTGGTTTTCGATCACGCCGGGCGCGACGCCCCGCGGACCATCGCCAGCATCGCGGGCCGGCACTTCTTCGGTCATGGTGTCTTCTCGCCCGACGGCGCTCTGCTCTACGCCACCGAGAACGACTTCGACAACGCCGCTGGCGTGGTCGGCGTCTATGACGCGCGGGCGAAATTCAATCGCATCGGCGAATTCCCGACCTACGGCATGGGCCCGCACGAACTTGTTCTGCTGGGCGACGGCAAGACGATCGCGGTCGCCAATGGCGGCATCGAGACCCATCCAGACTATGGACGCGCCGAGCTCAACATTGCCACCATGAAGCCTTCCTATGTGCTGGTCGACCGCGTCACCGGCGACCTGATCGAAAAGCATGAACTGCCGGCCGCTCTCCACCAATTGTCCATCCGCCACATGGATATCGACCAGACCGGCACCGTCTGGTTCGGCTGCCAATACAGGGGCTCCGGCACCGATCGTCCGCTTCTGGTCGGTCGCGCCGCGCGGGGCAAGGAGTTGGCATTGCTCGACATGCCGCGGGATGTGCTGTCCGGTTTCCGCAACTATATCGGCTCGGTCGCCGCCAATCCTGGTGCCGGCACCGTCGCCGTCTCCTCGCCGGAAGGCAATTCGCTTGTCGTGATCGATGCGGGCAGCGGCCGGATCGTCTCCTCCAGCGCGCTGGTCGAGGTCTGCGGCGTGGCGCCCGACGGGGCAGGGTTCATGGCCACCACGGGCGCCGGCGAGATCATCGAGAGCGGTGGTGCCACGCGGACGGAGCCGGACTATGTCTGGGACAACCACATGCTGCGCATAGGGCCGGCGGCATAAGCTTTTCTGCAGGCCAAACCGAAGCCGCTTAACAAATTATGCACTTCACACTTGCGGTTGCGCGCCATGGCGGGCACAGGGAATTGTTTCTCGAACCGGTCGTTTCATGAAAGTTCTCGCCATCGACTGTGCCGCCCGCCTCTGCGCCGCCTGCGTCTACGACGCGGCGGTTGGGCTGGAGCTTGGCCGCTCGGTGCTTGATCTGGGCAAGGGTCATGCCGAGCACCTGATGGCCGTCATCGCTGACGCGTTGAAGACCGGCGCGACCGACTACGCCGGGCTTGGCGCCATTGCCGTCTCTGTCGGTCCGGGTTCCTTCACCGGCCTGCGCGTCGGCGTGTCGACGGCGCGTGGCCTGGCGCTGGCGCTCAAGCTGCCGGCAATCGGGGTGACGACCCTTGAGGCACTGGCCGCCGAGGCGGCCGGTGCCTTTCCTGGCCGCGCCGTGCTGGTGGCGCTTGATGCCGGCCGCGAGGAAATCCATGCCGCACTGTACGATGAAATGTCAGTGTTGACTTACGGTCCGGCCGTGGCCACGCTTGCGGAGGCGGTGACGATGGCGACGGAACGTTTCGCGGTGCTCGCCGGCACGGCAGCGACGCTGATCGCTGACGCGGCCGGCCGCACCTTTGACATCGGGCCTCGGGCGGCCACCGCCGACATTCTCACCTACGCCCGGCTGGCTGCCGCAAAGGGGCAGGGCGAAAGGCCGAAGCCGCTTTATCTGCGCGGTGCCGATGCCAAGCCGCAGGCCGGGTTTATACTATCGAGGCAAAGACCATGATCCCGAAAAGTGGAAGCCGGCTTTCGCGGACAAACGGTCCCGTTCGCCCAGAGACCATGGTCAGACGAGAAAACGAGAATTGATGCGCATACCTTTTCTTCAACCACGTCGCCGCGACTACGCGCTCGAGCCGCTCAGGATCACCGACAGCGCCGCGGTCTCGCTGCTGCACCGCGAGGATTTTGTCCGCCCCTGGACCGATGGTGAGTTCGCCGCCTTGCTCGAACAGGACACCGTGTTCGGTTATGCCGCGCGCGAAACCGGGCAGGGCGCCAAGCCGCCTGTCGGCTTCGTCCTCGCCCGGCTGGCCGCGGGCGAGGGTGAAATCCTGACCGTCGCGGTGGCACGGTCGCATCGTCGCCAGGGCCTGGGCTGGCAGTTGATGGACGCAGTGCTGCGCGAATTGCATTCGCAGCGCGCCGAAGCCTTGTTCCTCGAGGTCGATGAGACCAATGCCGCGGCGATCGCCCTCTATCGTCGGTTGGGTTTTCGGGAAGTCGGCAAGCGTCCGGATTACTACAAGTCGCCCGATCGCGGGCCGACTGGGGCGCTTGTCATGCGCCGCGATCTTCGCTAGCCAGGGACCGCATGATCCCGAAAATCGAATCCGATTTCGGAGAGGATCATGCGCCAGAATTAAGGTGTTACAGCGTCCTTTGCGCGTCCAAGAGGACGCGCGGCGCTGTAATGGTAGGGCGATGATCAAGAAAATCAGGATTTTCCTGGCGCTGGGCCTCGTCGTCGCTGGGTCGCTGGTTTTCGTGCCGCTGCAGATCCTGTCGATGAAGACCGGTTGGTGGCCGGAAACCTTCATCCTCAAGATCTGGCACCGGCTGATCATCCGGGCGCTCGGCATGCGTATCCATGTCAGGGGGGCACTGTCCGACAAACGCCCCTTGCTGGTTGCCTCGAACCACATCTCCTGGACCGACATCATGGTGCTGGGCTCCTTTGCCGATGTGAAATTCATCGCCCGAGCCGACATGGAAGGCTGGCCGCTGATCGGCATGCTGTCGAAACTGCAGCGCACTGTTTTCATCGAGCGCGAACGCAAGCGTTCGTCTGGCGATCAGGCCAGCGAGATCGCCAGACGCATGGCCAAGGGCGATGCCATGGTGCTGTTCGCCGAGGGCTCGACCGGTGACGGCAATGTCGTCCTGCCCTTCAAAAGCACCCTGTTCGGCGCCGCCTCGATGGCCATTTCCGAAGGCGCGGCCGAGCAGGTCTTCATCCAGCCCGTTGCGATCGCCTATACGCGCCTGCACGGCGTGCCGCTCGGCCGGCGCCACCGTCCGATCGCAGCCTGGATCGGCGATGAGGACCTGATGCCGCATCTCAAGGTGCTGATGGCCGAGGGCGCGCTCGACGTCGAGGTGCATTTCGGCGAGCCGATCGCCTTTGCCAAGGGTTCCAACCGCAAGGAAGCGGCCAAGCTGATGGAAGGCCGGGTGCGCGAGATGATGCAGGCGGCCCTTGCCGATCCGCTCCCGAGCCGCTGAACCCAACGCCCCAAGGCAGAATCGTCTGTTTTTTGTCACGGAAAGGCGTTAGAAGCCGCCGGATGGACTTGAACACGATTGAAAGCGACGACATCGGCACTGTGGCCGGACAGCCGGCGGCGAACGCCACGGCAGCCAAGAAGGTCTTCGTCAAGACCTATGGCTGCCAGATGAACGTTTATGATTCACAGCGCATGACCGATGCGCTGGTCGCTGACGGCTATACGGCGACCGATGTCATCGGCGAGGCCGATCTGGTGCTGCTCAACACCTGCCATATCAGGGAAAAAGCCGCCGAAAAGGTCTATTCCGAACTTGGCCGCATCCGCGACATGAAGGCCGAGCGGGCCAGCGCTGGCCGCGAGATGCTGATCGGTGTTGCCGGCTGCGTGGCGCAAGCCGAGGGCGCCGAGATCATCCGGCGTTCGCCGGCCGTCGACCTGGTCATCGGTCCGCAGACCTATCACCGTCTGCCCGACGTGCTGGCGCGTGTTCGCGGCGGCGAAAAGATCGTCGAAACCGAGTACGCCATCGAGGACAAGTTCGAGCATCTGCCGCAGCCCAAGCGTGCCGAGGTGATCAAGCGCGGCGTCACCGCCTTCCTCACCGTCCAGGAAGGCTGCGACAAGTTCTGCACCTTCTGCGTCGTGCCCTATACGAGAGGCTCGGAAGTGTCGCGGCCGGTGGCGCAGATCGTCGCCGAGGCCGAGCGCTTGGCCGAGGCCGGGGTGCGCGAGGTGACGCTGCTCGGCCAGAACGTCAACGCGTGGCATGGCCAGGGCGAGACCAAAGGGGGCAAGACCGCGGAATGGGGTCTTGGCCGTCTGCTGTTCCGGCTGGCCGAAATCCCCGGCCTGGCGCGGCTGCGCTACACCACCAGCCATCCGCGCGACATGGACGACGAATTGATCGCCGCGCACCGCGACTTGGCCGCCCTGATGCCCTATCTGCACCTGCCGGTGCAATCCGGGTCGGATCGCATTTTGAAGGCGATGAACCGCAGGCACACGGCCAAGGACTATCTGGCGCTGCTCGACCGCATCCGCACCGCGCGCCCCGATATCGCGCTGTCGGGCGATTTCATCGTTGGTTTCCCCGGTGAGACGGAGGCCGATTTCGAGGCGACCATGGATCTGGTGCGCCAGGTGAACTATGCCTCGGCCTTCTCGTTCAAATATTCGCCGCGTCCCGGTACGCCCGGCGCCGAGATGTCCGACCACGTGCCGGAAGCGGTCAAGGACGACCGCTTGCAGCGCCTGCAGGCACTGCTGTTGAAGCAACAGCAGGATTTCGGCTTGAGTTTGATCGGCAGCACCATAGATACGCTGATCGAGAAGCCCGGTCGTCAGGCTGGCCAGAAGGTCGGCCGCTCGCCTTGGCTGCAGCCAGTTATTGTTGATGAAAACGCCGGCGAAATCGGTGACATTATCAAGGTGCGAATCACGAAGACGGGCTACAACAGCCTGTTCGCCGAATTGGCCTGATGGTCTCGGCAGATGAGGAGAGACGGTTGAGCGCAGCGGAGCTGAAGAATCTGCCCCCGGTACCGGCATCCGGGGCTTCTGACATGGCGCACATCGTTTTGACTTTCGACAACAACAAGCTTGCCAGCGCCCTTTACGGCCAGTTCGACGAAAACCTGGCCCGGCTTGAGCAGAAGCTCGGCGTCGACATACGCTCGCGCGGCAACCAGCTGACCATCAAGGGATCCGCTTCGGCCGCCGAACAGGCGCGCCGCGCCTTGGACAATCTCTACGGCATCCTGCAGAAGGGCGTCGATATCAGCCAGTCCGATGTCGACGGGGCCGTGCGCATGGCTATCGCCGCCGACGACCAGCTCACGCTGCCGACATTGGAGCGCAAGGGCAAGGTCTCCGCCGCCCAGATCGCCACCCGCAAGAAGACCATCTATGCCCGCTCCCTGAACCAGGACGCTTACATGCGGGCGCTGGAGCGGTCGGAACTGGTGTTCGGCATCGGTCCAGCCGGCACCGGCAAGACCTATCTGGCAGTGGCGCATGCGGCGATGCTGCTGGAACGCGGCATGGTCGAGCGCATCATTTTATCGCGACCGGCTGTCGAGGCGGGCGAACGGCTGGGCTTCCTGCCGGGCGACATGAAGGAGAAGGTCGATCCCTATCTGCGGCCGCTCTATGACGCGCTCTACGACATGATGCCGGCCGACAAGGTCGAGCGCGCCATTGCAGCCGAAGTAATCGAAATCGCGCCGCTCGCCTTCATGCGCGGCCGCACGCTGGCGCACGCCGCCGTCATTCTCGACGAGGCGCAGAACACCACGCCGATGCAGATGAAGATGTTTCTCACCCGTCTCGGCGAGAACTCGCGCATGATCGTCACTGGCGATCCGACACAGATCGACCTTCCTCCGAGCACCAAGTCGGGCCTGGTCGAAGCCTTGCGTGTCCTCGACGGTGTGGCAGGCGCGGTGACCGTGCGCTTCAACGATGTCGACGTCGTCCGCCATCCGCTGGTGGCGGAAATCGTCAGGGCCTATGATCGGGACGCCAAGCTGGCTCGTGGCCTCGGTGCCGAGAATTGATCTTGACGATGCGGCCTCATGGCTGAGAACAACACATCCGGCGGCGGGAGCCTTCCGGTTCCCGTCGAGATCGATATATCGGTTGAAGCGGGCGACTGGCCCGATGAAGCAAGCCTGACGCGGCTGGTCGATCGCGCGGTTGACGCCGCCTTTGCCGAGACCGGTGCGGCGGGTCATTCCGAACTCAGCATTGTTTTTTCCGACGACGCCCATATCCGTACGTTGAATGCCGGCTGGCGCGGCAAGGACAAGCCCACCAACGTCTTGTCTTTCCCGGCTTTTCCGCCGGCAAAAGGCGGCCCGCTGCCGCCGATGCTCGGCGACATCGTGCTTGCCGCCGAGACGGTGGCGCGCGAGGCGGCACTGGAAGACAAGCCGCTGGAGAACCATATCTGCCATCTCGTCATCCATGGCCTGCTGCATCTCATGGGCCATGATCACGAGACCGACGCGGAGGCCGAGGAGATGGAAGCCATCGAGCGCGCCGCGCTGGCAAGGCTTGCCATTCCCGATCCCTACGCGTAACTAAAAACGACCAATTGACCGGACGACGATGAACGACAAACCAGAGACTGCCGCCCGCCCCGATGTCGGCAGTGCGATCAAGGCTTCCGATACGTCGGAAGAGGGATCAGGTCCGAGTACCGTCACCCCTGGTGTTGCCCACACTGGCAGCGCGGCCATCGAGCCGTCGCCTGCCGGCCCCTCCCTGTTCAACCGCGTGCTGGGCCTGTTCCGGCAACGCAACGGCACCAGCCTGCGCGAAGAGATCGCCGGCGCGCTCGCCGAGACGACGAGCGATGTCGAATCCTTCTCGCCTGGCGAGCGCGCCATGCTCAACAACATCCTGCGCCTGCGCGAGGTGCGCGTCGAGGACGTTATGGTGCCGCGCGCCGATATCGAGGCGGTCGAGATCGCCACGTCGCTCGGTGACTTGCTTGGCATGTTCGAACAATCCGGCCATTCCCGCATGCCGGTCTATTCCGAGACGCTCGACGACCCGCGCGGCATGGTCCATATCCGCGACGTGCTGGCCCATATCACCAAGCTGGCGCGCGTCAGGAAGGGCCGGGCAACCCGCAAAACGCCTGTCGCCACGGTTCTCGATCTTGCCCAGGTCGACCTCGCGCGCACCATCGGAGAGCTCAACCTGATCCGGCAGGTCCTGTTCGTGCCGCCGTCGATGCTTGCGTCCGACCTGATGGGCCGCATGCAGACGACGCGCACGCAGATGGCCCTAGTCATCGATGAATATGGCGGCACGGACGGCCTCGTCTCGCTCGAGGACATCGTCGAGATGGTGGTTGGCGACATCGAGGACGAGCACGACGACGACGAGCCGATGATCACCCAGACCGGCGACGGCGTGTTTATCGTCGACGGCAAGGCCGAGATCGACGAGGTCGCCAAGATGATCGGCGAGGATTTCGCCGCCGGTGAACATGGCGAGTATGTCGACACCATTGGCGGCATGATCTTCAACACGCTCGGCCGCGTGCCGGCGCGCGGCGAGGTGGTGCAGGCCATTCCCGGCTTCGAATTCCATGTGCTGGACGCCGATCCGCGCCGCGTCAAGCGCGTTCGCATCGTGCAGAGCCAGAAGGGCGAACGCCGCCGGCGGGCCACGGCGCGCACCGAACAGGCCTGAAAGCCTGCTGTCGCATGACGATCGAGGATCCGTTCAAGCACTCGGTCCTCGGCTCCGGTGTGTTTTACAAAGATCCACGCTCTGCCCTGGATTGGCTTGAAGCAGCCTTTGGCTTCGAGCGCAGCATGGTGGTCAGCAATGCCGAGGGAAAGCTGGTCCACGCCGAAATGCGGTTCGGCGATTGCTACCTCATTGTCGATTCTGAATGGGCCGATCATGTCGCGAGCCCCGCGTCGGTCCAGGGCAAGAACACGCAATCGGTCTATGTCAGGTTGAAAGACGGCCTGGATCCGCATTGCGAGCAGGCCCGCGCGGCCGGTGCTGCAATAATCCAGGAGCCGGCGGACCAGTTCTACGGCGAACGCCAGTATCGGGCGCGCGATCCCGAGGGCCATGTCTGGACGTTCACACAACCGATGGGTTCTGTTTCTCGTGAAGAGGCCGAGCGGTTGGGGGGCCTGCGCATCGAAGGCTGGCACCGGTAGAGAGCGGCCGGGTAATCACGCCGGCGTTTGGAGCGCGCGGCGCGGCCTGATAAATCTTAGCTCCTGATTCGCGCGACGGAAATACGCATGGAGCGCCTTGCCGGCCGGATAATTCTACTTTGGGGTTGGCGGCGTTCGCTTGTGGCGTTTTTCGCTGGGGCGCTGACGGTTCTGGGCCAGGCGCCTTACGATTTCTTTGCCGCCTGTTTCATTTCGTTTCCGCTGCTGGTCTGGCTGCTCGATGGCGCGACCGGCGAAGCCTCGGGCAGCCTGTTGCGGCGCCTGCGGCCGGCTTTCGCCGTCGGCTGGTGGTTCGGCTTCGGTTATTTCCTCGCCGGCCTTTGGTGGATCGGCTCGGCGCTGCTGGTCGAGGCCGACGACTTTGCCTGGGCGCTGCCGTTCGCGGTGGTCGGCATTCCCTTCTCGCTCGCATTTTTCTATGGCTTCGCAACGGTGGTCGCGCGGCTCCTGTGGAGCAGCGATATCGGCCGTATCGCTGCCCTTGCCTTCGGTTTTGCGCTGGCGGAGTGGCTGCGCGGCTTCCTGTTCACCGGTTTCCCCTGGAACGCCATCGGCTACGCGGCGATGCCGGTGCCGCTTTTGATGCAGAGCGTCTCGGTGACCGGCATGATCGGCATGAACGCGCTCGCGGTTTTCCTTTTCGCGCTGCCGGCGCTGCTGGCGGCGCGTCGGCATCTTCGGCTGGGCGCCGCGCTGTTTGTCGTGCTCGCCGCCGCCCATGTCGGCTTTGGCTATGTCAGGCTCAACGCCCCCGAAAAGCCGGCGACGCGCAGTCTCGATGTCCGCATCGTCCAGCCGGCCGTGGATCTGTCGGAAAAATGGGATGCCTCGGTGCGCGACCGCATCTTCGCCACCTTGCTGGGCCTCTCCGCAAAGGCACCGGACCCAGGTCACGAAAAACCGCAATTGATTCTCTGGCCGGAAACCTCGGTACCGTTCCTTTTCACGGAGCGCCCTGACGCCTTGACGGCGCTGGGCGACATGCTGGGCGACGGCCAGATGCTGATCGCCGGCGTCGTGCGTGAGGAGGGCGGCTCGGCGGCCAGCGCCGACAGCCGCTACTACAACTCCGTGGTGGCGATCAACGACAAGGGCGAGATCGCCGACGCCGTGGACAAGGTTCATCTGGTGCCGTTCGGCGAGTACCTGCCTTTCGCCGACCTGCTCGCTCGTTTCGGCATCGAACAGCTCGTCGCCGGGCCGCTGACGTTCACGGCCGGCAACGAGCGTCATGCCATCACGCTTCCGGGCGGCATTCGTGCCCTGCCATTTATCTGTTATGAGGTGATCTTTCCCGATCTGGTGGCAGTTGACGCTACGTCAGCGCAGCTTATTGTGAACGTTACCAACGATGCATGGTTCGGCGACACGCCGGGACCGTATCAGCATTTCAGGCAGGCCCAGATTCGCGCGGTGGAGAATGGATTGCCCTTGTTGCGTGCTGCCAACAACGGCATCTCGGCCGTGGTCGACGCCCGTGGCCGCGTCGTCGACGCCCTTGCGATCGACGCGCGCGGAGCCATCGATGTGAAGGTGCCTGTTTCCGCACAGACGGTCATTTCGTCCAGCCAGCGGCGCATTAACGGAACGCTGATCATGTTGCTGTTTGCGCTTGTAGGGGGGCTGTTGAACGTAAGGCAAAAGCTACGGGTGAATTGACAGCTGGCACATTAGAAACTCATACTGTACCGCCTGAAAATTTCTCGAAGCTGGTGGATCGTTCTGTTGGGGCAGTCGCCTCCGGCTTTCTTTGGGCAGGAAAAAATCACAAAGCCGAAAAAATTCGGCGAGGAAAAAATGACAGAAGAAAACAAGAAGAAACCCAATCCCATCGATATTCACGTGGGAAGCCGGGTCCGGCTTCGCCGCAATATGCTCGGGATGAGCCAGGAAAAGCTGGGCGAGAATCTCGGCATCACGTTCCAACAAATCCAGAAATATGAAAAGGGCACCAATCGCGTCGGTGCCAGCCGCCTGCAGGCGATTGCCTCCATACTCGGCGTCCCCGTCGCCTTCTTTTTCGAGGATGCGCCAGGTCAGGAATTGACCGCCAACCGCGGCTTTGCCGAGGATAGTTCGATGGCTTTCGCTGTCGAGTTCTGCGGCAGTCCCGAAGGACTTCAGCTCAACCGGGCCTTTGTCAAGATCGCCGACGTCAAGGTGCGCCGCAGGATCATTGACCTGGTGAAATCGCTCGCCGAGGACGATCCCGACTGATCCGCAATGCGCTTTGCACCGGCGGCATGCGCCGCCGGTGGCACAAGATATCGCCTCCGACATTCGGGCCAGAGCCGCGGCAGCGCTTGACGAGCAGCGCTTTGCCCCGCTAACACGTGGCGCGCCAAAATCGGCAGCCTGCCGATCGTTTTTCAAGAGGGGACACCCGTGACGCGGCAGAACTACTTCTTTACCTCGGAATCCGTGGCCGAGGGCCATCCCGACAAAGTCTGTGACCGCATCTCCGACGAAATCGTCGATCTGGTCTATCGTGAAGCCAAGAAGACCGGCATGGACCCATGGAAAGTCCGTGTCGCCTGCGAGACGCTCGCGACCACCAACCGAGTCGTCATCGCCGGTGAAGTGCGCGTTCCCGAGACGTTGTTGAAGAAGGACAAGGCCGGCAACATCCTCAAGGATGCCGCGGGCCACCCCGTCGTCAACCCGGCGAAGTTCAAATCCGTCGCCCGCAAGGCGATCCGTGAGATCGGCTACGAGCAGGCCGGCTTTCACTGGAAGACGGCCAAGATCGAGGTCCTGCTGCATGGCCAGTCGCCTGATATCGGCCAGGGCGTCGACAATGCCGCCGACCGTCAGGGCGAGGAAGGTGCCGGCGACCAGGGCATCATGTTCGGCTATGCCTGCCGCGAGACGCCGGACCTGATGCCGGCGCCGATCTATTACAGCCACAAGATTCTGGAACTGCTGGCAGCGGCCCGCCACGAAAACAACGGCGAGGCCGGCAAGCTCGGGCCGGACGCGAAAAGCCAGGTCACCGTCCGCTATGTCGACGGCAAGGCCGCCGAGGCGACGCAGATCGTCCTGTCGACCCAGCATCTGGATTCAAGCTGGGATTCCAAGAAGGTCCGCAAGGTGGTGGAACCTTATATCCGCGAGGCATTGGGCGACCTCAAGATCGCTGACGATTGCATGTGGTACATCAACCCGACCGGCAAGTTCGTCATCGGCGGTCCGGATGGTGATGCCGGCCTGACCGGCCGCAAGATCATCGTCGACACCTATGGTGGCGCAGCCCCCCATGGCGGCGGCGCCTTTTCCGGCAAGGATACCACCAAGGTCGACCGGTCGGCTGCCTATGCGGCGCGCTACCTGGCCAAGAATGTCGTGGCGGCGAAGCTCGCCGATCGCTGCACCATCCAGCTTTCCTACGCCATCGGTGTCGCCCAGCCGCTATCGGTCTATGTCGACCTGCACGGCACCGGCAAGGTCGACGAGGCAAAGCTCGAGGACGCGCTGCGCAGCGTGATGGACCTGTCGCCGTCAGGCATCCGCCGTCATCTCGACCTCAACAAGCCGATCTACGCCAAGACGTCGTCTTACGGCCATTTCGGCCGCAAGGCTGGCCGTGACGGGTCTTTCTCCTGGGAAAGGACCGATCTGGCCAAGGCGCTCAAGGATGCTGTCGCGGCCTGAGGGCGGCGGCAGGACTGGCGCCAGTCGATGAGTGACGCGGACAGGCCAAGCCGCATGACCGAAGCCTTCTTCGGTCGCCGGCGCG
The DNA here is from genome assembly GCF_006442175.1 of Mesorhizobium sp. B2-3-14. Classification (NCBI taxonomy): domain Bacteria; kingdom Pseudomonadati; phylum Pseudomonadota; class Alphaproteobacteria; order Hyphomicrobiales; family Phyllobacteriaceae; genus Mesorhizobium; species Mesorhizobium sp. B2-3-14. The sequence continues at coordinate 409,787 of NZ_VFVP01000001.1, read as the reverse complement.
GCAAGCCCGTGCGCCCGCAGCAGGCCGCGGCGCTGGAAAGCGGGCTTGGCAAATACCGGCTCGATCTGACGGCCGAGGCACCGCCAGACCTGCGCGTCCTGTTTGCAGCAGAGGTTTCGGCGGTTCGGCTCGAGATCGGCTTTGGCGGCGGTGAACATCTCCTGCATCGCGCCATCGAGGCGCCCGCGACAGGCTTCATAGGCGTCGAGCCCTTCGTCAACGGCATGGCCAAGATGATGATGGCGGTGCGGGCAGCGCCGCTGGCCAATCTCAGGGTCTACGACGACGACGCCACCCAGTTGCTTGACTGGTTGCCGCCGGCCTCGCTCGACGGCATCGATCTTCTCTATCCCGATCCCTGGCCAAAGAAAAAACACTGGAAGCGGCGTTTCGTCAGTCCGGTCAATCTCGATCGTTTCGCACGCGTCCTGAAACCCGGCTCGAAATTCCGCTTTGCGTCCGACATCGACACTTATGTGAACTGGACCTTGCTGCATTGCCGGGCGCATGGCGCTTTCGCATGGCAGGCTGCGGAAGCGGCGGACTGGCATCGCTCCTATGAGGGCTGGCCCGGCACGCGCTATGAGGCAAAGGCCATTCGCGAGGGGCGCCGGCCGGCCTATCTGACTTTCGTCAGGACCTAGGTCCGCCCAACCGGCAACCTGCCGGGAGGACGGGGTCGAATGCCTGTTGGAGTCAGAAACGACCGATCCTGTTGAATACGGCCGGATCCATGCCGAGATTGCGCAGGTCGTCGGCTCTGGGCTTGCGCCCGGCTTCCACGGCGCGAGACGCGGCAACGGCGCTGCCGAATGTGGTGAACAGATCGCCCAAGGCGGAGGATATCCTGCGGTTGCTCATGGTCTTGTCCTTTCGCGCGCCAGCGCGCCAATTCAATTCGTTTGATGGCTAATAAATAAGAGCGCGCCGCCGGCTCTCACAGGCGGATTGCCGCATGGCGGCCATGCGCCTGGAACAACCCTGAACCCACATGCTTTCGTCCGGCCGGGACTGCGGACTTGAAACACGAACCGTGTTCGTTTATATCAGCCTCAAATTCTTGGTCGGTATGACGAAGAGTGGGTCCACCCGGTCCCGCTCTTTTTTATTACCTGCCGATAGGTTCGAGACCAACGATAGGCAACGATGACTGGAACGGCAAACGAAGGTGACGATCGCATCATCCGCGAAAGCGGCATCGATGCGCGCATTGCGCTGATCGTCCAGCCGGTGCTGCGCGGCATCGGCTTTCGCCTCGTGCGCGTGCATCTGTCCGGCCAGAACGGGCTGACGCTGCAGATCATGGCCGAGCGTGAGGACGGCACCATGACCGTCGAGGATTGCGAAGAGGTCAGCCGCGCGGTGTCGCCGGCGCTCGACGTCGATGATCCGATCGAAAAGGCGTATCATCTCGAGGTTTCATCGCCCGGCATCGACCGGCCCTTGGTGCGCAAATCGGATTTCGTGACCTGGACCGGTCATTTGGTGAAGATGGAAACATCGGTGGTCGTCGCCGACCGCAAGCGCTTCAAGGGCAAGATCGCCGAGGCCGGTGAGAACGACGTGCTGATCGAGCGCGACAAGGCGGCCTATGGCGAGGAGCCGACGGTGCGCGTGCCTTACGATGCCATTGCCGATGTCAGGCTGATCCTGACCGACGACCTCATTCGCGAAGCGTTGTCCAAGGACAACAGGGAGCGCAAGGAAGCCAAGAGACGCCGCGGTGAACCGGACGACGATGTGTCCGAGGGTACGGAACCGGACGCCACGGAAGAACACGAACAGGAAATTTGATTGAGCTGCCGGGCGCAAAGGTCCGGCGAACAGGCTCGGGAGAAAGAACATGGTTGTAAGCGCCAACAGACTTGAACTGCTGCAGATTGCCGACGCGGTCGCGCGTGAGAAGTCGATCGACAAGTCGATCGTCATCGCCGCCATGGCCGATGCGATCCAGAAGGCGGCGCGTTCGCGTTATGGCCAGGAGACCAACATTCGCGCCGACATCAACCCGAACACCGGCGAGATGAAGCTGCAGCGGCTGATGGAAGTGGTCGAGAAGGTCGACGATTACGCCACCCAGATCGCCATTTCCTCGGCGCGTGAGCGCAATCCCGACGCCCAGCTTGGCGATTTCATCGCCGAACTGCTGCCGCCGATGGACTTCGGCCGCATCGCCGCCCAGTCTGCCAAGCAGGTCATCGTGCAGAAGGTGCGCGAGGCCGAGCGCGACCGTCAATACGACGAATACAAGGACCGTATCGGCGAGATCGTCAACGGCACCGTCAAGCGCGTCGAGTATGGCAACGTCATCGTCGATCTCGGCCGTGGCGAGGCGATCATCCGCCGCGACGAGCTGATCCCGCGCGAAAACTACAAATATGGCGATCGCGTGCGTGCCTATGTCTACGACGTGCGGCGCGAGCAGCGCGGCCCGCAGATATTCCTGTCGCGCACCCATCCGCAGTTCATGGCCAAACTCTTCACCATGGAAGTGCCGGAGATCTATGACGGCATCATCGAGATCAAGTCGGTCGCCCGCGACCCGGGCTCGCGCGCCAAGATCGCCGTCATTTCGCGTGACAGCTCGATCGATCCGGTCGGCGCCTGCGTCGGTATGCGCGGCAGCCGCGTCCAGGCCGTCGTCGGCGAATTGCAGGGCGAGAAGATCGACATAATTCCGTGGTCGCCTTCGGCGGCCTCCTTCATCGTCAATGCGCTGCAGCCGGCGGAAGTCGCCAAGGTCGTGCTCGACGAGGATGCGGAGCGTATCGAAGTGGTGGTTCCCGACGATCAGCTGTCGCTGGCCATCGGCCGCCGCGGCCAGAACGTGCGCCTTGCCTCGCAGCTCACCGGCTGGGACATCGACATCCTGACCGAGGCCGAGGAATCCGAGCGCCGCCAGAAGGAATTCGTCGAGCGCTCGGCGCTGTTCATGGAAGCCCTCGATGTCGACGAGATGGTCGGCCAGGTGCTGGCCTCGGAAGGCTTCACCAGCGTCGAGGAAGTCGCCTATGTCGATGCCGGCGAGATCGCCTCGATCGACGGCTTCGATGAGGATACAGCCTCGGAAATCCAGACCCGCGCCCGCGAATATCTAGAGAAGATCGAGGCCGAGCACGACGAGAAGCGCAAGGCGCTGGGCGTTTCGGATGATCTGCGCGAACTCCCCGGCGTCACCACCGCCATGATGGTGACGCTCGGCGAGGATGGCGTGAAGACGATCGAGGATTTCGCCGGCTATGCCGCCGACGACCTCACCGGCTGGAAGGAACGCAAGGACGGCGAGACCAAGGTCTATCCCGGCGTGCTGGCCAATCACGGCGTTTCGCGCGCCGATGCCGAGCAGATGGTTCTGGCCGCTCGCCTCAAGGCCGGCTGGATCACCGAAGACGAGCTTGCGGCCGAAGAAGAAACGGCCGACGAAGCCGTTGGTGCGTGAGGTGAAACCGCATCGCACACAACCCGCCCTTGGAAGAGATGAACGATCGCACCTGCATCGTCACCCGCAAACAGGCCGAACCGGATGAACTGATCCGGTTCGTCGTCGGCCCGGATTCGGCCGTCGTTCCCGATCTCAAGAGAAATCTGCCCGGCCGTGGTTGCTGGGTGAGTGCGGACCGCCTACATATCGAGAAGGCGGCGGCCAAGAACCTTTTTGCCCGCGCCTTCAAGGCACAGGTGGTCGTGCCGCCCGATCTCGGCGGCATGGTCGACGGGCTGCTTTCCAGATACGCTCTCGGTATGCTGGGTCTTGCCCGCAAGGCAGGCTCGATTTCGCTAGGCGCCACCAAGGTCGAGAGCGCGGTGCGCGGCGGACTGGCGCTTTTCGTGCTCCACGCGACCGAAGCGTCCGAGGATGGCGTGCGCAAGATCAGCCAGGCGCGGCGGGCGACCGTCCATATCGGCGGCCCCTCCATCCTTGCCTACAAACTTTTCTCCGAGGCCGAGTTGAGCTTGGCATTGGGGGGTACAAATGTGATACATGCTGCCGTCCTCGCGGGAGACGCGGGTAAGGCGGTCCAGAAGCGCATGGTTGCGCTCGACCGATATCGGGGCGGTACCCCGGACGATCTTGCAATGCTTGCGGCCGTTGCTGACGAAGATGATGCCGCAGAGGATATGGAATGAGCGATACGAAATCGGGCGACGACAAGACGTTGAGTGTTACACCGAAGAAGACCTTGACGCTGAAGCGCCCCGGCATGGAACAGGGCACCGTGCGCCAGAACTTCTCGCACGGCCGTACCAAGTCGGTCGTGGTCGAGACCAAGAAGCGCAAGTTCTCGCTGCCCGGCGACAAGCCGGAGCCGGCCGCGGCTCCGCCTGCGCCCGTCTTCACGCCGAAGCCGGCGGTCGTGGCGGCGCCTGTCGTCCAGGAAGCGCCCAAGGCGCCACCTCCGCCGCCGGCTCCGGTCGAGCGCAGCGGCATGGTGCTGAACGAATTGTCGCGCAGCGAGATGGAAGCGCGCCGCAGGGCGCTCGAGGGCTCGAAGGTCCGCGAGGTCGAAGACCGTCAGCGGGCCGCCGAGGACGCCAAGCGCCGCGCCGAGGACGAAGAGCGCCGCAAGCGCGAACGCGAGGACTCCGCGCGCCGCCAGGCCGAGGAAGAGGCACGGTTGCAGACCGAGGCCGAATCGCGCCGCCGCGCCGAGGAAGAGGCGCGCCGCCGCGCACCGCAAGCCGCCGAGTTGGCGACCGCCGACGAGGAGGAAGAGGTCAAGCCGAAGCGGGCGACCGCCGGCGCGCCGGTGCGCCGCCTGGTCACGCCCGAAGTGGCGCGCCCGGCAAAGCCCACCAAGAGCGAGGAAGACCGCCGCCGTGGCAAGCTGACACTGAACTCCGCGCTGTCCGACGAGGATGCCCGGGCTCGTTCGCTGTCGTCGATGCGTCGCCGCCAGGAAAAATTCAAGCGCGCGATGCACAACGAGCCGCGCGAGAAGGTCATGCGCGAAGTGATCCTGCCCGAGACCATCACCATCCAGGAACTGGCGCAGCGCATGTCGGAGCGTGCTGTCGACCTGGTCAAGTATTTCATGAAGCAGGGCCAGATCCTGAAGCCAGGCGACGTCATCGACGCCGACACGGCCGAACTGGTCGCCACCGAATTCGGTCATACGGTCCGCCGCGTCGCCGAGTCCGACATCGAGGAAGGCCTGTTCAACATCGCCGACAATGCCGAGGACCTGGTGTCGCGTCCGCCGGTCGTGACCATCATGGGCCACGTCGACCACGGCAAGACCTCGCTGCTCGATGCGATCCGCAACGCCAATGTCGTTTCCGGCGAGGCCGGCGGCATCACCCAGCATATCGGCGCCTATCAGGTCGAGAAGAACGGTCAGAAGATCACCTTCATCGACACGCCCGGCCACGCCGCCTTTACGGCGATGCGCGCCCGTGGCGCCCAGGCCACCGACATTGCCATCCTGGTGGTCGCGGCCGACGACAGTGTCATGCCGCAGACGATCGAATCGATCAGCCATGCCAAGGCGGCCGGCGTTCCGATCATCGTGGCGATCAACAAGATCGACAAGCATGACGCCGATCCGCAGAAGGTGCGTTCCGAACTGTTGCGCCATGAGGTCTTCGTCGAATCGATGGGCGGTGAAGTGCTGGACGTCGAAGTGTCGGCGACCAAGGGCACCAATCTCGACAAGTTGCTCGAGGCGATCCTGCTGCAGGCAGAAATCCTCGACCTCAAGGCCAATCCCGACCGTACCGCCGAGGGCGTCGTCATCGAGGCGCAGCTCGACAAGGGCCGTGGTCCCGTCGCCACCGTTCTGGTGCAGACCGGCACCCTGATGCCGGGCGACATCCTCGTCGCCGGCAATGAATGGGGCCGCGTGCGCGCTCTGGTCAACGATCGCGGCGAGCAGATCAAGGAAGCACCGCCGGCGATGCCGGTCGAGGTGCTCGGCCTTCAGGGAACGCCGCAGGCCGGCGACCGCTTCGCCGTGGTCAACAACGAGGCCCGTGCCCGCGAGATCACCGAATATCGCCAGCGTCTGGCGCGCGAGAAGGCGGTGGCCAGGCATGCCGGCCAGCGCGGCTCGCTCGAACAGATGATGTCGCAGTTGCAGACGAGCGGGCTGAAGGAATTCCCGCTGGTCATCAAGGGCGACGTGCAGGGTTCGATCGAGGCGATCAATGCCGCGCTCGACAAGCTTGGGACCGACGAGGTTCGTGCGCGCATCGTTCATTCCGGCGCCGGCGCCATCACCGAAAGCGACGTCTCGCTGGCGGAAACGTCTGGCGCGGCGATCATCGGCTTCAACGTTCGCGCCAATGTGCAGGCACGTGCCGCGGCCGCGGCCGCGGGCATCGAGATCCGCTATTATTCGATCATCTACAACCTCGTGGATGACGTGAAGGCGGCTCTGTCGGGCCTGCTCTCGCCGGAGCGTCGCGAGACCTTCATCGGCAATGCCGAGATCCTCGAGATCTTCGACATCACCAAGGTCGGCAAGATCGCCGGCTGCCGTGTCACCGAAGGCAAGGTCGAGCGTGGTGCGGGCGTACGCTTGATCCGCGACAACGTCGTCATCCACGAAGGCACGCTGAAGACCCTGAAGCGCTTCAAGGACGAAGTTTCGGAAGTCCCGGGCGGCCAGGAGTGCGGCATGGCCTTCCAGAACTACGAGGACATGCGCGTCGGCGACGTCATCGAGTGCTTCCGCGTCGAGATGGTGACCCGCACACTCTGAGGTCGAGTGACTTGTCGATATCGGGCGGTGGTCGAAAGACCGCCGCCCCAAGCCTGTTGACCACAAGCCTGTTGAGAATAATCATTTGAGACATGCGGCACGGTCCCATCCCGCGCCTCACGCTTCAGGATCGAGAAAAATGCCCCGTTCCACCACATCAAGCCCATCCCAGCGCATGTTGCGCGTCGGTGAACAGGTGCGCCATGCGCTCTCGGAAACCCTGCAGCGCGGGGACATCATCGACCCGTTGATTGAAAATACCGTCGTTTCGGTGTCGGAAGTGCGGATGTCGCCGGATCTCAAGATCGCCACAGCCTTCGTTTCTCCGCTCGGCGCAAAGGATACCGACGCCGTGATCGAAGCGCTGAACAAGCATGCCAAGTTCGTGCGCGGCCGCGTCTCCGGCGCGCTCCGGCAGATGAAGTACATGCCGGAGTTCCGTTTCCGGCTGGATACGTCCTTCGACAATTTCGCCAGGATCAACGACTTGCTGAAGTCGCCCGAAGTGGCACGCGACCTCGATAGCGACGACAACAAGGAAGAAGAATAATGGGGCGTCGCGGCAAGAAGAAGGGCCGGCCGGTCTCCGGCTGGGTGGTGCTGGACAAGCCGGTCGGTATGGGCTCGACCGAGGCCGTCTCCAAGATCAAATGGCTGTTCCAGGCCGAAAAGGCCGGCCATGCCGGCACGCTCGACCCTCTTGCCTCCGGCATGCTGCCGATCGCGCTCGGCGAGGCCACCAAGACCGTGCCCTACGTGCAGGACGGCGCCAAGATTTACCGTTTCACCGTTGCCTGGGGACAGGAGCGGTCGACCGATGACCTCGAAGGTCCGGTGACGAAAGAGGCCGATCAGCGTCCATCGGAAGCCGATGTCCGGGTGTTGCTGCCGAAATACACCGGCGTCATTATGCAGACGCCACCGCAATTTTCCGCGATCAAGATTGCGGGTGAACGCGCCTACGACCTCGCCCGCGAAGGCGAGACGGTCGACATACCGCCGCGCGAGATCGAGATCGGCCGGCTCGACATTGTCGAGCACAAGCCGGACCAGACGATTTTCGAGGTCGAATGCGGCAAGGGCACTTATGTGCGTTCGCTGGCCCGCGACATGGGCCGCGACCTCGGCTGCTTCGGCCATATCAGCGAACTGCGCCGGGTCGAGGTCGAGCCGTTTACGCCAGAGGACTTCGTCACCATCGCCGAACTCGAGGCCGCGCGCTTCGGCGCGCAAGGTGACGATAAACCGGATCCGGAGGCAGATGCCGCGGACGCAGTGGAGATGCCTATCGATTTCGGCGCCATCGACGGGCTTCTCGTCGACACCTCGGCGGCGCTCGACTGCCTGCCGCAGATCGCGATCAGCGACGATGCCGCGACCAAGATCCGCCTCGGCAATCCGGTCATCGTTCGTGGCCGTGACGCGCCGGTGGAGGCGGAAGAAGCCTGTGCGACGGCCCGCGGCAAGCTCGTCGCCATCGGCGCTATCGAGCAAGGCATGTTCAAGCCCAAGCGGGTCTTTGCCGGGTGATCGGTCTGATCGCCATGGCGGTATAGGACAAGCAGGTTCGACGGGTGGTGGCATGGCAAAGGCCGAGGTGGTGAAAAAACGGGCGCCGGTGAAGACGAGACGGCCTCCGGTTGGCGCCTCGCCCGGCACGCTGATCGCCGATCCGGCGGCGCGGCGCTCCGAACTGCGGCTGACCTTGATCTCGCCGCAGAAGTTCAAGACCGTCGAGAACGCCAGCATCGACGATGTCGAGGCCAGTTGCCGGAAATGGCCCGTCATCTGGCTCGACTGCACCGGCCTTGCCAACATCCAATTGATCGAGGAGATCGGCCGCATCTTCAGCCTGCATCCGCTGGCGCTGGAGGACGTCGTCAACACCGGCCAGCGGCCGAAAGTCGACTTCTTCGAGGATCACGCCTTCGTCGTCATGCGCATGATCGACGATGTCACGTCGCATCGCTACGAGCAGATCGCTCTCTTCCTCGGCGAGAACTTCGTCGTCACCTTCCAGGAGCGCGAAGGCGATCCGTTCGATCCGGTGCGCAAGCGCATCGAGAGTTCGGCCCCCAACCGGTTGCGCACGCGCGGCGCCGACTATCTCGCCTATGCGCTGATCGACGCCATCGTCGACAGCTATTTTCCGCCGATCGAGGCTGCCGGTGACCTGGTCGACAGCATTGAGGACCAGATGCTGCATTCGACGCACAAGCACCAGATGCGGCAGCTGCACGAATTGCGGCGCGATGCCAATGTCCTGAAAGGCGTGCTGTGGCCCATGCGCGATGCGCTGGCAACGCTGATCCGCAACGACGTGGCCTATGTCACAGCCGAGACCAAGGTCTTCCTCAACGACACGCTCGACCATTCGCTCAGGCTGATCGAGCTGGTCGAGACCCAGCGCGACATGCTGACCGGCCTGATCGAAATGCATCTGTCGCTGAGCCAGGCCCGCACCAACGACGTCATCTCCTATCTCACCATCGTTTCGGTCATCTTCATGCCGCTCACCTTCCTGGTCGGCATCTGGGGCATGAACTTCGACCCTGCCAGCTCGCCTTGGAATATGCCGGAGCTGAAGGCGTACTACGGCTATCCCCTGTCTCTGCTGTTCATGGCTGCCGTCGCTGTCGGGCTGATTGCATTCTTCAAATGGAAGAAATGGCTTTGATCGGGTTTAAATCTGTCATTTGAGCCTCAAAAGCCGGCTTGTGAATTGGGCTGGTGTTTTTCAGGGAATTGCACTATATGCGCCGCAGCATAGCGCCTTGACGCTTTGCATGCACGGCCCCTGCTGGACGACATCCCGGCTGTGGGCGACCCGTTTCCTCAAACAGATAAGGAAAAACACGATGTCGATTACTGCCGAGCGCAAACAGGAATTGATGGGTGAATTCGCAACCGCCAAGGGCGATACCGGGTCTCCGGAAGTCCAGGTGGCCATCCTTTCCGAGCGCATCAAGAACCTGACCGACCATTTCAAGGACCACAAGAAGGATAACCATTCCCGCCGTGGTCTGCTCGCTCTCGTGTCCCAGCGCCGCAGCCTGCTTGATTATCTCAAGCGCAAGGACGACTCGCGCTATCAGACACTGATCGAGAAGCTCGGTCTGCGCCGTTGACGAATTGACCGGCGGGCTTTCTTCGGAGAGCCCGCCGGTCGCGCATTCTGCCAGTCGCACAGGCTGGCCAGACCCGGTTTCGAGCGTGCAAAGGGCCGTTCGAAACCGCCCATGGACGGTCATGGGGCAGGATTGCAGGACGCTCGCGCGCGCTTGTCGCGCCTAAATCACCCGAGCTTCCCGTTGTCTTGCCCGTGGCTGCCCGAGAAAGGAAGCCAGGCAAAGGGCATCCGCGCACCGTGAAACGGCGCGGCCCTTTCCGCTTATTAAGGACAAGACATGTTCAATCACCACAAAGTGGAAATCGAATGGGGCGGTCGTCCGCTCATCCTGGAGACCGGCAAGATCGCGCGCCAGGCCGACGGCGCGGTGCTCGCCACCTACGGCGAGACCAAGGTTCTCGCCACCGTCGTTTCGATGAAGGAGCCCAAGCCCGGTCTCGACTTCTTTCCGCTGACCGTCAATTACCAGGAAAAGACGTATGCCGCCGGCAAGATCCCGGGCGGCTATTTCAAGCGCGAAGGCCGTCCGAGCGAGAAGGAAACGCTGGTTTCCCGCCTCATCGACCGCCCGATCCGCCCGCTCTTCGCCGCCGGCTACAAGAACGACACGCAGATCGTCGTCACCGTCGTCCAGCACGATCTCGAAAATGACCCGGACATCCTGTCGATCGTCGCCACCTCGGCGGCCCTGACCCTGTCGGGCGTTCCCTTCATGGGCCCGATCGGCGGCGCGCGCGTCGGCTACATCAATGGCGAATATGTGCTGAACCCGCATGTCGACGAGATGCAGGAATCCAAGCTCGACCTCATCGTTGCCGGCACCACTGATGCCGTGCTGATGGTCGAGTCGGAAGCCAAGGAACTCGGCGAAGAGCTGATGCTCGGCGCTGTCATGTTCGGCCACAAGGGCTTCCAGCCGGTCATCGACGCCATCATCAAGCTGGCGGAAGTTGCCGCCAAGGAGCCGCGCGACTTCACCGCGCCGGATTATTCCGCGCTTGAGGCCGAGATGCTGAAGATCGTCGGCGACGAGCTCAGCAATGCCTACAAGAACGTCGACAAGCAGAAGCGCTACGCCGCCGTCGACGCCGTCAAGGCGAAGGTCAAGGCCGCGTTTGCCCCGGCTGAAGGCGAGGACGCAAAGTACACCTCCGAACAGATCGGCTCGGTATTCAAGGAATTGCAGGCGAAGGTCGTTCGCTGGAACATCCTCGACACCGGGGCGCGCATCGACGGTCGCGATTTGAGCACGGTTCGCAAGATCGTCTCCGAAGTCGGCGTCCTGCCGCGCACCCATGGTTCGGCGCTGTTCACCCGCGGCGAGACCCAGGCGCTCGTGGTTGCCACGCTCGGCACCGGCGAGGATGAGCAGTACGTCGATTCCCTGACCGGCATGTACAAGGAGAAATTCCTCCTTCACTACAACTTCCCTCCCTACTCCGTCGGTGAGACCGGCCGCATGGGTTCGCCGGGCCGCCGCGAAATCGGCCATGGCAAGCTCGCCTGGCGCGCCATCCGTCCGATGCTGCCCTCCGCCGACCAGTTCCCCTACACGCTGCGCGTCGTCTCGGAGATCACCGAGTCCAACGGCTCGTCCTCGATGGCTACCGTCTGCGGCACCTCGCTGGCGCTGATGGATGCCGGCGTGCCGCTGGCCAAGCCGGTGGCCGGTATCGCCATGGGCTTGATCAAGGAAGGCGAGCGCTTCGCCGTGCTCTCCGACATCTTGGGCGACGAGGATCACCTCGGCGACATGGACTTCAAGGTTGCCGGCACCGAAGGCGGCATCACCTCGCTGCAGATGGACATCAAGATCGACGGCATCACCGAGGAGATCATGAAGATCGCCCTTGGCCAGGCCAAGGACGGTCGCCTGCATATCCTCGGCGAGATGTCCCATGCCCTGACCGGCGCCCGCCCTGAACTCGGCGAGTTCGCGCCGCGCATCGAGGTCATGCACATCCCGACCGACAAGATCCGCGACGTCATCGGTTCGGGCGGCAAGGTCATCCGCGAGATCGTCGAGAAGACCGGCGCCAAGATCAACATCGAGGACGACGGCACGGTCAAGATCGCTTCGTCGAACGCCAAGGAGATCGAGGCGGCGAAGAAGTGGATCCACACCATCGTCGCCGAGCCGGAGGTCGGCGAGATCTACGAAGGCACGGTCGTCAAGACCGCCGACTTCGGCGCCTTCGTCAACTTCTTCGGTCCGCGTGACGGCCTCGTCCACATCTCGCAGCTTGCCAACGACCGGGTCGCCAAGACCTCGGACGTCGTCAAGGAAGGCGACAAGGTCTGGGTCAAGCTGATGGGCTTCGACGAGCGCGGCAAGGTCCGCCTGTCGATGAAGGTCGTCGACCAGGCCACCGGCAAGGAAATCGCCCGCGACAAGAAGACCGAAGGCGAAGAAAACGCCGCCTGAGGCCTCTGACGGAAAAATCGAAGCGGGCGCGGCTTATGTCGCGCCCGCTTTTGTTTATGGAGCACGGCCATGTCCGCTGAAGCGTTGAAGACGCTTTTTCATCCATTTGAGGCCGAGGCTCTTTCCCCGCCGGGCAGGGACGAGCGCATTCTCTTCCTTGGCGCCGAACCCGGCCTGCGCTTGCCACAGGGCTTCGAGGCTACGCTGCATCTCGTACAGGGCTTTCGCCCGTATTTCCGCGCTTTGCAGGCGGCTGGCTTCACGGTCACGCCGCGATCGGCCGGTGAGGATTTCGATGCCGTGCTTGTGCTCGCCGGCCGCCATCGCGGCGAGAACGAACTGCGCATCGCCGAGGCTCTCGAGCGGGTGGCGGAGGGCGGATTGATCGTCATTGCCGGTGGCAAGGAGGATGGCATCGCAAGCCTGCGTAAGCGCGTCGGCGATCTTGTTCTGCTTGATAGCCACATGCCAAAATATCACGGTATTGCCTTCTGGCTGCGTCGTCCGGTTGATGTGCAAGCCGCCGCCGCGCTTCGCGCCGCCAATCCCGCCTTGCTTGTTGAGGACCGGTTCCGCACCGCACCCGGCATGTTCTCCTTCGACCGCGTCGATGCCGGTTCGAAACTGCTGGTCGACAATCTGCCCGGTGATTTGCGCGGCACCGCGGCCGATTTCTGCGCCGGCTGGGGCTATGTGGCGGCCGAGATGGCTGCCCGCTGTCCGGGCTTGTCGGCCCTCGATCTTTACGAAGCCGATTTCGATGCGCTGGAGGCCGCCAGGGGCAACCTTGCCAACACCGTGGCGCAGGGCTTCTTCTGGACGGATCTGCTGGCCGAGCCTGTCGAGCGCCGCTACGACGTCATCGCAATGAACCCACCCTTCCACCGCAGCCGTGCGGCCGAGCCCGAGATCGGCGTCGGCATGATCCGCGCCGCGGCCAAGGCCTTGAAGCCCCGTGGGCGCCTGTTCATGGTCGCCAACCGCCAGCTTCCCTACGAGCCGGTGCTGTCGGCCGCCTTTGCCAGCCACGCCGAGCTTGCCCGCGACGGCATGTTCAAGGTGTTTGTCGCACGGCGCTGACGCGATGCATTTAATGCGTGTCGCCCGGAAGTGTCATCGGTTCGGGGACAACGCCATCCATAAATCGGAAGCTTACAGCAGGTCGGGCGAATCCTATTGCCGCGACATGTTGTAGGTCAGTGTAGATTGGCGACGCGCCGGACTTCGTCGGTGGCGTGCCTGTCACCAGCGCTGAATTTGAGCGGCGCCGGTCGGCCGAACAGATAGCCCTGCACCACTTCGCAACCAGCTGCCCGCAGCAGTGTCGCCTGGTTCTCGGTCTCGACGCCCTCGGCAATGATGCTGACGCCAAGCGCCCGGGAAAGCCCGACAATGGTCGACACGACCGCGCCGGAGCTCGCATCGGTATCGATACGGCTGACGAAGGAGCGGTCGATCTTCAGCTTGCCGAATGAGAAGTCGATCAGATAGCTGAGGTTGGAATAGCCGGTGCCGAAATCATCGACGGCGACCGAGATCCCCATCTCGGCGAGTTCTTTCAGGATGGCGGCCGCGCGGTCGCGGTCCTGCATCATCGCCGTCTCGGTGACTTCCAGTTCCAGCCGTGACGGCTTGATGCCGGTGCTCCGCATCGTGTCGCGCACAAGGCCGACGAAATCCTTGGTCATGAACTGGACCGGCGAGATGTTGACGGCGACGAAACAGTCGTCCGGCAGATGGCGGGCATCGCTGCAGGCCTTGCGCAGCACCCATTCGCCGATCGGATTGATCATGCCGGTCTCCTCGGCGATCTGGATAAACTCCATCGGAGGGATCATGCCGCGTTCGGGATGCTGCCACCGGATCAACGCCTCGTAGCCGACGATGCGGCCTGTCGGAAGGTCGAGCTGCGGCTGATAATGCAGGTCGAAATCGCCGCGCTCGAACGCATTGTGCAGTTCGGACTCGACCCATTGGCGATGGTCGGCCACCCGCCCCATATCGCTGTTGAAGACCGACCAGTTGCCAACCCCGCTGGCGCGCGCATTCTGCAGTGCCAGGTTGGAACGGCGCAGGATGAGGACCGGATCGATCCCATCCTTGGGCATCGCCACGATGCCCACCGACAGGCTCACCGATTGCTGGTGGGTGCTGAGTTCATACGGCTCCATCATCTCGTCGATGAGCCTCTCGACCATGCTTTCCAGGGTCCCCTGGATCTGGTGATCGGGAAGCAGCACCGCGAACTCGCCGGCCCCGATCCGCCCGATCAGTGCGCGCGCCGGCACGCAGTCGCGCAGCCGCTTGGTGAAGGCGCGGATCAGTTCGTCACCGTGAGTGTAGCCGATTGCATCGTTGATCTGCTTGAACCGGTCGATGTCGATGTCGATCAGGAACATCGGTTCCCCGGTGCGGCTTGTCGCGCATGCCGCCTCGGCGATCTTGCCGACCATCGCCGGGCGGGCCAGCAGTCCGGTCAGCTTGTCGAAATGGGTTTCGTTGAAGACGAAATCCGCTGATTCATCGACACCAGCAAAGAAGGACATTGCCGCCACCGATGCGGCCAGCGCACAAAGCGCGGCCATGATCGACACCATCATATCAGCCGAAATGCCGGCAAATCCGTCGCCGAGACCGTGCTTCAGCCCCCAGATTCCGAGGACGAAACTGCCAATGCCCGAACTTGCTATCGTGAGCAGTCGGAACACGGGTGTTCGCTTCGGGTTGATGGCGGCAGGCATGAAAAAGGTCCCCAGATGGGAGCTTTATAGCGGAAACCTTCTTAAAATGGGTTTCCGCGAATGAATCCAATTTTACCGGAGAGGATTATTTTCTTTACTGGCAAAAGACCCGCGTGACCGGGGCCGCTCGTCAGTCGCGACCGCCATCCGTCTGCTTCAACTCGTCGAGGGTCGGCATCGACACGATATGGTAGCCGGAATCGACATAGTGGATTTCGCCTGTGACGCCGGAAGCAAGGTCGGACAGGAGATACAGCGCGGAGCCGCCGACCTCGTCGATCGTCACCGTCCGGCGCAGCGGCGAGTTCCGCTGCTGGTAGGAGAACATGTGGCGGGCGTCCGAAATGCCGGCGCCGGCCAGTGTACGCACCGGACCGGCCGAGATGCCGTTGACCCGGATGCCGCGCGGACCGTAGTCGTTGGCGAGGTAGCGCACGCTGGCCTCCAGGCCGGCCTTGGCGACGCCCATGACATTATAGTTCGGCATGACGCGGACCGAGCCGGCATAGGTCAGCGTGATCATCGAGCCGCCGGCGGTCATCAGGGGCGCGGCATTGCGCGCCACCTCGGTGAAGGAATAGCAGGAGATCACCATGGTGCGGACGAAATTGTCCCGGCTGGTATCGGCATAGAGGCCCTTCAACTCGTTCTTGTCGGAAAAGCCGATGGCATGGACGACGAAGTCCAGTCCGCCCCACGCCTTGCCAAGCGTCTCGAACGTGGCGACGACCGAAGCGCTGTCCTCGACGTCGCAGGGAACGGTTAGCGAAGCGCCGAGCTTGTCGGCGAGCGGCTTGACCCGGCGGCCAAAAGCCTCGCCCTGGTAGGTGAAGGCCAGTTCCGCCCCCTGTTCGGACAATTTCCGGGCAATGCCCCAGGCGATCGAATGATCGTTGGCAACACCCATGACAAGCCCGCGCTTGCCCTTCATCAATCCGTCCATGGCCGGCAATCCTTATATGAAAAACTTGGCCTTATGCGGAGTAGCGCTGGAAAACGAGCGTCGCGTTGGTGCCGCCGAAACCGAAGGAGTTCGACAGAACGGTGTCGATCCCTGCGTTGTCGATGCGCTTGCGTACGATCGGCATGCCCTCGAATTCCGGATCGAGCGTCTCGATATGGGCGCTTTCGCCGATGAAGCCGCCTTGCATCATCAGGATCGAATAGATGGATTCCTGCACGCCCGCCGCGCCCAGAGAATGGCCGGTCAGCGACTTCGTCGACGTGATGAACGGCATCTTCTCGCCGAACACTTCACGGATCGCGCCCATTTCCTTGGAATCGCCAACCGGCGTCGAGGTGCCGTGCGTGTTGATGTAGTCGACCGGCGTGGAAACCGTCGCCAGCGCCTGGCGCATGCAGCGGACCGCGCCTTCGCCCGAGGGCGCAACCATGTCGAAACCGTCCGAAGTGGCGCCGTAGCCGACGATCTCGGCATAGATCTTGGCGCCGCGCGCCTTGGCGTGCTCCAGCTCTTCCAGCACCAGCACGCCGGCGCCGCCGGCTATGACGAAGCCGTCGCGATTGGCGTCATAGGCGCGCGATGCGGTCGAGGCCCTGTCGTTGAACTTCGACGACATGGCGCCCATGGCGTCGAACAGGTCCGACATCGTCCAGTCGAGATCCTCGTGGCCGCCGGCAAAGACCATGTCCTGCTTGCCCCACTGGATCAGCTCGTAGCCATTGCCGATGCAATGCGCCGAGGTCGAGCAGGCCGAGGAGATCGAATAGTTGACGCCATGGATCTTGAACCATGTGGCCAAGGTTGCCGAGGCCGTCGACGACATCGCCTTCGGCACCGCGAAGGGACCGATGCGCTTGGGGCTGCCGTTCTTGAGCGTGGTTTCGGCCGCCTCGACGATGGTGCGGGTGGAGGGGCCACCCGAACCCATGACGATGCCGGTGCGCTCGTTGGTGATGTCGCTCTCGTCGAGGCCGGCATCCGCGATCGCCTGGTCCATGGCGACGTGATTCCAAGCCGCGCCCTGGCTTAGGAATCGCATCGCGCGGCGGTCGATCATCGCCGAAGGGTCGAGCGTCGGCGCGCCCCAGACCTGGCACCGGAAGCCATGTTCGGCAAAGGAATCGGAAAAGCTGATGCCCGATCTGGCGTCATGCAGCGAGGTCTGCACCTCGTTGGCATTGTTGCCGATCGACGACACGATGCCGAGGCCTGTGACTACGACACGTCTCATTCGCAACTCCTTCCAGGGATGCTGGCCAATGCGCGGGCCAGGGCTGCGGTCAAGCGACCGCCGACTGCTTGGACAGACCGACCTTCAGGTCCGTCGCCGCATATATGGGCTCGCCATCCGCCTTCATCCAGCCATCGGCGATGCCGAGCACCAGCCGGCCGCGCATCACACGCTTGAAATCAACGCCGTACTCGACCTTCTTGACCGATGGCGTGACCATGCCCTTGAACTTGACCTCTCCGGTCGACAGCGCCATTCCCTTGCCGGGTTCGCCAAGCCAGCCGAGATAGAAGCCGGTCAATTGCCACAGGGCGTCAAGGCCGAGACAGCCCGGCATGATCGGATTGCCTATGAAATGGCAGGCAAAGAACCACAGGTCGGGCTTGATATCGAATTCCGCGCGAATGAAACCCTTGTCGAAGGCGCCGCCGGTCTCGCTGACCTCGGTGATACGGTCGAACATCAGCATCGGCGGGTAGGGCAACTGGGCATTGCCCTCTCCGAACAGCTCGCCGCGAGCGCAGGCCAGCAATTCTTCGTAGTCGTAGCTGGATTTCGAACCCGCCATCAATTTCGTCCCCATATCGTCCGGGCGGTAGCGCGCCCTTGTCGTTGGTGTCCTAACACAATCTGTTTCAGGCCGGAAACCGGCGTTTGCGCTTAACCCGCCAGTCTGCCCGGGTCAATGCGCGCTATTGATCGCATTCGGGCGACAGAATATATGTCAACAGGGGTCCGGTTCCGGCAGACATTCATTTTTTTGCCATTCTGGGCGTGTCTTGAAGCGGGACTGCGAGCTTGGAAGACCAGATGGACCGGGGCTGCCGGAAGGAAAATGTCGCTGTGGACAAGCGGGTACGTGAAGCCGGCCTGAGGCCGACCCGTCAGCGCATTGCGCTGGCCGACCTGCTTTTCGCCAAGGGCGACCGCCATTTGTCGGCTGAGGAACTGCATGAGGAGGCGCAGGCCGCCGGCGTGCCGGTATCGCTGGCCACCGTCTACAACGCGCTTCACCAGTTTACCCAGGCGGGGCTGCTGCGCATTCTCGCCGTCGAAGGTTCCAAGACCTACTTCGACACCAACACCTCCGACCACCACCATTTCTACATTGAAGGCGAAAACAGGATTTTCGACATCGCCAACGGCCCGGTAACCGTCACCAATCTGCCGGAGCCACCCGAAGGCATGGAGATCGCCAATGTCGATATCGTGGTGAGGCTGCGTCCCAAGCGTCCGGAATGATCGGTCTGGCCCGAACAATCGGTCTGGCCCGAACAATCGGTCTGGCCCGAACAATCGGTCCGGGATGAAATTCCTCTATTGGATAGTCCGGCTCGAATGGGCCGTCGCGGCGGCTGCCGCAACCGTCTTCTATGGCGCGACAGGCGCTTCCTGGTGGCTCTTCGCGTTGCTCATCCTGGCGCCGGACCTGTCGATGCTGGGTTATCTCGGCGGCCCACGCGTCGGCGCTATTGCCTACAATGCCTTGCACATTCTGATCGTACCGGTGCTTCTGTTGCTTGCCGGGCACCTCGCCGGCAGTGCAGTCGGCAGCGCCGTCGCACTGATCTGGATCGCCCATATCGCGATTGACCGCGCGCTGGGCTACGGCTTGAAGCTGTCAACAGGATTTCAGGATACCCATCTCGGCCGTATCGGGCGCAAAAGCGAGACGTTCAGTCCTTGACCCGCTCGCCCGGATAAGCGCCCCAGACGACCGACTGGGCGAGCCAGCCGGTGTGGCCGTCGAATGTCATCTCGCACCACTGCCCGTCGCAGGCTTTGATCGTGCCCATGACGCCGGGTTCGACGATCGCCACCACCCTGGCATCCTTTTCGGGGCTCTTGAGAAGATTGATCTGGCCGCCCTTGCCGCGCTGCCAGGGAGCGACGATTGCGGTACGCCGGCCCGAAAGCAGCGACTGGTTGATCCATCCTTCCGAGCCGTCGGCGTCGCGCACGCGCCGCCACGTATCGAACTCCTGGATGATTTCCATGGGCAGGCCAGCCTTCATATACATCCAGTCGACCGAATAGTTGGCGCCGGGACCGACACGCGAGTTGACGCGGCCGGATTTCAGGCTGACGAATCGCGGCAGCGGCAGGCCGCTCGGTCCGAGCGTGATGGCGCTCTGGGCGGGAGCGGCCGCGCTTTGCGCGCCGGCAAGCGGAGAATAGAGAAGAGCGCCGAGAAATGCTGCGCTGAGGGCCAGGCGAAGCGACGCGAAACCAGACACTTTCGTTCCTTTCGGCACCGGCCCGATGGCTGCGGCACCCCTTTTTCTTTGTCTTCGGCGGCACCGCTTGTTACATGGAGAAATCGGCTACCGCGACCGGCTTTCAGTTTCGCCTGTCTTGGTTAAAGAGGTCTCAACGAGGGAAACAATGGTAGGCAAAAAGAAGCCTCTCGTGGTCATCACGCGAAAGCTGCCCGACCCGGTCGAGACCCGCATGCGCGAGCTGTTCGACGCGAGGCTGAATGTCGAGGACAGGCCCATGACGCAGCCGGAACTGGTCGCCGCGGTCAAGGAAGCCGACGTGCTGGTGCCGACCGTGACCGACCAGATCGACGCCGCACTGATTGCCCAGGCCGGCGACAATCTCAAGCTGATCGCCAATTTCGGCAACGGCGTCGACAAGATCGATGTGGCGGCGGCGGCCAAGAGGGGTATCACCGTCACCAACACGCCCAACGTGCTCACCGAAGATACCGCCGACATGACCATGGCGCTGATGCTGGCGGTCCCGCGCCGGCTGGCGGAAGGCGCCAATGTGCTCACGGGCGACAAGAAATGGGCCGGCTGGTCGCCGACCTGGATGCTTGGCCGGCGCATCTGGGGCAAGCGGCTCGGCATTGTCGGCATGGGCCGCATCGGCACCGCCGTTGCCAGGCGGGCCAAGGCTTTCGGCCTGTCCATTCACTATCACAACCGGCACCGTGTGCTGCCGGCGGTCGAGGATGGGCTGGAGGCGACCTATTGGGAAAGTCTCGACCAGATGCTGGCCCGCATGGACATCATCTCGGTCAATTGTCCCTCGACACCCGCCACCTTTCATCTTCTGTCGGCGCGGCGGCTCGCGTTGCTGCAGCCCACCGCCTATATCGTCAACACTGCCCGCGGCGACATCATCGACGAAGAAGCGCTGGTCAAGCTGATCCAGGACGGCAAGATCGCCGGCGCCGGCCTGGACGTTTACGAGCACGAACCGGCCCTGAACGGCAAGCTCTTGAAGCTGGCCGCCAGGAACAAGGTCGTGCTTCTGCCGCATATGGGCTCGGCCACGCTCGAGGGCCGCATCGACATGGGCGAGAAGGTCATCATCAATATCCGCGCCTTCGTCGATGGCCATCGCCCGCCGGACCGCGTGCTGCCGCTCAGGACCTGAAAACCTTCCAGGCGCCGGCTTTCATAAACCGAAGCTTACGAAATGGTCTTGCGCATGGTGATGGACGTCGGCCTGTCATAGCCCTCATGCGCCGTCCGTTCGGTTTCGCGAAAGCCGAGCCGGGCAAAGGCGGCATGATTTGCGGCCAGTTCGATCCTCGTCTCCAGTTCGATGTCGGCCTTGCCGCGGCTGCGGGCCAGATCTTCGGCCGCTTGCATCAGCCGCCGGCCAATGCCTTGCCCCTGCCGGTCCGGGGCGACGGCGAGCTTGCCGACATAAAGACCCTCGGCCTTTTCGAGAGCAAAAACGCAGCCCACGATCCTGTCGCCGTCGAGCGCCAGAAAGCCTGTCTCCCGCAAGGCTTTGGCGCGCAGTGCTTCGACTGTGAGCAGGTGAGCCGACGACGGCGGGTCGATGATGTCGTCCATGAAGGCGAAGGCATGCATGATCAGGGCAAGCACATCACCCCAGCGGCCGAAATCGGCGGGGATTTGCGTGATCGAAACAGGGGGTTGTTCCAAGATCAGCGTCTTTTGTAGCGGATGGTCTCGAAGCGGGCGGCGAGCGCATCGTAAAGCAGCAGCCGGCCGATCAGCGGCTCGCCTATGCCGGTGACCAGTTTGATCGCCTCCATTGCCTGCAGGGTGCCGACGACGCCGGTCAGCGCGCCGAGCACTCCGGCCTCCGCACAGGACGGCACCAGGCCCGGCGGCGGGGCTTCGGGAAACAGATCCCGATAGCTCGGGTTCGGTTTGCCGTCCCTGCCGTCCTCGAAAGGCTTCAACACGGTGACCGAGCCATCGAAACGTCCGACGGCCGCATGCACCAGCGGCTTCCCTTCGCTGGCGCAGGCATCGGCAACCACATAACGCGTCTCGAAATTGTCGGACCCGTCGACGACGATATCGTACTTGGCGACGAGGGCAGGGGCGTTTTCCGCGGTGAGCCGGAATGTGTGCGTTTCGACCGATATGTTGGGATTGATGCGGGCGATCGCAGCGCCGGCGCTCTGGGTTTTCAGCATGCCGACCGTATCGGTGCCGTGAATGACCTGCCGTTGTAGGTTGGAGAGCGAAACAGTGTCGTCGTCGACAATGCCGAGCGTGCCGACACCGGCCGCGGCGAGATATTCAAGCACCGGCGCCCCGAGCCCGCCAGCGCCGATCACCAGCACCCGCGCCTGCTTGAGCTTCTGCTGGCCAGCGCCGCCGACCTCGGGCAGCACGATGTGGCGGGCATAGCGTTCGATCTCGTCGGCGGTGAGGGCGGTAGTCATGTCAGGACCATATAGCGGCCGAAAAATCTTGTCAGGGGTCTTCGGTTGGCCCAACCGTGCCATGGTCGACCGTCAGGAACTGAGCGCGGCCATGCAGGCTGGAAAACAGCGCCGCATCGGTACCCGTCATGAAAGCCTGGCAGTTCAGGTCTTCCAGGATCGAGAACAGTGCCGCGCGCCGGCCGCCATCGAGGTGCGCCGCGATCTCGTCGAGCAGCAGGATCGGCGTCAGGCCGGACATTTCGCCGGTCAGCCGGGCATGCGACAGCACGATGCCGACCAGCAACGCCTTCTGTTCGCCGGTCGAGCAGAGTTCGGCCGGCATTGCCTTGGGCCGGTGCCGGACCATGAGGTCCGAGCGGTGCGGGCCCTCGAGGGTACGTCCGGCGGCGCGGTCGCGGTCGCGGCCATCGGCAAGCGCCCGTCGGAACCGCTCCTCGACATCGACCGCCGGCGCACCGGCAATCTCGGCCTCCAATTCACCCGAAAGGCCGATATCGGCCCGCGGAAACGGTCCGGTGTCGGGCAGCCTGTCGATCATGGCCACCAGCAGGCGCACCAACTCGGCGCGCGCGGCCGCTATCGCCACGCCGGTCTCGGCCATCTGCGTCTCTATCGCTTCGAACCAGCTGGCATCCCGCGAGCCTTCCGTCAGCAAGCGGTTACGGCCTCGCATCGCCTTCTCGTAATCGAGTGCGCGCTGGCCATGGCCGGGATCGATCGCTAGCACCAGCCGGTCAAGAAAGCGCCGGCGATCCGCGGCCGGCCCGGTGAACAGCGAATCCATCGCCGGCGTCAGCCACACGACCCGCAGCCATTCCAGCATGTCCTCGGCCCGCGCCGCGGCTCCATTTATACGCACCCGCCTGCCGCTCTCCGCGGTGTCGCCCCCGGAAATGCCTGTACCGATCTCGACCTCGCCTTCAGGTCCGTCGAGCCGTGCATGCAGGGCAAAACCGCCATCGCCACCCTCACGGGCCACATCCCCGTAGGCTGCGCGGCGCAAGCCGCGTCCCGGTGTCAAAAAGGAGATCGCTTCGAGGAGATTGGTCTTACCGGCACCATTGTCGCCGGAAAAGACCACGGCGCCCGGCGCGACATCTATCGCAAGGGTCGCATAGTTGCGAAAATTGGTAAGCGTGAGCTTACTTATGTGGGTTTGTGCCGGCAACCGCTATCCGCCTGTAGAAGTCGCCGCAACCAAGGCCTAGTCGTATCGCCAGCGACGCCGCGCCGGCTATACCCGCATCGGCATCAGCACGTAAAGCGCGGTCTCATCGGCCATGTCGTGGATCAGCGTCGGCGAACCGGCATCGGCCAACATGAATTTGGCCTCCGTGCCGGTCAATTGCGCGGCGACATCGAGCAGGTATTTGGCGTTGAAGCCGATCTCGATCGGGTCGGCCGAATAGTCGGCCGCCAGTTCTTCCGTGGCGCTGCCTGAATCCGGATTGTTGACCGCAAGCGTCACCTGGCCTTCGCTGATCGAGAGCTTCACCGCGCGGCCGCGTTCGGAAGAGATGGTCGAGACCCGGTCGACCGCGGCGGCGAAGCTTTGGCGGTCGAGGATCAGCTTCTTGTCGTTGCCGGTCGGAATGACCCGCTGATAGTCCGGGAAGGTGCCGTCGATCAGCTTCGAGGTGAGGACGACGCTGCCGATGGTGAAGCGGATTTTGGTGTCGGACAGTTCGGTGGTCACGGCGACATCCGGATCGTCGACCAGTTTCTGCAACTCGCTCACTGTTTTGCGCGGAATGATGATGCCCGGCATGCCCTCGGAGCCGGCCGGCGCGTCAATCTCGGCGCGCGCCAGCCGATGGCCGTCGGTTGCCACCGAGCGCAGCTTCAGCTTGCCGCCGACTTCGTGCGTGTGCAGGTAGATGCCGTTGAGATAGTAGCGTGTCTCCTCGGTGGAGATGGCGAACTGCGTCTTCTCGATCAGGCCCTTCAGCGCCACCGCATCGAGGCGGAAGATGTGCGAGAAGGATCCGGCCGAAAGCTCGGGAAAGTCGGATTGCGGCAGGCACTGCAGGCGGAAGCTCGAGCGGCCCGACGTCACCGTCATGGCGTTGCCGTCCTCATCCGTCTTCAGCATTACCTCGGCGCCGTCGGAGAGCTTGCGCACGATGTCATAGAGCAGGTGCGCGGGGACCGTCGTCGCGCCGCCGCGCTCGACCTTGGCGGGCGTCGCTTCCGTCACCTCCAGGTCGAGGTCGGTGGCCTTCATTTCGAGGCTGGCGCCGTCCGCGCTGAGAAGCACGTTCGACAGGATCGGTATGGTGTTGCGCCGTTCGACCACGCGGTGCACGTGGTTGAGCGACTTCAGGAGATTTGACCGTTCCAGGATAACACGCATGACGAAACAGGCTCGCTTGAATGAATGAACGGGTCTCCGGCTGCCGGCGCCCCGCGAAAGCTCTGAACAGGCTTCAGAATCTACGCAAACTGACAGGAAAAAACCAGTGAACGCAAGCCCGCGCCACCGGTTCGGGCCGGTTGCGCGGGCTTTCTGGGGATAAAGCTGGCCAACCCCGCAAGCGGGCGCTTTCCAGCCGGTCAGGCCTGGTCGTTGATCAGCCTTCTCAGCAATTCCAGTTCCTGCGCCAGCGTGTTGTCATTGCCGGAAAGGTCCTCGATCTTGCGCACGGCGTGCAGCACCGTCGTGTGATCGCGGCCACCGAAGCGCCGTCCGATTTCCGGCAGCGAGCGCGGCGTCATCACCTTCGACAGATACATGGCGACCTGTCGCGGCTTGACGATGGTGCGCGTGCGCCGATTGGACAGCAATTCCGTCTTCGAAACGTTGTAGTGACGCGCCACGATGCGCTGAATGTCCTCGATGCGGACCCGCTTCGGCTCGCCCGTGCGATAGATGTGGCCGAGGATCTCGTCGATGCGGTCGATGGTGATCTGCGGCTCGAACGACTGGCGAAACAGGAGCTGGTTGAAGGCGCCCTCCAGTTCACGTCCGCTGCCGGTCACGGTGCGGGCAACGTGGTTGAGGATCTCTTCGGAAATGCCCAGCGATGCATCGTCGATCCTGGCCGTGGCCAGACGCAGTTTGAGCATGCCGAGCCGCATGGCGAAATCGGGCGCCGACATTTCGAGCGCGACGCCGCCATTGAGACGCGAACGGACCCGCGGTTCGAGCGATTCCAGCTCCGACGGTGGCCGGTCGGCGGCAACGACGACCTGCTTGGCGCTGTCGAGCAGCATGTTGATCAGATGACAGAATTCATGCTGGATCGATTTGCCCTGCAGGAATTGCATGTCATCGATGATTAAGAGATCGATGTCGCGCAACTGCTCCTTGAGCGTCAGTGCGTTGTTGTCGCGGATCGCCGTGGCGAAGCGCCACATGAAATACTCCGCGGTGAGGTAGACGACGCGTGACTTCGGGTTCTGCTTCAGCGATTCCGCCGCGATGGCCTGCAGCAGGTGCGTCTTGCCGAGCCCGACGGTGGCATGCAGGAAAAGCGGGTTGAAGCGTACCGCGCTCGACTGCGATTCCGCCACGGCCTTGGCGGCGGCGAAGGCAACGCGGTTCGACGGTCCCTCGATGAAGGAGCCGAACGTGTAACGCGGATCAAGCGGTGATCCCAGGACATTGTGGCGGAACTCGCTCTCGACCGGCACGCCCGGACGCGGCATCGGAGACCGCTCCACCCTACTTGGACTGACGGTGCCGGCGGCCAGCGCCGTCTGCGTCTGCCGCGTCATCTTGCGGGCCGGCGCCAATTCCGGTTCGGGCTGGCCGCGCCCCTGACGGGTTGCGGTGCGCACGACGATTTCGATCTTGAGAAGCTCGGGATCCTCGTGCTTCCACAGCTCTGAAATGAGATCATGATAGTGGCCGTTGATCCACGAGCGCAGGAATGCGGTGGGCACGGAGATGCGGACAATGCCCTTGGACGCTTCCGCGACCTTCATGCGCCCAAACCAGCTGGAATAGACTTCGGTTCCCAGGCGCGCCTTCAACTGGGCCTTGACCCGGTCGAACTTCTGTTCCGCGTCGCTGGAGACCGCCATCTCGTTTGCTCCGATCAAAGTTCCAGGAAATGGGAGGTCGCCCGTAAGCTCCCTTTCGATGCCGCTCTGCATGATCGAGTTCCTTGCCTTTCTGTACCTGTTTTTCGCTGGGGATGCGCCTCCTGCATCCTTTTCCGGCGACCGTGTCTTCGCTACGATGCCCATTGCCGCCGCCGGCAATGAACGTCGCCCACTATCCGACGGGAACCGGTGCCGGCCCATGGAAGCCAGTCCGCGTTGGGTATGTCAGGGCAATACAACGCCGTCCGGCGAAAGAGCGCCGGCGCGCCGTCCTACCTGCCATGTCTAGTTACGCCAGTCCCCTACCGTATCGAAAAAGAGCAAACCATACCCGTTCGCGGACTTGATCCACGTCGCAAATCCCGCCAATTTAAGCTGGCCGCGTAAGGCTGGGTTAGGGCCAGAGGCCCGTCCCGTTCGATAGATCGACATTACCGAAATCGCTGTGGATAGGGCAAGGCCACGTCTAACGGATTTTTAAGGAATCTGGTTACCTCGGGCGGGTTGGAGCGCCATGCCGCAGCGGCATATTTTGACAAAGCCATTGGGATTCAAACCCTTTTCCGACGAATATGAAAAAGCCGGGCCAGCGCGAAATTTTCTGAAATAATTCACTTGACAGCCAGTTGTCCTCCCGTCCCTTCGGCGCGTTGTGGACAAGCTGTGGATGACTGTCGCTAACAATTTGAAAACAAATGCCTATTTGTGCGGGGCGGAGTTTTTTCAGTCGGCGCTTTTCAAGCGTGCCGGTCATCAGCGGGCATGTATGTGCCGGCAAACCATTTCGAACTCGGGAGCCTGCACTTGGGGCTGTCTGCGGCTATTCTTTTTAAGTACTTGCCGGCAAACGAAAAAACCCGGCGCGATCGGCCGGGTTCGAAGAAGATCGTCCTGAAAAGGCGATGTCAGGCCGACAGCACTTTGAGGCGCTGGGCGAGGCGCGACACCTTGCGGGACGCAGTGTTCTTGTGCATCACGCCCTTGGTCGCGGCACGCATCAATTCCGGCTCGGCTGCCTTGAAGGCGGCCTGTGCGGCGGCCTTGTCGCCGGAGGCGAGTGCCTCCTCGACCTGGCGGACGTAGGTGCGGACGCGCGAGCGGCGGTTCTTGTTGATCGCTGCGCGGCGGGCGATCTTGCGCGTTGCCTTTTTGGCCGAGGATGTGTTGGCCATGATGCCTCTCTTCTGATCTGGTCGGCGCACGCGGCGTGCCGCAGGGCGCAAAAAACAAACGGGCAGCCACGGGGCCGCCTCGGTTGGTGCGGCTTATAGTTCAGCTTTTCCGGCGCGTCAACGCCGACTGGCGTTCTTTTTGCCGATGCCACGGGTTTCGGACGCTGGCCCGCCACGTCTACCGGTTGGTGAAATTCGGCTTCCGTTTTTCGGCGAACGCCGCCATCCCTTCCTTCTGGTCTTCGAGCGCGAAAAGCGAGTGGAACAGGCGGCGTTCGAAGCGCAATCCCTCGGCAAGCGTCGTCTCATAGGCCCGGTTCACCGCTTCCTTGGCCATCATCACCGACGGTAGCGAGAAATCCGCGATTTTGGCCGCCGCCTTGACGGCCTCTTCGACCAGTTCGGCGGCCGGAACGACCCGCGACACCAGGCCCGAACGTTCGGCCTCGGCGGCATCCATCATCCGCCCCGTCAGGCACATGTCCATTGCTTTCGATTTGCCGACGAACCGGGTCAGGCGTTGCGACCCGCCCATGCCGGGAATGACACCGAGCGTGATCTCGGGCTGGCCGAATTTGGCCGTATCGGCGGCAATGATGAAGTCGCACATCATGGCGAGTTCGCAGCCGCCTCCCAGGGCATAGCCGGCCACCGCCGCGATGATCGGCTTTCGTGCCCGCGTGAACTCTTCCCAGCCAACGAAGAAGTCCTGGCTGTAGGCATCCGCGTAGGAGATCGCCTGCATTTCCTTGATGTCGGCACCGGCGGCGAAGGCCTTGTCGGAACCGGTAACAACCATGGCGCCGATGCCAGGATCGGCGCAGAAACCGTTCACGGCCGAGACGAGTTCAGCAAGGATCCGGGAATTCAACGCATTGAGCGCTTTTGGCCGGTTCAGCGTAATCAGCCCGACCTTGCCACGCGTCTCGGTGATGATCGTCTCATAGTCCATGGGCTGCTTCTCCTTGCTCGACGGCGGTCTAGCTTACCTCTGACAGGTCCGGCAATAGAAGGTCGAGCGTCCGCTCTGCACGATACGTTGGACATGGCCGCTGCAGCCGGGCTTGGGGCAAGGCTCACCCTCGCGGTCGTACACGGCGAAGGAATGCTGGAAATAACCCAGCGACCCATCGGTGCGCACATAGTCGCGCAGTGAAGACCCGCCGGCCGCGATGGCGTCCGCGATGACCGAACGGATTGCCTCGGCGAGGCCTTCGCTTTGTTCCCTGGCCTTCTTGCCTGGCTTGGCGATGGTGCCTGCCTCGCGCAGGGGTGATAGGCCTGCGCGCCAGAGCGCCTCCGAGACGTATATATTGCCCAAGCCGGCGATCAGCCTCTGGTCGAGAAGCGCTGCCTTGAGCGGCGCTCTGCGGCCTTTCAGCAGCGAGGCAAGCAGACCGCCGTCCAGCGCATTGCCGGTGGGCTCGACACCCAGCCCGCCCAGCATCGGATGCGTCTCCGGCGGCTCTTCCGCAAACAGCATGAAACCGAAGCGGCGCGGGTCGTTGAAGATCACCCGGGAGCGCGCGCCGGCCGCGGAAACGACATGGAACACGACATGATCGTGCGCCGCGCTCTTCGAACGCTCATGATGGAACACGCCCGGTGTCTCGTCGTCGTCGCCGGTCTCGATGCGAAAGGAGCCCGACATGCCGAGGTGGCAGATCAGAACCGGACCACCTTGCATATGCATGGTCAGATATTTGGCGCGCCGGCCAAGCGCCGTGACCGTCCTGCCTGTCAGCCGCTCCGAGAACCGTTCGGGAAAGGGGAAGCGCAGATCGGGTCGTCTCATCTCGACCTTGGCCAGATGGGCACCTTCCATGACCGGCTGCAGGCCGCGCCGGACCGTTTCGACTTCGGGCAATTCAGGCATGGCCGCCAATCGTGGCGTGGAAGGACGTGCCGTTACGGCCGCGCGCCAGCCGCAGATGTTCGGCAACCGTCTCGCCGATATCGGCGAATGTCGCCCTCAGTCCTATGTCGCCGCCTTTGAGGCCGGGTCCAGTGCCGATGACCGGAATGCGTTCGCGCGTATGATCGGTGCCGCGCCAGGTCGGATCGTTGCCGTGGTCGGCGGTCAGGATGAGAAGGTCGCCCTGCTTCAGCTTCGCAAACGCCTCCGGCAGACGCCGGTCGAAGGCCTCGAGTGCGGCGGCATAACCGGCGATGTCGCGGCGATGGCCGAATTCGGTGTCGAAATCGACGAAATTGGCGAACACGAGGTCACCGTCGCCGGCCTCGTCCATGGCGCCCAGCGCCTGGTCGAACATGGCCATGTTGCCCGCCGCCTTGCGCACCTGCGAAATCCCGCGATGGGCGAAGATGTCGCCGATCTTGCCGACGGCGATGACGCGGCTGCCGCGCGCCGTCAGCCGGTCGAGCAATGTCGCTTCGGGTGGCGGCACGGCGTAGTCGTGGCGGTTGTAGGTTCGCTCGAAGGTGGCTGACGTCTCGCCGACGAAGGGGCGCGCGATCACCCGTCCGATCCTCAGCGGGTCAACCAGCCGGCGCACCACCTGGCACAATTCATAAAGCCGCTCCAGGCCGAAATGGACCTCATGCGCGGCGATCTGCAGGACGGAATCGACCGACGTGTAGCAGATCGGCTTGCCCGTGCGGATGTGTTCCTCGCCGAACCGCTCGATGATCTCGGTGCCTGGCGCATGGCAATTGCCGAGGATGCCTGAAACCTTGCCCTCGCGGATGATCGCCTCGGTCAGGTCGGCCGGAAAGGCGGGAACCGTATCCGGGAAATAACCCCAGTCGAAGCGTACTGGCAGGCCTGCGATCTCCCAGTGGCCGGAAGGCGTGTCCTTGCCGCTCGAAATCTCCTGCGCCGCGCCATGGAAGGCATTGGCGAGCAGGTCCGTCCCGAAATGAGCAAAACCCAGTCCTGTCGCCGTCTCGGCCGCCTTGCCAAGTCCCAGCGATGCCATGTGGGGGACGAACAGTGGTCCCTGACGAAGCCCGTCGCGATCGGCGCGCCCTTCCGCGCAAGCTTCGGCGATGTGCGCCAGCGTGTTTGCACCGGCGTCGCCATAGCGTTCTGCGTCGGCCGCGCCGCCGATGCCGAAGGAATCCAGGACAAAGAGGAATGCACGCGCCATCGGGTCATTTGTTGCCAGTGTGGACCTCAAGACATAGGGTTCCATGGCGGCCTTGGCAATTCGGAAGGCGCAAAGATCAGGTGTCGCGACCAGTTGGGCGCCCATGGACGAAACAAGAGGCAAGGCGGTCCTGTCATGAAGGCTGCGCTCAAGACATGGACTGCCCTCATGGCTGTGAACGGTGCGTTCTGTTGTGGACCGGCGTGGGCAGACTGGCGCGACGATATCGGCACATTTCGCATCGGTATCGTCGCCGAACCCGGCGCCGGCAATACCGTTCCGGGGCTGGCCGTGCTGACGCAAGCCTTTACCAATGCGCTCGGCATGAAGGTGGAATTCGTCGTTGCCCGCGATTACGCGGCACTGATCGAGGCACAGGCCAATGCGCGGATCGAATACGCCATCTATTCGGCGACCGCCTACGCCACGGCGCTGCAACGCTGCGAATGCGTCGAGCCGCTCGTAGCTCCGGTCGATTCAGACGGTGCGGCCGGCATCCGCTCGGTACTGCTGACCAGGGACGGCAAATTGCCCGGCCTGGCTGACATGGAGACCCGCCGGATCGCCATGCCGCCGCCGGACAGCGTCGGCGGTTCGCTTTTGCCGCTGGCGGGCTTGGCCGCCGAACACGTCAGGATAGCCGAAGACGCACCATTCCTTGTCCATGCCCCGTCGGCGTCGGCGGCCGAAACCATGCTCGTCGGCGGCGAGGCCGACGCCATGTTCGGCTGGGTGAAGGCAGCGGCCGACGGTCAGCCGCGACCGCCCGGGGGCACCCAGGCAAGGCTCGAGGCATCAGGCCTTTCGGCGTCAGCCCTTCAGGTCGTGTGGACGTCGGGTCTGCTGAGATACGGTCCCCATGCGGTGCGCGGCGACCTCGATCCGGAAGCCAAGCGTCGGCTGACCGTGTTCCTCACCAACCTCAAATCGACGACGCCGGATGTCTACGACCTTCTGGAGCCGAAGCATGCTGGCGGCTTCATGCCCGTGGCTCCCAAGGACTATGCGGCGGCGGAGGCCATCGTGCGGATGGTATCGGTCGATGGGCGGCAATAAGTCTTTCAGCAATCGCTGCAAGGGATCGTGACGCTTCTGCGGGGACGCAGATAATAGGTTTCGCCCATCGTCATGCCTTTGGCGAGCGTCTCGACAAACCCGAGCTTCTGTTGGCTGTCGGTCGTCCAGCTGATGATCGGCTTATAGGCCAGGGTGCTGTCGACGCGGACGAGGAAGGTTCCGGGGACCCTGAGGCTTGCCGGAACCGTGGTGGCGGTGCCGGCGGTGGCTCCGACGCCGTTCACACCGTTGACCACCTTGCGCGACCACACCACCAGGACCTGCGGCGTGGCATCGGTGGTGACCTGTATGGCCGTGATGGTGATGTCCGGCACGGAGCGGTTATAGGGTTGAAGGGTCAAGGTGCCGATCTTCATGATGGCATCGAGGTCCACTTTGGCGATGGTCGGCTGTTGTGTGACGAGATCGGCGACCATGCTGCCGACACGGCTGACCTTCTTGCTCGTCTCGATGGCCTGCGAAGCCTCCATGGTCATGAAATACATGACCAGCAGGATAGGCGCGATAAGCGCGAACTCGACCGCCGCGACGCCACGACGATTGGACCAGAACCGGATTGATTTGCCCCAGAGCATTGATTTGCCCCAGGGCCCAGCAATTCCCTGATGTGCCCCCGCACGCATCATATTCACTGCCTTTTTTCTTGTTGTTGCTTCGGTGATTGTCTCAATTGTCGAACGGCTCGTTCTGCCAGGTCACCGAAGCGAAATGCAGCGTTTTGTTGCCGCCCATCGACTGCGCCATCAGGTTGGTCATGATGGGCCATTTGTAGAAAACCCGCAGCATGTTCCTTGACTCCGCCGCACCCGCCGTGACGGTAAAGGGCACATCGGCGCCGCTATTCGTCAGCTGGATGTTACCGCCCTGAATCCTGAAGCCGGCCTGGGCCGCGTCGGCGAAAGCCGTGTACTGGCGAAGATCGACGCTCAACTGATTGGGGCAATCCTGCGAAACGATGATTTCCAGCTTGCCGCAGATCATGTTCTTCAAATTGTCTCCGGCGACGTCGGCGGCCCTCAACTGGCCGGTGCGCAGCCGGCGCGCGACATCGTCTGTAATGTTGGCCATCACCTCCTGGCTGGCAAACGAGATGCAGCTTTCGAGGATGGCGAAGACGAGAAGCGCGAACGGCATCGCAAGCAGCGCGAACTCCAGCGCCGTGGCGCCGCGCCGGTCGCGCACGAAGCGCTGGAAAGGCCTGGCGCGCTCGATCTTGCGTTGATCTGTCGAGCCGATTTCCTTGCTCATGCGATGTTCCTGCCATCCTGGACGGTGCTGACAGGTGTATTAGTGCAAACCAATTGAGGTCCGGTTTGAATGATCGTTAAACTCGGCGCAGGCGCTTTAACCAGGCAGTAACCTGGGCGCTGGCACGGCCCGCATGGCTTATTTGCTGACGCTCATCTCGGCTTCGGACGATTTCTCCGCGTCGCTCTTGTAGGAGCTTTCGCAATAGGGCGTGCACGACATGGTCTGGACCTCCGCGCGCCGGTAAATGCGAACCGACGAGGCCGCCTGGCGGACCACGGTAACCTGTGCGTCGACGATCGGGCTGCCCTCTGGGTCGAGAACGACGAGATTGGTGACACCGAAACCCTTGCCGGTGAGCACGATCGTCGAGGCATCCTGGACGGAGGCGTCGGCGATTGCCGGGTTGCCCACGACGATCGTATCGGCGGGGCGCGACAATTTCACGATCTTGGCCTGGTTCATGGTGACCTCGATCCCGGCACCGGCCCTGGCGGGCGCGGTCAAGCTGGCGGCGGCAAGAAGCAGGGCAATCAGAATTGAGGATCTCGGCACGGCCATCAAGGCGCTCCACGCAAGCGGACTGTTCAACAGAACATGAACGAGATTGGTGAACCAACGGTTAAGTTGACTTGTTGCGCCCGGATATGGCGGTCGGCATGGCCGAGCGCACCATCGGACTCGTGCAGGCGTCGCAAGCCTGCCCAAGCCCTTGCCGTTTGCGGCGTCGACCTGCAAAACAGAACATTAGCCAGCGCTTAGTGTGGAGTTAACCACGCAACATGTTCTAGCCGGGAAAGGAATCGGTAAGGCTGTTTATTAAGCCGATCGAAAGAGCTTCTCCCTAGATTTGCAGCATCCGATCAACCATCACAGAAGTTGACGGAAGTGCTGTAACACGTGGAGTAGGAGCTCTCGAATGTCTAATCTCATCGCACGTTTCGTGAAGGACGAATCCGGCGCGACCGCCATCGAATATGGTCTGATCGCCGCTCTCATCGCGCTCGCCATCATCACCGGCGCAGGCGCGCTCGGCAATGCCATCAACGCCAAGTTCACGACCATCGGTACAACGCTGAACAGCAGCGGCAGCTGATCTGCTTATTTGCTGATCACCTGGATTGCATTCTGGACAGGGGTCGCCACATTGCGGCCCCTGTTTCTCTGTGACCGGTCCAGAGTGCTGCCGACAACGACCGTCTTTTCATGCGGACCTCATCAATCGTTAATCGAACCGACCTAGATTGAGTATCCTGGAAATCCGCACAATAGGCATAAGCGCCGATGCTTGAAGCCCTGATCTTCGTCGTCTTCCCGTTCTGCATGCTGTTCGCCGCGATCTCCGACATGCTGTCGATGACGATCGCCAATCGCGTGCCGGTGCTGCTTGTCGTCGTCTTCGCGCTGGTGGCGCCGCTGACGGGCATGGACTGGGCAGCCTATGGCGGACATTTCGCCGCCGGCGCCATCGTCCTTGCCGTGACGTTCGGCCTGTTCGCCTTGGGTGGCATGGGCGGCGGCGACGCCAAACTGCTGGCCGCCACGGCCGTGTGGATGGGGCTCAACGTGCATCTCGTCGAATATCTGGTCGTCTCGACATTCATCGGCGGCCTTCTGACAATCGCGATCCTGCTTTACCGGAAGTCGACGCTGGCGGTTTTCACCGGCCGCAATCCATTCCTGCGTCATTTCGCCGAAGAGTCGGCCGGTGTTCCCTACGGGATCGCGCTCGGCCTGGGCGGACTGCTGACCTTCCCGGATTCCCCCTTGATGGTATGGGCGCTGGCAAGGCTGGCAAACTGAATTCATCAAATTTTCGTCGGCTGGCATGCCTTGCAAGCCGTTTTGCGGAGCGGCGGCCCAGCATTTCAGCGCATCTCGGCGCGATCCATCCAATTTATGTAAACCTTAAATTAATCACGATCGTAAGCATTGCATTAACCTTGTTTTGACGATTGCCGCTGCAAAGTCCGGCTTGGCTAGGTGGTTTGCCAAGGGCGAGGGTTCGGACAGATGCCAGCATCCCGATTGATTATTCTGAGCGTGGCGGTGGCCGCGGCGGGCGGTGCTGGCTATGTCGCAAAAAACATGGTCGCTCCGCCGCCTCAGATCGTCGTCGATTCTGGCCCCCAGGCCCCGGCGGTATCCCTGCAGGACGTGCTCGTGCTGTCGGGCGATGTCGCGATGGGCAACGCGCTCCAGAACAGCATCGCCTGGCAATCCTGGCCCGCTGACGGCATCAACGCGAATTTCATCACCAAGGCCACCGCTCCCGATGCCCTGGAGAAGCTGAAAGGGTCGATTGCCCGTGTGCCGATGTATGCGGGCGAGCCCGTGCGGCGCTCCAAGCTGATCGGCGAGGGGCAAAGCTTCATGTCGTCCATCCTGCCTTCCGGCATGCGGGCGGTCGCCACGACCATATCGGCCGACACCTCGGCCGGCGGCTTCATTCTTCCAAACGATTTCGTCGACGTCATCATGACCCGCAGGGCCGATGCCAACACCGGGGCCGGCTTCAGCACCGAGACCATCCTGAAGAATATCCGCGTCCTGGCAATCGATCAGACCATCCAGGAAGACGAGGAAGGCAAGAAGACCAGGGTAGGCCAGACCGCCACGCTGGAGCTGACACCCAAACAGGCGGAGATCATCACCGTTGCCCAGCAGATGGCGGATCGCCTGACGCTGGCGCTGCGGGCGATCACGGACACCCAGGAAAAGAATGTGGACGAGGCCGACTATCTCGTTTCCGGCAATGGTCGCAGGGGAACGGTGAGGCTGATCAAGTCGGGCGAAGTCTCCGAGGTAGGGGCAAGGAAATGAGGCTAAGCGCTAAACTGCCGGCAATCGTAGCCATGGCATTCGGCCTGCTGCTCGTCGGAGCGAATGTGCAGGGCGTCGAGGCGAAGAGCACGCAGGTGTCGGCCACGACAGCCACCCAGCGCGTCAAGCTTGGCCTCAACAAGTCGGTGGTCATAGACCTGCCGAGCGATGCCTATGACATTCTTGTCGCCAATCCCTCCGTTGCCGACGCCGTGACCCGTACCGCAAGGCGTATCTATCTCTTTGGCAAGTCGGTCGGCGAAACCAACATCTTCGTCTTTGGACCGAACGGCGAACAGATCGCCAGCCTGGACCTGGCCATCGAGCGCGACGTCGCCGGCCTGGAAGACTATATCAAGCGCTTCCTTCCGACCTCGGCCGTCAAAGTGGAACTGCTCAACGACAACGTGGTTCTGACCGGCACCGTGGATACCCCCTTGGATGCCAAGCGTGCCGAACAGCTGGCAAATATGTTTGTGTCCGGCGGTGAAGCGACGACGGGACAATATTCGCAGACCGCCGCTGGCGGCTCGGCCCAGAGCGGTGTCGACATCAACAATCCGGACCAGGAGCGCCGCGTCAGCCAGATCGTCAATCTGCTGCAGATCATCGGAGATGATCAGGTCACGCTGAAGGTGACGGTGGCCGAAGTCAGCCGTTCCGTGATGAAGCAGCTCGGCGTCAATATGGTCGGCAGCGGCGGCAGCAACGGCATCAGCTATGGAGCGATTAGCGACAATTTCACCGGACTCGGTAAGCAGCTGTCGAATTCGGGGTTCAATATAGGCGCCTCGGGGCTGCAAGCCTATGTCAATGCCATGGAGCAGTCCGGGGTCATGAAGACCTTGGCCGAGCCCACCTTGACTGCCGTATCCGGCGAGAAGGCAACCTTCAAGGTCGGCGGTGAATACAACATGGTGAGCGGCGTCACGGCGAACGTGTCGACCGACAACCAGACTGGCCTGAAGAACTATACCATCGACAAGATCGAATATGGCATCGGCCTGGAGTTCCAGCCGGTGGTGCTGTCTCCCGGTCGCATCAGCCTGAAAGTCAGAACGTCGGTTTCCGAGCCGACCACCGAAGGGTCCGTTTCGCTGTCCTCGGGTGTGACAAGTCCCGGCACGAATGTCCTGTCTCTGCGCAAGCGTCTTGCCGATACGACGGTGGAACTGCCCTCCGGCGGCTCCATGATGATCGCCGGCCTTGTTCGCGACGATGTCAGGCAAGCCGTCAACGGCTTGCCTGGACTGACAAAGATCCCGGTGCTCGGCGCGCTCTTCCGCAGCAGGGATTTCGTGCGCAACGAGACCGAGCTCGTCATCATCATCACGCCCTATCTGGTGAAGCCGGTGGCGCGCAATGAACTCGCCAAGCCGGACGACAATTTCAACCCTCCAAGCGACGGGGCAGGCATGTTCCTTGGGCGTGTCAATCGCGTCTACGGCACCATGCAGACCGACAGGCCCAACGGCCGCTATCATGGCGTTGTCGGCTTCATCTACAAGTGAACGGGAAAGCGGACATGTCTCAGTCAGTATTGAAGGCAAAGACCATGGCGATGCGCTCCGGCCGTTCTCGAACGGGCCTGCGGGTCCTTCCGATCCTCGCGGCAGCGTTGACGGCTCTCCTGGCCGGTTGCGCCCACCGCGACAGCATTACCGTCGGCGCCATCCCCGACGACTATCGCACCAATCATCCGATCGTCATCGCGGAGAAGAACCAGAAGATCGATCTTCCCGTCGGTGCCGGTGACCGTGGCATGACCGGCGCGCAGCGCGACACGCTCCTGGGGTTCCTCGACGGCTACGACAAGTCTGCCGCTCCGACATTGACGATCCAGATTCCAAGCGGATCCGCCAACGAAGTCGCCGCGACGGCGGCCGGCCGTGATTTCGCCCGGCTCGCGGCCGCCGCCGGTATCAAGCGCAACCGGATCGTCGTGGTCTCCTATCAGGCTGGATCGAGCGAGGCCTCAGCCCCGGTTCGCGTTTCCTATATCGCGGTGAGGGCACAGACCGACAAATGCGGGCGTTGGCCCGATGACCTGGTGGACACCTCGGAAAACAAGCACTACGCCGATTTCGGCTGCTCCTATCAGAACAATCTGGCCGCCCAGATGGCCAATCCGGCCGACCTTCTCGGGCCGCGCAAGTCTACCACCATTGATGCGGCAAATCGCAGCAAAGCCATCGGTGTCTACCAAGACAGGGGCATTTCGGATGAATTCCTCGGCAACTCGGAAGTGACTTACTAAGCCGCCTTCGGAAAGAAGCGACGCCAGGAACAGGCCACGGAAAGAGCATGACCATGAGCAGCCTTGCCTATGACGCCACCGTCGAGGGCGGCGATACCTCGCCGCAGGACGTCGCCGCGATGCAGGCGTTGCGGCCGGTTCCGCGCATTTCGATCCAGGCATTCTGCGAGACCGAGGGCGTAGCCAATCCGGTCCAGCGCGCCGGGGAGGACCGTCGCATGACCAAGGCGCATCTCAAGGTCCATATGGGCGGCGTCGCCACCGCAATCGAATTCTACCAGTCGGCGCCGACACCGAACCTGATCCTGCTGGAATCGCGCAGCGAACCCAAGCAATTGCTGGAGCAGCTCGCCCAGCTTTCGGAATACTGCGATCCATCCTCGAAAGTGGTGGTGATCGGTCACTACAATGATGTCGGCCTTTATCGCGAACTCATCCGTTCCGGCATCTCCGAATATGTCATCGCGCCGGTGTCGATGGCCGACGTTGTCAGCGTCGTGTCGTCGATCTTCGTCGATCCGGATGCCGAACCGCTCGGCCGCACGATCGCCTTCGTCGGCGCCAAGGGTGGCGTCGGCTCTTCCACGATCGCGCACAACGTCGCCTGGGCAATGTCCTCGCTGTTCAAATCCGAGGTCGTTGTCGCCGACCTCGATCTCGCCTTCGGCACCGCCAACATCAATTTCGACCAGGATCCGGCCCAGGGCATTGCCGAGGCGGTGTTCTCGCCCGAGCGCATAGACGAAGTCTATCTCGACCGGCTGTTGACCCAATGCGCCGAGCACCTGTCGCTGCTTGCGGCGCCCTCGACGCTGGAACGCGTCTACGACTTCGATCCCGATGCCTTCGCGCAACTTGTCGATACCGCGCAGCGCAGCGTGCCGCTGCTTGTGCTCGATGTTCCTCATGTCTGGACGGGATGGGCCAAGAACACGCTGGTCAAGGCTGACGAGATCGTCATCACGGCGACTCCGGAACTGGCCAATCTGCGCAACACCAAGAACCTGGTCGACATGTTGAAGCGGCTTCGTCCGAACGACCCGCCGCCGAAATTGATCATCAACCAGGCCGGCGTGCCCAAGCGGCCCGAGATCTCGGCATCCGATTTCGCCGAACCGCTCGGCCTGACACCAATGTCGGTCATCGGCTTTGATCCCCTGCTGTTCGGCAATGCCGCAAACAACGGGCGCATGCTGGGCGAGATGGATGCCAAGAATCCGGTTGTGGCCACGATCAACGAGATTGCCCATGTGCTGACGGGCCGCAGCGAAATCCGGGCGAAGAAGAAAGCTGGCCTGGGCAGTCTGCTCGGCAAGCTCTCGCGCAACAAGAAGTGACGCAATGGGGTCGGTAGTCGGTCATGTTCGGTAAAAGAGGCAACGACGACGGCAACCGGTTCACGCCGGAATTCCGCCAGCCGGCATCGGCACCGGCTACGATTGCGCCGGCCGCCGCGGGTCCGGCCGACACCGCGGTGCTTGCCCGGCCCGCGGCCACACCTCAGCCGAGCGCACCTGTCGCGCCGCCGGCCAGGCGCGCGGTCGAAGCGCCACCCATGGCGCCGGAACCGAGGAGGGGCCGCGAAAAGAGCGAAACCTACTATGACACCAAGAGCCAGGTGTTCTCGGCTCTCATCGATACGATCGACCTGTCGCAGCTCGCCAAGCTCGATCCCGAAAGCGCGCGCGAGGAAATCCGCGACATCGTCAACGACATCATCGCGATCAAGAACTTCGCGATGTCGATCGCCGAGCAGGAAGAACTGCTCGAGGACATCTGCAATGACGTGCTTGGCTATGGGCCGCTCGAGCCGTTGCTGGCGCGCGACGACATCGCCGACATCATGGTCAACGGGTCCAAGAACGTCTACATCGAAGTGAACGGCAAGGTCGAGCAGACCGGCATTCGGTTTCGCGATAACCAGCAGCTTCTCAACATCTGCCAGCGCATCGTCAGCCAGGTCGGCCGCCGCGTCGACGAATCCAGCCCGATCTGCGACGCTCGTCTTCCCGACGGGTCGCGCGTCAACGTCATTGCGCCGCCGCTGGCTATCGATGGCACCGCGCTCACCATCCGCAAATTCAAGAAGGACAAGCTGACGCTCGATCAGCTGGTCAAGTTCGGCGCCATCTCTCCGCAAGGGGCAGAAGTTCTCAAGATCATCGGCCGTGTCCGCTGCAACATCGTCATCTCGGGCGGCACCGGCTCCGGCAAGACGACATTGCTCAACTGCCTGACCAACTACATCGACCGCGACGAGCGCATCATCACCTGTGAGGACTCGGCCGAACTGCAGCTGCAGCAGCCGCATGTCGTGCGCCTGGAAACGCGTCCGCCCAATCTCGAGGGCGAGGGCGAGGTGACGATGCGCGACCTGGTCAAGAATTGCCTGCGCATGCGGCCTGAACGCATCATCGTCGGCGAAGTGCGCGGACCCGAGGTCTTCGACCTTCTTCAGGCGATGAACACGGGCCATGACGGCTCGATGGGCACGATCCACTCCAACAGCCCGCGCGAATGCCTGAACCGTATCGAATCCATGATCGCCATGGGTGGCTATTCGCTGCCGCAGAAAACCGTGCGCGAAATCGTCGTCGGCTCCATCGACGTCATCATCCAGGCGGCACGCCTGCGCGATGGATCGCGCCGCATCACCCATATCACCGAAGTGATCGGGATGGAGGGCGACGTCGTCATCACCCAGGATATCGTCCTCTACAACATCAAGGGCGAGGACGCCAACGGCAGGCTGCTGGGAGAACACGTCTCGACCGGCATCGGCCGCCCGCATTTCTGGGAACGCGCGCGCTACTACGGCGAAGAGCAGCGCCTCGCAATAGCGCTCGAGGCCATGGAGAAACGTGCTGACTGACGCACTCACAGGCGTGAAGGTTCTGGTCGATGTTTGGAATTGACGGCACCGTACTGGCGTTTGTCGTACTCGCCGGCTTCAGCGCCGGCGCGGTCGCCTATGTATTTCTGTTCAACCAGATCAGCAACGAGAAACAGGCCGGCAGGCGGCTGGAAACGATCAAGGCCGCCGAGACGGACCGTTCCGTCGTCAAGGCCACCCGCGACCGGGCGGCCGACGCCGCCAAGCGCCGCAAATCGGTGCAGGATTCACTGAAGGATCTCGACGAAAAGCAGAAATCCAAGGACATCGCCGTCAAGAAGCCGCCGCTGAAAGCGCAGCTTCGCCAGGCTGGGATGAAGGTGTCGATCGAACGTTTCTATATCTATTCGGCCATCTGCGGCCTCGCGCTGACGGTGGTCGCGTTCGTGGCCGGTGCGCCGATGATTGTCTTGCCCGGTGTGCTGCTCGCCGGAGCGCTTGGCCTGCCGCGTTGGTTCGTTTCTTTTCGTCGTAGCCGGCGCGTCAAGTCATTCCTCAACGAATTTCCAAACGCGCTCGACGTCATCGTGCGGGCGGTCAAGTCCGGCCTGCCGCTGAACGATGCCATACGCCTGATCGCCAACGAATCCCCTGAACCGGTCAAGACCGAGTTTCGTCGCATCGTCGATTCGCAGCAGATGGGCCTGTCGATCCCCGACGCCACCTTGCGCATGCCCGAAACCATGCCATGCACCGAGGCGAGCTTCTTCGGCATCGTCATCCAGATCCAGTCGCAAGCCGGTGGCAATCTCTCCGAAGCGCTAGGCAATCTTTCGCGCGTCTTGCGCGACCGCAAGAAGATGAAGGCCAAGGTCGCGGCCCTGTCGATGGAGGCGAAAGCATCCGCCGCCATCATCGGCGCCTTGCCTTTCATCGTTGCCTTTCTCGTCTATCTCTCCAGTCCCAACTACCTGATGCCGCTGTTCACGACCAGCGTCGGCCATCTGATCCTCGGTGTTTCCGGCATCTGGATGTCGATCGGCATCTTCGTGATGCGCAAGATGATGAATTTTGAAGTCTAGGGCCGTGGCATGACCGAACAAGTCATCAAATCACTGACGGATCCCAGCCTCCTGATTGCGATGCTGGTCGCTGTCGCCGTGTTCGCAACCGTTTTTACGCTGCTGCCGGCCCTTGGCGGAAACCAGCTCAAGGCGCGCATGAAGTCGGTCGCGCTGGAGCGTGACGAGCTTCGCGCCAAGCAGCGCGCGCGGCTTGCGAACGAGGCCGATCGCCGCCGCAAGGGCCTGCGCGAGCAGCAGTCGGTCGGTATGCGCAACATTGTCGACCGGCTCGATCTGCGCCGTGCGTTGGCCGACGAGTCCACCTTGCAAAAGCTGAAGGTCGCCGGCTTTCGCGGGCAAAATCCGCTAACGCGATTTCTGTTCTTCCGTCTGGTGCTTCCTTTTGTCGGTTTCGCGCTGGGTCTGTTCTATATTTTCGTGCTCGGAGGGTTGCCCGACAAGCCATTGGTGATCCGGCTTTTCGTCTGCATCCTCGTTGCCTATGGCGGCTTCTATGCGCCGGTCCTCTACGTCAACAACCGCGCGACCAAGCGCAAGCAGTCGATCCAGCTGGCGTGGCCGGATGCGCTCGACCTGATGCTGATCTGCGTGGAATCCGGCATGTCGGTGGAAGCCGGCCTGCGCAAGGTCGCCGACGAGATCGGCGCGCAATCGGTGGCCCTGGCGGAAGAATTCATCCTGACCAACGCCGAGCTCTCATACCTGCAGGAACGTAAGCAGGCTTACGAGAATCTTGCGAGCCGTACCGGCTTGGAATCGGTCAGGTCCGTGTCACAGGCGCTCGTCCAGGCCGAGCGCTACGGCACGCCAGTGGCGCTCGCACTGCGTGTGCTTGCCGCGGAAAGCCGCGACATGCGCATGAACGCGGCCGAGAAGAAGGCCGCCGCGCTGCCGCCCAAGCTCACCGTGCCGATGATCCTGTTCTTCCTGCCGGTGCTGTTCGCCATCATCCTGGGTCCTGCCGGCATCCAGGTCAGCCAGCGCGGCATCTTCGGCCAGTCGCAAAGCAACGGCACCCAGTAGGCGAATCCGCACAATCCAAAGCGAAAGAGCCGCGCGGAAAATGCCACGCGGCTCTTTCGTTTGGCGCGATCGGGCGCCGCGCGCGACGATCAGTTGGTGGCGGTTTTCGCCGTTTTCGCCTTGTCCTGATCCTTGAGCTGGCTCCAGGCGTTCTGCTGGGCCAGCATCTGCCGGAGATAGGCGACGTTGGCCTGTGCCTGTTCGGGGGAAAGTTCTTGCGAGGCGATCTTCTCGGCTTCGTCGAAGCGACCTTGCAGCCCGACAACGAGCGCCAGGTTCTGACGCACCCGGCTGTCGGCATTCGGCTGCTGGGCGGCAGAGCGCATATAGGTCTCGGCGGTGCGCAAATCCCCTTCCAGCACATAGGACATGCCGAGATTGGAAAGGATCGATGGCTCGTTCGGCTTGAGTTCAAGCGCCTTGCGGTAGAGTTGGCGCGCTTCGTTCTTCTGGCCGACCTGATCGAGGATGGCCGCCTCCGCCGACACCAGCCTCCAGTCGGGGTATTCCGGCGTTTGTGCGCGGCGCACGGCGTCGAGCGCTGCCTCGAGCTGGCCATTGGCGGCCAATGCCTTGCCATAGGCGGCGAGAACTTCGCGGTCCTTGGGGTAGGCGATCGCCAGCTTGCGCATCACGGCAAGCGACTGGTCGGCATCGCCGTCCATCTGCAGCGCCGCCGCGAAGTTGGTCGCTATCCGCTTGTCGTTGGGGTTCCTCGCGTAGGATTGGCCAAGTGCGGCCGTGGCGTTGTGCAATTCTCCCGCCGACATCGTTTCCAGCGGCTTGCCGCTGGTGCGTCCGATCGAGCCTGTGGTGAGTTTGTCGGTCGCGCAACCGGCAACGCCCGCCGCGAGCGCTAGCATGAATGCCGTGGTAATGAGCCGTTTTCCCCGGATGTCTATCGTGCGGTTGGTCGGCATCGGCACCTGGGCCTCCATTCATGCGTGGCCATTGCGTGACCATCTTCCCTCCAGCAGAAATATTCTGTTAACCCTAACGGAGGGTTAAGACGCGCCGACTCGCAAACTCGGCAGGAGAAACATCTGATGTCCGTTGAACTGGTCGAGAGCAAGCCGAAGAACCCGCTGCCAATCCATCTGGTCGCCAGGGATGGGCTGGAGGCAGCCGGTCTGTCGCCGTCTATTGTCGCATGGGCCAAGGCAAACGGCTTTTCCGGCGAGGCTGGCAGGACGCTGGTCCTGCCAGGCGAGAACGGAGCGCTTGGCGGCGCCATGTTCGGCCTCGGTGAGAGCGAGGGCGCGCTTGCCGTCGGTGCGCTGGCGAAAACCTTGCCGGAGGGCGATTGGCATTTTGCCTCCATGCCCGCGGAGCCGGAATTGGCGGCTCTTGCAATCGTGCTCGGCGGTTATGTCTTTGCCCGCTACGGCAAGAAACCGGGCAAGGCGCTGCGCTTCGAGCTGCCGGCCGGTGTCGATGCGCAGCGCGTTCGCCGCGTCGTCGATGGTGTTTTCCTGACGCGCGACCTGGTCAACACACCGACCAACGATATGGGACCGGACGATCTGGAGAAGGCGGTGCGGATCCTGGCTGGGGCTCACAAGGCCGAAGTCTCGGTCATCAAGGGCGACGACCTGCTCGCACAGAACTTCCCGATGATCCATGCCGTCGGCCGCGCTTCGTCCGATGCCCCGCGTCTGATCGACATGACCTGGGGGCGGCAGGGCGCGCCGAAGGTGACGCTGGTCGGCAAGGGCGTCTGCTTCGACACGGGCGGGCTCGACATCAAGCCGTCATCGGGCATGCTGTTGATGAAGAA
The DNA here is from genome assembly GCF_006442175.1 of Mesorhizobium sp. B2-3-14. Taxonomy (NCBI): domain Bacteria; kingdom Pseudomonadati; phylum Pseudomonadota; class Alphaproteobacteria; order Hyphomicrobiales; family Phyllobacteriaceae; genus Mesorhizobium; species Mesorhizobium sp. B2-3-14. The sequence continues at coordinate 365,477 of NZ_VFVP01000001.1, read as the reverse complement.
GGACATGGGTGGCGCCGCCAATGTGCTGGGCCTGGCCTCGATGATCATGGCCGCCGGGCTCAATGTGCGGCTGCGCGTGCTGATCCCCGCGGTCGAGAATTCGATCGCCAGCAACGCTTTCCGCCCGGGCGACGTGCTGGCGAGCCGCAAGGGCATCACGGTCGAGATCGGCAACACGGACGCCGAAGGTAGGCTGGTGCTGGGGGACGCGCTGGCGCTGGCCGACGACGAGGAGCCGCAGCTTCTCATCGACATGGCGACGCTGACCGGCGCCGCCCGCGTCGCGCTTGGCCCCGACCTGCCGCCCTTCTACACCGATGACGAGGCGCTTGCCTCGGAGCTGGCGGCGGCGGCGCTGGCGGTCGAGGATCCGCTGTGGCGCATGCCGCTATGGCGGCCTTACGACGCGAAACTGTCGTCGAAGATAGCCGACATCAACAACGTCACATCAGATGGTTTCGCCGGTTCGATCACCGCGGCGCTGTTCCTCAAGCGCTTCGTCGAGAAGACGGCAAGCTGGGCGCATTTCGACATCTTCGCCTGGAACCCCGCCGATCGCCCGCATGGCCCGGCCGGCGGTGAGGCGCAGGGCATCCGGGCGCTGGAGCGGATCATCTCGACGCGCTATGGCTGATTGCCGCAAGCAGAGTCGGCGATTTCGAGAACTGAAACGGAACCGAAACAATTTGCCGTCATGCTGGCGCGATGTCGATTGCGATGCGCCCGAGCCAGGCCCTGCGACTGTGGCAGCAAGTGATGCTGTCGCAGGTGCGCGAGGACGCGCCTGATCTCACCATGCGCCAGACGGCGATCCTGTTCACCATCTACCTCGATCCGCCGCCGCACACCGTGCGCGGGCTCGCCGCCCGCCTCAACGTCACCAAGCCGGTTATCACGCGCGCGCTCGACACGATGGGCGCGCTGAAACTGGTGTCGCGCCATCGCGACGAGCTCGACAAGCGCAACGTCCTGATCAAGCGCACCGTCGAAGGCGCGCTCTTTGTCGAGCGCTTCGGAGATGGTATCATCGCCAAGGCCCACGAACTGCCGATGTAACCGATTTCCATTTGACCGGATTTGACGATTTGACTGCCAGGGACGCCCGCCTCCACGCCTTTCGCTCCGATCTTGCCGATGCGCGGCTGAAGGGCGAGGTGACGGCCGACCGTTTCGTCGCCGGCCGGCCTGCGCGGATTGCCGCCTCGGTGGCCGATCTGCGCAAGGGGCCGCGGCCCGACGCCGGCATCAACACGCAGTTCCTCTTCGGCGACGATGTCCTCGTCTTCGAGCAAACCGAAGGCTGGGCCTGGGTCCAGGGCGAACGCGATGGCTATGTCGGCTATGTCGCCGCTGCCATGCTGGGCGGGCGCGACCATGCGTCCACTCATATCGTTTCGGTGCCACGCACGTTTCTTTATCCCGGTCCGGACCTGCGCTTTCCGATTGCCGGGCAATTGTCCATGGGATCGACCGTAACCGTTACGGGTGCCGCTGAAACACGGGGTACGCACTATGCGTTGCTGCCCTCCGGTAAAGCCGTGATCGCTGGCCATTTGCAGCCGATCGGCGAAGTGGCCGGCGACTATGTGTCCGTGGCCGAGACATTTCTCGGCACGCCCTATCTATGGGGCGGTGTTTCCGGCTTCGGCATCGATTGCTCCGGCCTGGTGCAACTGGCCATGCGCATGGCCGGCAAGAATGTGCTGCGCGATTCCGACATGCAGGCCGCCTCGATCGGCGAGCCGCTCGGGCCGGGCCCTGATTTTTCGGGGCTGCGACGTGGTGACCTGGTGTTCTGGAAGGGGCATGTCGCCATCATGACCGACGCCGAAACCATGATCCACGCCAACGGCCACACCATGCTTGTGTCGCGCGAAGGGCTGAAGGAAGCCATCGCCCGCATCGGCTATCTCTATGGCGGGCCTACAGGGTTCCGGCGCCCGTAAGGCTTTTTCGATCCCCTTTTGTTCCGAATCTGCTTGGCGATTGCCTGTCGCCGCGCTACCTCTGGCGCGTGACAGTTGAGCCCCGCCTCGCCGACCAGAATGCCGCAGTCGTCCTGCCCGAGCCATTCCTGAAATGGTTCGGCGAGAAAGGCTGGTCGCCACGCGCGCATCAGATAGAGCTCCTGGCGAAGGCCCAGGCCGGGCAATCGGTGCTGCTGATCGCGCCGACCGGCGCCGGCAAGACGCTGGCCGGCTTCCTGCCGTCGCTGACCGAACTGGCCGTCAGGCCGAAGCGAAAACCAGGCCAGGCGCGGCGCGGCATCCACACGCTGTACATCTCGCCGTTGAAGGCACTGGCCGTCGACATCGAGCGCAATCTCGGCAAGCCGGTCGCGGAGATCGGTCTGCCCGTCACCATCGAAACGCGCACCGGCGACACCCCCGCCCACAAGCGCCAGCGCCAGAAGCTTGCGCCGCCCGACATTCTGCTCACCACGCCGGAGCAACTGGCGCTGTTGATCGCGGCAGGCGACGCGAGACGCTTCTTCGAGGATCTGCGCTATGTCGTGCTCGACGAATTGCATTCGCTGGTGACGTCGAAACGCGGCCATCTTTTGGCGCTCGGCCTCGCGCGGTTGCGCAGCTTTGTCCCTGGCCTGCAGACGATCGGCCTGTCGGCGACGGTGGCCGAGCCGGACGAGTTGCGGCGCTGGCTTGTCAGCCAGAACCCACCGGGTGACATGGCGGAATTGATCACTGTGACGGGTGGTGCCAAGCCCGAAATCTCGATCCTCGATTCCGAGGAGCGCGTGCCGTGGGCAGGGCACTCGGCGCGCTACGCCACGCCGGAAATCTACCGCGAGATCAAGCGCCACAAGACGACCTTGCTGTTCGTCAACACACGCAGCCAGGCGGAGCTGCTGTTCCAGGAGTTGTGGCGCGTCAACGAGGACACGTTGCCGATCGCCTTGCATCATGGTTCGCTCGACGTCGCCCAGCGCCGGCGCGTCGAGAAGGCAATGGGCGAGAACGCGCTGCGCGCCATCGTCGCCACATCGACGCTCGATCTCGGCATCGACTGGGGCGATGTCGATCTGGTCGTGCATGTCGGTGCTCCGAAGGGCGCCAGCCGGTTGGCACAGCGCATCGGCCGTGCCAACCACCGCATGAATGAGCCGTCCAAGGCGATTTTGATCCCCGCCAACCGTTTCGAGGTGCTGGAGTGCCGGGCCGCACTCGACGCCAATTATCTCGGCGCGCAGGATACGCCGCCACTGGTCAATGGCGGGCTCGACGTGCTGGCCCAGCATGTGCTCGGCTGCGCCTGCGGCGCACCGTTCCGCGCCGATGACCTATACGAGGAGGTACGAACGGCGGCACCCTATGCCGGCCTCGATCGGCCGACCTTCGACCGTGTCATCGATTTCGTAGCCACCGGTGGCTATGCACTGAAGAACTATGAGCGCTATGCCCGCATCCGCCTCAACAAGGACGGGCTGTGGCGCGTCTCCAATCCGCGCGTCGCCCAGCAATACAGGCTCAATGTCGGCACCATCATCGAGGTGCCCGCGCTCAACGTGCGTTACGTCAAGGCCGGCAGCAAAGGGGCGGCGTCGCAGGGTGGCCGCGTGCTCGGCAAGATCGAGGAGGCGTTTCTCGAGACCTTGACGCATGGCGATACTTTCATGTTCGCCGGCAAGGTGCTGCGTTTCGAGGGCATCCGCGAGAATGAGTGCTTCGTGTCGAACGCGCCCGGCAGCGACGCCAAGGTACCCTATTATGGCGGCGGCAAATTCCCGCTCTCGACCTACCTCGCAGAGCAGGTCCGCATCATGCTGGACGATCCGCAGCGCTGGAAGAAGCTGCCGGAGCAGGTGGCCGACTGGCTGCGGTTCCAGTCGGACAAATCCATGCTGCCCAAGCGCGACGATTTGCTGATCGAGACCTTTCCGCGTGGCAATCGCCATTATCTGGTCGCCTATCCCTTTGAGGGCAGGCTGGCGCACCAGACGCTTGGCATGTTGCTCACCCGTCGCCTCGACAGGGCGGGCGTCAGGCCGCTCGGCTTTGTCGCCACTGATTATGCCTTGGCCATATGGTCGCTGGGCGACATGGGCGCGATGTTCAAAGCCAGGAAACCTTCACTGAGCGCGCTGTTCGACCAGGACATGCTGGGCGACGATCTCGAAGCCTGGCTGGCCGACAGCTGGCTTCTCAAGCGCACTTTCCGCAATTGCGCGCTGATCTCGGGCCTGATCGAAAAACGCCACCCCGGCCAGGAGAAGAGCGGCCGGCAGGTCACCGTGTCGACCGACCTGATCTACGACGTGCTGCGCAGCCATGAGCCGGACCACATCCTCCTTCAGGCGACGCGTGCCGATGCGGCGACCGGCCTGCTCGATGTCAGCAGACTTGCGGACATGCTCTCGCGCATCCAGGGTCGAATCATGCATAAGGCGCTCGAACAGATATCGCCGCTTGCCGTGCCGATCATGCTCGAGATCGGCAAGATGCCAGTGAACGGCGAGGCCGATGAAACGCTGCTGATGGATGCGGCGACACTGGTCGAAGAGGCCATGGGGCCCGGGATGGCTGAGGAATGAGTTTTTCGCTGGCGCGCGCATCGCTGATCGCCGAGGCCGATCTCGTCGGCATCGCGGGCGAGCGCGCGGTCTGCGATCCGCGCGGCGTGCTGTATTTCCCCGAGCTCAAGCTGCTGACGGTTTCGGACCTGCATCTGGAGAAAGGGTCGTCCCTGGCAAGGCGCGGCACGCTCATCCCGCCCTACGATACTGGCGCGACCCTGCTCAGGCTGCAGGCGGTCATATCGGACTACCAGCCGTCGATCGTCATCAGCCTGGGGGACTCCTTCCACGACGGCGGCGGCGCCGCGCGCATGCATTCGAGCTTTCGCGAACGGCTGGAAGCGCAGATGGCAGGCCGTGACTGGTTCTGGGTCGCCGGCAATCACGACCCCGAAGCGCCGGCGGATCTGCCTGGCGAGACCGTGCGGGAACTGGCCATAGGCTCGCTGCTGTTCCGGCATGAGCCATCGAAGGTGAGGGTAGAGGGGGAAATATCGGGCCACCTCCATCCCTGCGCCCGTATCGTGCAACAAGGCCGCTCGGTGCGCAGGCGCTGCTTTGCCGGCGATGGCGGCCGCATGATCATGCCGGCCTTCGGCGCCTATACCGGTTCGCTCAACGTGCTCGACCGCGCCTATGCCGGGCTGTTTCGCCTGGAGTCGCTGATGGCTTACATGCTCGGCACCGAGCGCATCTTCGCCATCTCGCACTCGATGCTGCGGCCAGGCTGAGATCTATCGCCCATAGTAGAGCATGACCGTGTGCTTCGCTTCCGCGAAGAACAGCCAGCGTTCGACCAGCATGCCGGCGAACTGGGCGATCGCGGCCAGCGCCGATAGCGCCGCCGCGAGCGGCCACGGCAAGGCGAAGGCGGCAAGCAGCAACAGGATCGGCAAACCGAAAGCCAGCGCCTGCGTGATCCGGCGCAGCTTGGCGCTGTGCTTGCGCGCGATGCGAAAACCCATTTCCTTGAGCAGGTAGTTCTCCTCGGTATGCGGCCATTCCAAGGATTGCACCATGCCGCCGGAGAGCCCGGTCGCGGTGTTGGCGGTCGTCGGGATTTCCAGCCGGTCGTTGTAGCGCCACGTCGCCAGCTTCCAGCCCCAGCCGAGCAAAATGAGCAGCGCGGAAGCCGCCAGAAGCATTTTCGAGCCGAGAGAAAATGCTTGCAGCACAGCGTTCAGAAGCACGCTGCCGCTCATCGCCGAGTAGATGAGATAGCCGGGCAAGGTGTAGGGGCTGTGCCAGTGGGCGATGGGTTTCAGCGAGGCATAGATCATGCCTGTCATGCAGACCGTGGCTATGGCGCCAACGGCGGCCAGGACGCCGGCGGCCGCCACCCAGCCATCGAGGCGGCTAAGGAAGACCCAGCCTACGCCGAACACGCCTGCGGGAATGAAGGTGGCGACCGAGGCAACGCCTTCGCGCGACAGCCATGAGCTGCGCCATTGCGAGAACGCCCGCCAGGCCCGTTCGGGCCTGCCGAGATGACCGGTCGATGACAACAGGCCGGCGGCGATCAGGCCGAGCGCCAGCCCCATGCCGACGAAGCCCGGCCAGAAATCGGGCGCGACGAAGCCGGCCGGGCCGAGCACGCCCAGCAGCGCGAGCAGGCCATAGCCGGCACCCGTGGCGGTGGTGAAGAAGACGACCGAAAAAGCCGGATGCATGGATGGTCAGCTCGAAAGCATGCGGTCGACCCAGCCAAGGAAACCGCCCTCGGCCCGTAGCGGCTCCAGCGCGGGAGCGATCACCGATGCGGCGCGTTGCGTGTGAGGGCGCGGGGGCAGGTATTTGTTGGTCGGGCGATAGCCGAGTTCGGGCATCAGGTCGACACCGCCGCGCTCCGCCACCAGTTGCGAAACGGGGGATTGGGGATCGCCGAGGTCGCCGAAATGCCGGGCGCTGGTGGGGCAGGCGGCGACGCAGGCCGGCACGCGGTCCCCCTCGGCCAGGTTGTCGTTATAGATGCGGTCGACGCAGAGCGTGCATTTCTTCATCACCCCGACATCGCCATCGAATTCGCGCGCGCCGTAAGGGCAGGCCCAGCTGCACAATTTGCAGCCGATGCACTTGTCCTCGTCGATCAGCACGATGCCGTCCGACGCGCGCTTGTAGGAGGCGCCGGTCGGGCAGACGGTGACGCAGGCCGGCGTCTCGCAATGCAGGCAGGAACGCGGGAAGTTGACCGTGCGCCCCCCCATCTCGGTGATGTGCTCGTAACTGTGCACGCGGTTGAACCAGACCCCGTCGACATGGCCGCCATAGGGGTCGATGTCGGTCAGCGGCGCCATGTGGCCGCCGGTGTTCCATTCCTTGCAAGCGGTGACGCAGGCCTGGCAGCCGACACAGGTGTCGAGGTCGATGACGAGGCCAAGCTTCTTGCCGCCTGGACTTGGAAGACAGGTCATTCGGTTGCCTCTCTTGCCTGCCGAAACCCGGCGCCGAAAGTGAGCTTGTCGGGCGAGGGTTCGAAATGCGGCGGCTGTTGAAAACGCTCGAATTGCGGCTCGGTGAAGCCGGCCTCCTCCGCCGCGCATTTGACGATGCGCACGCGCAGATCGAACCACGCCGCCTGGCCCGTGACCGGATCGGAATTCGAATAACGCTTGCCCTGCGCGTCGGCCAAGGTCTGGTCTCCAATGATGTGGTTGAGCAAGAAGCCGCGATTGCTTTCGGCGGCATCGTCCTTGAGCCCCCAACTGCCGCGTCGCTTGCCGATCGCGTTCCAGGTCCACACCGTGCTTTCGTTGACCCCTTCGACCAGCTTGATCTGCCCCTTGACCCTGCCGTTGATGCTCTCGATCCACACCCAGTCGTCGTCGCCAAGGCCGAGCCCAGCGGCGGTTTGCTGATGCACGAACAGCCGGTTCTGGCTGGTGATCTGCCGCAACCACGCATTTTGCGAACCCCAGGAATGGTACATGTGCATGGGCCGCTGCGTCAGCGCGTGCAGCGGGTATTCTTCCTGGTCGACGGACGCTTCCTCGAACGGCATGTACCAGAACGGCAGCGGGTCCATGTAGGTCTCGACGCGCTTGCGTTCGCTTTCGGGCGGCACCACCCGGCCATGACCACGCGCGGCCAGCCGAAAACGCTGCATCGGTTCGGAATAGAGCTGGAAGACGATCGGCTCGGCCTTGGGGATGAAGCCCAGTTGCACCGCGAAGTCGAGATAGGAGCGGTTGGCCATCTTGTAGTAGCGCTGGTCCTCGGTGAAATCGTGGTGCCAGAACCCGTCATTGTCGATGTAGCGTTGCAACTGGTTGGGATTGACGTCGCCCTTGCCGATCGAGTTTTCGTCCTTGCCGCGCCAGCCTGCGAGCGGGCCGATGCCGGGCGTGCGTTCATGATTGACGATGTAGTCGGCATAGTCGCGGTACTTCGGCGAGCCTTCGTCATCGACGAAGCCGGGCAGGCCAAGCCGCGCGCCGAGGTCGATCAGCACCGACTGGAAGGGCCTGACGTCGCGGTCGGGCTCGACGACCGGATGGCGAATGGCGTCGCCCGGCCCGTCGGCATGGCTGATCGGCCGGTCGAGCAGGCTGATGCAGTCATGACGCTCGAGATAGGTGGTGTCGGGCAGGACCAGGTCCGCGAAAGGCACGGTCTCGGAATAGTAGGCATCGGAATAGATGATGAAGGGGATCTTGTAATTGCCCGCTTCATCATGGTCGGTGAGCATGGCCATGGTCTCGACGGTGTTCATCGAGGAATTCCAGGCCATGTTCGACATGTACATCATCAGCGTGTCGATCGGGTAGGGATCACCGGCCCAGGCGTTGCGGATGACTGTGTGCATCAGCCCATGCGCCGCAAGCGGCGATTCCCAGGAATAGGCCTTGTCGATGCGCAGCGGCGTACCCGCTTCATCGACCAGCAGATCGTCGGGTCCACAGACGAAACCGAGCGGCATGCCGTCGAGCGGCGTCATCGGCCTGACATCCTTGCCGCAGGGCTTCGGGCCGGGCGGCGCCGACCTGGGATAGGGCGGCTTGAAGCGGAAGCCGCCCGGCACGTCCACCGTGCCCAGCAGAACCTGCAGCAGGTGGATGGCGCGACAGGTGTGAAAGCCGTTGGAATGGGCCGAGATGCCGCGCATGGCATGCATCGAAACCGGCCGTCCCTTTATCGTCTGATGCCGGCGCCCGGCCCAATCGGTCCATGCCACCGGCAGTTCGATCGCCTGCTCGAAGGCGACATGGGCCAGTTCGGCGGCGATCCGGCGGATCGTTCCGGCCGAGATGCCGTAACGCTCCGCGACCGCATCGGGCGAATAGCTGACGTCCATGTAGCGGTCTGCGATCAGCCGGAACACGGGAAGGCACCTGCGCCCGTCGACCGTGACGCTGCCGGTCAGTGCCGGTTTGGTGTCGGCATCGGTGGCGTTCACCGGGCGCTTCGCCACTCTGTCCCATGCCAGCGGATTGCCGTCGCTGTCGCGCATGAACAGCCCGTCATCGGCCGCGCCCGGCTCCTGGATAACCAGGACATGCGCGTTGGTGTAGCGGAGCAGATAATCGAGATCGACGCGGCCGGCTTTCAAGAGTTCGTGGATCAGCGCGAACACGAACAGGCCGTCGGTGCCGGGCCGGATGCCGATCCAGTCGTCGGCGATCGCATTGTAGCCGGTCCGGCACGGATTGATCGATACCACCTTGGCGCCGCGCGCCTTGAGCTTGCCCAGTCCGATCTTGATCGGATTGGAATCATGGTCCTCGGCAACGCCGAACAGCATGAAGTATCTCGTGTTGTCCCAATCGGGCTCGCCGAACTCCCAGAACGAGCCGCCGATCGTGTAGAGCCCGCCCGCCGCCATGTTCACCGAACAGAAGCCGCCATGAGCGGCGAAGTTCGGCGTGCCGAACTGGCTCGCCCACCACCCTGTAAGAGATTGTGATTGGTCACGGCCTGTGAAGAAAGCGAGCTTTTTAGGATCGGTCCGGCGGATATTCGAGAGCCGCTCGGTAGCGATCGAGAAGGCCTCCTCCCACTCGATCTCGCGGAACTCACCCGAGCCGCGCGGCCCGGTGCGCAGCAATGGCTTCTTCAGCCTGGCCGGGCTGTAGTGCTGCATGATGCCGGAGCTGCCCTTGCCGCAGATCACGCCGCGATTGACCGGATGATCCTTGTTGCCGTTGATGTAGCGGACCTTGCCGTCCTTGATGTGCACGTCGATGCCGCAGCGGCAGGCGCACATGTAGCAGGTCGTCTTGGCGATGCTGTCGGAAACATCAGGCGAGGTGTCGACACCGTCGCCTTCATCGGGCGCCCGCGTGTCGGCAAGCGGGCGTTGCGAGGGGGCTGAATTGGCGCCGCGCGGCGGTCCTTGCATCATGATCCCGTGGTGCTCGCGCGGCCAGCGGATTTGGCCCGCGTCTTCGGCCCGGGGCCGCGCATATAATGTTCTTCGGGATGGTAGCGATCACCGGCCAGCCGTCGCCTTATACCGCGGCTCCAATGCGCAAGCAGGGATCTGAACCGCCCGATCATTTTGCTCTTTGCGACCTGCAGGCTAATTTTTTCTAACTTCCGACGAAAAAGTAGAATAAAGCTATCGATCCGTCTAATCAGTTGTTCTTGTAAATTCGATCGATATTGGTTCTTAATACAGGCATGACACTGGATCAGTTGCGCATTTTCGTCGCCGTCGCAGAGCGCGGCCACATGACCAAGGCGGCGGAGCTCCTGGGCATTTCCCAGTCGGCCGCGTCGGCGGCCATTCGCGCTCTGGAAGAGCAGCATGGTGTCCATCTGTTCAACCGCGTCGGCCGCAACATCGAGCTGGCTCAGACCGGCCATCGGTTCCTGCCGGAGGCCAAGGCCGTGCTGGAGCGGGCCGCCGCCGCGCGCAATGTCCTGGAACATGTTTCGCATACGGTCGCCGGCAGCCTCTCCATCGCCGCCAGCCTGACCATCGCCAGCTACTGGCTGCCGCGCCGGCTGGCCACTTTCCACGAGGCCTACCCGGCGGTCAGGCTTAGCGTCACTATCGGCAACACAAGGCAGGTCGAGGCCAGCGTGCTGGATGGAACCGCCGATCTCGGCCTGGTCGAAGGGCGCACCGAGTCCGACTTATTGCGCCGCGTCAAGGTCGATACCGACCGGTTGATGCTGGTCGTTGCCGGCTCCCATCCAGAGATCGCCGAAACCGCGCCGGGCCGCCCCGACATCACCGGCCTGCGCTGGATAATCCGCGAGGGCGGCTCCGGCACGCGTGAGGTGCTGGAGGATCTGGCGCGCCGCGAGGGCATTTCGCTTGCCGACCTCAGGATATTCCTGGTGTTGCCCAGCAACGAGGCGGTTCGCCAAGCTGTCGAGGCGGGTGCCGGCGCGACCATCATTTCGGAGCTGGTCGTCGGGCGCGCGGTCGCCGAGGGGAGCCTGAGAGCCGTGCCGATCGAATTGCCGAAGCGCGACTTCGCCATGATTACCCATCGCGACCGTCAGGCAAGCCTGGCCCAGATGGCGCTGAAGGCGCATCTGGCCGCGGAGGCGAACGGGACTACGTAGGGGTAGGTTCAGCCGAACTTCCGCTGCGCATCGAGCGCCAGGCCGAGTCCGACCGATCCGAACATATCGCCTTCTATGACGGAAGCCCGCGGCACCAGCGACAGGATTTCCCGCCTTGCCAGCGGGATCGCCGTCGATCCGCCGGTCAGGAACACCGCGGTGATGTCGGAGGGCTTGACCCCGGCGTCGCGGATGGTCTGCGCCACCGTTTCGGTAACCCGCTCAATGTCCCGAGCGATCGTGGCCTCCAGCCCGTCGCGCGTGATCCCGGCGGCGAACGCCGCGCCCGGCAGCTTCACCGCCACCTCCGCCGATGACATGTCGGTCAGCTCTATCTTGGCTTTCTCGACCAGCGCCGCCAGCGCGTGCCCGTAGCGGTGCTCGACGACATGGATGAAGCGGTCGACCAGGTCGGCGCGCGCGGCCTCGTAGCGGATCTGGCGCAGATGCGTCATCGCCTTGGCGGTGTAGACCAGATTGATGCGCTGCCATGTGGCGAGATCGATGAAGTAGCTGGCCGGCAGATTGCGCTTGCCGTCCTTGGTCGCGGAGAGGTAGCCGAGCTGTGGCATGACATGGGCGATGCTCAGCAGCCGGTCGAAATCAGTGCCGCCGATATGGATGCCGCGGCTGGCCAGGATGTCGTCCTTGCGATCGGTCGATCGCGCGCGCTCCGGCGAGACCCGCACGATGGAGAAGTCAGACGTGCCGCCGCCCATGTCGATGATCAGCGCCAGTTCCTCGCGTGTCACCTTCTGCTCGTAATCGAGCGCCGCCGCGATCGGCTCGAACTGGAAAGCGATATGCTTGAAGCCTTGGGCACGGGCAGCCTTCTCGAGTTCGCCTTGCGCCTCCGCGTCGGCTTGCGCGTCGTCATCGACGAACTGCACCGGGCGGCCGAGCACCACGCTCTCCACCACGCCGCCGGCGTCCTCTTCCAGCCGCGTCCTCAGATGACCGATGAACAGGCCGATAATGTCGATGAAGCCGATCTGGCGTGCCTTGATCCGCGTCTTCTCGTGGGCGAGCGAACTGCCGAGCACGCTCTTCAACGAGCGCATCAGGCGGCCTTCGATGCTGTCGGTATAGTCGCCGATCGCGCGGCGGCCGAAATAAGTATGGCCGTCCTCGAAATTGAAGAACACGGCACTTGGCAAAGTGGGCTGCCCGCCCTCCAGCGGGACCAGCCGCGCCTTGCCGTTCCGGATGACGCCCACCGTGGAATTGGACGTGCCGAAGTCAATGCCGCCGAATGCCTGATGCATCGCAGCCTCCTGTCATTGTTTCATGGCGGCAAAACAGCGGCGACGCGTCGCCGCTGTCATCGGGATGCCGGACCGCTCCTGGCGAATGGTATGTGCGTGTTTGCCCCTGGGCTGGGAGGCGGCGGTTTATCGCATGACGGCGAAAAGGGGAACCCCTCTTTTCCCGCGGCATCAATCCTTGCGGAACACCAGCCGGCCGAGCCAGCCAGTCACCATGGCCAACGATACGGCGAACACGCCGTAGAGGAACGAATAGTCGTGGGCGACGCGGAAGATCGATTGTTCGAAGCCCGATTTGCGGATTTCGAGCTGCGCCGAACTCTCCTTGACGAATAGGCCGCTCTTGAACAGGAATGCGCGCGCCTTGTGCGTGCCGACCGAGACATCAGGCGCCAGCCTGACGGTAGCGCGAAACAGGTTCTGCGACAGGAATTGCACGCCGCCGACATTCTCGCTGTAGAGGCCGGCGGCGGCCTTGCGTTCGCGCAGTGCGGCCGTGAATTCCTCGATCGTCGCCGGGCTGTCACCGGCTTCGGCGGGCTGCATGTAGAGGTTGGAGGCGCCGAGCGACAGCTGCTTGTAGCTGTTGGGTTCGGTGATGTCCTGCAGCGGCCGCGTCGTCGCGACCGAATAGGACACCGGCACGTTCTCGAAGGTCTCGGAATCCAAATTGACCCAGACGCCCAGCACCCGGTCCTTGCGGCGCACGACCACCGGTTTCGGCGGCCCTTCGAGCACGACGATGACGTCGTAACGGCCCTGGCGTGCGACCAGCGGGTCGGGATTTTCCAGCGAACCGAAGATGGTCAGGTCGGCGCCGGAAAAACCGGCGGTGATCGACACCGCGTCGGTGGAAAGGCCGATCTGGATGCCTTCCGTCAGCGGCGTCTGCGCCTTCGCCGGCGCGGCGGCGATCAGGGACAGGAGAGCGACGGCTGCGAGCGCTTTCAGGCCATTCATCAGTTGAGGCCCAGGCCGGACAGCGAATAAAGATTGGGCGGCGTGACGAACAGATCGGTGGCAAGCCGGATCGCCACCGCCAGCACCAGCAGCGCCAGGAGCGCCCTCAATTGCTCGCCGCGCAGCCGCTGGCCGGCCTTGGCGCCATATTGCGCCCCAGCCACGCCGCCGGCCATCAACAGGAAGGCCAGCATCACATCGACGGTCTGGTTTGTGGTGGCGTGAACCAACGTCGTATAGGCGGAGGTGAAGATGATCTGGAACAGCGAGGTGCCGATGACGACATTGGTCGGCACTTTCAAGAGATAGATCAGCGCCGGCACCATGATGAAGCCGCCGCCGACACCCATGATCGACGACAGAAAGCCGATGCCGGCGCCAAGCCCGAGCACCGGAATGACGCTGACGAACAGTTTCGACGCGCGGAAGCGCATCTTCAGCGGCAGGCGGTGGATCCAGTTGTGCTGGCCGGATTTCTTCAGCACCGGTGCCGCGCCGCTGCGCGTGGCGCGCAGGGCGTTGATGCTCTCGACCAGCATCAGCCCGCCGACGGTGCCGAGCAGCACGACGTAGAGCAGCGAGATGAACAGGTCGAGCTGGCCGAGCCTGCGCAGGAAGCCGAACACATAGATGCCGCCGGTTGAGCCGACGACGCCGCCGGCCAGAAGCACGCTGCCGAGCTTGAAGTCGAGCGTCCCTCGCTTCATGTGCGACAACACGCCGGAGACGGAAGAAGCAATGACCTGGTTGGCGCCGGTGGCGACCGCGATCGCCGGCGGGATGTTGTAGAAGATCAAGAGCGGCGTGATCAGGAAGCCGCCGCCCACCCCGAACATGCCCGACAGGAAGCCCACCGCGGCGCCCATGGCCAGCAGCACGAAGACGTTGACGGAAATTTCCGCGATCGGGAGATAGATGCCCACCCGTCTGTCTCGATCAGTTTGCCTGTCGGCGAATAAAGCCGCTGCGGGCACTATCGCATCGAAAAGCCAATTTTCTCTTGCGCCGACGCGGCAGCGGGACCAAACCCCGTCACCGCGCCGAAACAAAAAACAACTCAATCAGTTAACAGGCAAATGTAAGGCAAGGGCGTCGTGGAAACGACGCTTCTGCCGTTATTTGCGCGCCAGCAATGCCTTGACCAGCTTCTCGTCGACGGCGCCCGTCGCCGGCAGCTTGTTGTCGGTCTGGAAAGCGATGATCGCGTTCTTGGTCTTTCCGCCCATCACGCCGTCGGCGCCCCCGGCGTCATAGCCGTTCTTGTTGAGGATGAGCTGGATGTTCTTGACCGCCTTCTTCATGTCGATGCCGGCCGTCGTCTGCGGCGTGCCTTCCTGCCAGGATTCGGGAATGTCCACCGAATTGGCCGCCGCGTTGAGCGGCTTGGCCTTCCACAATTCGGTCGCCGCGCGCGCGCGCTCGAGCTGCTCGGGCCGCAGCGCGTTGGCGATCTCATCGCGCTTGGCCGCGGCATCCTTGTCGCCGGTCTTGGCGACGAGCGCGAACCATTTGTAGGATTCCTCCAGGTTCTGCTTCATGCCGACGCCCTTGGCGGCGAGGATGCCAAGATTGAACTGGCTGTCCTTGACGCCGAGGTCGGCGGCCGCCTGGAACCAATGCGCGGCCGATTCATTGTCGGTTGCGCCGTCGGCGGCCATGGCGAACAGCACCGCCAGATTGTGCATGGCGCTGGCGTTGCCCTGCGCGGCGGCGAGCTGGTACCAGGTCTTCGACTTCTTGATGTCGCGCGCGACGCCGATGCCCTTCTCGTAGAAATTGCCGATGCGGTATTCAGCCGGCGCGAAGCCGAGTTCCGCCGATTTCTCGTACCATTTGGCGGCAGCCGGCATGTCTTCCTTGACGCCGCGCGACTCGGCGTAGCGCGAGCCGACCTCGAACAGCGCCTTGGCGTCGCCACCGGCGGCGGCGTCACGCAAGGCGACCGGGCCGGCATCGGCCGGAATGTCGAACTTGATCGCGGCTGTCGCCGCCGGCTTGTCCATGGGCGCAACGGCGCCAGTCGTGTCGTTGGTCGTCGCCTCGGTCGCCACTGGCGCGGCAGGGGCCGCTTGGAGATCGGCATCCCTCGCCTGCGTAGCGCCGGCGGCTGCTGCCGGATCCGTCATGGCCGGGGCAGCGGTCATCGGAGCAACCGGCGCGGCCGAAGCCATCGCGTCGGGGGCGCTCGGGCCGGAAGCCATGGCCGACGTGACCGGCGAAGCGGGCTCGGCCGTGGGCGCTGTGTCCGGCATCGCGTCAGACGGCATGGCCACGACGGTCCGCGCCGCCATATCGTCCTTGCTGGCCGGCGCGGATCGTTCGGCCTGCCTGGCCGGACGGGCCGGCGCACTGTTCATCGCCGTCGGCTGAACTTCGGTCTTCGGCTGGCTGGCGGCATCGAGAGATGCCGTCTGAACCGGCTGCGGGGCGACGATCGGGGATGCGTCGTTGCTTGCCACCTGGGCGGGATCCGAAAGGAACGCCTTGCCGAGCTGCAGGCCGGCAAGCGCCAGCATGATCGCTGCCGCCGCCATCAGGATCGGCTTGCGCCGCGCCTTGAGCAGGTCGCCTATCCTGAGCGCCTTGACCGGGCCTTTCATAGTCGACTGGCGCTTCAGGGCGTCGGCCTCGGCCGCGGCCGCCTGCGCCGCGCGCCGGGCGGCGGCGATGAAATCCGATTTCGCTGCGTCGCTGTCGCCGAGCTTGGCCGGTTGTCCGCGCTCGTCGCGCACGCGCTTCATGATGGCATTGAGGTCAGGCGCGCCGGAGCCGGGCTCCAGCGGGCGGTTGGCGACTTTCGGGTCGAGCGGCTCGTCGAGATCGACACTCGGGATGTCGGCACTCGGCGCCGAGCCGGCCAGCGGCGGAACATCCGCCGCCTTCTTGCCCTTGAAGGCCCGCGCCAGTCCGCCGAACATCGATTTGCGGCCTGCCGGCTGGTCCTTTCCGGCGGTGATGTCGGAACCGAGTGCGGCTATCGCGGCGGCGGCGGCGGCTTCCGCCGGCGAGCGCGTGCCCGGCCGGGGAGACAAGCCCGTTCCAACGTGCAGTGCGGGCTCGCCGGGCTCGGTGCGCACTATGGCCGCGGCACGCGCGTCCAGATCGGCCATGTCGCCAGTCAGCGGCAGCTCGTCCATGGTCATGGATGGTGCGTTCACGGCCATCTTGGGCCGCTGCAAGCCACGCCAGCCACTGGGTTCGATCGAGGCCGCGTCCAGCAGCTCGCTTACCGCCTCGGACGGGTCGCTGGTTTCCAGCGAGCCCAGCCTGTCGACGATCTTGAGCAGTGTGTCGTGAATGGCCTCGAAGGTCCGCGAATTGCGCTCGTCGGAACGCCGCGTCAGCGTCTCCAGGGTCTTCAGATCCTGGGCGAGGCCGGATACCGCGGCCGTATTGGTGCTCGTTCCGGCCAGCGAGCGCACCGCGTTCTCGGCCGCCTCACGTGCCGCGCCGAGGATGGAATCGCGGGTCCCGGCCAGCGCTTTTTCGATTTCGTCGAGGCGTGGGCTGATGTCCTCGAAGTCCGGCAGCTGCGTGCTGGGCTTGGAAAGATGCGCCGACAGGCCGGCGACCTGCGCCTCCAGGCTGCGGATCAGCGCCGGATCGATGCCGGCCACCTGGGCCGCCGAAGCGTCCAGCCGGCTTGAAATATCTTCGAGCCGGCTTTCCAGGCCCCGGATCGCCGCCTCGCCGGCGGGATCGGGAGCGCGTGTCTCCATGCGCTTGGCCAGTGCGGTGAAGCGAGCGTCGATGGCGTCCATGATGCCGGCACTGTCGACCTGCGGCATGCTGCGCTGGTCCAGCCGGTCGGCAACCTCGTCCAGCCGGCGCTCGAGATCGCGAAACAGCATGTTGCCCTGCTCGATGGCGTCGCCCTGGCGCCGCTCCATCATGCCCGACAGCACGTCGAAGCGCTGCTCCAGCCCGTGGAAGATGTAGTCGGCGTCGGGCATGGCCGGCGCCTGATCGATCTTGTCGGCGATCAGCGCGATCTGCTTGGCGAGCCGTTCCATCGCCTGCTCGGGCAGGTTGGCGCGGCCGGCGAGGTCGTCGACCCGGCTCGACAGCGTGTTCAGCCGGTCGATCACGACATTTGCTGGACGGTCCTGCGCCACTTCCTCGATCTGCTGGGCGAGCGAGTCGATCCGCTTCTCGATGCGCTCGAAGGCTTCGTGGTCGATTGAATTCGCCTGTGCGGCGACTGTCGAGGCCACGATGGCGCGGGAAATCTCGTCCAGCCGCTCGTCGATCATGGCCAGCGTGCCGCCGCCGCGATTGTCCTGCTGGCTGGCGAAATGGTCGACCGCCCCGGCCAGCGTGCGGACCTTCTCCTCCAGCGAGCGCAGGGACAGCGATTCCGGCAGGTTGTTGACGGCGTTGCTGATCTGCTCTAGCCGGTCGGTCAAGGCGGCAAGGGCGGGGTCGTCGGAGCGTTTGCGCTGGTCGGCGTCGACGCGGTCCTCGAAGGCCGTCCAGCGGCGATCGAACTCGTCCCAGCGGCGGTCGACCTTCTGCACGCTCTCCTCGCGCGCCAGCGTGTCGAGCGCGGCCTTGACCTGTTCGAGTTCCAGTCGCAGCAGGTTGACGCTCCTGTCGTCGCTCTTCTCCGACAGCGATTTGATGGCGCCGGAGAGCCGCTCGAATTCCACGCCGAGTTCAGCGCTGCCCTTACCCGATGTCCCGGATTTGGCGTTCGACTGGAAGGCGCGGTCGATGTCCTTGCGCAGCGCGTCGAATTCGCGCTGCAGCCCTGAAGTCACCTGGTGGCGCAGTTCCTCGCGCATGCCGCGCAGTTCGCCGGCGATTTTGCCGACCATGGCGACGCTGTCTTCCTGGCCGCGCACGCGGTCGATGTCACGCGCGATCGCCTGATAATTCTGGTCGAAGGGTACAGGGGAGGGCGCCGGGTTGTGCGCACGCGGTGCCGGCTGCGGATCCTCGTACCAGCGCTGCTGGGCCGTCGGCTGCGCAGCGGGATAGCGCGGGTCGGAGGCGGGGTAACGCGGTTCGGCGCCATATTGGCGAGGAGCGGGTCGTGCCGTCGCGTCCTCGCGCGTCTGCCCCAGGCGCTGTTCCAGCGTCTCCAGCGAGCGGTTCAGCTGCTCGAGCGTGGTCTGCGGCTTGCGCTGCCTGCCGGCATTGAGTGTATCGAGGTAGGACCGCTTGCTGCTCATCGGTGCGTCCGTCTTTCAGATTGGCCGGCTTGCGGCCAGCTCCCCAAGTCCCTGCCGGAACGAGGCGACCGCGCTTCGATGCCACGGTGGAAGACAAGCTTCCCGGGTTTCCCCGCGCTCCGAAAAACCGTGAAAATTCGATACAGGATAACCACGGGTAGCCGACACGCGCACATTTCGCCCAACGTGGTAAACAACGCGTTAACCAAGCTTAAGAAGTTGCAAGGAAGTTGGCTGACGTGACTTCCGGTGCGGCATAAAGCACCGTTCTCAGAACGCCCTTGCGTCATGAGGCGGCTACCGGTATAGAATTGACGTAAACGTAAATGGCGTATCAACTGCGCTGTTTGTGATTTGTTTGTCGAAACCACGGCCGGAAGCACGCCCCCGCTTCCAGTCAGGCGACGCATGGTCCGGGACCGCGACGCCACCAGACGGGGAAGCCAGTGACCATGAAGCTTATCTCGGCCGGCGAGACCGCGGCCAATACCAATAATGCAACCGTTGAAGCCGGCGAGGATCTCTCCCGCATCGGCGAGATGGCCAAGAAGTACGGCGTGACGCTGCGCACGCTGCGTTTCTATGAAGACAAGGGCCTGCTCAACCCCCAGCGCGACGGTTCGACCCGTCTCTATACGCGCCGCGACAAGGCGAGGCTGAAGCTGATCCTGCTCGGCCGCAAGGTTGGGTTCTCGTTGCGCGACGTCAAGCAGATGATGGACCTCTACGATCCGACCGGTTCCAACACCAAGCAGTTGCGGCTGGCGCTGGATAAGTCGGAAAAGCAGCTCGCTCGCCTGCAGAAGCAGCGGGCGCTGATCGACGACGCCATCAATGAACTCGGCGGCTCGATGTCGGCGGTGCGTCAGATGCTGGCCGAGCGTTCGGCGCCGCAAGCGAGCGTCGCGAGCTAAGCCGCCCTCCGATACTGTCGGACCCTTCACCACAAAGCCGCGTGGCCATGCCGCGCGGCTTTTCGCTGTCTGGCCTGCCTGCTTCGCGCTGGCTTGCGCATTGCCGTGACGCTTGGCCGATTGCGCCCGTGGTGGCGGAAATCTTGCCGCAGCGCAAATATTGACGTTTACGCAAACGTCAATATTTGCTATTGCGGCTTCGACATTGGCCCGCTTGCCGCGCACGGCTTGATTTCGGGGTCAATCCGCATGGTGGAGGAAAAGCATGCCGATCTACAGGGCCCCGGTCCAGGACACGCTGTTCGTGCTCAACGAGGTGCTCGGCTATCAGCGCTATTCGAACCTTCCGGGATTCGCCGACGCAACGCCTGACGTGCTGGAGGCAATTCTCGCCGAAGGGGCCAAGCTCGCCGAGAACGTCATGCATCCGCTCAACCGTGTCGGCGACATGGAGGGCTGCGTGCGCCATGACGACGGCTCGGTGACCACGCCCAGGGGCTTCAAGGAAGCCTTCGACCAGTATCGCGAAGGCGGCTGGATGGGCCTGGCGGCGCCCGTCGAGTTCGGCGGCCAGGGCCTGCCCTATGCCGTGCACACGGCGGTGGCTGAATACATGGTGTCGGCCAACATGTCGCTGATGATGTATCCGGGCCTGACCCAGGGCGCGATCGCCGCCATCATCACCCACGGCACCGACGAGCAGAAGGCGACCTGGCTGCCCAGGATGGTCGAGGGCAGCTGGACCGGCACCATGAACCTGACGGAGCCGCATTGCGGCACCGATCTTGGCCTGCTGCGCACCAAGGCGGTGCCGAACGGCGATGGCACCTACAAGATTTCAGGCCAGAAAATCTTCATCTCGGCCGGCGAGCACGACATGTCGGACAACATCGTCCATCTGGTGCTGGCCCGCATCGAAGGCGCGCCGGAGGGCGTCAAGGGCATTTCGCTGTTCATCGTGCCCAAGCTGAAGCTCGACGCATCGGGCAATCCGGGGACGAGAAACACCGTCTCCTGCGGCTCGATCGAGGAGAAGATGGGCATCCACGGCAACTCGACCTGCGTCATGAATTATGACGAGGCCGAAGGCACGCTGCTGGGCGAGGCCAATGGCGGCCTCAAGGCGATGTTCACGATGATGAACGAGGCCCGCCTCGGCGTCGGCCTGCAGGGCCTGTCGCTGTCGGAGATCGCCTACCAGAATGCCGCCGCCTATGCCAAGGACCGGTTGCAGGGTCGCTCGCTGTCGGGCCCGAAGGCGCCGGACAAGAAGGCCGACCCGATCATCGTTCATCCCGACATCCGCCGCTCGCTGATGACCATGAAGGCGTTCAACGAGGCCGGCCGTGCACTGGCGCTGTGGACCGCGATCAAGTCCGATATCGCGCACCGCTCCGCCGACGACAAGGATCGCCAGGCGGCCGACGATTACACCGGCCTGATGACGCCGGTGGTCAAGGGCGTGCTGACCGACAAGGGTTTTGATCACGCCGTCATGGCGCAGCAGGTGTTCGGCGGCCACGGCTACATCGAAGAGCATGGCATGAGCCAGTTCGTGCGCGATGCCCGCATCGCCATGATCTATGAAGGCGCCAACGGCATTCAGGCGCTCGACCTCGTCGGCCGCAAGCTCGGCTTGAACGGCGGCCGAGCCATCCAGGCCTTCTTCAAGGAGGTCGGCGAGTTCTGCGAGGAAAACCGCGCGCACGAAAAGATGGCGCCCTTCACCAAGGGGTTGAAGAAAGGCCTCAACGATTTGCAGGCGGCGACCATGTGGCTGCTGCAGAATGGCATGGCCAAGCCCGATAATGCCGGTGCGGCCTCGACCGACTACATGCATCTCTTCGGCCTCGTCGCGCTGGGCTACATGTGGGCGCAGATGGCCAAGGCGGCACAGGGCAAGACTGATGCCAACGGCTCCCAGTCTTTCTACGATAACAAGGTGGTGACGGCGCGCTTCTTCATGGAGCGGATCATGCCGGAGACCTCGGCGCACCTCGCCCGTATTTCGAGTGGTGCCGATACGCTGATGGCCCTGCCGGCGGAAGCGTTCTAAACTCCGTCTCGCTAGCCTTTCTGTCTGTCGATACGCGGAGGAAATCGTGGCGACAAATCCCGCCGAAGTGCTCTCTTTGCCGAAACCAGCCTGGGCGGCCGACGAGGTCGGCATGCTCTACGACATGGCGACCCGCTTCATGTCGGAGGAGATCGCGCCGCGCTACGACGAGTTCGAGAAGAACGAGATGGTCGACCGCGAAAGCTGGTTGAAGGCTGGTTCCGCCGGCCTGCTCTGCGCGTCCATGCCGGAGGAATATGGCGGCTCCGGCGGCACCTTCGCGCATGAGAGCGCGATCATCGAGGCGATCGGCCATGTCGGCGTCGACGGTTTCGGCATCGGCCTGCACAATTCGATCGTCGCCCCCTACATCCTCCATTACGGCTCGGAAGAGCAGAAGAAGAAATGGTTGCCCAGGCTCGCCACCGGCGAACTGATCGGCGCCATTGCCATGACCGAGCCCGGCGCCGGTTCCGACCTGCAGGGTGTCAAGACCCGTGCCGAGAAGGACGGCAACCAGTACAAGATCAACGGCTCCAAAACCTTCATCACCAACGGCCAGCTGGCGAACTTCATCATCGTCGTCACCAAGACCGATCCGGAGAAGGGCGCCAAGGGCACATCGCTGATGGTCATCGAGACCGACGAGGTCGAGGGGTTCGAACGCGGCCGCAACCTCGACAAGATCGGGCTGAAGGCCAACGACACGTCGGAGCTGTTCTTCAACGACGTGCGTGTACCGACCTCCAATCTGCTCGGCCATGAAGAGGGACAGGGCTTCGTCCAGCTGATGCAGCAATTGCCTCAGGAGCGGCTGCAGATCGGCACCGGGGCGATCGCCATGATCGAGCGGGCGCTGGCGCTGACCATCGACTACGTCAAGGAGCGCAAGGCCTTCGGCAAGGCGATCATCGATTTCCAGAACACACAGTTCAAACTGGCGGAGCTGAAGACCGAGGCCACCATCGGCCGCGTCTTCTACAATGACTGCGTCACCCGCCACATCAATGGCGGCCTCGATCCGGTGACCGCTTCGATGGCCAAGTACTGGCTCTCCGACCTCCAGGGCAAAGTCGTCGACGAATGCCTTCAATTGCATGGCGGCTATGGCTACATGAATGAATATCCGATCGCCCGCATGTTCCGCGACGCTCGCGTCCAGCGCATCTATGGCGGCACCAACGAGATCATGAAATTGCTGATCGGACGCTCGCTCTGAGCAGCTTTTCAGCGAACCCCAGGGAGCATGAAAAATGACCGAAGCTTATGTCTATGACGCCGTGCGCACGCCGCGCGGCAAGGGCAAGAAGGACGGATCGCTGCACGAAGTGCCGGCGGTACGGCTCGCCGCCAGGACGCTCGAGGCCCTGCGCGACCGCAACGGGCTGGACACCGCAAACGTCGACGACATCATCTTCGGCTGCGTCGACCCGGTCGGCGAGGCGGGTTCCGTCATTCCACGCGCCGCCGCCTTCGAGGCCGGCTACGACACCAAGGCACCCGGCATGCAGATCTCGCGCTTCTGCGCCTCCGGCTTGGACGCCATCAATTTCGGCGCCGCCAAGATCGCGCAAGGCGCCGATGAAATCGTCATCGCCGGCGGCGTCGAATCCATGTCGCGCGTCGGCATGGGCATGTCCGGCGGCGCCTGGTTCATGGATCCTTCGGTCGGCCTGCCCGGCTGGTTCGTGCCGCAAGGCATTTCGGCCGACCTGATCGCCACCAAATACGGTTTCTCGCGCGACGACGTCGACGCCTACGCGGTCGAGAGCCAGAAGCGCGCCGCAAGATCCTGGGCCGATGGCCGCTTCAAGAACTCGGTTATCCCGATCAAGGACCAGAATGGTCTCACCATTCTCGATCATGACGAGCATATGCGGCCGTCGACCGACATGCAGTCGCTCGCCTCGCTCAACCCGTCCTTCGTCATGCCCGGTGAAATGGGCGGCTTCGACGCGGTGGCGGTGCAGAAGCATCCGGAGGTCGAGGAGGTCAACCACGTCCACCACGCCGGCAACTCGTCCGGCATCGTCGATGGCGCGGCGGCCGTGCTGCTCGGCTCGAAGAAGGCCGGCAAGGCGATGGGCCTGAAGCCGCGCGCGCGCATCCGCACCTTCGCCAACATCGGCTCCGAGCCGGTGCTGATGCTGACCGGTCCGGTCGATGTCACCGAGAAACTGCTGAAGCGCGCCAAGATGAAGCTGTCGGATATCGACCTGTTCGAGCTGAACGAGGCTTTTGCCTCGGTGGTGCTGCGCTACATGCAGGCTTTCGAAATTCCGCACGACAAGATCAACGTCAATGGCGGCGCCATCGCCATGGGTCATCCGCTCGGTGCCACCGGCGCGATGATCCTCGGCACCGTGTTGGACGAACTCGAGCGGCGCGACCTCAACACCGCGCTGGTGACGCTCTGTATCGGCGCCGGCATGGGCACTGCAACCATCATCGAACGCGTCTGACGGGGAGAGAACGATGAGCTACACCAATTTCACCCTCGACATCGACGCCGATGGCATCGCCTTGGTCACCTGGAACAGCCCGGACCGCTCGATGAACGTCTTCACCGAAGAGGTGATGCGCGAGCTGAACGATATCGTGGACAAGGTGGCCGGCGACGCCGCCATCAAGGGCGCGGTGATCACCTCCGGCAAGGACACCTTCTCCGGCGGTGCCGACATCACGCTGTTGCAGAGGATGCTGACCACCTTCGCCACCGACAAGGTCAAGGATGTCGAAAAGGCGACCAAGGCGCTGTTCGACAATGCCGGCATCATGACCGGCCTGTTCCGCAAGCTGGAAACTTGCGGCAAGCCATGGGTCTCGGCGATCAACGGCACCTGCATGGGCGGCGCCTTCGAAATGTCGCTCGCTTGCCATGGCCGCGTCGCGGCCGATTCCGACAAGGTCAGGATGGCACTGCCCGAGGTGAAGATCGGCATCTTCCCCGGCGCCGGCGGCACCCAGCGTGTGCCGCGGCTGACCGACCAGCAGCAGGCGCTGCAAATGCTGACCTCCGGCCAGACCCTGTCGCCGCAGAAGGCGAAGGCGATGGGCCTGATCCATGAGATCGCCGAACCGGCCAAGCTGGTCGAGACCGGCAAGGCAATGATCAGGAACGGCCTCAAGCCGGTGGCGCCGTGGGACGAGAAGGGTTTCAAGCTGCCCGGCGGGCCGGTCTATTCGGCGGCCGGTGCCAATCTGTGGCCGCCGGCCATCGCCATCCTGCGCCGCGAGACCCATGGCAATTACCCGGCCGCCGCGGCGATCCTGAAATGCGTCTATGAGGGCCTCCTGGTGCCCTTCGACACGGCGCTCAGGATCGAGCAGCGCTATTTCACCGAGATCATGCAGACCAAGGAAGCGGCAGCGATGATCCGCTCGCTGTTCGTGTCGCTGCAGGAATTGAACAAGGGCGCACGCCGCCCGGCCGGCGTGCCGGACACCAAGTTCAAGAAGATCGGCATTCTCGGCGCCGGTTTCATGGGCGCGGGCATCGCCTATGTCACGGCCAAGGCCGGCATTCCGGTGGTGCTGCTCGACCGGGACATGGAGGCGGCCGCAAAGGGCAAGGCGCATTCCGACGGCCTGATCTCGGATCAGGTCAAGAAGGGCCGTGCCAAGCCCGAGGACAAGGACAAGCTCTTGTCTCTGATCACGCCGACGGCAGACTATGCCGACCTCGCCGGCTGCGATCTCGTCGTTGAAGCCGTGTTCGAGGATTCCGCCGTCAAGAAGGCCGCCACCGAACAGGCGGAAGCCGTGTTGAAATCGTCGGCGATCTTCGCCTCGAACACCTCGACCATTCCGATCACCGGCCTCGCCAGGAATTCGGCGCGGCCGAAGAATTTCATCGGCATCCACTTCTTCTCGCCGGTCGACAAGATGATGCTGGTCGAGATCATCCTTGGCAAGAAAACCGGCGACAAGGCCTTGGCCACCGCGATCGACTTCGTGCGGGCCATCAAGAAGACGCCGATCGTCGTCAACGACACGCGCGGCTTCTACGTCAACCGCTGCGTGCTGCGTTACATGTCGGAAGCCTACAAGATGCTGATCGAAGGCGTGCCCGCGCCGATGATCGAGAATGCGGCCAAGGCCGCCGGCATGCCGGTCGGTCCCTTGGCGCTGACCGATGAGACGGCCATCGACCTTGCCCAAAAGATCATGAAGCAGACCATCAGGGATCTCGGCGAAAAGGCCGTCGACCCCAGGCAGATGGCGCTGATCAACACCATGGTCGACGATCACGGCCGTTTCGGCCGCAAGAACGGCAAGGGTTTTTACGACTATCCGGCCAAGCCGGCCAAGAAGAAGCTGTGGCCCGGCCTCAAGGACCTTTATCCGCAGCTCGCGGCCGAGAAGGTCGACTATGAGGAGCTGCAGCAGCGCCTGCTGGTCACCATCGCGCTCGAAGCGGCGCGCGTGATGGAAGAGGGCATCGTCACCGATCCACGCGAGGCCGATGTCGGCTCGATCCTGGCCTTCGGCTTTGCGCCCTACACCGGCGGCGCGCTGTCCTACATCGACGGCATCGGCGCCAAACAATTCGTCAAGATCGCCAAGGCGCTGCAGAAGAAGTATGGCGCCGAGTTCAAGGCGCCCAAGCTGCTCCTCGACATGGCCGAGAAAGGTGAGACCTTTTACGAACGCTTCGATCCCTATGCGAAGGGCGATGTGAAGCAGGCGGCCTGACAGAGCGTCATGTATGTCTGGGCGCGCATGCTGGCCACGGCGCGAAGCCGTGGCCCTTACATGATGGGCGGTGAGGGCCGGCCGGCTTTTCGCTGCCTGCCGACCGACTATGACCGCAAGGCGCGCCGCTTCCTCGACATTGACGCGGTTGTCGCCGCACTTGGCCGTGCGGTGAACCGCGGCCACCGACCGAGGCAGAACGCATTTTCATGACATCGCACCAGGGACTGCGCGGCCTGGCCAAATCGTCCGGCTGATCAACCCGTTGGCAAGCAGGATTCGATCGACTTTCCCAAACCAGGCGCGGATGATATATTAGGTATCGCTAACATGATGTTGGCGGAGGAGTAATCATCATGCGTATGATGCTGAGAGTTTCCATCCCGGCCGAGGAAGGCAATAAGGCGATCAAGGACGGCAGCATGGGCAAGATCATCGAGCAAACCCTGTCCGATCTCAAGCCGGAGGCTGCCTATTTTACCGCGGACGGTGGTTGGCGGACGGCCTACCTTTTCCTGGAGGTAAAGGACAGTTCGGACATGCCCTATGTCGCCGAGCGGTTCTTCTTCGCCTTCAATGCCACTGTCGAGCTCATCCCGGTGATGAACGTCGACGAGCTCCAGAAAGGCCTGCCGAGGGCGATGGCGGCATTGGCCGGATAGCGGCTTCGGCCATGACACTGTGCCGTCGTTGCGGCACACAGCTTTGTTCGTGATCCGCCGGCCCGCTGGTGGACAACGCAGCCGTTGCGCGTTAGACAGGAAGAGGCATTTTTTCCTGTTTCGAAGGAGAGCACGTCATGCTCTCGCACGACCGAGTCTGGGCTGCCATCGATGCTCTTGCCGAGCGCTATTCGCTTTCGGCTTCGGGTCTGGCAAGGCGCGCGGGACTTGATTCAACCGCCTTCAACAAATCCAAACGCTTGTCCTCGGACGGTCGGCCGCGCTGGCCCTCGACCGAATCGCTGGCCAAGATCATCGAGGCGACGGGCGCTTCGCTGGACGAATTCACCGGGCTGATCGAAGGCCGTGGCGCATCGCCCGCCAGCCGGCGCGCGGTGCCGTTGCTCGGCTTCGCCCAGGCCGGCGCCGGCGGCTTCTTCGACGATGCCGGCTTTCCGGCGGGGCAGGGCTGGGATCTCGTCGAATTGCCGGCGCAATCGACCGAAAGTTCCTATGCGCTGCAGGTGCAGGGCGATTCCATGCTGCCGCTCTACCGCAACGGCGACGTCCTCATCGTCGAGCCGGGTGCGGCCACCCGTAAGGGCGACCGCGTCGTCGTCAAGACCACTTCGGGCGAGGTGATGGCCAAGGTGCTCGAGCGCCAGACAGTCAAGTCGATCGCGCTGGTCTCGCTCAATCCGGAGCATCCGGACCGCGATATCCCCATGCTCGAGGTCGAGTGGGTGGCGCGGATCGTCTGGGCAAGCCAATAGGTGCAACGGGTGCGACTTCCTCATCTTGTCCTGGCGGTTCTGATGATCCCGGCGATGGCGGCGCTGGTCGTTGCCGGCGGACGCACGCTGAAAGGCAGCGAAAGCACTGTTGCGGTGGATCAGATCGATCCCGGCGCCGACACTACCGCTGAGGCAGATAGGGATGCGACGCCCGAGGAACCGTCCACCTCAGCGATTCGTGCACCGGCGCAGCCACCAAATCCGGCGGTGCATTCGCGGGCGATCGACCCGGACGTGGTCGCGCCGCCGGAACTGCCCACCGGCGAACTCGAGCGGGTCGAGCCGCGTGCGCCGTTGAGCAAGCTGGCGCTCGCCGTGCCGCCCAAGCCTAAAATGCCCGACGACTGGAACGGCACGAAGCTGTTCCAGCCGGTAGCTCCGGCCGCCGGCCTGATCGAGGCGAAGGGGTATTCGGTCGCGATTTCCGGCATCGATGTCGTCAGGCAGGACGAGACCTGCACCACCGACGGGAAATCCTGGCCGTGCGGCATCGGCGCGCGCACGGCATTCCGCGCCTTTCTGCGCGGCCGCGCCGTGGTTTGCACGGTGCCGCCGGAAGGCGGACGCGACCGGATTGCGGCGGAATGCCGGATCGGCAAGCAGGATGTCGGTCAATGGCTGGTCGAAAACGGCTGGGCGCGTGCCGCCAAGGGCGGACCCTATGTCGAGGCCGGTGACAAGGCACAAGGCGCGAAGAAAGGCATTTTCGGGTCGGCGCCGAACCTTGCCGGCATCTCGGCGATGCCGGCCGCACCCACCCCAGCGCCTCAGGCGCCGGGCTCGATCCTGGAGGAGGACTCGATCCTGCAAGAGGAGGGCGGCGTCCTCAAGCCAGCTGACCAGCCAGCGCCTTCTGAATGAGCGAGCGGGTCTCGGCGACGCCGTAGAGGGCGGCGAATGATCCAAAGCGTGGACCACGCTCCTGGCCGATCAGCACCTGGTAGATCATCTGGAAGAAGGCGCCTGAGACACCCGGGCCACCTTCAGGACTTTGCTTGGAATGATCCTGATAGCGTTCGATCTTGCGCGCCACGTTGAGCGAAGCGTTCTGGATCGCTTCGCCGCTGGCGCCCGCCGGCAAGTCGCCAAGTGCCTTTTCGAGAGCCACCAGCGCTTCGCGCTCGACCTCGTCGGCCGGGCGAAAGGTTTTCGTCGGCTTCACAAAATCGTCGAAGTAGCGAATCGCGTAGCCCGTCAGTCGGTCCAGCTCGGGATGGGTCGCCGGAGTCACACCCGCGACGTGACGCGAGATGAAGCCCCACAGCACCTCCTTGTTCTGCGCATTGGAGGCGCTGACAAGGTTGAGCAGCAGCGAGAACGGCACCGGCATGTCGATGGCGGGCGGGTTGCCGTCATGCATATGCCAGACCGGGTTGCCCAGCCGCTCCTTCCACTCCTGGCGGGGATAGGCGGCGAGGAAGGTGTAATATTCGTCCACGGCCCGCGGGATGACGTCGAAATAGAGTTTCTTGGCCTGCCGCGGCCGCTGGTACATGTAGAGCCCGAGGCTCTCGGTCGGTGCATAGGTCAGCCATTCGTCGATGGTCAGGCCGTTGCCTTTCGACTTCGAGATCTTCTGGCCATTCTCATCGAGGAACAGTTCGTAGACGAAATGCTCCGGCGCCCGCCCGCCCAGTATGTTGCAGATGCGGTCGTAAACCACTGCATTGGTCTGATGATCCTTGCCGAACATCTCGAAATCGACGCCGAGTGCCGCCCAGCGCATGCCGAAATCCGGCTTCCACTGCAGCTTCACGCGGCCGCCGGTGACCGGCAGCGTGGTTTCGGTGCCATCATCGTCGAAGGTGATGGTACCGGCCTTGGCGTCGACATGCTTCATGGGAACGTAAAGCACGCGCCCACTCTTTGGCGAGATCGGCAGGAAGGGGCTGTAGGTCGCCTGCCGCTCAGGTCCGAGCGTCGGCAGCATGACCGCCATGATCTGGTCGTAGCGTTCGGCGGCGCGCAACAGCATCGCATCGAAGCGGCCTGACTTGTAGTATTGCGTTGCGCTGGCGAATTCGTAATCGAAGCCGAACGTGTCGAGGAAGCGGCAGAGCATCGCATTGTTATGGTCGGCGAAGCTCGCATAGTCGCCGCCGAAGGGGTTGGGCACCGATGACAGCGGCTTGTGCAGATATGGCTCGAGCGCTGCGCGATCCGGCACGCTGTCGGGTATCTTGCGCATGCCGTCCATGTCGTCGGAAAAGCACAGCAGCTTGGTCGCGACCTTGTCCTGCGTCAGCACGCGGAACGCATGACGCACCATCGAGGTGCGTGCCACTTCGCCGAACGTGCCGATATGCGGCAGGCCCGACGGTCCATAGCCGGTCTCGAACAGGATCGTTTCGGGGAAATCGGCGCCCTTGTAGCGTTCGATGATCTTTTTGGCTTCCTCGAACGGCCATGCCTTGCTCTCGGCCGCGGCCGTCAGCAGTTCGGGATTGAGATCGATGATGTTTGATCCCGCCATGTCACAGTTTTCCAGATTGTATCCCGGCAATAGCCGCAAGTGCATTTTCAACCGGTCTCTAGGCGTGCGTGGCCGGAGCGTCAACGCGTCGGGCGCTTTTTCCTTGCGGCCTCAGGCTCCCCTTCCTACCTTCGGAGCCCGTTCAAGGAGCAAAGAATGCTGTCGCCCACCCCGCACGAAGCCCTGATCTATCTGATGGTCATCACTTCGGCCTCCGACCGGGACATGACCGATGTCGAACTGGCCAGGATCGGTGAGGTTGTTCGCTCGTGGCCGGTGTTCGAGGATTTCAAGCAGGACCGTCTCGTTGCCGTGGCCCAAGCCTGTCAGAAGATGCTGCATGAGAAGGGTGGGCTCGAAGGTGTCCTGACCCAGGTCTCGGAGGCGCTGCCGGAGCGGTTGCGCGACACCGCCTATGCCGCGGCCTTCGAAGTGGCCGCCGTCGATCTGGAGATGCGGCTGGAGGAAGTGCGGGTGCTGCAGTTGATCCGTCGCCAGCTCGATCTCGACACGCTGACCGTGGCGGCCATCGGCCGTGCGGCCAAGGCAAGGCTGCGAACTCTGACCTGACGAGGTTACGGCCGGATCAGAAAAGCTGACCGGACCGGATCAGAAGAAACTGACCGGGAAATAGCGCAGGTAGAATTCGGCAAAGGTGCCTTTCATCGAAATCTCTTGCAAAGCGTAGTCGAGGGCCGCGGCCAGCGCCGGATTGTCCGCTCGCGTGGCGATGGCCATGCCGGTGCCCAGATATTCGGGCGCCAGGTAGGGGCCGCCGGCAAAGCGGCAGCAGCCGGCGGCATCGGAGCCGCCGAGCCAGAAGGCGAAGCGCATGCCATCGCCGAAAGCCGCGTCGATCTTGCCGGCCTTGAGGTCGCCATAGAGGGCTTCCGGCTTGTCGAAGGGGACGACCTGGACCGTGCCGAAATAATCGCGCAGCATGCGTTCATGGGCCGAGCCCGATATCACGCCGACTCGCTTGCCGTGCAATTTGTCGAAGAGCGGTTCCGCCAGCGCCTTGTTCCTCGCGGTGATGAAGCGCGCCGGGAACTGCAGGTAGGCGCGCGAGAAGGCGTATGTCTGGCGCGACTGTGACGTCGGGGCAATGCCGGCGATAACAGCTTCACCTTCGCCCCTCTCAAGCGCGCCTTGAAGCTCCGCCCAAGGCAAGGCCTGGATCTGGCATTTGTCGACGATGCCGAGTTCCGCGCAGATGGCGCGCGCCAAGTCGATGTGGAAACCGGACAGCTTCCCCGCGCCGTCGAGGAAATTGAAGGGCGGAAAATCCGTGGTCGTCAGGAACCGCAGCCGCGGCAGCGCCGCAAGGTCGGGCTTCGGAAGCCGCTCCTTGGCATCCCACAACACCGGCACCTGCGGCTCGGCCGCGCCCGCGCCGGAAACCCATGACAATGCGGCGATGAGCGCCGCTGCCAGGACATGGGACCTCCATTGGAACGCCACGATAAAACTCCCGCACCCGTGCTCGTGCCGGTTTTGGTACGAAAACGATACAGGCACAATGCTTTTTGATTTCAACGCTTCGATTTCAGGATATGGTTCGGTCGGTTTGCAAACAGCGGTGGCTGCCCTGGTGGGAATACCAGGGTCGAGAACCACAACCGGAAGCGGGCGCTTTGCAATCCGTGGTCGGTGGCGAAGTGCCGGGAAGGCGCGGACCATGGACTTAATGCATGAGGCAACATGGGGTTGATGTTGCGATGAGTCAGTTCGATCGAACGCTGGAATACATAGATCAACTGCAGCACGCCGCAACGGCGGCCGCGGTCTGCGAGAAACTGTTGGGCGTAACGTCGGAGTTCGGTCTGACCGCGCTGATGGCCGGAACCGTTCCGCAGCCGGGCACACCGACGGGCCAGCAGAAGCAGCATGTGCTGCTCTGCGACTGGCCGGTCGAATGGCTCGAGCGCTACGTGACGCGCAACTATGTCGATCACGATCCCGTCGTCAGTCACATGAAACAGCTGCAAGCGCCGTTCCAGTGGCGGGAAGCCGCCCAGGGCATCCGCATCGACAAGAGCAGCGGCGAAGTGATGGGCGACGCCGGCGCCTTCAAGTTGCGCGACGGGCTGGCCTTTCCGTTGATCACGCTCGACGGCGAAATCGTCATGGTGTCGCTGGGGGGCGAGGCCGTGGAACTGTCGGCGGCCGAGTTCGGCCTGGTCTCCCTGGTCTCGACCTATGCCGTCGGCCGCGCCATGCAACTCCACACCATGGCGACCACGACGATCGATCACATCGAGCTGACGCCGCGCGAACGCGAATGCCTGCAATGGGCTGCCGTCGGCAAGTCCGAATGGGAGATTTCCCAAATCCTCGGCATCTCCGAGCACACCTCGGAGAAACATCTTCTTAACGCCAAAAGCAAACTCGGTGCCGTCAACCGGGTCCAGGCAGTCGCCGAGGCGATAAGGCGCGGCTACATTAGCTAGGTCGGCCGTGCAGGCCTAGAACTTCTTGCCTACGTGATCACGCAATTTTCGCATCGAAGCACGGCCGTATCTTCCCCTGAACCACAGGAGACTACGGAATGCTTTTTTGTCTTACGACCAAGGAATTGATGGAACGTCCCGACCTTTGGGAGGCCGTCCATCGGCTGCGCTACCGGATATTCGTCGAGGAGATGGGATGGGAGGACCTTCGGCGCCCCGACGGATTTGAAGTCGACCAGTTCGATCATGACGAGGCGGTGCATCAGATCGTCATCAGGGGCAATGAAGTCGCGGGCTATCAGAGGATGTTGCCGACCACACGGCCGCATTTGTTGACCGAGGTGTTGACCGATCTCTCCGAAGGAACGCCGCCGGCGGGTCCCAACATCTGGGAGTTGACCCGCTATGCGGTGGCTCCGGGTTTTCGCGATGGGCGTCGCGGCGTCTCGACCGTCGGCACGGAATTGATAGCCGGTTTCGTCGAGTGGGGTCTGAAGCGCGGCGTCGACAAGGTGATCATCGAGTTCGAGCCGATGTGGGTGCTGCGCGCATTGCAACTGCACTTCCTGGCGACGCCGCTCGGTTATCAGCGCACCTATGGCAACCAGCAGGTCGTGGCGACGCTGCTCACCTTCAACGAGCACACGCTGGACGTGGTGCGTTCGCGCCGCAATCATCATGCACCCGTCCTGGCCAGGGGATATCCCGACATGTTCGGTCAAAGGAGGGCGTCATGAACGCGCACCCGCAACCCGAACTGCGCAACCACACACTGATCGTCACCGTGTCGTCGAACGACGGCCGGCCGGTGCTCGACCGGAGGGCCTATGAGAGCCTTGCCGGGACGTTCCATGAAGCCGCCGAGAATGACGAGGTGCGGGTTGTCGTGCTGCGCGGCCTGGCCGGCTGCTTCTGCCTTGGTGGTGACTTTTCCGAATTCCTGGATGCCGCCAAGCACCAGAAGCTGATCGCCGCCGTCACCGACATGTTCCGCATGCTGGCGACGTTTCCAAAGCCGATCCTGGCCTGTGTCGACGGCGATGCCGTCGGCGTCGGCTGCACCATCCTGTTCCATTGCGACATGGTGATCGCATCTGAAAAAAGCACCTTCCGGGTGCCGTTCGTCGATTTCGGCTTGGTGCCGGACGCGGCAACCAGCATCCTGGCGCCGCAGAAACTCGGCTATGCCGGTGCTTTCCGCTTCTTCTGTCTCGGCGACACGCTTGGTGCCGAAGACGCCAGGGCGCTCGGCCTCGTCGCCGAGATCGTCGCGGAAGGCAGCGTCGAGGAAGCGGCGCTTGGCCGGGCCAGGCAGCTCGCCAAAAAGCCCGTTGCCGCTTTGCTGCAGACACGGGGCCTGCTCAAGGGGAACACCGCCGCGCTTTGCGAGCGCATCGATGAGGAGATATCGCTGTTCCAGCAGGCGCTGCAGGACGACGCCACGTTGCGACGGTTGCAGCGGATCGCGCGTCTGGCGGCCTGAGTCGAAAGGCCGAGAGAAAGGACCTGCATCAACCGCGCCGCGCTGCCTTTCTGGCCGCGCGGCGCCAAAAGTGTCAGTCCTGCTTGCCCAGGAATGACGGCCCTTCGCCGATGATCTTCTTATCTTCCTTACCGATAGCGTCGAGATCGCGCCCCTCGTAGGGCAGCGACAGCAGGATGCGGCGCATCACCGCCAGCCGCGCGCGGCGCTTGTCGTTGGCCCGCACGATCATCCATGGCGCGAACTCCCTGTGGGTGCGCTCGAACATGGTGTCGCGTGCCTTGGTGTAATCGTCCCACTTGGTGATGCCGGCAATGTCGATCGGCGAGAATTTCCAGCTCTTCAGCGGACTGTAGCGGCGATCGTGAAAGCGCTCGAGCTGCGTCTCCCGGCCGATGTTCAGCCAGAATTTGAAGAAATAGATGCCGTCATTGACGATCATGCGCTCGAAATGAGGCGTCTCGTCGAGAAACTTCTCGTGCTGTTCGGGGGTGCAAAAACCCATCACCGGCTCGACGCCGGCACGATTGTACCAGGAGCGGTCGAAGGTGACGAATTCGCCCGCTGTCGGGAAATGGTCGGCGTAGCGCTGGTAGTACCATTGCCCCAGTTCCGTCGGGGTTGGCTTGGTCAGCGCGACGTTGCGCGCCGTGCGTGGGTTAAGATACTGGCGCAGCACGAATATCGTGCCGCCCTTGCCGGCCGCGTCACGACCCTCGAACAGCGCCATCATCCGCTTGCCGGTCGCCTGCAGCCATGCCTGCGCCTTGACGAGCTCTATCTGCAATTTCTCGAGCGTCTCGTCATACTCCTCGCTCTTCATCTTCTTGTCGTAAGGATATCCGCCCGCGGTCAGCTTGTTCTCCTCGACCCAGTCCGGAAGCTCGGGATTCTCGATATCGAACTCCCGTTCCTTGCCGCCGATCCTGATTTTCAGCGGGCCCGAGGTTGGAGTGACCGAATTGTCGTTGGCTTTTTTCATGCAGACGAACCCTTTTAAGTGTCTGGACTCATGCTATTGGGAGCCACTACAGCGCCGCGCCTCCGTTTGGACGCGCAAAGGAGGCTGTAGCACTTTTGATTTGCGGTCCAGCGGAAGTTTTCGCCGCCGTCTGACCGGTGGAGGCTGGGCGCGCGAATGACCGAGCTGGGCGCAGAGCAGAAGAGCACGGGGCAAGCTGTGGCCGCTCGGCTGTGGCACAGCCGCTGGCTGCTTGCGGCCGGTGTCGTGGCGGTTCTGATCGCCTTTGGCTTCGCGGGCTTTTCCGCCTACGTGCTGGTGCCGGCGCTGCTCCTGCTGCCGGCCGCGGCAATATTGCCGGTCACCGGCGCCCGCCATTCCGCGGGGAACGCCGCGGCGATCGAGGCGATTGGCTTGCAGCGCCTGTCCGGTGAATATCTGGCGGCCGCCGTGGCCGACCCGCTCATCATCTTCGACCACGCCGCCACCATCGTCCACGCCAACGCCGCCGCCTTTGCCGCCTTTGGCGGCATCGCGCCCGGCATATCGCTGCCGCTGAAATTCCGGGCGCCGGAAATGCAGGCGCTGCTGGACAGTGTGCTGTCGGGCACTGTCGCCTCGGATGTCGTCGACTACACGGAGAAACTGCCTGTCGAACGGGCCTACCGGGTCAGCGCATCCTCGGTCGGGCATGGCACCGATCTTTATGTGCTGGTTTTCAAGGACCAGAGCGAGGCGCGGCGTATCGACCGCATGCGCGCCGACTTCATCGCCAATGCCAGTCACGAATTGCGCACCCCGCTGGCTTCGATCGCGGGCTTCATCGAAACGCTGCGCGGACCGGCCCGCAACGATCCGGCGGCGCGCGAGCAGTTCCTCCAGATCATGCAGAACCAGACCGGCCGCATGGCCCGCCTGATCGACGACCTCCTGTCTCTGTCGCGATTGGAGATGAAGCCCTATCTCAAGCCGGGAACCGAAGTCGATCTGCGCCAGACCGTCGACAGCGTCATCGATTCGCTCGGCCCGCTCGCCCGCGAAAACAATGTCGCCATCGAGCGCGATTTCGCCAAGGGGCCGCTCGATGTGCCGGGCGATCGCGACGAGCTGTTCCAGGTGTTCGAGAACCTTTTGGAAAATGCCTGCAAATACGGCCAGTCGGGCGGTCGTGTCGTGGTGTCGATCGCGCGCGGCGATGATGGTTCCGAACCCGGCATCGACGTCACCATCAGGGATTTTGGTCCCGGCATCCCCGAGGAGCACATACCGCGCATCACCGAGCGCTTCTATCGTATCGATGTCGAGACCAGCCGGACCCAGAAGGGCACGGGGCTTGGCCTGTCGATCGTCAAGCACATCCTGACACGTCACAACGCCAGGCTGACGATCAGGTCCGAGGTCGGCAAGGGCGCCGCCTTCTCGGTCCATTTGCCGGCGCACTGATACTGCCCTAGTTTTCCACGGGGCCGTTTCTTTTTTCTGTCATCCCGTTAGCGTATCAGCGGGGATTCGAGGAAACGACTCAAAGACAAGATCCCGTGGGAAGGCATTTCATCCATGCAGTCCGTTCACATTGTCAGCGCCTATGACGAGGAACTGAAATATCTTTCGAAGCGCATCGCCGCGATGGGTGGGCACGCCGAGCGCATGGTCGAGCAGGCGGTCGCCGCCCTGGTCAATGCCGATCCGGGGCTGGCTCAGAAGGTCATCCGAGACGACGCCGTCCTGGACGAGGGACAGCGTGAGATCGACGACAAGGCGATCATCATTATCGCCAGGCGTCAGCCTATGGCGACTGACCTGCGCGAGATCGTCGGCGCCATCCGCATTTCGGCCGACCTCGAGCGCGTCGGCGACCTCGGCAAGAACGTCGCCAAGCGGGTGGTTGCCGTTACCGACGGCCGGCAGCCGACCAGCCTGTTTCGCGGCTTGGAGGCTCTGGCCAATTTGGCGCTGACCCAGCTGAAGGAAGTCCTCGACGTCTATGCATCGCGCTCAGTCGACAAGATCGGCTTCGTGCGCGACCGTGACGACCAGATCGATGCCATGTACACGTCGCTGTTTCGCGAATTGCTGACCTACATGATGGAAGATCCGCGCAACATCACGCCCTGTACGCATCTGCTGTTCTGCGCCAAGAATATCGAGCGGATCGGCGATCACGCCACCAACATCGCCGAGACCATCTACTATATCGTCACCGGCGACCAGATGCCCGCCGACCGGCCGAAAGGCGACAAGACCGACAAGATCGGCCTCCCCGAGGCGCTGCCGGTGAAGTGAACGCACGTCCTCTCGAACGCTTGATCATATTGCGCTAGACTATCCCAAGATAAGCTTGCCGGTTCCCCAGGGAAGGCAACGCTTTCGGGAGGCTGCCATGGAATATGTCCGGGAGTTCAAGGCCTCGCCGCCGACATCGGGCATCATCGCCTGCGGTGTCTATACCGCCGGGCGCCGCATCGCCGATATTCCCATCGAGGAAGCCGGCGAATGGGCCAAGAAATCGGGACATGTCGTCTGGATCGGGCTGCTTGAACCCGACCGCGACCTCCTGCTGCGCGTCAAGGCGCAGTTTCATCTGCATGAACTGGCGATCGAGGATGCCGAGCATCCGCACCAGCGGC
This sequence comes from Mesorhizobium sp. B2-3-14, assembly GCF_006442175.1. Classification (NCBI taxonomy): domain Bacteria; kingdom Pseudomonadati; phylum Pseudomonadota; class Alphaproteobacteria; order Hyphomicrobiales; family Phyllobacteriaceae; genus Mesorhizobium; species Mesorhizobium sp. B2-3-14. The sequence continues at coordinate 327,919 of NZ_VFVP01000001.1, read as the reverse complement.
CAAAGATCGAGCAATATGGCGATGCGCTGTTCATCGTCGCCCGCACGGCGCAGCTGATCGACGGGCGCGTCACCTTCGGCGAGACACATCTGTTTGTCGGCTCAGGCTATATCGTCAGCGTCAGGCACGGTCCTTCGACATCCTATGCCGCCGTGCGGCAGCACTGGGAAAGCTGCCCGCACTCGCTGGCCAAGGGAGAGGATTTCGTCCTCTATGCCATTCTCGACTTCATCGTCGACAATTACATGCCCGTGCTCGAGCAGATCGAGGACGAGGTCGAGGCGATCGAGGACAAGGTCCTGCTGAAGCCAATGACCGGCCCCGACATCGAACGCCTTTACATGCTGCGCCGCGACCTCCTGCGCCTGCGCAACGCGGCATTGCCCCTGGTGGAAGTCTGTCGCCGGCTGACCAGCGCCGACCTGCCGCAGATCCATTCGGCCATGCACCCGCTGTTCCGCGACGTTACGGATCATATCCGTACCGTCCAGGAGAAGATCGACAGTCTGCGCGAGGTGCTGGCCTTTGCCTTCGAGGCCAGTCTTCTGGTCGGCCAAAGCCAGGAAACGGCGATCTCCAAGAAACTCGCTTCATGGGCGGCCATCCTGGCGGTGCCAACCGCATTCGCCGGCATCTACGGCATGAACTTCACCGACATGCCGGAGCTGAAGATGGAATATGGCTATCCGATGGTGCTGGCCACCATCGCGCTTATCTGCTGCTTCCTTTATTGGCGCTTCAGGAAGAACGGCTGGCTGTGAGGAAGTCGGTAGTCAGTAGTCAGTAGTCGGTAGTGGTTGGTGGGAGCGCTTGTTTCCTCACTACTCACCGCTTATCTATTCCGCCGCCGCTCCGCCGCCGGCTGGAACGCCACGCGGGCATGGTATTTACAGTAGGGACCGGTTTCAGCGGCTTCGTTGCCGCAGAAATTGAAGTCCTCCGAAAGTGGATCGCCGTTCGGCCATTTGCAGGTGCGCTCGGTCAGTTCGACGAGCTGCAGATGCCGTGAGATAGGCACTACGACGTTCTCGACCGGACGGATGTAGTGCCGCGCCACCGGTTCGGCGTCGAATTGCGTCTGAAGGGCCGTCGCGCCGATCGAAGTCGTGACGTGGCGTGCCGTGCTTGCGGCGCGCGCCACCGATTTCTGGACGGTCGATCCCTGCGTAGCCTTCTTCTGGCGCGCCGGCGTCGCTGTTGCGCGACCGCGACCCGACAGCTTCAGCCGGTGCACCTTGCCGATGACGGCATTGCGGCTGACCCCTCCAAGCTGCGCAGCAATCTGGCTTGCGCTCAGACCCTCCGACCACAGTTTTCTCAAGAGTTCTACCCGCTCGTCAGTCCAGTTCATGACCGCGCTCCTTATAAGCGTGCGGCAATCAGAATCCATTCCCGACCCAGCACCACTGCTGGGGCAGACACCACATATATCTGGTGATTAGGTCCGCCGCACGAAATCTAGTTATTTCTCGACTACAACTACTCTATGCGCTGACTCGGTGACAAGAGTCCCAAGTGCAACACGAATCGGTTTTTTCGGTTTTCCCCAACTTGCCCGGTCGCTCATGAGCCGGCGTTGCGTCGGGGAGCTTGCCGCGCGCCACTACGCGACGTTTTCGTTGACTTCATGGCCGAAAAACACGATAAGCCGCAGAAGGCCGCCGCTTTGGCGGCTTTTTTGATTTTCCGGTACCGGAGACGCATATAATGAGCGGTTCGGCGCTTTACGAGACCTTTGCTCGCGCACCCCTGGCCTTCGACCATGGGGAAGGCACTTGGCTGGTTACCGACAAGGGCGAGCGATATCTCGATTTCGCCGGCGGCATCGCGGTCAATTCGCTTGGCCATGGCCATCCGCACCTTGTCGCGGCCCTCACCGAGCAGGCGGCGAAACTCTGGCACGTCTCCAATCTCTATGAGATCCCGGGGCAGAGCAGACTTGGCGAGCGGCTGGCTGATGCCACCTTCGCCGACAAGGTGTTCTTCACCAATTCCGGCGCCGAGGCGCTGGAATGCGCGATCAAGACGGCGCGGCGCTACCACTTCGTCAAGGGACATCCCGAGCGCTTCCGCATCATCACCTTCGAAGGCGCCTTCCATGGCCGCACGCTGGCGACCATCGCGGCAGGCGGCCAGTACAAATATCTCGAGGGCTTCGGACCCAAGGTCGAAGGCTTCGACCAGGTTGGCTTCGACGACATCGACGCCGCCGAGAAGGCGATCACGCCCGAGACCGCCGCGATCCTGATCGAGCCGGTGCAAGGCGAGGGCGGTATCCGCCCAGTACCGACACAGTCGCTCAAGCGGCTGCGGCAGCTCTGCGAACAGCACGGCCTGTTGTTGATATACGACGAGGTCCAGTGCGGCATTGGCCGTACCGGCAAGCTGTTCGCGCATGAGTGGTCTGCGGTGACGCCCGACATCATGGCAATCGCCAAGGGCATTGGCGGCGGCTTCCCGATGGGCGCCTGCCTTGCCACCGACGAGGCGGCCGTCGGCATGACCGCCGGCGTGCACGGCACCACATTCGGCGGCAATCCGCTCGCAATGGCGGTCGGCAACGCCGTGCTCGACGTCGTTCTGGAAGACGGCTTCCTGGAGGATGTCCAGCGCAAGGCGCTGCTGATGAAGCAGGGGCTAGCCTCGATAGCCGACGAATTCCCCGAAATCGTCGAGGATATCAGGGGCACCGGGCTGATGCTCGGCCTCAAATGCGCGATGCCCAACGGCAAGGTGAACATGGCGCTGCGCGACCAGCATTTGCTGGCGGTTCCGGCCGGCGACAACGTCATTCGCCTGCTGCCACCGCTCACCGTCACCGACGCCGAGATTCACGAAGCGCTCAACCGCATCCGCGCCGGCGCCAAGGGCCTGTCGGAGGCGATCGCCTCCGCCGCCGCGAAGTAATCCGGAACCATTCCTGATGTCAGTTCGCCATTTCACCGATCTTTCCACCGTTTCCGAAGGCGATTTGCGCTTCATGCTGGATGATGCGGTGACGCGAAAGGCGCGTCTCAAGGCCGGCGAGCGGACCAAGCCGCTCGAAGGCAAGGTGCTGGCCATGATCTTCGACAAGCCGTCGACGCGCACGCGCGTTTCTTTCGACGTCGGCATGCGCCAGCTCGGCGGCGAGACCATCATGCTGACCGGCACCGAGATGCAGCTCGGCCGCTCCGAGACAATCGCCGACACCGCCAAGGTGCTGTCGCGCTACGTCGATGCGATCATGATCCGCACCACCTCGCATGAGCGGCTGCTGGAGTTGACCGAGAATGCCACCGTTCCGGTGATCAACGGACTGACCGACGACACCCACCCTTGCCAGCTGATGGCCGACATCATGACTTTCGAGGAGCATCGCGGTCCGGTGGCCGGCAAGACGATTGCCTGGACCGGCGATGGCAACAATGTGCTGCACTCGCTGCTCGAGGCCTCGGCACGGTTCCGCTTCAACCTCAACGTCGCCGTGCCCGAAGGCAGCGAACCGGCGCAGAAGCATGTCGACTGGTCCAAGGCGCATGGCGGCAAGCTGCATTTCACCCGCTCGCCCGAGGAAGCCGTCGACCAGGCCGACTGCATCGTCACCGATTGCTGGGTGTCGATGGGACAGGAACACCGTGCTCGCGGGCACAATGTCTTCTCGCCCTATCAGGTCAACGCGGCGCTGATGGCCAAGGCCAAGCCGGATGCATTGTTCATGCACTGCCTGCCGGCCCATCGCGGCGAGGAAGTGACCGACGAGGTCATCGACGGGCCGCATTCGGTGGTCTTCGACGAGGCCGAGAACCGGCTCCATGCCCAGAAGGCAGTGCTTGCCTGGTGCCTCGGTGCTTGAAGTGTCTTGGGGCTTGAAGTGTCTTGGGCGCCCGAAATGCCCAGGCGCCTGAAATGCCCAGGCGCTTGATCTGCGGCGGCGCGATGCCTATCTGCGCCGCATCACGCAAATCAAGCGCGTTTGGACGCATGTGCCCACCAGGGCCGCATGGCCGCGCCCTGGAGCTTTGTCATGTTGGAAAGCCATCAAGTGACTGAACATCACCCCAAACTCGGCGAGTTCGGCTACGCCGGCGACGATCACGTCGTTCCCTTCGAGGTCGGTCCGCTCGACGTGCGCGGCCGCACGGTCCAGCTTGGGCCGATGCTCGACGCCATCCTTGGCCGCCACGATTATCCCGAGCCGGTCGCCCGCCTGCTGGCGGAAGCCTGTGTGCTGACGGTTCTGCTCGGCACCTCGCTCAAATTCGAAGGCAAGTTCATCCTGCAGACCCGCACCGACGGGCCTGTCGACATGCTGGTCGCGGACTTCTCCACGCCCTCGGCACTGCGTGCCTATGCACGCTTCGATGCGGATCGGCTCGAAGCACTGGTCGCGGCAGGCGAGACGTCCCAGCAGACGCTGCTTGGCAGCGGCGTGCTGGCGCTGACCATCGACCAGGGCGCCCATACTCAGCGCTACCAAGGCATCGTCCAGCTCGACGGCGAAACGCTGGAAGACGCGGCGCGCACATATTTCCGTCAGTCGGAACAGATCCCGACCGATATCAGGCTCTCGGTCGCCAAGCTGCTGACGCCCGGGATCGGCGGCGCGCGCGAGCAATGGCGCGCCGGCGGCATCCTGGCGCAGTTCCTGCCGCAATCGCCCGAGCGCATGCGCATTCCGGACCTGCCGGGTGGGGACGGCGATCCGCGCGAGGGAGTCCACGATCCGGCTGATAATTCCTGGCAGGAACTCCTGGCCTTGCTCGGCACCATCGAGCCGACCGAATTGATCGACCCGACCATCGGCGCCGAGCGGCTGCTCTATCGTCTGTTCCATGAGCATGGCGTGCGCGTCTTCGGCGGCGTTCCCGTGGCCGACCAGTGCTCATGCTCCCGCGACAAGATCCGTGGCATCCTCGAAGGCTTCTCAGCGCAGGAGATCAAGGACAGCACCGAGGATGGCGGCATCCATGTCGCCTGCGAATTCTGCTCGACGCAGTACGACTTCGATCCAGCCGAGTTTGCGGCTCAGTAAAGCCTTTCCTTCTCTCCGTTCTGCGGGGAGAAGGTGCCCGAAGGGCGGATGAGGGGCGACGCGACCGTCGGCCCTCAGTTCACCGTGCGCCTTGTCCCCGGCAGATCGAGCGAGAAGGCCGGGATGGCGATGTCGAACGTCTCGCCGCGCTTGTTGCGCATCGTGTAGCGTCCGACCATGATCCCGGAGGGTGTCGAGAGCGGGCAGCCGGACGTGTACTGATAGCTGTCGCCGGGATTGAGTTCCGGCTGGTCGCCGACAACGCCCGGCCCGCGGACCTCCTCGACCCGGCCGGCACCATCGGTGATGTGCCAATAGCGCGACAGAAGCTGCACGAACTCGTCAGACTGGTTGTCGATCGTTATCTGATAGCCCCAGACGTAGCGGTTCTCCTGGGGATCTGAACGATCCTCCAGATAGAACGGCCTGACCTGCACTTCGATGTTGCGCGTCACGGCGCGGTACATGAGCGGCTCCAAAACAATCCGACGACTTTCGACGCTCGCGGTGAGCAGGTCAACGTGCGCGTCTTGTCGCGCCTGGGATTGAAACGCAGGTGCCGGCAAAGAATGTCATTTAAGTGACACACGACAATGGTGGTGTGCGCGAACCGGGCGACTCGGCCCTCTGTCGAACTGTTGAAAACGGCCGCGACGCGGGCCGACTTCCGGAGTGACCAGATCTCGATGGAACTCACTCTCATATCCGCCTCGCTTTCGACCGCACTCATCCTCTCAAACGCTGCCAGCATCCTGCTTGCCGCTTCACAGCTGAAACGGCGCACCACGATTGCCCCGCCGGCGGGCAGATCGCCGGCGGTGTCGATTGTCGTCCCGTCGCGCGGCGTCGAGCCATTCACACATGAGACGCTGGAACGCGCCTTCGCGCTCGACTGGCCACGCTACGAACTGATCTTCTGCGTCGCCCATGCCGACGACCCGGTGGTCAAACTGATAAACAGGGCGATTGCCCGGTTTCCGCAGGTGCCGGCCCGGCTGTTGATCGGCGACGACCGTGTCAGTGCCAATCCAAAGCTCAACAATTGCGTCAAAGGCTGGGAAGCGGCGCGCCACGACTGGATCATTCTTGCCGATTCCAACGTTCTGATGCCGAGGGACTATGTCGAGCACATGATGGCGGCGTGGCAGCACGGTACCGGCCTTGTCTGCTCGACGCCGATCGGCTCCAGGCCAGATGGTTTCTGGGCCGACGTCGAATGCGCCTTCCTCAACACATTGCAGGCCCGCTGGCAGTATGCCGGCGAGGCGCTCGGCCTCGGCTTCGCGCAGGGCAAGAGCATGCTGTGGAACAAGCCGATGCTGGACGCCAATGGCGGCATCCGCGCGCTGGCCGCCGAGATCGCCGAGGACGCCGCCGCGACCAAGCTGGTGAACGGCCTCGGCCTGCGTGTCAACCTCGTTGCGGCGCCCTTCGAGCAGCCGCTCGGCCAGCGCACGTTTGGCGAGATCTGGTCGCGCCAGGCCCGCTGGGCGCGCCTGCGCCGCGTCACCTTCCCGCTGTTCTTCGCGCCCGAGATCCTGACTGGCGCGGCGGTCCCGTTGGCTCTTGCGCTGATTGCCGCGGCGAGCGCCGGCGTCAGTCTCTGGGCAACCGCGATTGCCGTGCTGGCGGCGTTCTATCTTCCGGAATGCGCTCTGGCCCTGGCCAAGGGTTGGCACGTCTCGACGCGCATGATCGCGGCGACGGTCGCGCGGGACGTCATGCTCCCGGCCATCTGGGCGCGCGGCTGGCTCGGCGGCTCCGTCGACTGGCGCGGCAACGCCATGACCATCCGCACCAAGACGGCGGAACTGGAGGAGACGCCGTCGAGCGCCTGATCGCTGCTGACGACGCTGCCTGGACGAAACCTATTTGGCGGCCTTCAAGGCTTGGGCGATATCTTCCAGCAGGTCGTCCGTATCCTCCAGGCCGACCGACAGCCTGAGCGTACCTGGCCCGATGCCGAGTTCGGCGCGGGCCTCATCGCTGAGGTTCTTGTGGGTGGTCGTCGCCGGATGGGTGATCAGGCTCTTGGCATCGCCCAGATTGTTCGAGATCAGCACGATGTCGAGGGCGTTCTGCAGGGCGAAGGCCGCCGGCTTGCCGCCCTTGACGTCGAGGCAGATCAGCGTCGAGCCACCCGACATCTGCTTCTTGACGATATCGGCCTGCGGGTGGTCGGCGCGGCCGGGATAGATGACGCGGGCGATCTGCGGCTGCCCGGCCAGGAAGTCGGCGATCCTGCCGGCGCTCTCGGTCTGCTGGCGCACGCGCAGCGGCAAGGTTTCCAGGCCCTTCAGCAGCGTCCAGGCGTTGAACGGCGACAGGCTGGGACCGGTGTGGCGGAAATAGTCGTGCAGGTTCTCGTCAATCCACTTCTTGTCCGACAGGATGACGCCGCCCAGGCAGCGGCCCTGGCCGTCAATGTGCTTCGTGGCCGAGTAGACGACGATGTGCGCACCAAGCTGCAACGGCTTCTGTTGCAGCGGCGTGGCAAAGACATTGTCGACGACCAGCCGCGCGCCGATCGAATTGGCAAGCGAGGCGACGGCGGCGATGTCGACGACCTCGAGCGTCGGGTTGGTCGGGCTTTCCAGGAAGAACAGCTTGGTGTTCGGCCTGACCGCCTTTTCCCAATTGGCGATCTCGGTGCCGTCGACCAAGGTCGCCTCGATGCCATAGCGCGGCGCCAGCGTCTCGACCACCCAGCGGCAGGAGCCGAACAGCGCGCGCGCGGCCACGATGTGGTCGCCGGCCTTGACGCTGCACAGAAGGGCAGCCGTCACCGCCGCCATGCCCGACGCCGTGGCGCGCGCGTCTTCGGCGCCTTCAAGCGCGCACATGCGCTTTTCGAACATGTCGACGGTCGGGTTGGCGTAGCGCGAATAGATGAAACCAGGCTCTTCGCCCTTGAAGCGGGCCTCGGCGGCCTGCGCCGTCTGATAGACATAGCCCTGGGTCAGGTACATCGCCTCGGAGGTTTCGCCGAAGCCGGAACGCAGGGTTCCGCCATGCACGAGTGCCGTCTGAGGTTTCCAGTTGCGCTTCTTGGTGCTCATCGCTTTGTTCCAGACACAAAAAAACCGGCCGCGAAAGTCGCAACCGGTCCATACGGCCTTGCGGCCCGACGGTCCTTTAGCGACTTGTTTAACGTGGCTGCAAGCCGACCGGCCAAATCACCACGGGATAACGACCCTTTAGACCCGCGCCACGCTTGCGTCAATTGCCGGCTTCATTAAGACGTTTGTACCAAGGCAGGTTCCGCAGAAGTGCCCGGCGGTTTTGCGGCAAGATCCTGCAACAAACAAGAACCTGCAACGAAAGAGACCAGTCTTGGGGCGGAGCCAGACTTTGCGGCAGACAGGCATTCTTCCCGATCAGGACATTTCGGCGCTGTTCCGGTCCGGCGCGCTGAAGTCGCCGCGCGCGCTCGATGCCGACCAGATCCAGCCGGCAAGCCTTGATCTCAGATTGGGCGAAAGGGCCTGGCGGGTTCGCGCCTCGTTCCTGCCCGGTCCCAACCACAAGGTGTCGGAAAAGCTCGATCGGCTGCAACTGCACGAGATCAGTCTGACCGAAGGCGCGGTCCTCGAAACCGGCTGCGTCTATATTGTGCCGCTGCTCGAAAGTCTGGCCCTGCCGGCTGACATTTCGGCCTCGGCCAATCCGAAGAGCTCGACCGGGCGGCTCGACATCTTCACCCGCGTCATGACCGATCGGGGCCATGAGTTCGATAAGATCGCCGCCGGCTACACCGGTCCGCTCTATCTCGAGGTCAGCCCGCGCACCTTTCCGATCATCGCGCGCACGGGTTCGCGCCTGTCTCAAATCCGCTTTCGCACCGGCAATGCGCTGCTCTCGGAAGCCGAGTTGCATGAGCTGCATCGTGCCGAGATGCTGGTCGCCACGGAGCCGCCGAACATTTCCGGCGGCGGCATCGCGCTGTCGATCGACCTCAATGGCGACAAGGATGGGTTGGTCGGCTATCGCGGCAAGCACCACACCGGCCTCGTCGATGTCGACAAGCGCGCCGCGCAGGATGTCCTCGACTTCTGGGAGCCGATCCACAAGAGCCGCGCCGGCGAACTGGTGCTCGATCCCGACGAGTTCTACATCCTCGTCAGCCAGGAGGCGGTGCATGTGCCGCCGCTCTACGCCGCCGAGATGACGCCGTTCGATCCGCTGGTCGGCGAGTTTCGTGTCCACTATGCCGGCTTTTTCGATCCGGGTTTCGGCCATTCGGCGGCCGGCGGCACCGGCAGCCGGGCGGTGCTCGAAGTGCGCAGCCACGAAGTGCCGTTCATCCTCGACCACGGCCAGATCGTCGGCCGGCTGGTCTACGAGCATATGCTGAAGCGACCGCAGGCGCTCTACGGCACCGATCTCGGCTCGAACTACCAGGCGCAGGGCCTGAAGCTGTCAAAGCATTTCCGCGCCGTGCGCTAAGGTTGAAGCTGCCGACCTCGCTCTTGTGGGAGAGATGCCCGGCAGGGACGTGACGGAAACCTATTGCTAGATCGGCGGGACAGCGCCCCGCTCTGGCTTGCCAGCCATTCCCCACGAGAGGGGAATCACGCGCTCATGGATTCAAAGCGCCTTCACCGACACCTTCACCGGCTTCTCGATCTCGAGCGGGTTGCGCAGCGGCAGTCCGAAGTCCCCGGCCTCGATCTCGAACACGTCGCCGGCTTCCGTCTTGATGCCGTCGGCGAAGGATAGCGTCGCTGTGCCGAACATATGCACATGCACGTCGCCAGGCTGGCGGAAGGCCGAATATTTGAAGTGGTGGTGTTCGAGATTGGCGATGGTGTGGGACATGTTCGTTTCACCCGACAGGAAGGGCTTTTCCCACAATGCCTTGCCGTCGCGCAGGATACGCGACGTGCCGCGGATGTCCGAAGGCAGGTCTCCGATCAGGATCTCCGGGCCGAAGGAGGCATTGCGCAGCTTGGAATGGGCGAGGAAGAGATAGTTGACGCGCTCGGTCACATGGTCCGAGAATTCGTTCGACAAGGTGAAGCCGACGCGGAATGGCGCCCCGTCATCGCCGATGACATAGATCCCGGCGACCTCTGGTTCCTCGCCGGCATCCTTGGCAAAGGCCGGTGACATGAGCGCCGCGCCAGGCGCGACTGCCATGGTGCCGTTGCCCTTGTAGAACCATTCCGGCTGCACGCCGACCTGGCCTTTCGCGGGCTTGCCGCCTTCCAGTCCCATGCGGAACATCTTCATGGAATCGGTGAGTTGCTCCTCGCCGTCGGTGCTGAGCTTCTTGTGCATGGAATCGCGCGTCGCGGCCGACCCCAGATGCGTCAGCCCGGTGCCGGTCAAGTGCAGATGCGCCGGGTCGGGGTGGTTGATCGGCGACAGCAGGCGCCCCCGCTTGTAGGCGGCGTCGAGATCGATCGTCTCGCCAAGCCCCTTGCGTTCGATCAGGGCGGCCAGGCCGACGCCGGTGCGGGCGGCCTCCATCGCCAGCGAATAGACGCTGCGTGCCCCGTTGATGATCCGGGTCTTCCCGCCGCTGCGGGCAACGACACGGATCGTCTCGGCGTCGTCGAGAATCTGCGAGATCAGCATGATCAGTCCTCTCTCATTTATCTGTATCCGGCTGCCAATGGGCAAATCCTAACCGGCGCGGCGCGGAAACGCGCCACGGTTGAAACGCTTCGTCCGGATTGCGTTCGCGAGCCTGGTCCTTCCCCGGACTTCTTGGTGCCGACGGGCTGCCGGCAGCTTCGCGATCTAGAACCCGTATGCCTCCTAGTCCTCGCCCCCGGCCCTCAAGCCTTGTTCTTGTTGTAGACGTCGAAGATCACGGCCCCGAGCAGCACCAGGCCCTTGACCACCTGCTGCCAGTCGACATTGACGCCCATGATCGACATGCCGTTGTTCATCACGCCCATGATGAAGCCGCCGACCACCGCGCCGATGACTTGGCCGACGCCGCCCATCGCCGAGGCGCCGCCGATGAAGACGGCCGCGATCACGTCGAGCTCGCTGCCGAGGCCCGCGGCCGGCACGGCCTGGCCGAGACGTGCGGCGATGATCAGCCCGCCGAGCGCCGACAGAACGCCCATGTTGACGAACACCCAGAGCGTCAGCCTTTCGGTGTTGATGCCCGACAGTTGCGCCGCCTTGGCGTTGCCTCCCATGGCGTAGATGCGGCGGCCGATGGTCATGCGCTTGGTGACGAAGACGAACAGCGAGATCAGCAGGCCCATCACCAGGAGCACGATCGGCAGGCCCCGATAGGTCGCGAACTGGAAGACCAGGAAGAGCGCCAGTGCGCTGCCGACCAGGGTCTTGATGACGAACAGGGTGAAAGGCTCGGCCTCATAACCGTGGAGTTCGCGCTTGCGTCGCGTCCTGAAGCCGAAATAGGCGTAGGCGAGCACCGCGATCAGGCCCAGCACGACTGTCGTCATGTGAAGCGTCAGGCCACTGCCCAAAACGGTCTTGCCGGCCGCGTTCACCGTCGGCGGGATCAGGGTCAGCGGACCGATGACATCGGGGATGAAACCGGAACTCAGCGCCTTGAAACTGTCGGGAAGCGGGCCGACCGAGGAGCCGCCGCCAAGCAGCGCCTGGCAGATGCCGCGGAAGATCAGCATGCCGGCGAGCGTCACGATGAAGCTTGGTATGCGGTGATAGGCGATCCAGTACCCTTGCGCGCCACCGATCAACCCGCCGACGATGAGGCAGACGATCGAGACAACGAGCGGATTGCTGAATATGCCGAGCGGCCAGATGACCATCATCATGGCGGCAAGCGCGCCGATGAAGCCGGCGACCGATCCTACGCTGAGATCGATGTAGCCGGCGACGATGACCAGCAGCATGCCGAGCGCCATCACGATGATGAACGAGTTCTGCTGCACCAGGTTGCTGAGGTTGACCGGTTTGAACAGCGTTCCCGACGTCGTGTACTGGAAGAACAGCATGATGACGATCAGCGCGATGATCAGGCCGTATTCGCGCAGGTTCGTCGTCAGCGCCGAGACGGCGACGCGAGGACCCTGCTTGACGTCCTCGGCGGTGCCGCTTTGGGGTGCGGGAGCGCTGTCTGTGCTCATGATGCTTTTCCTTCTCCGCGAACAATGGCGCGCATGATTTTTTCCTGGCTGGCGTCGCTTGCCGCCATTTCGCCGACGATGCGCCCTTCGTTCATGACATAGATTCTGTCGGTGATGCCGAGCAATTCCGGCATTTCAGACGAGATGACGATGATCGCTTTGCCCTCGGCGGCGAGGCGGGCGATGATTGTATAGATTTCGTACTTGGCGCCGACGTCGATGCCGCGCGTCGGCTCGTCGAGGATCAGGACTTCCGGGTCGGCGAACAGCCATTTCGACAGCACCACCTTCTGCTGGTTGCCGCCAGAGAGGTTGCCGGTCAGCTGATAGACGCTGGATGCGCGGATATTGGTCTTCTTGCGATAGTCGTTGGCGACGCTCATTTCGCGCATATCGTCGATGACGCCGCCACTGGAAACGCCGCCAAGGTTGGCCAGCGTCACATTGTGCTTGATATGGTCGATGAGGTTCAGCCCATAGGTCTTGCGGTCCTCGGTGACATAGGCGATGCCGTTCTGCACGGCCTTGCCCACTGTGGAAAGGTCCACGGGCTTGCCGTTGAGCAGCACCTCGCCGCTGATGCGCCGGCCATAGGAGCGGCCGAACAGGCTCATGGCGAATTCGGTGCGGCCGGCGCCCATCAGTCCCGCTATGCCGACAACTTCGCCCTTGCGCACCTTGAGGTCGATGCTCTTGATCACTTGCCGTTCGGCATGGATCGGGTGGTAGACGGACCAGTCCTTGACCTCGAAAATGACGTCGCCGATGCTAGGTTCGCGCGGCGGGTAGCGATCGTCTAGGGATCGGCCGACCATCGAGGTGATGATGCGGTCCTCGCTGATGTCCTTCCTCGGCAATGTCTCGATCGTGCGCCCGTCGCGGATCACCGTCACCTTGTCGGCGACGCGGTTCACCTCGTTGAGCTTGTGGGAGATCAGGATCGAGGTCATGCCCTGCCGCTTGAACTCGAGCAATAGATCGAGCAGCGCCTGGCTGTCCTTCTCGCTGAGCGATGCTGTCGGCTCGTCGAGGATCAGCAGCTTCACTTCCTTGCTGAGCGCCTTGGCGATCTCGACCAGCTGCTGCTTGCCGACGCCGATATGGGTGATCAGCGTCTTGGGGTCTTCCTTGAGCCCGACTTTCTTCAAAAGCTCGGCCGTGCGCGCCTCGTTGGCGTCCCAGTCGATGACGCCGTATCTGGCTTGCTCGTTGCCGAGGAAAATGTTTTCGGCGATCGACAGCATCGGCACCAGCGCAAGCTCCTGGTGGATGATGACGATGCCCTTGTGTTCGCTGTCATGAATGCCCTTGAACTGGCATTCCTGGCCCTGAAAGATGATCTGGCCATCATAGGTGCCGGAGGGATAGACGCCCGAAAGCACCTTCATCAGTGTCGATTTTCCGGCGCCGTTCTCGCCGACCACGGCATGGATTTCGCCTTCCTCGACGCGGAGGTTGACGTTCGACAGCGCCTTCACGCCGGGGAACGTCTTGGTGATGTCGCGCATCTCCAAAATCGTCGAGGTCATCAGGGCAAGCTCCTCCTAGACTTTCTTTTTTTAGGCGATTCCTGACGGAAAACCGCTGCGCAATTTTCCGGGAATGGCTCTAGGCCGGCAGAGACAATACCGGGGCCGCTTGTGAACGAAAAGGGGCCCTGCGTCGCGCAGGACCCCTGCCTTTGTAACCGGGATTACTTCAGGTCTTCGGCCTTGATGTAGCCGGAGTCGACGACCAGGGCCTGGTAGTTCGACTTGTCGACCTCATGCGGCGTCAGCAGGATCGAGGGAACCACCTTGACGTCGTTGTTGTAGGTCTTTTCGTCGAGGCCTTCCGGCTTGCCGCCGGAGAGCACCTTGTCGACCAGCTGCACCGTGGCCTTGGCCAGTTCGCGGGTGTCCTTGAACACGGTCGAGTACTGCTCGCCCGAGATGATCAGCTTGACCGAGGCGGTCTCGGCGTCCTGACCGGTCACGATCGGCCAGGGCTGTGCGTCGGTGCCGTAACCGACAGCGCGCAGCGAGGCGGTGATGCCGCGCGACAGGCCGTCATAGGGTGACAGAACGCCATCGACGCGGCTGCCGTCCGAGTAGTTGGCCGACAGAAGGTTGTCCATGCGCGCCTGGGCGGTGGCGGCGAGCCAGCGCAGCGTGCCGACCTTGTCCATGCCGGTCTGGCCGGACTTGATCTTGATCGAGCCATCGTCGATCAGCGGCTGCAGGACGGAGATCGCGCCATTGTAGAAGAAGAAGGCGTTGTTGTCGTCGGGCGAGCCGCCGAACAGTTCGACGTTCCACGGCTTGGTGTTCGGGAAACGCTCCTTGAGGCCCTTGACCAGGGAATTTGCCTGGATCACGCCGACGCCGAAATTGTCGAAGGTGGTGTAATAGTCGACATTCTTGGTCTTCTTGATCAGGCGGTCATAGGCGACGACGACGACGCCCGCGTCGTTGGCCTTCTGCAGCGCATCCGACAGCGTGGTGCCGTCGATCGAGGCGATGATCAGCGCCTTCGGACCCTTGGTGATTTCGTTTTCCAGCTGGCTGAGCTGGTTGGGGATGTCGTCCTGCGCGTATTGCAGGTCGACAGTGTAGCCGAGCGCCTCGAGCTGGGATTTGACGGCGTCGCCGTCATTGATCCAGCGTTGCGAGGTCTTGGTCGGCATCAGCACGCCGACAAGACCCTTGTCGGCCGCGTGCGCCTGATAGGTCATGGCAGCGATGCCAAGGGCCGCCACGGCGGCCAGCGTCTTGATAATCTTCACATTACTCTCCCTGGTTGATGGACGCGACACCTCGGGGCTTCGCGGGCCGCGCAGCCAGACAGGAGCGCAACCGCGCCGCTGTCGGCATTATCGATCTCCGGTATCCTCCCAATCGGCTCCGCGACGCAGTTTCAATCGATACGATTTTGATCGCCACCGACCCTTGCGTCCCGGAACGCGCGAAGGGTGGGTCCCTTTGCCATAACTGTCAAATGCGATCTTTGGTGGTTGCTATACCGAAACCGGTATGATCTAGCATCCGGAAAGCAATCGGCGAGAAAGCTGGGAGATCATGGCGGCATTGCGCGATCCCGATGCGATTCCAGTAAGTTACGAGAAGCTCCCGGGAGACGGGGAGACACTCCTGCGCAGTGGCTTGAGCTTGCGCCACATGCGCATGATCGCCGCCCTCGACGATCACGGACGGGTGAGCGCCGCGGCCCAGGTCATGAACATCTCCCAGCCGGCCGCTTCGCGCATGATTGCCGAGATGGAGGCGGTGCTCGACGTGAAGCTGTGCGAACGGCTGCCGCGCGGAGTGACCCTCACTCCCTATGGCCAGGCGCTTGCCAGGCGGGCCCGCTCGATCCTGCTCGAGATGCGCGAAGCCGATCGCGAGATTGCCGAGCTCAAGGCCGGCAAGGGCGGTTCGGTGTTCCTCGGCGCCGTGACCGCGCCGGCGATCGAATTGGCAGTGCCGGCGATCCGTGAAATCCGCCGCATCTACCCGCGCATCGAGATCACCATGCAGGTCGAGACGTCGAACGTGCTCGCCCGCGAGCTGATCGCCTCGCGTCACGACTTCATTATCGCCCGCATTCCCGACGACCTCAATCCACGACTGTTCGAATCCCGTGTGATCGGCGTCGAGAAGGCCTGCCTGATCGTGCGCCGCGGCCACCCGCTCGCCGGAGGCAATGTGGTGCGGCTGGAAGACACCGCTGCCTATGATTGGGTCTTCCAGTCGGGCGGTTCGCCCTTGCGTCAGGCGATGGAGAGCAACTTCCTGAACCGCAACATCGCGCTGCCGGACCGGATCTTGAACACCAGTTCGCTGCTGCTCACGCTGGTCATGGTCGCGCAATCCGATGCCATCGCGCCGGTCTCGGTGCAGGTGGCGAAGTTCATCCAGAACCCGGACGGGCTTGCCGGCGCCATTGATGTCGTCCAAACCGAATTCGACATCGAGGTCAGGCCTTACAGCCTGATCACCGTCAGGAATCGCGTACTGTCGCCGGCTGCCAAAATGCTGCATGATTTCATCCTGCGCGAAGTGGGGTGATGGAACGAGAACCGCTGCCGCGCGTTCAAACCGTTCGGCATGCGCGCTGGAGCCCGTTGCGGGCGAGGAAACGAGGTGTCGACGATTAACAACTCGGGAGGTTTTTATGGAACGTCGGTTGTTTCTTACTGGAATGCTTGGCCTCGCGGGGGCAGCGGCGTTTGCGAGCGTGGCCGGACCCGGCCGCGCGGTAGCCGGTGTTCCCCAGGGAAACGGAATTCTCGATGAACTGGACAAGCCGGATCCGGCTGTCTTCGAAGGGGATGAAGCGGTCGAGGTAGAGCAGGTCTCGCATCGCGACTGGCATTTTCGCCGCCATCATGGCCACGATGGCTACTGGCGTCGTCGCCACGGGCGTCGCCGCGGCTGGAGACGAGTTTGCCGCAGCTACTGGCGCCATGGCCGCCGCCGTACCCGCTGCTGGCGCGAGCGCGTCTGGCTCCGCGTATGGCTGTAATCTCTTCTTGCTGACGCATAAGCCGGCCACCGCAGGTGGCCGGCACCTGTGTTCAGGCTCTTCAAGTCCGGCGTTGATTACCCAACTGTAACGTGTTTGGGACTCGCACTTTTGCCTAGCTGCCGCGGAATCGGCGGAACCATATGAGCCTTTGTCCGTTGAAGCCTGTTTAAAGCGGAGCTTTGACCATGCCGAGGGACCATCAAGAAGAACGGCATTCTGCAACCAAGATCATGCGTGCCGCGGAGAAGCGGCACGCATGAAGGGCGTCGCCATACTGACCGAAGCCCGCAGCGGCTCCGAATGGCTTGGCAGTCTCACGAACAGCACGGGATTGTTGGGCAAGTCGGCCGAGTGGCTCGATACGGCCAATCTGGGGTGCAAGCCGAAATCCTTCGATGACCTGATGTCCGCCGTGATCGATCGCGGCGGAACCGCAAACGGCACGTTCGCCGTGAAACTGTTTCCGCGGCATCTTCACTGGTCGCAGGCCAGATATGGAGTTGACTTCCTCGCTGAATGCAGCCGGCGCCATGCCATGGGCTTGGTCCTGCTGGAGCGGCGGGACCGCCTTCGCCAGGCGATTTCCTATTGCCGGGCAAAGGCGTCGGGGCACTGGAAAAGCACGATGGACGGCGCCGATCTGGTTCCGCGATACGACTTCGCCGGCATCTGCCAGGCCTATTTCCTGATCGAGCAGAGCTATGCCTTCTGGGAAGCTTACCTGCGGCTGGCCGACCTGGCATACGATCACTTTTTTTATGAGGATTTGTTGGACGATCCTCGGCCGTACGTTGCGTCGGTGGCCCGGCAGTTGTCGGTTGAAATGCCGGACGGAGAGTTCGAAACGAATTTACGCCTGCAGCGGGACGATCTCACCGAAGATTGGGCGGAGCGGTTCCGCAACGACGTCAAATCGGAAGACCTCCTGGCGCATCTGCCCAGGAAGGTGGCGCCGCGGAACATCAACAATCTCGCCCGGTTCCTCCTCAAGAAGCAGATGCTAACCGGACAGGCCTAGGCGAATCCCGATAGTGCTGCCAATCGGACAGGGTCCGGCCTAGGCAATCGGCTTTTCGCATCAAGCTGGAGCGGGTAGCGGGAATCGAACCCGCGCGTTCAGCTTGGGAAGCTGACAGGCTACCATTACATCATACCCGCGCTGCAGCCTCGTTATCATGACGGCATGGCCTCGGGCAATCGCAAACCGGTCTCACAAGGCGGGCTTCGCCAACTCACCGGTGACGGTCGGCGTTGGTTCCCTGGCCTTTGCGACTTCGCCGCCGGCGGCGAAGCTCGGCCAGTATTTCGAGATGGCCAGCGTCGCGCCGGCGGAAGAGAAATGGCCATAGTCGAAATAGAGAAACTGCTTGCTGCCGGCATCCGCATAGGAGCAACCGGTTGCGTCGCACAGATAGGTGAGCGGGTCGATGAAGGTCGCGCCGTTGGCGAAGAGTTGCACCTGCTTGTTGATGTCGGGATCCATGGCCATCGGCCAGGATGTATTCGCGGCGCCCTCGTGTTTCGCAAAGAAAGCGATCTTCTGGACGTCGGCGATGAACTCCGGAGACTGGCCGATGACATAGACCTTGACACCCATGTCGCGTAGCCGGTCGATCGTCGTCTGCAGGCCATCGAAGCCCCTGGCCTGGTAGTCGGTCCATCGACCGCTCAGGATCACCGCCTGGATATTGGCATCACGGATGATCGACAGCGCCCGTTCGTTGAAGCGGGTGCAGGCCGGCCGGGCATAGGAAAAATAGCTCAGGTTGGGTGGGCAGCCGGCATAGGTATATTGGACGACGTTGGCCTGGATTTTCTGCGCGTTGGCTTCCAGGCCCGATACGTAGTGAGCCGCGAAGGAATCGCCCCACAGCAGCACATTGGTGGCAAAGCCGTGCGTGCGCGTGCAGCCGGCAAGGTTCCAATCCTCGATCCGGCTCGCACCCTCATTGAAGCAGACACCGTTGCGCCAGTCGCCCACCAGGATCCGTTGCGTCGAGAAATCCGGGAACCGCTGCGGAAAGCCCTTGCCCAGCACACCGGCCAGACCGCCGACACACAGCAGGGCGATCGCCGTCGCCGAAAAGGCGAAGATCGGCAACGGGGCGGTGAAGGCCCGCTTCCGCCGGAAAGGCTGCTCCACATATTTCCACGAGAAGGTCGCCAGGGCGACGCTGGCCACCGTCATCGCGACGATCATCGGCACCGAGATGGCCTTCAGCGAGAGGTAGTGGACGAAGGAGTTGATCGGCCAGTGAACAAGGTAGAGCGAATAGGAGATGAGGCCGATCCAGACCATCGGGGCGAACTGAAGCACACGCGTGGCGAGGGGCACGGGTCGGTTCGCATGGTTCTGGCCCGCATAGATCAGCAGGGCCGTTCCGACGCAGGGAAACAGGGCGTTATAGCCCGGAAACGGGTCGCTCTCCGAGATCGTCAGGAAGCCGAAGCCGAGCAGTGCAAAGCCGGCCAAGCCGATCAGTTCCGTCGCCGGCCGGCTGGCAAGTGGCGGTGGCCTTTTCAGCATCAGCATGGCGCCCAGCGCCAGTTCCCAGATGCGTGTCGGCAGCAGGTAGAAGCCGGCGGTCGGCGCCAGCGTGGTCGCCATCACCGCCAGGGCAAAACTGCCGATGGTGATGGGCAGAAGTATCGTCAGCCAGCGCTTCGAGGCATAGCGATAGATCAGATAAACCAGGATCGGCGCGAAGATGTAGTACTGTTCCTCGACCGAAAGCGACCATGTGTGCAGCAGCGGCCGCAGTTCGGCGTCGATCGAAAAATAGTTCGTCGTCTTCCAGAAATAGATGTTCGACCAGAAGGTCGAGGCAGCGATCACGCTGAGGCTGAACTCGTGCAGGTCCGACGGCAGGAGGATGAACCATGCCGCGATGCTTGCAAGCAGGATGACGAAGGTCAGCGCCGGCAGGATGCGCCGTGCGCGGCGCCAGTAGAAGCGGCCTATCGAAAACTGGCCGCGCTCGAGATCATCCAGCAAGCTGCCGCTGATCAGATAGCCCGATATGACAAAGAAAATATCGACGCCGGTGAATCCCCCTGGGATGGCGGACACGCCAAAATGAAAGAGCACCACGGGCAGCACGGCAACGGCCCGCAGGCCGTCGATGTCGCGCCTGTAGTTCATTCGGACGGTCCGCGGCTCGCGGCCCGCCGATCTCGTGCGAAGCATGCCACGCCGCTCATGCGACGATGCCTTGGTTGTGCGAAAAATCGTGACGCCGTGGGGTTCACAGGCTCTCCTCTGCGAAACGATTTTGCTGCACTGCAACATGAGTGTCAAGCCGGAACGCCATGCTTTGGACGCCGGCGCAGCCGGTTTGGAAGCGCCCGATCAGGTTGCCGGCAGGTAGATCACGGCATAGTCATCGGCATAGACCCGCTTCCAGCCCAACTCGGCGAAGAAGGGGATGCGGGTATCCGCGGCTGTAAGCAGTGCCCAGCCGATGGCGTATTTCTTCAACTGCGCCTCGAGCAGTGGTTTTCCGCCCGTCTGCCCCGTCGCCTCATCCGCTTTCGTGAACCCGCCCAGGAACAGTTGGTCCGTCCTGCCGTCGACATAGGTCTTGATGTCGTGGAAAATCAGTGTGCCGCCGAAATTGTAGGAATTCAGCACATTGCCTGCGAGGTGGTGATCCCTGGCGAACGCAAGGGCGCCGCTGGCTGATGTCTTCGGGCTCGGCGCGACCTGGTAGGCATTGTTGAGCCCAAGCATCGCAACGACCAGCGACACCGCCGTCGCGCCGCCGAGCAGATGGAATCGGCTGGCGAAGAATTTTTCCAGTCCATCGCGCTCTTCTTTCAGCCAGGCGCCTGCGGACAGGGCGGGATATTGGCGCGCGACCTCGACCGCGACCACCAGAGGAACAAGCAGGAAGAACAGATAGACGAACCGCAGATGCGAAAGGTAGACGTGCAAGGTGAAGACGATGAACAACGCCTTGGCCCAGCCGATCCGTAGCCTCGATGTCAGAAGCCCGAAAAAGGCCAGCAGTATCGCGGCTTCCTGGAGGACCTGTTCCTGGGCATTGAACGGCCGCCACTCCAGGATCAGCGGCACCGCCTCATTGCCATAGGCGACGGTGAGCGTGGCCAGGATGGCCTGCACGCCATAGGGGTGTATCAGGCTGACCAACGGACAGAGCAGGCCAAACGCCACCCACTTCGCCAAAAGTGCGGGTTTCGACAGGCCGGTGCGCGCCAGCAGATCGAGGCCGGCGAAGGCGGCGATGATGAAGCTCAGAGTGAACGTGGCATGCAGGTTCGCCCACAATACGACCAGACCGAGCAGCCAGAGCGGCGGGGCCTTCTCGTCCTGCGCGGCACGAAACAGCATCGTCGTCCAGACGACGATAATCGGCAAGGTGAAGACGTGCGGGCGCGCCGTATAGATCGGGCTGATCAGGAAGGCCGCGACGAATGCCAGCGCTACGGCCAGGACCGGTTTCAGGTGCGCGCTGAGGAACCATCCCGACAGGAAGACCGCGAGACAGATCGTGCCGATGATCAGCGTGACGACGCCGTTCCAGCCACCCGCGCTGTAGGCAAGGGCCAGCAGAACCTGCCCCAGCCATTCCTTGGCAATCCACGGTTGGCCGGCGAAGGTGTAGGAATAGGTGTCGACGGTCGGAAGCGTCCCGTTTGCCAGGA
Organism: Mesorhizobium sp. B2-3-14; assembly: GCF_006442175.1. Classification (NCBI taxonomy): domain Bacteria; kingdom Pseudomonadati; phylum Pseudomonadota; class Alphaproteobacteria; order Hyphomicrobiales; family Phyllobacteriaceae; genus Mesorhizobium; species Mesorhizobium sp. B2-3-14. The sequence goes on along the minus strand of NZ_VFVP01000001.1, from coordinate 306,658 downwards.
AATCCAGCCCCACTTTGACATGCCACCAGCTGTCGGGGTCCTGCAGGGTTGCGCTGGCAAAGGTTGCCAGAACTGTCGCCATGACACCCGCGCCGATCAGGCAGAATATCAGCCTGGCGCGCTGTGCGTCCTCGAGCGGCGAGAACACTGGAACGATTGCCTCGACCTTGTTCATGTCGCCGCTCCAGCGGACTTCATGTCGATCGCGACCAAGACAGTGTCCTTTGCCGCGCCGACGAAGACGAAACGGACCGAGCCGAGATAGAAGAGGACCGAGTAGAGGCAGTTTCCCGCCAGGTGGACAAACGGATTTTCGACGATGCCGGCGGACATGGCGGCGACCACTATCGTCAGGTTTGCGGTATAAGCCACAACGAAGGCAAGCGCATACCGCACGGCCGTGCCGGAGCGAAAACCGCCCGCGCGGCCGAAGGTCCAGCGGCGGTTGAGGAAGAAGCCAAGGACAAGGCCGCCGGCATAGCCGGTCATGTTGGCGGCGATGTCGCCAAGGCCCAGCTTCAGCCCGGCCAGGATAAGACAATAGCCCAGCGCCGTGTTGAGCAGCCCGACCGCGCCAAACCGCAGCATCCGCGAAAAGCCGGCCGGAACAGCCGACCATATCCCGCCCATGGCGTTCCCGTTACCCACGGTCGACCCTACCTCAACGACGCGCCGCCCGTTTCACTATTTCCTGGAGGCGGTGGACCGGCAGGTCCTGGTCCTCGGCCGCCGCCTGGCTTCGTGAAACGATCTCGTTGACGAAGTAAAGCGGTCGCCGCTTCGTCTCCATGTACATGCGGCCGAGATACTCGCCGAAAATGCCCAGCACCAGAAGCTGGACGCTGCCCAGGATAAGCATGATCGCGGCAAGGCTCGTCCAGCCCGGCAGAACATTGCCGATAGACCATTCGAACAGCGTATAGCCAAGCACGACCAGGCCGAGCAGGCCGAACATCATGCCCAGCAGCGAAGCGAAGCGCAAAGGCACGATCGAAAAGCTGGTCATAGCGTCGACCGCCAGAAGAACCATCTTCTTCAGCGGGTAGTGCGTTGCGCCGGCAAAGCGCCGCTGCCGTTCATAGGGAAAGGCGGCCTGCCTCAGCCCGATCCAGCTCACCATGCCGCGAATGAACCTGTAGCGTTCGGGCATCGCGATCAGATGGTCCAGCGCGCGCCGGCTCATCAGCCGGAAATCTCCGGAGTCCGGCGCGATCTCGACATCGACCATCCGGCCGAGCAGGCGGTAGAACATCGAGGCGGAGGCCAGCTTGAACCAGCTTTCGCCCTCCCGTTTTACCCTTTGGCCGTAGACCACGTCGAAGCCTTCATCCATTTTCGCCATCATTGCGCTCAATAGTTCGGGCGGATCCTGAAGGTCGGCGTCGAGGATGAGAATGCGTTGGCCGCGGCAGAATTCCAGCCCGGCGCTCAAGGCGATCTGATGGCCGTAGTTGCGGGCAAGGTCGATGGCGACCACATGGTCGTCCTTTTCGGCCAGTTCGAAAACGGCATCACGGGTTCCGTCGGTCGCTCCATCGATGACGAGCACGACCTCGTAGGAGAGGCTTTGCTCGAGGCATGCCGCGCTGACGCGTCGATGAAGCTCCGCCACGCCGTCGCGCTCATTGTAGCAAGGCACGACGACCGACAACATGGGTGCGCGGTGCGCGCCGATTTTTCCCGTTCCCACCAAAGCCTGGCTCCCGCTTGGAAATGGCAATAGCGGCAATTGGTTAGAAAACAGAAAACAGGTAAGCCGGGGGTCGTGCGGCCGCCACGCTTTTGGCGGCGCCGATGGCACGTGTCACGAACGAACCGGCAGTTCCATGCGGATGCGGGCACCGCGCCATAAGCCCGCCAGAATCCGGCTTTCACCAGCTGTAGCAGGGCAGAGCGGCCTCCCGATGGCGCCCAACATCTGCCGCGGCTTATCAATTCCCCCGCACCGGCCCCTGGCGGCTTGATGGATGGCCGCCAAGCACGTATCTCTGCGCCGTGCCCATGAATCGGGGCATCTCAATCGGGAGACGGCCTTGTCCGCACTGACGCGCTTTCTCGGCGACTCGCCGCTCAGGATTGTTCTGAAGCTGCTGGTGGTATCCTTTCTCGTCGGCCTGGTCATGAACGCTTTCGGTTGGTCGCCGATGGACGTGTTCTACGGCATCCAGAAGTTCTTCATTGATCTATGGAATCTCGGCTTCCACGCCATCGACCGTTTCCTCGGCTACATCCTGCTCGGTGCCGCGATCGTCGTGCCAGCCTTCATCCTGCTCAGGATCGCCAACTACCGGAAGTGACCTTCAGGCATAGTCCGATGCGACCTCGAACAGGATGGCGTGGCGCGCGGCAAGTGCCGGCACATCGGTGGAATAGCCGCCGCCGATGACACCGCAGACGGGAATGCCGAGCGCCCGGAAATGGCCGATGACCATCTTGTCGCGGGCGCGCAGGCCTTTGTCGGAAAGCGACAGCCTGCCGAGCCGGTCCTCGGCATGGACGTCGACGCCGGCATTGTAGAAGACGATGTCCCAACGCGCCTGGGCCGACAGCTCCAGCAGGATGGTATCGAGCCTTTCGACATAGGCGGCGTCGCCCGTGCCGTCGGGCAGGGCGACGTCGAGGTCGGAGGCGATCTTGCGCGCGGGGTAGTTGCGCTCGCCATGCATGGAGAAGGTAAAGGCGCGCGGCTCGTCGCCCAGAATATCCGCCGTGCCGTCGCCCTGGTGCACGTCGAGATCGACCACCAGGGCGCTGTGTGCCGCGCCCTCCTCAAGCAGCACCAGCGAGGCGACGGCGACGTCGTTGAAAGTGCAGAAGCCGGCGCCTTGCGCGCGCCGCGCGTGATGGCTGCCGCCGGCGGTGTTGCAGGCGATGCCGTGACGCAGGGCAAGCCGCGCCGCCGCCACCGTGCCACCGGCGGCAAGCTGCGCGCGCAACGAGACGCGCGGGCCGACCGGAAAGCCGATCTCGCGCTCGATTTTTTCCGGGACCGAACAACCGAGAACCTGCTCGACATAATCTGTCGCATGGGCGAGCTTAAGCCACGACGCAGGCGCGGGTTCGGCTGTGTTGAGCGCCCCGGCTCCGGCCAGGCCGCGTGCTCGCAAGGCCTCCATCAGCAGCGGATATTTGCTCATCGGAAAGCGATGGCTGGTCGCGAAGCCGGCGTCGTAGTCGGGATGGTGGACGATCTGCAGGGGCATGAACTGGATCGGACGGTTTCGCGCCAGAGCGGGATTTCGGTTGGCCGCCGCGGAAGGGCGATTGCGCGGCGGCCGGAAAATGGGGCACATCGGTTCCCCGATCAAGCCGCAAATCAGCAAGGCAGGAATCCTTTGGACAAGGGCGCCATCCCAACCGAAGCCAGGGCGTTTTCCGTCACCAACCGGTCGGTGCTTGCCATCGCCGTGCCGATGACGCTCGCCTATCTGACGACGCCGCTGCTTGGCCTCGTCGATACGGCTGTTGTCGGCCAGTTCGGTGACGCCGCCTTGCTTGGCGGCCTGGCCGCCGGCGCGCTGGCTTTCGACGTCGTCTTCACCACCTTCAATTTTCTGCGCTCGGGTACCACCGGCCTCGTCGCCCAGGCTTTCGGGCGTGGAGACGCGCTGGAGGAACAGGCGGTGTTCTGGCGCGCCGTGCTGATCGCGGTCGTTGCCGGTGTCGTGCTGGCAGCGCTTTCACCGCTCATCGCCGTTGGCGGCCGGTGGTTCATGGACGCCGGGCCACGCGTCAGCGACGCGATGGGTGTCTACATCAGGATCAGGCTGCTTGCCGCCCCGTTCTCGCTGATCAACTACGCCATCCTCGGCTACGTGCTGGGGCGCGGCGAGGGCGGGCTCGGCTTAATCCTCCAACTGGTGCTGAACGGCACCAACATCGCGCTGTGCTTCCTGCTCGGCCTTGAGCTCGGCTGGGGTGTTTCCGGCGTCGCCTGGGCAACCGTCACCGGCGAATTCCTCGCCATGCTGCTTGGTCTCGCGATCGTGGTTCGCCGGTTCCGATCCACCCCGCCCCTGCCTCGGCAGCGCCTGCTCGATATGGGCGCCTTCCTGCGCATGCTGTCGCTCAACCGCGACATCATGATCCGCTCGTTCTCGCTGCTCGCCGCCTTCGCGCTGTTCACCCGCCAGGGCGCGCAGTTCGGCACGGTGACGCTGGCCGCCAATGCGGTGCTGATGAACTTCTTTCTCGTCGCCGGCTATTTCCTCGACGGTTTCGCCACCGCCGCCGAACAACTCGCCGGCCGCGCCGTCGGCGCGCGCTCCGAACAGCCCTTCCGGCAGGCGGTGCGGCTGACCCTGTTCTGGGGCCTTGGTCTGGCCGGTGCCGCGACGCTGGTGCTGCTCATGGCCGGCACCAACCTGATTGCCGTCGTAACGACGTCGCAGCAGGTCCGCGCCGTGGCCGACACATACCTGCCTTGGGCCGCGTTCACCGCGCTGAGCGGTGTGCTCGCCTTCCAGATGGATGGTGTTTTCATCGGCGCGACCTGGTCGCGCGACATGCGCAACATGATGCTCTTGTCATTCCTCGCCTTTGCCGCCGCGCTGATCACGCTGGCGCCCGCCTTCGGCAATCACGGCCTGTGGGCGGCGCTGCACGTCTTTCTGCTGGTGCGTGGATTGAGCCTGCTGACAATTCTGCGGCTGCGGATGCAAACCGCGTTCAGCTGAGCGGCTTCGACGCCCATCGGTCGAGATGGCTGTCGCGCAACTCGCGCATCGACCTGAGTTTTCCCGTCTCGGCAAAACGTGCCATTCCGGCGACGATCCGGCCCGGCAGCGCCGGTCCGCCATAGATCATGCCGGTGTAGAGCTGGACGAGATCGGCGCCGGCGCGGATCTTTTCCAGAGCCGTCTCCATTGAGTTGACACCGCCGACACCGATGATGGCCATTTCGGGCCCGAGCAGCTTGCGTATCCTGGCCAGCACGATGGTCGAGCGCTCGAATAGCGGCTTTCCCGAAAGCCCGCCTGTCTCCCGCGCGGCATCGTTGCTGCGCAGCGCCGGGCGGGAAATGGTTGTGTTGGAAACGATGATGCCGTCGATCTGCTTTTCGATGACCTCGGCGGCGATATCCTGCAGCTCGGCCTCGACCAGGTCAGGCGCGATCTTGAGGAAGATCGGCGGCTGCGCGGACGCTGCAGTGCGCGCGGCCCTGACCCGGGACAATAATTCGCCGAGCTGCTCGCGCGCCTGCATGGTGCGCAGGCCTGGTGTGTTGGGCGAGGAAATGTTGACGGTGAGATAGCTGGCATAAGGAGCAAAGCGGGAAACGCCGCTCTCATAGTCGCCGACGCGGTCGGTGCTGTCCTTGTTGGCACCAATGTTGACGCCGACGATGCCGCCGCGCCCCAAGCGCGCCACAAGCCTTTTTTCGGCGGCCGCATGGCCCTCATTGTTGAAGCCCAGCCGGTTGATGACAGCTTCATCCGATGTCAGCCGGAAGATGCGCGGCTTCGGGTTGCCGGCCTGCGGCAGCGGCGTCACCGTGCCGACTTCGGCAAAGCCAAAGCCGAGGCCAAGCAGCGCGTCGGGTACTTCGGCGTTCTTGTCGTAGCCAGCCGCCATGCCAAGTGGGTTCGGGAAATCGAGACCGCAAAGGCTGACCTTCAGCCTCGTATCGCGTACCGTCCGCGCACCGCCCGGCAGGCCGCAGCGCAGTGCCGCGATCGACAAGCCATGCGCGGTTTCCGGATCGAAGGTGAACAGCAGTTTCTGGCCGATCCGGTCGAGCACGCTCATTGCCCCTCCAGGGCCGGGAACTGGTGGGTACCGTCGGCCCCAAGCGGCAGCGGCTTGACCCAGAGCACCGCTTTCAGGTCGAGCACGCCGTAGAGGTGCGGAAACAGCGCGCCGCCGCGCGAGATTTCGTATTTCAGCGCATCACCCAGAACGGCCTCGTCGACGGCGACCAGCAGAAGGTCGGTCTGGCCCTGGAAATGCTTTGCCGCGGTTTCCCTGGCCTGCGCCGCCGTCGAAAAATGGATGAAGCCGTCGGCGGTGTCGATCGGCGCTCCGGCGAAGCGGCCTTTGGCTTCGGCCTCGCGCCAAGGCGCTTGCGGAGTTATCTTGTAGATAATCTGTGACATGGTTGCGCTATAATCCGAACCAGTCGCGCGGGGAAGGCCACGCCAAGGGTCTTCCCCATTTCCGGCGCAAACATGCGATATTTGAGGCCTTGGCCATGGAGGACAACATGCGTCTGCAGCACATTTTGATCCCCGCCGCGCTCGTTTCGCTGGTCGCGGCTTCAGCTTATTCGGAAGAAACGGACCGCTACCGGCTGGAAAAGTCAGCCACCGGCTATATCCGCATGGATACGCAGACCGGCGCGATGTCGATCTGCGAGGAGCGTTCGGGCCAGCTCGTCTGCAAGATGGCGGCCGACGAACGCGCCGCCTACCAGGACGAGGTCGATCGCTTGCAGGCCTCGATGAAGGCGATGGACGAGCGCGTCACCAAGCTGGAGAATTCGCTCTCCGCCCGTCTCGAATCGAAACTGCCGAGCGAGGAGGATTTCAACACGACGATGAGCTACATGGAGCGCTTCCTGAAGAGCTTCATGGGCATCGTCAAGGATATGGACAAGGACAGCGGCGACGGCGCCCGGCCCAACTCGCAGAAGACCTGAGCGCCATAGACGAGGGAAAACGCGGCGCGCTGGCTTTGCCGCTTGAAAACAGTGCGCAGCCCCTCATAATCGTCCAACTGATCCCGCAAAAAGCAGTAAATCGGGGATTCGGGGAGGGACATTTGCCGTCAGGCTATTCTTTCGTGATCGCCGACGATCATCCGCTGTTTCGCGGCGCGCTGCGCGAGGCGCTTGCCGGCATCGGCAATGTCGCCGCCATCCATGAGGCCGGTGATTTCGAAAGCGCCAAGGCGCTGGTCGTGGCCAATGAAGATGTCGATCTGGTGCTGCTCGACCTGTCGATGCCCGGCGCCAGCGGCCTCTCCGGCCTGATCTCGTTGCGCGGTATCCATCCTGCGGTGCCGCTGGTCGTGGTGTCGGCGCATGACGACCCGGCGACCATACGGCGTGCGCTCGATCTCGGCGCCTCCGGTTTCATCTCCAAGTCGGCCAGCATGGAGGAAATCCGCGGCGCCGTGCAGTCGGTGCTTGCCGGCGATATCGCGGCACCTGTCGGCGTCGATCTCGGCGTCGAACGCGATCCCGAAATATCGGACCTGATCAAACGATTGCAGACGTTGACCCCGCAGCAGACCCGCGTGCTCGGCATGCTGGCCGAGGGCCTGCTCAACAAGCAGATCGCTTATGAACTCGGCGTCTCCGAGGCGACGATCAAGGCGCATGTCTCGGCCATATTGCAAAAGCTCGGCGTCGACAGTCGCACCCAGGCGGTGATCCTGCTGTCCAAGATAGGCAGCGACCCGCTGCAGCCGGCGGGCTGAGTGCCGGCTGCTTGGCTCAGTCGGAACTTTTAACTTCGGCTCGCCGCATCAACCTGTTCCGATGCGCTCGCCGACATGTTCTGCGCCTATCTCGAAACCCTGGAGCACCAGGCCTGATTCAGGCGCTTCGACGTCACTCCGCCGCCCGCACCATCGGCCTGAACCTGGCCATCATCGAACGCAGCACCGCCGGCTTCAACGGCTTGTTGATCATCGGGATGTCGAGGCCTGCCGCGGCTGCTCGTACCTCGTTGGAACGGTCGGCCGTGACCAGCACGGCCGGCAGGTCGTCGCCGTGGGTGGCTCGCAGCCTGATAATGATATCGAGACCGGTTTCGCGGTCGAGATGGTAGTCGGCAAGCACGATGTCCGGACGGTCGATCGCGGCCCTCTCCAGATCCTCCGAGCCGGTCACCGTGGCGACATTGCAGCCCCAGCCCTCGAGCAGCAGCCGCATGCCCTCGAGGATACGGATGTCATTGTCGATGCACAGCACATGCAGGCCGGAGAGCGAAGCCGCCGCGCGGGCCGGCGCCCTGGTCTCGACCTCGCGTCGCGGCACCTGCGCGGCCGCCACGGGCAGGATGACGGAAAAGCGCGTGCCCTTGCCCGGGTTGGAGAAGATACGGATCTCAAGCCGCAACACCCTGGCGATGCGGTCGACGATGGACAGGCCAAGACCAAGACCTTCTGCTTCGCGTGCGCCTTCGTCCAGTCGGGTAAACTCATGGAAGACGGTGTTCAGCTTGTCACCGGCGATGCCAATGCCGGTGTCGATGATCTGGATTTCCGCCAGTTCGCCGCGCCGCCGCACGCCGACCAGGATGCGGCCCTGGCGGGTGTACTTGATGGCATTGGAAACTAGGTTCTGGATCAGGCGGCGCAAAAGGTTGCGGTCCGTCATCACGGTCAGTGAGGACGCAATGATGGTCAGCTCGAGCTTCTTTGCTGCGGCCATCGGTCGAAAATCATTGCCGATCTGGCTGAGCAGGCCGTCGAGGTTGAAGGCGGTATCGTCCGGCTTCATGGCGCCGGCATCGAGGCGCGAAATGTCGAGCACGGCGCCGAGAATGGTCTCGACCGATTCCAGCGAGGATTCGATGTTGATGGCCGCCTTGCCGGCCGGACCCTTGCCGGCCTTCTCGATCAGCGAGGAGCAATAGAGCCGGGCGGCGTTCAAGGGCTGCAGGATGTCGTGACCGGCGGCGGCAAGGAAGCGCGTCTTGCCGAGATTGGCCTCCTCGGCGAGCATCTGGGCCTGCGCCAGTTCCTCGTTGACCCGGGTCAATTCCTCGTTGACCCCAGTCAGTTCGATGGTGCGGGTCTTGACGCGCTGCTCCAGTGATTCATTGGCGCTTTTCAGCGCGAGATCCTGTTCGACGCGGCCGGAAATGTCGGCATAGGTGGCGACGATGCCGCCGTCAGGCATCGGGTTGGAGCGCAGTTCGAGGATGCGGCCGCTGGTCTTCAGCTCCATCTGCCAGGGGCTGACGAAGCTGGTCAGCCGGTTGAGCATCGTCACGCGCTGGTCGGCGGGAATGTCGCCGCGTTCGGCCAGATGGCGAAGGATCTGGTCGAGCGAAACGCCGACCTGGCCCATCTCGTCGGGCAGGTCGAACAGCGCCCGGTATTGGCGGTTCCAGCAGATCAGCCGGAAATCGCGGTCGAAGACGGTAATGCCTTGCTCCATCTGGTCCAGCGCGATCTGCAGCAGGTCGCGGTTGTGCTGCAGCGCTTCCGTGGCGTCGTCGAGCAGGCGGAAGGCGTCGCGGGATTCGCGGTCGTGGCGCCGGAACAGCAGCGACAGGATCAACCGTGCCGAGGAGGAGCCGACGGCGCTGGCCAAAAGCTGCTCGGAAAAGCGGATGACGTCCATGCTGGCCTGCTCGTTGCCATGCAGCGAGGTACCATTGCTCTTCTCGAAGGATTGAAACGACCGCTCGGTTCGTTCGACGCCGAGATAGCGTGCGATCGTATCCTTGAGGTCGTTGACGGTGATGGCGGTGCGGAAGCGGCGCAGGCTCGGCATCGGTCCGGCTTCGCGCGGCACGAAGATCGATGCCTGGATGCGCTCCAGCGGTACCGACGCGCGCGACAGTGACCCGAAGACGAAAAACAGCGCGTTGACCGAAAGGCTCCACAGCACGCCGTGGTTCAGCGGCTCGGCGACGGTGCCGAACAGTGCCTGCGGCCGCAGTGCCTCGAAGCCGAACAGTCCGTGGACGATGATGCCTGTATCGGGCGCGACGAGCGACGGGACCAGCAGCGTATAGCCCCAGACCAGGATGCCGGCGACCATGCCGAGTGCCGCACCCCGGCCATTGGCGCCGCGCCAGATCAGCCCACCAACCAGGGCAGGGGCGAACTGCGCGATCGCGGCGAAGGACATCAGGCCGATCGAGGACAGCCGGGCGCTGTTGGTGCTCTCGCGATAATAGAGAAAGGCGATGAACAAAAGGATGAAGATCGACGCCCGCCGCACATTGAGGATGAGCGTCGACCAATCCTCGTTCTCCGAGGTGGTCGTCCGCAACAGCCGGCGCACGAACAGCGGGATGATCAGGTCGTTGGAGATCATGATCGACAGCGCCACGCTCTCCACGATGACCATGGCGGTTGCCGCCGACAAGCCGCCGATGAAGGCGGCCATGGCCAGGAAATCGTGGCCGCTGAACAGCGGCAGCGACAGCACGTAAAGGTCGCTGCTCGTCCTCGCGCCGACCAGCGTCAGGCCGGCAAAGGCGATCGGCAGCACGAACAGGTTGATCGCCACGAGATACAGCGGGAACACCCAAGTCGCGGTGCGCAGTTCGGCCTCGCTGCGGTTCTCGACGATGGTGACGTAGAACTGCCGCGGCAAAAGGATGATGGCAAAGCCGCTCAGGCACGTCAGCACCAGCCAGGTGGCCAGCGATGTCGAATAGCCCATTGCCTGCCGCACCTGGCCATTCTCGGCCAGCCGGTCGAACATGTCGCCGGGGCCGCCGAAGATCAGGAAGGTGACCATCAGGCCGATGGCCAGGAAGGCGGCGAGCTTGACCACGGTCTCCACCGCCACCGCCAGCACCAGCCCATCCTGGTGTTCGGTGGCATCGGCGTGGCGCGTGCCGAACAGGACCGCGAACAGCGCAAGCAGCATGGCGACGACCAGCGAGATGTCGCTGACGAACGGATCGAAGGACGGCGGCGAGCCCGTATAATGCTCGACCATCAGGCTGACCGAGCCGGAGATCGCCTTCAATTGCAGCGCGATATAGGGCACGGCGCCGATCGTGGCGATCAGCGTGGCGATGGCTGCCACGGTGAAGCTCTTGCCGTAGCGGGCGCCGAGGAAGTCGGCGACCGAAGTGATCTTCTCGGTCTTGGCCAGCCGCACGATGCGGTTGAGCAAGGGAAAGCCGAACACGAACACCAGCACCGGGCCGGTATAGATGCCGAGGAACTCGAGGCCGCGTTCGGAGGAAAGGCCGACCGAGCCGAAGAAGGTCCAGGACGTGCAGTAAATGGCAAGGCTGAGCGCATAGATGAAAGGTCGCGCCCTGCTGGGCCCTGACAAGGCCGAGCGGCGGTCGCCCAGGCTGGCGATGGCGAACAGCAGCGTCACATAGGCGATCGCGATGATGACGATGAACAAGCCCTGCACGCCGGCAAGATCCTCCCTGTGCCGATTTTCACCTGGCCGGGTCAGACGCAATCACAGCTTGGGCGTCAAGTCCATCACGGCTTTGGGCACCTGATTTCAAAGAGGTAACGCAGGGTAAGGCGAAACCGGTTGTTTTCTCCTTTTTGCCCATGTTGCAACTTGAGGTTTTTGTTATGGTGTCGCCGGGGCGGTGCTTCCGGGATGGGACGGCTGCGCGGCCCGCCATGATAAGGAGGGTCGAATGCTGAAAGAATTCCAGGAATTCATTTCCAAGGGCAATGTGATGGACTTGGCCGTCGGCGTCATCATCGGCGCTGCCTTCGGCAAGATCGTCGATTCCCTGGTCAACGACATCATCATGCCCATCGTCGGAGCGATCTTCGGCGGCTTGGACTTCAACAACTACTTCTTTGGGCTTTCCTCGGCCGTCAACGCCGCCTCGCTGGCGGAGGCCAAAAAGCAAGGTGCTGTTTTTGCCTATGGCAGCTTCATCACCGTGGTGCTGAATTTCATCATCCTAGCCTTCATCATCTTCCTCATGGTCAAGGCCGTGAACAACATGCGCAGGCGCCTGGAAAGGGAAAAGCCCGCGCCAGCGGCCGCGCCACCGCCGGCCGATGTGCAGCTTTTGACCGAAATCCGCGATCTGCTGGCCAGGCGATAGACGAATAGGGTTCTTCTGGACCAAAACCCCGGTCGTTCGCGGCCGGGGTTTTCTGTTTTCGCATCTGGTAAACAGCACCTCCGAACGCCCCGAGACAATGGACCTGCCCATGACCTTGATCCAGACCCTGCGCCCCGAGGCCCTGGCCGCGCCTGAAAGCGGTATCGTCGCCGTCGTCAACTATGGCAGATTGCGCGAAGGCCTGATCCCGCTTTGGGCCGGCGAGGGCGACCTGCCGACGCCGTCCTTCATCACCGATGCGGCGTCGAAGGCGCTGGCCGGCGGTGAGACGTTCTACACCTGGCAGAGGGGCATTCCCGATCTCAGGCAGGCGCTGGCACGCTACTACGAAAGGCACTTCGCCAAGGCCTTCGCCGAGGAGCAATTCATCGTTACCGGCTCCGGCATGCATGCCATCCAGCTGGCGCTCGATGCGCTTGCGGGAGCCGGCGACGAGGTGATCTACCTGTCGCCCGCCTGGCCGAATTTCGACGCCGCCGCCGCCATCGCGGGTGCCGTGCCGGTGCCGGTAACGCTCGACCATTCCGGAAATGGCTGGTCATGCGACGTCGAGAAGATCGCGGCGGCGGTTACACCGCGCACGAAGGCATTGTTCATCAACACGCCGTCCAATCCGACCGGCTGGACCGCCGACCATGAGACCTTGCGGGCGATCCTCGATCTCGCCCGCGCCAAGGGCCTGTGGATCATCGCCGACGAGATCTATTCGCTGTTCCACTATGGTCACGGCCGCGCGCCGTCCTTCCTCGACATCGCGGAGGCGGAAGACCGCATCCTGTTCGTCAACAGTTTCTCCAAGAACTGGGCGATGACCGGCTGGCGCGTCGGCTGGATCAAGACGCATCCAAGCCTGCAGCAGGTGTTCGAGAACCTGATCCAGTATTCGAACTCGGGCGTCGCCCAGTTCATGCAGCGCGGCGCGGTCGCGGCGCTCGACGAGGGCGATGCCTTCGTCGCCGAACAGGTGGAGCGGGCGAGGCAAGCGCGCGACCTGGTCTGCGGCATTCTGGGCGAAACCGGCAAGGCGCGCTTCACCGTCCCGCAGGGCGCCTTCTACCTGTTCTTCACCGTCGACGGCATCACGGACTCGCGGGCAGCGGCTTTCGAAATCGTCGACAAGGCCAATGTCGGCCTGGCGCCCGGCACCGCCTTCGGCCCCGGTGGCGGAGCGTTCCTGCGGCTGTGCTTCCACCGACGCCTCGACCAGCTCGAGGATGCGGCAAACCGGCTGGCAAGGTGGATGAAGACTGTCTGAACTCTGACGAAGCCCGAATTGAAAGCCGCGTCAGCTGGCCGTCGGAGTAGAGTTTCAAACGGGCTTCAGCCGCCCGACTTGGGCACCAGCAGTGGAATGATGCGGTCGCTCTTGGTCACTGAGGGCCGTCCCGCCGAACCGTAGGGGATGCCAAGCGCGTCCCAGGTTTCGACCAGCGCGTCCTGCAGTTCGGCGATCAGCGCGTCGGAATGGAACGGCGTCGGCGTGATACGCAGCCGTTCGGTACCGCGTGGCACCGTCGGATAGTTGATCGGCTGGATGTAGATGCCGTGGACGCCGAGCAGGCGGTCGCTCGCCATCTTGCAGAGTTCAGGATCGCCAACCAGCACCGGCACGATATGTGTCGGCGACTCCATCACCGGCAGACCGGCCGCCGACAGGATCTGCTTGGTTCGGCTCGCCTGCTGCTGCTGGGCGTCGCGCTCGGCCTGCGAGCGCTTCAGGTGACGGATCGAGGTGGTGGCCGCCGCGGCGATCGCCGGCGGCAGCGCCGTGGTGAAGATGAAGCCCGGCGCGTAGGAGCGCACCGCGTCGATGACGGCGCTGGTGCCGGTGATGTAACCGCCCAGCGTGCCGAACGCCTTGGCCAGCGTGCCTTCGATGATGTCGATGCGGTCGGCCAGGCCTTCGCGCTCGGTGATGCCGCCGCCGCGCGGTCCGTACATGCCGACGGCATGGACCTCGTCGATATAGGTCATGGCGTTGTAGCGTTCGGCAAGTTCGACGATCTCCTTGATCGGCGCGATGTCGCCATCCATCGAATAGACGCTTTCGAAGACGATCAGCTTGGCGCGTTCGCGCCCCGCGGTCTGCAGCAGGCTTTCCAGATGCGCGACGTCATTGTGGCGGAAGATCTTTTTCTCGGCGCCCGAGCGCCGCACGCCTTCGATCATCGAGGCATGGTTCAGCTCGTCCGAGATGATCAGGCAATTGGGCAAAAGCCGCGCTATGGTCGAGATCGAGGCCTCGTTGGAGACGAAACCGGAGGTGAAGACGAGTGCCGCCTCCTTGCCATGCAGGTCGGCAAGCTCATGCTCGAGCTCGACCAGCGGGTTGGACGTGCCGGAAATGTTGCGGGTGCCACCGGCGCCCGAACCCATCTTGCCGGCCGCGTCCTGGAACGCGGCGATCACGTCAGGATGCTGGCCCATGCCGAGATAGTCGTTGGAGCACCAGACGGTGATTTCCTCGGCGCGGCCGTTGGAACGCCAGATGGCGCGCGGAAACTTGCCCGCGATACGCTCCAGGTCGGCGAAGACGCGGTAGCGACGCTCGGCATGGAGCTGATCGATCGCTTCCTCGAAAAACCGCTGATAGTTCATGTCGACTTCCCAATTTTGCGCGGCATCATAATCATTGGCCTTTTGGCCGTCCACCGGGCCATTTTGGTCAAAATGCCACGCCCCACACCTGTTCCTAACGTTGACGGATCGTGGCCTATTCCGCTTCACGACACGCTCAGTGGATCACTTTTGTTTCCGCACGATGCCACATCAAGTGAACGCCGGTTACCTCTCGTTCTAATGGTCATGCGCCGGGCTTTCCAGTAAGGCGGTTGTTGAGACAGTTTCCGATAAATCTTGGGTAAGCGAGGACTTGGGATGACGGTTTTGGTGACAGGCGGCGCCGGCTATATCGGCAGCCATATGGTCTGGGAATTGCTGGATGCAGGCGAAAGCGTGGTCGTTCTCGACCGCCTTTCCACCGGCTTCGAATGGGCAGTGGCGCCGGAGGCAAAGCTGATTGTCGGCGATGTCTCCGACAAGGAATTGGTCGGCGGGATCATCCGGGACAATCATGTCGACGCCATCATCCATTTCGCCGGCTCCATCGTGGTGCCGGAATCGGTAGCCGATCCGCTCGCCTACTACGAGAACAACACCTCGAAGACCCGCACGCTGATCGAAACAGCGGTCCGCGAAGGCGTGCCGAATTTCATCTTCTCCTCGACAGCCGCCGTCTATGGCGGCGCCGGGCTGGAGCCGGTGCGCGAGGATGCCCGCCTGGCGCCGGAATCGCCCTATGGCCTGTCCAAGCTGATGAGCGAGTGGATGCTGCGCGACGCGGCCCTTGCGCACGACATCCGCTACACGGCGCTGCGCTATTTCAACGTCGCCGGCGCCGACCCGAAGGGCCGCACCGGCCAGTCCACTCCGGGCGCCACCCATCTGATCAAGGTCGCCTGCGAGACCGCGCTCGGCAAGCGACCCTTCATGCAGGTCTTCGGTACCGACTATCCGACGCCGGACGGCACCTGCATGCGCGACTATATCCACGTCAGCGATCTGGCCGCCGCGCATCGCCTGGCTTTGCAGCGGCTGCGCGCCGGGGGCGCCAGCCTCGTCGCCAATTGCGGCTACAGCCACGGTTATTCGGTGCTCGAGGTGATCGAAAGCGTGCGGCGTGCCTTCGGCCATGATTTCGAGGTCAGGATGGGCGACCGGCGTCCCGGGGATGCCGCGGCGGTGGTTGCGAATTCCGATCTCGCCCGGTCCGAACTGGGCTGGACCCCGCAACGCGACGATCTCGACCAGATCGTCAACGACGCGCTGTCCTGGGAACGCATCCTGACCAGCAAGAACTCCGCGCGGGGCTGAGCGCGCTTTCCCCAGGGGCTCACAAGCCCAGGGCTCGCAAGGCGCGCGGCGACGCGCTATGCAAGTGTTCGCGACACAGCGTGGAGGCGCGGTGCCGCAATGAGCTTTGGGGGATGGCATGAAGATAACGGTGCTTGGTGCCGGCGTCGTCGGTACGGCGGCAGCCTACTATCTGGCCGCCGACGGCCACGAGGTCACCGTGATCGAGCGTCATGCGGCGCCGGCGCGAGGCACCAGCCAGTCGAATGCCGGGCTGGTGTCTCCAGGTGACGCCACCGCCTGGGCCTCGCCCGCGGCACTCAAGACGTTCCTGCGCGGGCTCTACAATCATGATCTCGGCATCAAGGTGCGGCTGCGCTTCGATCCCTATTTCCTCGCCTGGAGCCTGCGCTTCCTTCGCCAGTGCACGGTGGCCCGCCTGCGGGCAAACAGCCAGGTCAAGCTGCGGCTGGCGCTCTATTCGCGCGACTGCATCAACGCCATATCCGCCGATACCGGCATCCACTATGACGAGCGCAAGAAGGGCATCCTCTACTTCTTCCGCTCGCAGCACAGTCTCGACACCGGCACCGACAATTACCGCTATCTGGCCGAGCATGGCCTGCCCATCGAGATCGTCGGCCGCGACCGGCTGGTCGAGCTTGAACCAGGTCTTGCCGGGGTGAAGGAAAAGATCGCCGGCGGTGTCTACTCGCCGATCGACCAGACCGGTGATTCCCGGCAGTTCGTGGAAAACCTCGCTGCCTATGCCGCCGAAAAGCTCGGCGTGAGATTCGTTTATGGGACGACGGTCGAGGGCCTCGACATCGAAGGCGACCGGGTGCGCGCCGTGATGACCTCGTCCGGACCGGTCGCCGGCGATGCGGTGGTCATATCGATGGGGCCGGAGAGCGGCCTGCTCGGCCGGCGCTACGGCATCGACCTGCCGGTCTATCCGGTGAAGGGCTATACCGCGACGATTCCGCTGGAGGATGAGAGCAAAGGCCCGACCATGGGCGGCGCCGACGAGGATCAGCTGATGGCCTATTCGCGCCTCGGCAATCGATTGCGGTTGGCTTCGACCGCCGAATTCACCGGCTTCGACCGCACCCACAAACCCAGCGACTTCGCCACCATGTTCAGAACCGGCAAGGACCTGTTCCCCGGTGCTTTCGACGAGAAGAAGGCCGAGCTATGGGCAGGTTTGCGGCCGATGATGCCGAACTCGGTGCCGGTCATCGGCCAGGCGAAATACCGCAACCTTTACCTCGACACCGGCCACGGCCATGTCGGCTGGACCATGGCGTGCGGCTCGGGAAAATTTCTCGCCGACCTCATCGCCGGCCGCAGCCCGGAGATCGACCCGCAAGGCCTGGTCTACAGGGGATAGGATGTCGGGACCGCAAGTCGCCATCGACCTCGGCCGTATCGAGCGCAACGCACGCACCATTGTTGACCGCTGCGCATTGTCCGGCATCAAGGTGTTCGGCGTCACCAAGGGTACTTGCGGCATGCCGCAGGTGGCGCGCGCCATGCTGCGCGGCGGCGTCTCCGGGATCGCCGAGTCGCGTTTCGAAAACATCCGCCGGCTGCGCGACAGCGGTATCAGCGCGCCGATCATGCTGTTGCGCAGCCCGCCGATGGCGCGCGTCGAGGAGGTGGTGCGCACCGTCGATGTCAGCCTGCAGTCGGAGCTGACGATCATCCGCGAGATCTCGCGCATCGCCGAGCGTATGGGCCGCGTCCACGACATCATGCTGATGATCGATCTCGGCGACCTCCGCGAAGGCATCTGGCCGAACGACCTCATCCCCACGGTCGAGCGGATTCTCGACATGAAGGGCGTACGCATCGCCGGCATCGGCACCAATCTCGGTTGCTTTGGCGCCATCATGCCGACGGAGGAAAATCTCGGCCAGCTCGTCGCTCATGCCTACAAGACCGAACGCCTGTCCGGGAAAAGCCTGGACTTCATCTCCGGCGGCGCGTCGTCATCCCTGCCGCTGCTGCTTGAAGGCAAATTGCCGGCCGGCATCAACAATTTGCGCATCGGCGAGGCGATCCTGCAGGGCGGTGTCGAGACCTTCCGCGATGTGCCATGGGCCGAACTCGAACCCGATGCCTGCCGGCTGACCAGCGACGTCATCGAGGTCAAGCTCAAGCCGTCGCGGCCGATCGGCACCTCCGGCTACGATGCCTTCGGCAACCAGCCGGTCTTTCCCGACGAAGGCGACAGGTTGCGTGCCATCGCCAATATCGGCCGCGAGGATGTGCTGGTCGAGGGGCTGATCCCGATCGCCAAGGGGATAAGGGTGCTCGGCGCCTCGAGTGACCATCTGCTGCTCGATGTGCAGGATGCCGACCCGCCGCTCGCCGTTGGTGACCGCGTCGCCTTCCGCATGAGCTACGGCGCCATGCTTCTGGCGATGACCTCGGAATATGTCGAAAAAGCACCGATGCACGATGTCGCGGATTTCTCCGGCCGCAAGATGGTGTCGATCTCGGCCGAAGCGGAAGCGGCTCGCATCCTCGCGCGCGAAGCAACCGGCGCCCGGCTGGAGGCGATGAATTTCGACGTCGTCGAACTGGCCGATGTCGATCGGCCGCCCTCGGGCCTGATCCGGTTCGCCGCGGGCGCCGATCGTCGCATCGCGCACAAGGCGCTGACCGCAACGGCCCGCGCGACCCACTCCTTCGGCCTGATCTGGATCGATTCCATCGCCGCGCTGATGCCGGAGGACGAAGATGGCATCGACTTGCCGGAAGTGTCGGTACTGGCGCGCTCGCTTGGCCTCGACCACAAGCCGGGCGCGCTGCAGCCGCAGCTGTCGCCGGAAAACGTCGTCGTCATCGGACTGCGCCATGCCGACCCGGCGGAAGTGCGGGTGTTGAAGGATTCGCGCGTCTCGGCCTTCACGATGACCGATATCGACGCCATGGGCATGCGCGACCTGATGCACGAGGCAATCCGCATCGCCACCTCGGGCACGCAAGGGTTTCATGTCAGCTATTCGCCCACTGCGACCGAATTCGCCGGCTGGGCGGCTGGCTCCGGCGGCCTCACCGTGCGCGAGACGCATCAGGCGATGGAGGCGATAGCGCTTTCCGGCGGGCTGCTGTCGATGGATGTCTCCGGCCTGAGTACCGATCTGGAGCCCAGGATCGGTAGCGACACGGTCAACTTCGTCATGTCGGCCTTCGGTAAGCGAATTCTCTGATCAGCCAATAGCCTCGACGGCTGCTCGCCACGCGCTGATATATTCCGCCCAGGCCGGATCGGCCGGCGGCTCCAGTGTTTGACCTTTGCCATGCGCCGCGCGCTGGTCCGATGCAAGCAGGGCGGCCCCGATGCTGGTGCCGGTAGCGGCTTCCGATGCGATGACGGCGCGGCCAGTGCTCGCGGCGAGCATCCGCGTGAACAATTGATTGCGCGCGAAAGGCCCCTCGACGGTCGTCGGGCCATCGCCGCCGACGAGGTCGAGGCAGGTCGCCGTCATCAGCGCCAGATAGAAGGAGATGGCGGCAAAGCGCTGGCCGGGTGGGATCGCCTCGCCCTTGCGCCAGGCGGCGGTGTGATGCGGAAACGGCCCCGAGCCTTGCTGGATCGAAGGCAAAAGCAACGTCTTGCGCGCCAGCACCGCGGCGACATCGCTGTCGCTCCAGCTCTGCGCCGAGCCCTCGGTCAGCAGCGAGAATTCGCGGCCGCCCATGAACCGCGCAGAGGGCACGGGGTTGCCGAGCGCATTGACATTGACCAGCGTATCCCTTGCCGGATCGAGCGCTACCGTCTTGCCGCCGACCGCCATCGACACCACCCAGGTGCCGGTCGAGACCACGCAGAAGGGCGGCGCATCTGACAGGAGATGCGGCAGCAGCGAGGCGTTGGAATCGTGTAGGCCGCAAAAGACCGGGGTTTGTGGATCGAGCCCGGTCCGCTCCGCAAGCGCGGGCAGGATCGAGCCAAGCCGGTCCCTGGCCGGCCGTACGGGAGCCATCAGCTCGCGCCAGCCCAGGCGATCGACCAGCGCCGAAAAATCCCCCGCCCAGGGGTTCCACAAATCGGTGTGGCAGCCGAGCGAGGTGACCTCGTTGGCGGCCACGCCGGTCAGGCGCCGCACCCAGTATTGCGGGTACATCAGCATCGCGGCGGCCCTGGCGAACTCCGTCGGGAAACTTTGCTGCTGCCAGAAGAATTGCGCGCCGAGATTGAGGCCGAGCGGCAGGCGCGGCGTGCCGGTCTCGGAGAAGGGCGGGCGGATCGCGTCATAGTCGGACGCCAGTTCATCGGGCCCATCGTATTCATAATCGAGGACAGGCAGCACCAGCTCGCCCGTGGCATCGACCAGCACGCCGGTCGCGCCATGCGTGGTGATCGAAACTGCGTCGATGCGCTGTTCGCGATTGAGGTCGGCAAGACTGTCGAGGATGAACGCCCACAGCGCGTCGACATCGTGATGCGGGTAGGGCGCTTGTCGCACCGGCGCGTTCGCCACCCGGCGCAGCTTCACCTCGCTCAATGTGGCGAGATCGACCAGCGCCACCTTGGCGTTGGTCTTGCCGATGTCGATGACGGCGATATGGCGGACCGCGCTCATTCCATATGGAACATCATTTCCAGCGGCACCGCCACCGGCTCGTTATCCGGTTTCGTCTCCATGATGTCGGCCATTTCAGCCCACCAGCGCTGCATCACCGGATGCTTCGGCAGATCGTCCATGCCGTGGCCATCGCGCCGCCACAGCACGCCGAACAGGATGTTCGTCTCCTCGTCGAGATGGATGGAGTAGTCGGAGACGCCGGCCTGCTTCAGCAACGCGACCAGCGACGGCCAGATTTCATCGTGGCGCTTTTTGTACTCGGCCTTCATGCCGGGTTTGAGCATCATCTTGAATGCGTATTTCTCGGGCATCAGGCCAGGCGTCCCCCGCGCAGCCGCCGCCAGACGATCGGCAGCGCTATGACGGTGATCAGCAGCAGGCCGATGAAGATCGACATGACGATGCCGGGCACGTTGAGCAGGCCGAGCCCGAAGGTCACCAGCCCCATGATCAGGGCGGCAAGCACCACGCCGACGATGCTGCCGGCGCCGCCGAGGATGCTGACGCCGCCGAGCACCACCATGGTGATGACCTCCAGCTCATAGCCCTGCGCGATCGACGGACGCGTCGAGCCGAGCCGCGACGTGATCAGCACGGAGGCGATGCCCGACATCAGGCCGGTCAGGCAAAACAGGATGAATTTTATGCGGCCGACGCGCACGCCGGAAAACTGCGCCGCGACCGGATTGTTGCCGATCGCGAAGACCCGGCGGCCGAAACTCGTGCGGTGCAGCAGGAACCAGTAGACCACCGCGGCGATGAGGAAGAGCACCAGTTCGAACGACACCACCCACCAGACATAACCCTGGCCGAAGAAGGCGAAGCTTTCGGGATAGCCCTTGTAGGCCTGGTCGCCGAGAGTGATGAAGGCGATGCCGCGAAACAGGCTCATCGTGCCGATGGTGACGACGATGGAAGGCAAGCCGAGGCGCGTGACCAGCAGTCCGTTGAAGGCGCCGCAGCCGAGCCCGACGACGATGCCGATCAGGACAAGCACTGGCGTGCCGGCGCCGGCCTGCACCGCCATGCCCATCATGGTCGAGGCGAGCGCGATGATGGCGGCCACCGACAGGTCGATCTCGCCGGAAATAATCAGTAGCGCCATGGCGAACGCGATCAGGCCCTTCTCTGTGAAATTGAAGGTGAGATCGGACAGCGAATACGGATCGAGGAAATAGGGTGAGGCGAAACTGTTGATGGCAAAGATGGCGATGGCCACCAAGACCAGCAGCGCTTCCCAGGAAAAGATCGCCGAAGAGAGCGGCTTGTCGAGCCGGTCGGGAATGTGGCGAGGGGCAAAGACGTCGGTCATGTCACCGCTTCCACCTTCTTGAGAATGATGCGGCCCTGCTGGCGTTCGCCGCGCGCGTTGAGCACGACCGCCAGGATGATGGCGCTGCCCGAAATCGCCATCTGCCAGAAGGGCGAGATGTTGATGACCGGCAAAGCGTTGGAGATGATGCCGAGGAATAGCGCGCCGAGCACGGCGCCGCCGACCGAGCCGATGCCGCCGGCGATCGAGATGCCGCCGATGACGCAGGCGGCGATGATGTTCAACTCGTAGCCGTTGGCGACCTCGACCGAGGCGATCACATAGCGCGAGATCCAGAGATAACCGCAGAGGCCACCGGTCATCCCGGAGATGCAGAAGACGATGAATTTGGTCCGCCCGACATCGATGCCGGTATAGACGGATGCCGTCGGATTGACGCCGATGGCATAGATCGAGCGGCCGAGCGCGGTGCGCGTCATCAGCACGAAGAACAGCGCGATCACCAGGATAGCGATCCAGGACAGAACCGGAATGCCGAGGAAAGCAGCGCGCTGGAAGCCGATGAACTCCGGGCTCATCCTGTCGGCATTGACCCAGGCGCCGCCGGACAGGACGAAAGTGGCGCCGCGATAGATGGTGAGCGTGCCCAGCGTCACCACGATCGAGGGGATGTTCAGACGCCACACCAAAAGGCCGTTGATGGCGCCGAGCGCCAGCCCGACTGCAAGCGCGATGACGATCAGCAGCGGGATCGGGATCGCCGGGTGCGCGGCGTTCAGCATCGCCACCGCCATGCCGGTGAAGCAGAGGTTCGACGCCATCGACAGGTCGATCGAGCGCGTCAGGATGACGACCATCTGGCCGAGCGCCAGGATCATCAGGATCGAGGTGTCGTTGAACACCTGGCGCAGATTGCCGGGGTCGGCAAAGGCGGGGAAGCGCGTCGAGATCAGCCCGATCAAAACGACGATGGCCGCGAGCAGCCAGATTTCGCGGTATTTGAGGAAAGCTTTCATGCCGCGATCCCTGCTGCTGTCCTGACCAGCGTCTCGGCATCCAGTCCCTTGTTGTCGTAGACCGCCGCGACAAGGCCCTCGCGCATGACGACGACGCGATCGGACATGCCGAGAATTTCAGGCAGTTCGGACGACACCATGATCACCGACAGGCCCTGCGCCACCAGTTCGGCCATGAAGCTGTGCACGGCGGCCTTGGAGCCGATGTCGATGCCCTTGGTCGGCTCGTCCAGGATGATCACCTTGGGCGACGTCGCCAGCCATTTGGCGATGACCACCTTCTGCTGGTTGCCGCCCGATAGCGTGCCGACATCCTGGCTGAGCGAGGAGGCCCTGAGGTCGAGCCGTTCCGTGTAGGAACGGGCCAGCGAAAACTCCTCCGCCAGCCGCAGCATGCCTGATTTGGAGGTGCGGGCGAGCGATGGCAGCGAAACATTCTGGAAGATCGGCAGGCCGATAACCACGCCCTGCTTGCCGCGTTCTTCCGGGACGTAGACGATGCCGGCCTCGATCGAATCCGCGGCCGATTTCGGCGCGATCGCCTTGCCATCCAGCGTGATCGTGCCGGCGCTTATGCGGGTAATGCCTGAAATCGCCTGCATCACCTCGCTGCGCCCGGCGCCGACCAGGCCATAGAAGCCAAGAATCTCGCCCTTGTGCAGTTCGAAGCCGATATCCCTGAACTCGGTCGGATGCGACAGGCCGGAAACGGAAAGCACCGGCGCGCCGATCTCGGCCTTGCGCTGCGGAAAGATGTGGTCGACCGAACGGCCGACCATCATGCGCACGATCTGGCTCTGGCCGGCATCCCTGATCAGGCCCTCGCCGACCATCTCGCCGTCGCGGAACACCGTGTAGCGGTCGGCAATGCGATAGATCTCGTCGAACTTGTGGCTGATGAACAAGATCGCCTTGCCCTGCTCCTTGAGGAATTCGATCAAAAGGAAAAGTTCCTCGATCTCCTTCATCGAAAGGGCTGCGGTCGGCTCGTCCATGATGACGATCCGGGAGTCGATCGACATGGCGCGCGCGACGGCGACGAGATGCTTGTTGGCGATGCCGAGATCCCTGAGCCGCGCATCGGCATCGATATGACCGGCATGCATGGTGTCGAGCACTTCGCGCGCATTCTTGCGCATCGTGCGCCAGTCGATGGTGCCGAAGCGCGTGCGCGGCGCATGGCCGAGGAAGATGTTTTCGGCGACGCTGAGATCATCGAACAGCACGGTTTCCTGATGGATGGCGGTGACGCCACGGCCGAAGGCGGCGTGCGCGCTGGGTAGCGCGACGGCCTGGCCGTCGATGCTGATCGTGCCGGCATCGGGCTGGTAGATGCCGGTCATGATCTTGACCAGCGTCGACTTGCCGGCGCCGTTCTCGCCGATCAGCGCGGTCACCTGGCCGGGATAGAGCGACAGGCTGACATTGTGCAGGGCACGGACGCCGGGAAAGCTCTTGGAGATGCCGGACAGCGCCAGGCGCGGAGCGGGGGCCGGAAGCCGCTCGTTGGTCTCGCTATGTTGGGCCGTCGTGTCCATATCCGTATCAAGCCCTGAAACTAGGTTCGTTTGAAGTCGCGGCGGGATGTGAGTCCCGCCGCGCCAACTTGAAAGGCTCCGAGATCAATAGATCTTGGAGAACTTCTCGATATTGCTCTTGTCGAACTGGAAGGGCGGAGCCATCGCGGCCGAGTTGGTGTCGTCGAGCGTCACCTTGCCGACGCGGCCGATCGACAGCGTCGCACCCGGCTTGGCCTCTTCCTTCTTCACCGCGAGGTCGTGGGCGAGGTAGACGGCGGAGTAGCCGAGGTCGATCGGGTTCCACAGCGCAACCGCCTGGCTGGCGCCGTTGTCGATGAACTTCTTGAACTCGGACGGCAGCGCCAGACCGGTGACGTTGACCTTGCCGATCAGGTTCTCGTCGGTGACGACCTGGGCGGCGGCGACGACGCCGACGGTGGTCGGCGCGATGATCGCCTTGAGGTTCGGATAGGACTTCAACAGGCCCTTGGCCTCGTCGGTGCTCTTGGCCGAATCGTCATCGCCATAGACTGTGGCGACGAGCTTGATCTTGGGGAACTTCTCCGGCAGCACCTTCTTGGCCGCTTCGATCCAGGAATTCTGGTTGGTCGCGGTCGAGGAAGCCGACAGGATGGCGACATCGCCGCCTTCCGGCAGATAGTCGGCGGCGAGCTTGATGATGGTCTCGCCGATCAGGCCGGTGTCGGACGGATTGAGGTGAAGCTGACGGCCTTCCTTGGCGACGCCCGAATCCCAGGAGATGACGGTGATGCCGCGTTCCATCGCCTTCTTCAGCACCGGCACCAGCGCGTCGGCGTCATTCGCGGAAATCGCGATGGCGTTGACCTTCTGCGCGATCAGCGAATTGACCACTTCGATCTGCGCCTCGGCGGTCGCCTTGGTCGGGCCGGTGTAGATGATGTCGACGTCGCCGAGTTCCTTAGCCGCCTCTTGCGCGCCCTTGTTGGCGGCATCGAAGAAGCCGTTGCCGAGGGACTTCACCACCAGCGCGATCTTGACGTTTTCCGCGTAGGCGGCATTCACGAACATGGCGGCCGAGAAGGCCGCCGTCACCATCAGTTTCTTCAAGAAGCTCATCGAATTTCCTCCCTTGAGCGTTGCATTCCATCGCCGCTGCGGGCGTGAGGTGTCTCAGGCCTGCAGTGAAGATTCTTCTTTTGTCGACTTGCGGGCGACGATCAACGTCACCCCCGCGGCTTCCAGCATCTTTGCCTCGCGGTCCTCGATGCCGTCGTCGGTGATGACGGTGGCAATGCGCGAAAGACCGCACAGGATCAGGCTGGAGCGTTTGCGGAATTTCGAGGAATCGACCAGCACCACCAACTCGTCGGCCTGGTCGATCAGCTTCTGCTCCGCCTGGATCAGCAGTGGATCGCCTTCCATCAGGCCGAGCGGCCCCAGTCCCTGAGCGCCCATGAACATGCGGCGTGCGTAGAAATTGCGCGTCACGTCATTGTCGAAGGGCGACAGGATGATGTTCTGCTCGCGATAGATGGTGCCGCCCGACAGCATGACCGTGTTCTTGGAGTGCTTGAGCAGGTGCTCGGCGATCGGGAACGAATTGGTGAAGATCGGCATGCGGAGGCCGGTCAGGAAATGCACCATCTGGAAGGTGGTGGTACCGCCATTGATGATGATCGGCTCGCCGTCCTTGCACAACTCGACCGCTTCACGAGCGATCGCCCGCTTCTGCGCCGCGTTGAGCGTTTCGTTGACGGAGAAGGGCCGGCCGGCCAGCCCGATGAACTGCGGCGGCGATATTGCTTCAGCACCGCCGCGCACACGGCGCAGGCGCTTTTGGACATGGAGAGCCGCGATGTCGCGCCGGATCGTCGCCTCGGACGATTCCGTCAGGTCGACCATTTCCTGCACCGTCACCACAGGTTTTTCCTGGACGGCGGACAGAATGATCCTGTGGCGCTCTTTTTCGTGCATGGTTCCTCCCTGCCTGAGCATCTAGGCACCCAAACCGAGCAGTGTCAATCATTTCCGATCATATAATTTCATTGTGCAGTGCAATATGATTGATATTGATCGTTTGTGATTGACAAGCTCGCCTCTTGCGTAGACATTCCCGAGCGAAAAAGGAGCGCATGGTGCGCGCTCCAAAGGGAGGATTACTATGCTCGACAAGCGCTCCGGCTCGCGCCTCGCCAATCTGTGGGACGACGCGAAGGCGAAGGGGATGAGCGAGCCCGAGCTGCTGGTCTATCGCTCGAACACGCTCGGCTCCGACAAGCGCGTCACCAATTATGGCGGCGGCAACACCTCCTCGAAGATATGGCAGAAGGATCCGCTCACCGGCCAGGATGTGGAAGTGCTGTGGGTGAAGGGGTCGGGCGGCGACAGCGCCTCGATCAAGCTTGATGGCTTTGCAACGCTCTACATGGACAAGCTGCGGGCGCTGAAGGGGCTTTATCGCGGCGTCGAGCACGAGGACGAGATGGTGGGCTATCTTCCCCACTGCACCTTCAACCTCAATCCGCGCGCGGCCTCGATCGACACGCCGCTGCACGCCTATGTGCCGAAGCCTTTTGTCGACCACATGCATCCCGATGCCATCATCGCCATCGCCGCCGCCAAGGATTCCAGGGTGCTGACGAACGAGATATTCGGCGGTGCCATTGGCTGGCTGCCGTGGAAGCGGCCGGGCTTCGAACTCGGCCTGTGGCTGGAGAAATTCTGCGTCGAACACCCCACCGCCAAGGGCGTCATCCTCGAAAGCCACGGCCTGTTCACCTGGGGCGATACGCCGAAGGAGTGCTACGAAACGACGATTTCGGTGATCAACCAAGCGATAGAGTGGTTCGAGCGCCGCTCCGAAGGCGTGGCGATCTTCGGTGGGGAGGTAGTGAAGTCGCTCGATGCGGCTGCCCGCCGAGCGATTGCCGCCAAGCTGATGCCCAGGATTCGCGGCCTGGTCTCGGAAAAGAGCCACAAGCTTGGCCACTTCGATGACTCGCCCGCCGTGCTCGAATTCGTGAACTCCAGGGATTTGCGCCCGCTGGCAGCCCTCGGCACCTCGTGCCCGGACCACTTCCTGCGCACCAAGATCCGCCCGCTGGTGATCGAATTCGATCCCGCAAAGCCCGACGTCGATGCCGTCATCGCGCGACTCGCCGACGACATTGCCGAATATCGTGTCGGCTACCAAGCCTACTACGACAGCTGCAAGCATGCGGACTCGCCTGCTATCCGCGACCCCAACGCGGTGGTCTATCTGATGCCCGGCGTCGGCATGTTCACCTTCGCCGGCGACAAGGCGACAGCGCGCATCTCGGGCGAATTCTACGTCAACGCCATCAACGTCATGCGCGGTGCGTCGACCGTCTCGTCCTATGTCGGCCTGCCGGCGCAGGAGGCCTTTGACATCGAGTATTGGCTGCTCGAGGATTTGAAGCTGCAGCGCATGCCGAAGCCGAAGTCTCTCGCCGGCCAGGTCGCGCTGGTCACCGGCGGCGCCGGCGGCATCGGCCGCGCCACGGCCAACCGCCTGCTGCGCGAAGGCGCCTGCGTCGTGCTGGCCGATATCGACGAGGCGGCACTCGCCGGCGCCAACGAGGAACTGGCAAAAGCCTATGGCAGGGATTTCGTCCGCCCAGTTCTCATCAACGTCACCTCGGAGGACCAGGTCGTCGCCGGCTTCGCCGAGACGGCCGTCGAGTTCGGCGGCATCGACATTCTGGTCTCGAATGCCGGTTTGGCATCGTCGGCGCCGATCGAGGAGACGACCCTGGCGCTGTGGAACAAGAACATGGACATCCTGTCCACAGGCTATTTCCTGGTCTCCAGAGAAGCATTCCGGCTGTTCCGGGTACAGAAGATCGGCGGCAACGTCGTCTTTGTCGCCTCCAAGAATGGCCTGGCGGCATCGCCCAACGCCGCCGCCTACTGCACCGCCAAGGCCGCCGAAATTCATCTCGCCCGCTGCCTGGCGCTGGAGGGCGCGGAAGCCCAGATCAGGGTCAATGTCGTCAACCCGGATGCGGTGCTGCGCGGCTCGAAGATATGGACCGGCGAGTGGAAGGAACAGCGTGCCGCCGCCTACAAGATGTCGACCGACGATCTGGAAGAGCACTACCGCTCGCGTTCGATGCTGAAGCGCTCCGTCTTCCCGGAAGACATCGCCGAGGCGATCTATTTCCTCGCCTCCGACATGTCGGCCAAGTCGACAGGCAACATCATCAACGTCGACGCCGGCAACGCACAGAGCTTTACGCGGTAGCCGCTCGCCGGCGCTCACGCTGGCCCCTTCTCTCCCGTCGCTATACGGGGAGAAGTTTCCGGCAGGCGGATGAGGGGCGCCGCCGACCGAATGCATTCTGGGAGGAACAGCAGTGTCCGAATCCATCATCTCCGCCGACATCGTCGCCAGCAGTAACGCCGCGCGCAAGGTTGACCTCGAGCGTGACTATGCCTCGCTCGGCGAGCGCCTCGACCGACGCGGCATCGCCATCGACGCTATCCGTGACAAGGTGGAAAACTTCGCGGTCGCGATCCCGTCCTGGGGCGTCGGCACCGGCGGCACCCGCTTCGCCCGCTTTCCCGGCGCCGGTGAGCCGCGCGACATTTTCGACAAGATCGAGGATTGCGCCGTCATCCAGCAATTGACGCAGGCGACGCCGACCGTGTCGCTGCACATTCCTTGGGACAAGGCCGATCCGAACCGGCTCAAGCAGGCGGCCTCCCGCTTCGGGCTTGGCTTCGATGCGATGAACTCCAACACCTTTTCCGACGCGAAGGACCAGACGCTTTCCTACAAATTCGGTTCGCTGTCGCATGCCGACGCCGACACGCGTCGTCAGGCGGTCGAGCACAATCTCGAATGCATCGAGATCGGCAAGACGCTTGGGTCGAAGGCGCTGACGGTGTGGATCGGCGACGGCTCCAACTTCCCCGGCCAGGTCAATTTCGCCAAGGCGTTCGAGCGCTATCTCGATGCCATGAAGGAGATCTATGCCGGGCTGCCGGACGACTGGAAGCTGTTCACCGAACACAAGATGTATGAACCTGCCTTTTACTCCACCGTCGTGCAGGACTGGGGCACCAACTACATCATATCAAGGGAGCTCGGCGACAAGGCCTTCTGCCTGGTCGACCTCGGCCATCATGCGCCCAACGTCAACATCGAGATGATCGTCTCACGGCTGATTCAGTTCAAAAAACTCGGCGGCTTCCACTTCAACGATTCGAAATATGGCGACGACGACCTCGATGCCGGGTCGATTGACCCCTATCGGCTGTTCCTGGTTTTCAACGAATTGGTCGATGCCGAGCTGTCAGGCCCCGAGGGGTTCGACCCCGCCCATATGCTCGACCAGAGCCACAATGTCACCGATCCGATCGAAAGCCTGATGCTGTCGGCGGTCGAGGTGCAGCGCGCCTATGCGCAGGCGCTGCTGGTCGACCGAAAGGCGCTTGAGGGGTTCCAGGACGGCAATGACGCTCTGATGGCGACGCAGACGCTGAAGGCGGCCTACCGAACCGATGTCGAGCCGATCCTTGCCATGGCACGGCTGAAGACAGGTGGCGCCATCGATCCGGTCGCCGCATACCGGGCGGCGGGCTATCGCGCCAAGGTCGCGGCGGAGCGGCCAGCCGTCGCAGGTGGTTCCGGCGGGATCGTTTGAGGTAGAGCCGATCTTCCCCTTTGCGGGGGAGATGTCCGGCAGGACAGAGGGGACGCTGTCGCGCCGACGTCCGAAAGTTGGCGGTCCTTCACGCCTCCTCTGCCCTGCATCTCCACCACAAGCGAGCAGTCACCAACCCGTGAATGTCTTCATTGAAGATGGACTCGATCGCTCCAAGTAGCTCTTCTAGGCAAGCATCACTTGGAGAACCCGCCATGCATCTCACCCGTAGGACATTGATCGCCCTCGGTCTTTCCATCGCCTTCACCTTTTCGCCATCGGCTTTCGCCGCGTCGCCGGCACCGGCCAAGGGCGAGAACGGCATGGTCGTCACGGCCCAGCATCTGGCTTCCGAAGTCGGCGTCGAGGTGTTGAAAAAGGGCGGCAATGCCGTCGATGCGGCTGTCGCCGTCGGCTATGCCTTGGCCGTCGTCTATCCCAATGCCGGCAATATCGGCGGCGGTGGCTTCATGACCATCCGCTTCAAGGACGGCAAATCGACCTTCCTTGATTTCCGCGAGCGGGCGCCGCTTGCCGCGACCAAGACCATGTATCTCGACAAGGACGGCAACCCGGTGAAGGGCGCTAGCCTGGACGGCTATCTCGCGGTCGGCGTACCAGGCTCGGTGGCTGGTTTCGAGATGGCGCGCCAGAAATATGGCACCTTGTCCAGGCAGGACCTGATGGCGCCGGCGATCGCCTATGCCAGAGATGGGTTCGTCCTCAACCAGGGCGATGCGGCTTCGTTCGCCGGCAGCGCCGAAAGGTTGGCGAAGGACCCAGCGGCGGCGGCGGCCTTCCTCAAAACCGATGGCAAGCCCTATGGCGTCGGCGAGAAGCTGGTTCAGCCCGACCTTGCCGCGTCGCTCTCGGCCATTTCCGAGAGAGGTCCCGATGCCTTTTACAAGGGCGCCATCGCCGACGCCATCGTCAAGGCGAGCGGCGCCAAGGGCGGTATCCTGGCCAAGGGCGATTTCGAACAATACGCGGTGCGCGAGTTGAAGCCCGTCACCTGCTCCTATCGCGGCTACGAGATCATCTCTTCGCCGCCGCCGAGCTCAGGCGGCGTCATCATCTGCGAAATCCTCAACGTGCTGGAAGGCTATCCGCTGTCCTATCTCGGCGCCGGCTCGGCCGAGACCGTCCACGTCATGGTCGAGGCGATGCGCCACGCCTATGTCGACCGCAACTCCGCGCTCGGCGATCCCGATTTCGTCGACAATCCCGTCTCCAGGCTGCTGGACAAAGCCTATGCCAAGGACATCCGCGACAAGATCGATCCGTTCCGCGCCGGCGTGTCGCAGGATCTGATGCCGAAGGGCTTCGGCGAGTCGAAGGAGACGACGCATTATTCGATCATCGACAAGGACGGCAACGCGGTCGCGGTCACCTACACGCTCAACGGTTCGTTCGGTGCCGGCGTGGTCGCCGACGGCACCGGCATCCTGCTCAACAACGAGATGGACGACTTCACCCAGAAACCCGGCGTGCCCAACCTCTATGGCCTCGTCCAGGGCGAGGCCAATGCCATCCAGCCGAAGAAGACGCCGCTGTCCTCGATGAGCCCGACCGTGGTGGCCAAGGATGGCAAGCCGTTCATGGTCATCGGCAGCCCAGGCGGCTCGCGCATCATCACCATCACGCTGGAAGCCATCGTCAACGTGATCGACCACGGCATGAACATCCAGGAGGCGATCGACGCGCCGCGCATTCATCACCAATGGCTGCCCGATACCGTCTATGTCGAGCCGTTCGGCCTTTCGCCGGATACAGAAAGACTGCTGGCCGGGATGGGCTATCGCCTTGATCTCAGTGACCAGAGCTGGGGCCAGGCGGCGGGCATTCTCGTCGGCGGCAAGAGCCTGGCGGAAATCGAGAAGGGCGGCGGCGCGCGCTACAATGGCGCCATCGACAGCCGCGCGGCAGCCGGCGAAGCGCTCGGATATTGATAGGCCGCAAGACCGTTGCTTTCCGCATGAGGCCGGATTCCGCCTTTCGGGACCGGCCTCCGCCTCATGGCCCGGGAGCCGTCAGGTCACCAGCGTGATGGTCGACGCGATCAGCATCAAGGCGGCGATGCCGACGAACAGCGCATAGATGCGTGGCCGGTCGAGCAGCAGCGCGTTTCCCGATATCCAGGCCGACGTGGCACCGCCCAGCGCGAACAGGAACCCGTTGCGGTGGCCGAAAGTCATCGACGCGGCCATCAAGCCGCCGATGATCAGGGCGCCGAACACGATGATCACGGCGACCGCGTACTTCTCGAAGTCGTTATTGCCGATCCCTGGTCCGATCGCGTTCAAATTCGGCAGGTCGTCCGGATCGAAGGGGTTCGCCGACCCGTATTCGTCTTGACCCATGGATTCTCGCATCACTTGATCTCCGCTGACCGGCAACAAACCATCAACGCCTGCCGAGCGCAACCCGATCACGCTGTGGCGGATGCGCCCGGCACCGCCTCCGGCCCCTTTTCGGGGATAGTTTGCTGACGGATTTTAGGAGCTGTTGCCGGATCGCGTCACCTGCCTTCTTGGGGTTTGTCGCCGCCGGCCTCGTCTTAAAACTTGACTAAGAATATCCTGTTTAATAGTCAACTCGGATTGGTCGCCGGAGACCAGGGCCCCGGGCAACAGGCAAGCCAAGTTGAATACAGATCATCAACCCCGGCCAGGAGAGGTCAATCGTCCGCGCGTCCGGATCACGCGTCGCCACGCGCTCGCGCTGTTCACTCTGCCGTTCACCGGCGTCGTGACGCCAGCCGCGGCCAGCCCGCCGCGCATCGTCTGCCTCGATGACGGCTTGGCGGAGACCTTGCTCATGCTCGGCATCACGCCGGTCGCTATCGCCGACCGTGAGGTCTGGGAAAGGTGGGTGGTCGAGCCGCCGCTGCCGCCCCAAGTCGCCGACATCGGCACGATCCTGGAGCCCAATCTCGAATTCCTGCAACAGCTTCGTCCCGACATCATCCTCTCCATCCCTTATCTCGACGGCATCAAGCCGCTGCTCGAGCGCGTGGCACCGGTGACGACGATCGGCATCTATACGCCCGACGGTCAGCCCTATCAGCGCGCCATCGAGGCGACCCGGCAATTGGCGAGGCTTGTCGGCAAGGAAAGGGAGGGCGAGGCGCTGATAGCGGCGACGGAGGCGCATTTTTCGACCATCAAGCAGCAGCTGGAACCGCTTTCGGCGCGGCCGATCTATGTCGTCAGCTTCCTCGATCCGCGCAATGTGCGCGTCTATGGCGAAAAAAGCCTGTTTCAGGCGGTGTTCGACCGCATCGGCATCCGCAACGCCTGGGCCGGAGAGACTAATTACTGGGGATTTGCAACTGTCGGCATCGACGGGCTGGCAACGTCTGATGATGCGCGCCTTGCCTATCTCGAACCCTTGCCCGAAGGGGCGGGCGGAACGCTGACCGAGAGCCCGGTCTGGAATGCCATGCCGTTCGTGCGCAAGCGCTCGATCATGCGCCTGCCTGCGGTGCTGATGTTCGGCACGCTGCCCTCGGCGAGCCGTTTTGCCCGCCTGCTGGCCGCGGCGCTGACGGCGGAGACCGCCCGTGGTTGAGCAGGAAGCGATCTTGCCCGACAATGCCGTCCTCGTCCGCGGTCGCACCCCGTCGCCTCGCATACCAGGCGGATATCCCCTGGGCGCGATCCTGCTTTGCGTCGTGCTTCTCTGCGCGGCCGGCGCCGCGACCCTCTCCAACATGAGCGTGCAATTGCCGCCGGCACTCTGGCTGGGGGCGCTCGCAAGCCCCGATATCGAGGATATCAGGCAGGTGCTCGTTCACTACGCCTTCCTGCCCCGGCTCGCCGTCAGCCTTCTCTGCGGTGCGGCCCTCGGACTGGCCGGGACGGTGCTGCAGCAGGTTTTGCGCAATCCGCTCGCCTCGCCCGAAACCGTCGGCGTCTCGGCCGGCGCCTATCTGGCGCTGGCGCTGGCGACGCTTCTGGCGCCGTCGCTGCTTGCCTTCGGCCGCGAATGGGTGGCGCTTGCCGGCGCCTTCACTGCCCTTGCGGCGGTCCTGGCGCTCTCCTGGCACAAGGGCCTGTCGCCGCTTTCGGTCGTGTTGGCCGGGCTGGTCGTCAGCCTTTATGCCGGCGCCATCGGTGCTGCGTTTGTGGTGCTTCGGCATGAATGGCTGGCCAGCCTGTTCCTCTGGGGCGCCGGTTCGCTCGGCCAGCAGGACTGGTCGGCAACGCTGTGGCTTTTGCCGCGCCTTGGCGGTGCCGCGCTGGCGATCGGCCTCATGGTGCGGCCGCTGACCCTGCTTGGCCTCGACGACGAAGGCGCGCGCAGCCTCGGCGTCCCGCTCGGTGCCTATCGCTTCGCCGGACTGGCGGCGGCGGTCGCCCTGATCGCCTTCGTCGTTGCCGCCGTCGGCGTCATCGGCTTCGTCGGCCTTGCCGCCGCCACGCTCGCGCGCATCGGCGGCGCCCGCCGGCTCGGCGAGCAACTGGTGATGGCGCCGCTTCTCGGCGCGGCACTGCTGTGGGCCGCGGACCAGGGAGTGCAGGTCGCGACCGGGCCACAGGGCGACCTGCTGCCGACCGGCGCGATGACGGCGCTTCTCGGCGCGCCTCTGCTTCTTTGGCTTCTGCCGCGCCTCGCGCTTGGCGCGGAAGCACCGGCACTCGCCGCCGAGCGCTTGCCCAGAACGAAAAGGCCCGGCCTTGTGCTGGCGGCGATCGGCGGCCTCCTGCTTTTGCTGCTCGTGCTGGCGCTGCTCTACGCGCCGGGCACCGATGGTTGGACATTCGCGTCCGGCGATCAGCTGCGGCCCTTGCTGGCCTGGCGGCTGCCTCGAGTGTCCGCGGCACTTGCCGCCGGCGCCATGCTGGCGCTGGCCGGGCTGATGATGCAGCGGCTGACCGGCAATCCGATGGCCAGCCCCGAAGTGCTCGGCATCAGCGCCGGTGCTGCGCTCGGCATGATGATGGCGCTGTTCGCGCTCGCCGATGCCAGCCGCCCGGTACAGACCCTGGCCGCCACGATCGGCGCCTTCGCCGCCCTTCTGGTGACGCTGGCGATCGGCCGCCGTACCGCCTATGCGCCAGAGCGGCTGCTGCTTGCCGGTGTCGCCTTGACGGCCCTGTTCGACGCGCTGATCCTGGTGCTCACCGCCACGGGCGATCCGCGCGCCATGCTTTTGCTCAATTGGCTCACCGGCTCGACCTACGGCGTCGACGCCGGCTCGGCGCTTCTGACCTCGACGTTTGCCTTTTGCCTGTTCCTGCTCGCACCGTTCTTCCTGCGCTGGCTGGACATGCTGCCGCTCGGCTCCGCCGCGGTGCAAAGCCTCGGGGTCAACCTCAAGGCAACACGGCTGCTGGTGCTTTTGATGGTGGCAGCGCTCACCGCCGCCTCGACCCTGGTCGTCGGGCCGCTGACCTTCATCGGCCTTATGGCGTCGCACCTGGCGTGGCGCCTTGGCCTGTCGCGTGCGCTGCCGCAAGCGATCGGCGCGATGCTTGCCGGCGCGCTGATCATGGTCTGCGCCGACTGGATCGGCCGCACCGCCATCTTCCCGCGCCAGATCCCGGCCGGCCTCGTCGCGACGCTGATCGGCGGCCCCGTCCTGATGTGGCTCTTGCGCCGCCGCTGAGCCTTGTCCCGTGGAGATATCCAAGCCGATGGCGACGCCAGCCTTGATTGCCGACACCACCGTCCACGACTTCGTTGGCAAACGCGGCGGCGATCCCTGGCGGATCTTCATCCATGTGCCGTCCGGGCCAATGCCCGAGGCCGGCTGGCCGGTGCTCTACATGACCGACGGCAACGCGGTTATCGCCACGGCGGTCGACGCGATGCGCGCACAGGCCTTCTATCCCGCTGGCACCAATGTCGGCTGGGGCGTCATCGTCGCCATCGGCTACCCCGTCGAGGGCGCCTATGACCCGCTGCGCCGCTCATGGGATCTGGGGCTCCCTCCGGGCAGGACCTATCCGCCCTTCCACGAGGGCACGCCGGAAGTCAGGACCGGCGGGGCGGGGGATTTTCTGGCCTTCATCGAAGCCGAGCTGAAGCCGTGGGTCGCCAGCCGGACCAGGATCGATGAGAGCCGCCAAGCACTTTACGGCCACTCTTTCGGTGGCCTGTTCGCGCTCTACGCCCTGTTTACCCGCCCGCTCTCATTCAGCACCTTCATTGCGGCCAGCCCTGCCATCTATTGGGAAGATCGCGTTATCGACCGCTTTCTCGAAAGGTTCGAAGCCGCTGTTCCCGACTGCCTGAAAGCCGACGTAATCCTGTCGGCCGGAGAGTATGAGACCGAAAAGCTGGCGCCGTTCCAGGTCGGCGCGGAAGACGAGGAAAAGCGCCTGGCGCAGAAAAAGCTCATCCTTACCGACGAATTCGCCAGGGCGATGGCGGAACGCCTCGACGCGCTCCCGGGCCTGCGGGCAAGCTTCGAACTCCATGCCGGCGAAAACCACATGTCGATCCTGCCGGTGACGGTCAACCGGGCGGTGCAGGCGGCGTTCGCGGTGCGGTAGAATTTCTATTCAGCGCGCAGGCGGCAATTCGAACAGCTTTGCGCCGTTTTCCTGGCCGCGCTCGACATAGCCGATAATGCCGAACCACCTGGCGACATCGGGCCCTTGGAGCCAACTGCGCGAGTGGATGGGAAGGTTGCCGGCAAGCGCCTGGATATGCCTGATATGCCGCTTGCAGAAACGGACGGTCGAGCCGCGGAAGAAATCCTCCCGCGCGGCGAACAGCGTATCGGCGGCGTCGCTGTTTTCATGCCAGGCGATGATCGCCACGGCCTTCTCGCCCTCGACAAGCGCGTGCGCGCGGCCTTCCTTCAAATTCATCATCAGATTGTCGTAGGCGATCTTGCTGTCCTTGCCGGCCGCCGCGTACTCGTCCGACATCCGCTTCGACAGGCCATGGAAGACATCCTCGAGATCCCCAAGCGTTGCTGCGCGTGCTCTCATTTCACCTCCTGCAGCCCCGGCAGGGAGTTTGCCCTAGGGTTGTGGGATCACCAAGCAAATTGAATCCTCCACAAGCCCGGCGAAGGCAAAGTCGTTCCGTCCATCGATCCTTGTGACAGGGCGGGCACCCGCACCAAGCCGACAGAAGGCTTCGGCCTCCCGGTTCTTTAAGACACAAGGGAACAAGAGCCTGTGGTTGCGGTTAACTGGATATGCCAGCCAAGATCCAAGAACCACGGCCGAAGCCCGGCCCGCAGCCACCCGTCCGTCGGCCGGACAAGGAAGCACCGTCAGAGCCTGAGCATGTCGATCCGCCACCACGAGACGTGCGAGAGGCACCGGCACCAAATCCCGATGGCGACAAGAAAACCTAAGCGACGACACGCGAACGCCCGTGCAACAGGCGCATGCGATTGATAGCGATCAGGTGGTCACGCCATAAGCGCTTGGAGTTTTTAAAATGATGGTGCCCAGAGGCGGATTGCGCTCGGCGTCGACCACCTATTTGAAATTTATATGTTTTTTTGACTGGCGTCCACGGTTTGTAGCACAGTCCCGTTACACAGCTCGATTGGCCTACCGCAACGCCTCGGTTTCATGCTCAGTCACGATATGATGTAACAGCTCATCCCTTCCCACCATGACCTTGCAGAAGGGGCACTCGACGCCGTGGTCGGTGTCGGCGTCCTGGCCCTGTTGAAGTAGGGTATCCACTGCGAACGAATGATGTTCGTGCTCGATGTCCGTCAGCGTGCGCTTAGCGGGATCGTAAAAAGCTAGTTGTCCAGCCAACAACCCAGCGTCCTTCCCCTTAAGTCTGAGATATAGGTCCGTGCCGCCCTCCACCCTCACCATCGACCCCGCGTACCGGGAGCCCCATGTCTCCTTTACGACGCCAAACCGTAAGCCGGCGCCGTTTCGCTGGCCAAGGTAAGACTTCGCCGCAATTGTCGAACGTGACGCGCGGCCCTCGTCGAAGCAGCCATGTACTGGCCATGGCCATCCTAGGGGAGGATCGACCCACACGCTGCCGCCATTGTGCCTGATGAAAAATACTCGATTCCCGCAGCCCTTGGGGCATAGCGTGGGGTAGCAGCAACTATCTTCGCTTCGTCGGAATCCCTCAAAGCCACGCACCGCAAGAGCCGATCGACCGTATCGGCAGCCAGGGTTTGAGCAGATGAAAACTCGCCGCCCGTTCTTTGTTATGAATTCGCCTAAACTACCACAGTAGTCACAAGGTCTGGACATTTGCCTCTCAAAGGGAGCGATCTTACATTGGCTCCGGTAACCTCGACTTAGCTCCTTTGGGCGGCTCCAGGCGGG
This sequence comes from Mesorhizobium sp. B2-3-14, assembly GCF_006442175.1. NCBI lineage: Bacteria > Pseudomonadati > Pseudomonadota > Alphaproteobacteria > Hyphomicrobiales > Phyllobacteriaceae > Mesorhizobium > Mesorhizobium sp. B2-3-14. The sequence continues at coordinate 268,731 of NZ_VFVP01000001.1, read as the reverse complement.
GCCTCCTGGCGATGCGGATCATGATCAAAAGGATCGCCACGACCGCCACGGCGCCGATGATTCCGATCGACCCCTCTGCTTGGACATGCAGTCCCCAAATAGAAACTTCAAACTTTTCCATCTATGACGTCCCGCCTTGGGGTGTCTAGCTCTGCCAAAAGGCGCAGCCGTCGCCTCTCAGCAAGTGTCTTTTCAGCAAAGGGTCTCAGCTTCTCCTCAAGCGGCGAGAGATCGAAAAAGATCTTTCCGTCAACGGTGCGATCTTTGCGCACAAAGCCCTTCTTCGTCAGGGAACCTACAATGCGCTGGATGGTGCGTTTGGAAACGTCCATGCGGTTCGCGATTGTGGAAACACCAGGAAAAACGAAATCCTTCGGCCGCCACCAATGGGCGGTCAAATTCAGCAGGACATTGAGCTCTTCGCTGGTGATCTCCAATTCGCGCTGCTTCAACAGCAAAACGTCGGGGACAGCTTGGTAGCCCGGCTCAGCCACCACGCCCCACCTTTCAGCAATCCTGAACCCCGCCAAGGGTTCTTTGTTCGCCAGGTCTGAGAGGGTGTTTGGTTCCATTAGCCGAACTTATTCGGCCTTTGAGCTAAATAAAAGTGTCTGTTTATCTAGGGTGACAAAAATGGCGCTATTTTTAGGACGGGAGTAGTACCGGGCCGTAGCTTCGGGTCGATCACGCGAGTGGCTCGATTTACGTGGCAGAGAAAGGAATTCCCCCTCGGGGGCACAAGAAAGCATGCCGGCCTCTCGCGTGACTTGGCGATCCTACCAAGGGCGGGCGATGGGTTAATCCTAGCTACCTTATAAGGCAGGTTGACGCTTGTAAGGAAGGGAGATAGAAATGCGCTGTGTCGATTTCCTTGGAGGAACCAATGGCTCAAGTGTCTTTCATCACGGCAACCAAGCTCATCGAACTCCTTGGTTGCGCCAACGAGCGCGGCGATCTGAGCGTCAGTGTCCTTTCCAGCAATCAACTGGCGCTCGGCATCGATCCGCTTAAACCCACGAGCGTGATTGATCTCTCTAACGAGACAGTGCGAGCAATCGACCTCGAAGAAGCCAAGAAGGATGGGCTGCCGCCAGAGGCAGGTGCCTCTCTGGGGTCTTTCCGCGCCCCCCGTCAGACAGGTAGCTACACGCTGAAATTCAAAGGCGTGACGAAGGATTGTTGGTCGCTCAGAAACCTGCTCGAAGAAGGCTTGAAGTCTCTGGAAGCGTATCAGCCTGGCGTTCTCGACAAGCTGTCCGCCATCAAGCCCCGTACGAAACGGATCGTCGCGCGTGATCCGTTGCACCTTTTCGATCAAGCTGCCCTAGCCCACAAGTACGCCCAGCCACTAATAGACGGATGGTGGTTCGGAACAAACAACTCAGCTGAGGAGACGCAAACATGGTTGCGACGCGGCGCTGAGCTTGCCGGGCTCCGGTGGGGTAGCGACGTCTCCACCAGCATGCCGGTAGACCGTTTCCTCTAGGCCCCCGGAATGCGACTGGGGTACGTCACGCGAAGCCTTCCGTTCACGTGACAGCGGGCGGATTTCCCCCCCTGCCACCTCAACCTGAGACGATTCGCATGCGGGTTCGCTAAGGTCGGCCGATGGGGCAGGCGGTACGATGCTGCACGGGTCGTTGGACGCGCCCTAGGAAAGCACGAGCATACGTCAACGGCCGTCTCAATAGGGCAAGCCCATGTGAGTCCGTCGAAAAGGTCTTGATGCAGTCTCACAAGAATTGGCATTGACATTTTGAGATGATCGGATCAAAGAGTCTAGGACTTCAATGATCCCGACGGAGCGCTCAGCGATGAAGGCCCCAGCGACCACGCCAGCCGGAGCCGGCCAGCTTGTCGGCTACGCCCGCACCTCCACCACCGACCAGAAGGCCGGGCTTGAGGCTCAGCTAAGAGACCTCTCCGCCGTCGGGTGCACCAAGGTCTTTCGCGAGGAGCTTTCCTCCGTGGCGGCCAAGAGGCCCGAGCTGGAAAGGACCTTGGACTACCTTCGCGATGGAGACACCCTCATCGTCACCAGGCTTGACCGACTTGCCCGCTCGGTGGCTGACCTCGTGGACATCACCGCCACACTCCGAGCCAAGAGTGTTGCCCTCCGCATCCTGGCGATGAGCCTCGATACGGCAACCCCGACAGGAAAGCTCATGCTCAACCTCCTGGGGTCAATCGCGGAGTTCGAGCGGGAGTTGATGCTGGAGCGGCAGCGGGAGGGTATCGCCAAGGCCAAGGCCGAGGGGAAGTACAAGGGAAGGGCTCCCACCGCCCAGCGAAAGGCCGCCGAGGTCATCAGGCTCAAAGCAGAGGGCAAGACCGGGGACGCCATCGCCGAGGAGCTGGGGATTGGGAGGGCGAGTGTCTTCCGCATTCTCCGGTCGGCGTAGGGGCGGCCTGCACCCTCCGTCATTGCACAGGTTAAACTTGTTGCCTGAGGGCGCGGCGTGGCCATACTGGGGAGCGCAACTCTAACCGGAGACTGCGCATGAACACCCCGACCCTGGCACCACTCCCGGTGTCCTCCGACGAATTCCAAGACCCAACAACCGCCATTGCCTTCGCCGTCGACTGCCTAGAGGACTTCGAGATCGGCCCTTTCCTGATGGACTGGCGGGCCAGGCGAGGCCTTGAGGGCTGGCTCCAGCATGTCATTTCCGTACGCGCGGAGGTCGCCGGGTCCTACTCGGATGATACTGGCAGCCCCTCGGGGTTCGGTGCAGGCTCAGCCATCACCCGCCTCCTAGAAGCCACCCGGCTCATCAAGTCCCAGGCCCGAGACATGCCGCTGGGCATCTCCATCGCTTTCCTGGCGGCTGCCATCTGCGGATTTGACCCTCGGTGCCCTGGCGGTGATGCGATGACGTTAGACGAACTTGCGAAACGCGTGGACGTATCGCCCACCACAATGTCCCAGCATCTTAGGTACCTTGGCCCCGGATACCGGAAGGGAACGCCTGGCCTCGGGCTGGTGGAGACCGCGCGACATCCCGACAATGGCCGCAAGAAGATCGTCTTTCTGACTGCCAAGGGGCGCGACCTTATAGCGAAGATCGACCGCCTGTTGGCTGGTCCCGGCTAAGTAGCTGAAAGGGCGGCGGCGCGGATGGTCCTTACGGTGGGCGAATTGGGGGTCTACTCGCGCCCGGTAGGCCCTTACGATGCCGCCACTGATCGAGGGCAACCCATTGAAATTCCTCGGAATGATAAAATAGTGCGTCTATTAAATCCGCCACTGTTCAAGCAATTGATTGAGATTGTTTGAGAAATTTCCAAAACCTGCTTGCAGTTGCTAGAAGCTTTCGTTATTTAAAGGTCGTATTCCAAAATACATCACTCACAAAATTGAAACTCTACTCTGTAGCGCCCTCCTTCAACAGGGCGGCGCCAGGATATGCCCAAGACATACGTCCGGGGAACCGCCCTCTATTTGAACACGCCGATGCACAGCAAGGATGATGCCTACTCCGCTTCCCCTTGAAGCGATGGACCACACGGACTTACGGCCCTCCGCGAGAGGGTTAGGGCGGCCTCTGACGGACGGGCCTAAGCACATACCATCTGTCCACTCGGCTCGAAGAGGGTCGGTGCTGCTCCTCCCATACGGCGCTTAGGTAGCTAGGTGGAGAACACGGGATGAGGGGTGGAAATGGTCCGGGAGTGACGCCCTCCCGCTGATGATGACACGGCAGTGTCGAAACCGCTGTGCACGAGCCGCGCACCTATCGCCCCCAACAAGCAATCCAAGGCCACCCATGGAGTGGCGGCATCGCCTATCCTCCAGGCCCTGGGCAAGGCCGGGAGCGGGCGCGGCGACCAACCCAATGCCAACGCTGACGAGGAAGGAGACAACCTAATGTCTGTCATAGAAGTTCCATTCGACCCTGAGGAGATAAACGATCCGACTACCCTCCGCGCGATCATCGAAATTGACCGAGGACCGCGACCGGAAGCCTTTGCCCCGCCTCAACACGCCGGTTCTTACGGAGTCGTTCTGTGGGGGCAGAGGAACTTGCATCACCTCTGGGGGGCCGGCTGCGCCAAGAGCGACGATACCCTCAGAGCTGCCGCCGTACTCCGCGTCCTAGAGCACCGGCAGAAGGACACCAAGCTCTTCGTCCACACTAAGGGGCTGTTGGGCCAGCTCGTCCACGTGTCCCGCAGCAAGGGCCTCAAGGCCGACCTTAAGACGCCTTTCGACGGCTTCGAGTTTCTGAAGCCCATCCAGGAGGCCCGAGATCGCGGAGAGTGGGGGTTGGTGCCGTTCAAAGCGAGAGTGGAGGAGCCAGAGGGATACCACCGCGCGGTCCGGTCGGCGAAGTCCGGGCTCCGTGTCGCCCTCAAGATGCTCCCCATAATCTCCACCATCGCCGCCCAGCACAAAGACCCTTTCAACTTCATCGCGGCTACCGACAACGACACCGACCCGGATGGCCTGATGAGCCGCCTGGAGGCTGCCCATGGATAGCGGCGGTTCTCCTTACGACATCGAGTACCGCGCTGCCGCGCCCTCCGACCTCTCGCCCCGCCGCTGTGCCGCCCCTGGCTGCAAGAACCTCACGCAGCGCTCCGCCAGGAACGGCCTCTCGGAGACTCTGTGCAAGCGCCACGTCGAATTCAGACGTCGCCACGGCACCCACTGGCGGAGAAGCTACACGATGGCAGAGCTGCGCCCCTTCCAGACGGCGGCGCGGCGATGGCTCAAGGCGCACCGGGGCGACCATAGATTGGAAGGGGTAGTCGCCGCCCTGGATGGCCTCCTGGCCGGGAGCGGCACCGCCCGGACTGCGCAAGATGTCCGGTGGGCCGGCACGGAGGAGAAGGTGCGCAACGCATTGGCGCGGCTTCACTGCGCGGGCAAGTCTGGGGCGCAGCTCCTCTTGATCACCCTCACCGTGAAGGCCGCCCAGGCAGCTCTCGGGCCGAGGGCAAACCCTGAGTTCCAGTACGTCCAGATCGCGAAGATGGCCCACCGCTTGGCCTCGGGCACCCACATCAGGTCCGGCATCTGGGGCGACCGCCATATCTACCCACGGGCGGAGGGCAGCTTCATGCGGCTCCTTGGGCAGACCGTCGAGGATATCGCCGGGATCGTCGTGGACTTGGAGGCGGTGCGCGAGGTGGTAGCAGCGGCGGGGAGGCGCGACCTTGACGCACTATGACGACAGATCAGACCTGGACCACGACCCACCATTGGTCCTTCTGGGTGGGCACAGCTTGGCGGAGGGGGCCATAGCTCATCCACGTCCCGCACTCATGCACGACCCGTGGCTGACCGTCAGAGAGCCATCCCCTTTGGCCGACCTAGCGACCTCCCTCTATGCCAGGCTTGAGGCCGCTTCCAATCGCAACCCAAACCGCAAGCCCAGGGCAGACGCCGCCGAGCGCCGTCTCGCGATTGTCCAGAACCTCGTGGCCAACCTCGCACTGGTGACCCTCCGCCATCCGCCAGGAACTCGCTTTGCCATTCAGGCCGACAAGAAGGCCGCCACTCGCTACGACCGCAAGGACTTGCCGCGCGGTCCCCTCATGGACACCCTGAAGGCACTAACGGAGCACGGGCTGGTGGACTACCACGCGGCGGTCTTCAAGCATCTGCGGACAACCGTCGAGCCTTCAGCACGGCTCCGCGCCATGTTGACCCGGGCCGACGCATCGCCGGTGGACATCAGCCGCGCTCCTGGTGGAGAGACGGTCATCCTCAAGGCGGTCGTCGGGAGGAATAGGCCAAAGCCGTTGGTGGACTACCGCGACACGGGGGAGACCCTACGGTTGCGAGCGGAAATGAAGACCATCAACGATGCACTGCTGGGGGCCGACATTAGGCTCTGCGGCGAGCGTCAACCCCCTCACCAACTCGTCAGGGTCTTTCTCGTGAACGGCTCAGACGTCCAATCTACGTTCGATGGCCATGGCAGACTCTTCGGAGGCTTCTGGCAATCCCTCCCACGGGCGAGGCGGGCAGGCCTCACAATTGGTGGGGAGCGTTTGGTGGAGTTGGACTATCGCGCCATGTACGTTCACCTCGCCTACGCCCTTCAGGGGGTGGCCTTGCCGGCTGGAGACCCGTATGCGGTGGCGGGCTTGGAAGGGCACCGGGGCGCCGTAAAGAAGGCCGTCGCGTCCCTCTTCTTCCGCGATGGGACCTTGCGCCGCCTCTCCGGGGAACTGCGGGAATTGCTGCCTGCGGGGTGGACAGCCAAGAAGCTCTTGGAAGCGGTGGAGGCTAAGCATCCCGCCATCGCGCATCTCCTTGGAACCAACATCGGGCCGAGGCTTGCCAACGCCGAGAGTAACATCCTGGTGGCTGCCCTCCTCCGGCTCATCGCACAAGGAGTGGTGGCGCTGCCCATCCATGACTGTGTGCTTGTGGTCGAAAGCGCGAAGGCGGCGGCCATGGCGGCAATGCGTGAAGAGACCAGGCGGCTGGTGGGGGTGGCCCTGCCGGTCGAGGAGAAGCTGGCCAATAAGTCACTGCTATAGGGAAAATAACTCGCTGCTAAAGGGCTCCAGGTAGGGCCTTAGGGTATTGGAAGGCCTCCGCTCCGCCTCATCGTCGGCCCACCGGAAATAGGTGCTCAATGTGACTGCCTTAAGCACCGGACTCTCGCATTATCTTGAGGATGAGGGGCGAAGCCCTCTATCAGCTAGGGGTCAGTTGCACGGGGATCACTGTGAGGGGGCGCTTCAGGAACCCCGGCGACACTGACCAGCCCCTATGAGCCTCTTCGGCCTTCTCCGTGGCGAACATCAGGACGGCGAACGACTGCCGGAAGGTGGCGAAATGAGCTGACATCGAGCCGTCTTCGTCGGGCACCACGCTAGCGACGCTAAACTGCTCGCCCACCTCGAAGTTGCCTTGGCGGAGGGTTCGCCCTGGCCCGCACATGGCCAGGAACTCCTTTGGCAGCGCATCTTGGTAAGCTTGGAGGTTCGAGTACCATTGGATCGCGACGGCCCCTGAGGTCAGCAGGATGCGCCCAGTGGTCGCGGTGTGCAGCGCAAGGCCGAGCTTGGAGCCGAAGATCGTCATCGACCTCGCCACAATTGGTCCCCCTATTCGCAGGAAATTCCATGAGGGGAGTTGAGACGCGATGCCCTGAAGTCGGTTCAAGGCGGCGACCTGATTCCGCTCCGGGAGGAACTCGTCTTTAAACCCTGAAATACGGAATGCCGAATGCAAAAGCCGCTTGACCTCGGCGCGTCCAGCCGAAGTCTTTGGGTTGGGCATCATGCGGCTAAGAGTGGCCGCCACGAGGTCCGCCTCGCGCGATGCCTCGTTGCACTCCCTACACGCCCCGAACTCCATGCCTTGGGGCCGGTGCTTGCCGTCGAAGATGCTGCGGGGCGGGTAGTGCTCCACCGTCTCGCTTGGCGTGGCCCCGCCACAAAAGATGCAGAAGGGTTGCTCCCTTCGGATTCGCTGGGAGAACGTCTCACGCCGCTTGGCTTCTCCCACTCCAAAATCCCCCGGTCGCCGACCCGCCGCATGCCAGACCAAGGGGGATCAGCTTGCAGTCTGTTCCCGAATCGCCCGACTAACGTGCATCAACTGAACATCGAATCCGGCGTTCTGCCATAGCGGGCACACCAATGAATTTTGACGAAATGCTGCCTTCGGTGCCTACAAGTTGGAATAATAGGCGCGTCCACTTCTTCAAATACATGAGCTTCAGCACCGCGAAAGCCGTCTTGACCAATGGGACTCTCAGGTGGGCTACACCCGGCACGTTAAACGATCCATACGATATACAGTTCGACCTGGCGGTTACGGTAGACAGAGCCAAGCTTAAGGTCGCTTCTCTCGCCAAGCTGTGGGAAGTATTCAAAGGCGAGAGGGCTGTTGGGCAGGGGAATTTGTTAGGAGCCTTGGTTCGGACCATGGGACTTAGTCTTCCAAATCTAAGCCGTGACGAATTCGAGAAGGAGTTTGGTGAGGCATTTGAAGAAGGCTTTGACCGAATGATGGCGAGCCTGCCCGGGGTCAATGCTGACATCCGTAAGTTAATGGCGGACAGCAAAATTCTGTGCCTCACGACCGATCCGATCAACACCTCGATGTGGGCGCACTATGGCGACCTTAGTCGGGGCGCGGTGCTGAGATTTCGATCGATCGCTGCGCTCAGCAGCCCCTTTGGGATGGCCAAGCCGGTAGAGTACGTCGATCATCTACCAAAGCTTGTGGATGAGGATTTCCTGGCCGAAATGTTTGCCGGACTTGCTTCGATTAACCCTTCCGTCGCCAGCCATCGAATGGTCTTCACCAAAGGCACGGACTGGTCATATGAAAAGGAGTGGCGCATTTTTGCGGGACGCGGCCGCAACAAGACCGAGGCTCCCGAGGACCTTCCCTTCCATGATTTGGAACTAGACGGTCTCATCTTCGGCCTCGCGGTGCCGGACGAAGGCCGCCAGGAGTTGAAGGCGCTGGCAGATAGATATCCGAATGTCGAGATCATGGAGGCCGTTCGCTCTTCTGTCGGCTTTCGGCACGAAATTCGAACCCTGCACCGGCCTGCCGGGTAGGTGCTTACCGGGCGATGCTGGAGGCGCAGATGTGCAATCTCTATAACATCACCACTAGCCAAGACGCCATCCGCGAGCGGACCCGCGCCATGCTGGACCTCATAGGCAACCTTGAGCTCTCGCTGGATGTCTAGGCGGAGCAGGAGCCGGAGAAGGCGCTTCTGGAGGCCGTAAAGCTGGCTGCCTAAGCGATTGGTGCCTAGAGACGGGTTGCGTGCGATATCGCCGTCCGCACTTTTCTATGAGTTTTTTAGCCGTTGCCGTCTGGTTGTTGCACGGCTCTGCAACACAGAGTTCGTTGAGGGTTCCCCATCCAGAGCAGGAAGTCGCAGGATGCGCGTAACCGGGTCCCAAGTCAGTGGGTCAACGGGCACGTGGTCGCCTTTGCTATCCTCACCAACCTGACGGAGCGAGCCAGCCATCTCGTTTTGCAGAAGTCTTACGAAACTGCCTCGCGCCTGCCAGATTTGCTGCCTTAACTCTATTCCTTGGCTGTGACCGTGCACCGCCAGATGTCTTGCGACGTAGCAGGCCTTCAGCACCTGATCCAACACACGTACGCGAACACCTTCGTCAGCCGGTGATCCGTCTCCAGATGGCACGTTCGGAAAGAATAGTCTGCCTCGGTCTAGCAATGCGCTGGCGCGATGGCTAAGCGTCTCGATGGCGGCCAAACTGTAATTGCCCCCCTCTGTCAGCGGCGCACACGCGGTTTCGATTTCCGCCATAACGTCGATGACCTCACTGCCCCACCGTGTCATCTCCGTGTCTCGCTGGCGTTCCCTGTCCTTCTTTTCCCCGTCCCGGTAACGCTTGTCAGTCCGCAGAGCCAGATAAGACTGAATGACTGTCGTCGTGCCAAACAACACGGCAGCTAACGCCGCGACTGATTCCCATCCCATATTTCCCCCCATCGCCCGCGTTGCGCTGAGCGCCGCAATACTATCACTAATGGTTGTCGAATGTGTTGTGAGGTGTTCCTAAGGCGACAGCGCAGTAGACCTCCAGAATGGCTTGGTTGACTGGGTCGGGTTCGAGCACATACCGGAATTCCATGGTTCGAAGCCTTGCCTTCGCTGCGGAAAAGTGTCTCCGAAAGTCCAGGTCTTTCATCTTCTCAGAACGGGTGTCGATGTGACCCTTGACGTAAGACCTGCCAGTTCGCCCGCTCGTCGCACATGCCAGCCGATATGCGAAGGCAGCAACGCCGTCGCCAGAGCTTTCGCGACGATGTGCGTAGAACCGGCCGATGATGTCGTTGGTGCGACCCACATATAAGTGATGTGCATCCTCCGTCAGTAGATAGACGCCCTAAGGCGCCTGTCCGGTGGCAGGTCTATCGATGGGAAACGATTGCCCCGAACCGGCTTCATTTCAACAAGTCGATTGAACGATGGCACAAGCGTCTCAACCGTTTGTTGGAAATTCTCATGCATCGGACGACCCTCCTGCCGCATCAACAACGGCATCCCAACCCGCAGATACTTGCGCCAACGGGAGCGAGATGCGCTCGCCTGCCGTTCGGTGGGCTCGGAAATAATCGAGGATCCTTTGTTCAACATCGTATGCTGTTTGCGGGTCGTTGAAACATGCAAGTCGCTCGATCTGCCACTCCTCATCCAGAATTTCGGTCGGGATGTGGGCATTGATTTCGACCAATCGGCGATCGGGATTGACGCTCATGCCGACCTTCCAAATGTCGCGGCTGCCGAACCTCAACAGATAAGTGAAGCACGGGCCGTCGCAGGTTTTGATGATTAGTGCCTCATAGCTTGTTGGCGGCGGCCCCTTTGAGCTTCTCCTTGAGGCGTGTCGCTTCACCCGCCTTAGCTCGTTGGCCGGGAGAGCGAATGGCATCGCCAATGCTACCTCCCGATGAGGAAGCCTCAGAACGCTCGCTGCAAGTCTGCTGGGCAGAAGCCAGGGATGGCGAATAGCTTTCATTGGGACTTTTCCAAGCAAGGCGGTTGTGCCGGAATATGGCTCGTCGAACTGCCACGCCTTGGTTGCCTTTACCGCCCAGGGCCATCGAAATGTTCCATAGCGTTCAGTGCCTTCTGCAATCACCGCTTCCGTAAAGTACTGCTCAACCCGTCCTCTCTCGTTGCCGAATTCCATCATGCCGACAATCTTACCTCGCATCGGTCGGACCGGGGCTTTGCTGGTGGCTAGAAAAACCATCCTGCTTCCGGGTTCAAATCCTTCGAGTAGGGATTGAGCGGCGGACTCCAGGCCGAAGGTAACGGCAGGCCAGCCGATTGGATCGAATCCGTGGAAGTACTTTGCAAATACCTTCATTCGATTGCCCTCCGTCCCCAGAATGCCCTTTGCGTTTGAGATTGCAAAGCACGATGCAGGCTGGTGTATTCGACCTGATTCGAAGGGGACATCATGACAGCTGGTCGCGTAACACAAGCGGAAATCAACAAGGCGGCATGGGCGGCCTGCGACACCTTCAGGGGCACGGTCGACGCATCAGTCTACAAGGACTACGTGCTGACCATGCTGTTCCTGAAATACATCTCCGATGTGTGGAAGGATCATTACGAGACCTACCGCAAGGAGCATGGCGATCATCCCGACCTGATCGAAGCGCTGATGAAGAATGAGCAGTTCGTGCTCCCGAAGGGCGCGAGCTTTTATGATCTCCATAATGACCGCCATAAGGCTGGCAACGGCGAGCGCATCGATAAGGCCCTTCACGCCATCGAGGAGGCGAACGGCAACAAGCTGCGCGACGTGTTCCAGGACATCTCCTTCAACGCCAACAAGCTCGGCGACGAGGAGCAGAAGAACGACATCCTGCGCATGCTCCTGGAGGACTTCGCCAAGGACAGCCTGGACCTCAGGCCAAGCCGGGTCGGCAGCCTCGACATCATCGGCGGCGCCTACGAATACCTCATCTCACGTTTCGCCGCGTCGGCCGGCAAGAAGGCTGGCGAGTTCTATACGCCGGCCGAAGTCTCCACCCTGATGGCGCGACTGGTCGAGCCGCAGGAAGGCGACGACATCTGCGATCCGACATGCGGCTCGGGCTCGCTGCTGATGAAATGCGGCCAGGAGATCACCCGGCACACCGGCTCCAGGAAGTACGCGCTCTATGGCCAGGAGGCGATCGGCTCGACCTGGGCGCTCGCCAAGATGAACATGTTCCTGCATGGCGAGACCAATCACCAGATCGAATGGGGCGACACCATCGGCAACCCGAAGCTGCGCACGGTGGAGGACCAGTTGCGCCATTTCGATGTCGTCGTCGCCAATCCGCCCTTCAGCCTCGACAAATGGGGATCTGAAAAAGCCGCCACCGATCGCTTTGGCCGCTTCCGCCGGGGCCTGCCGCCGAAGACCAAGGGCGATTACGCCTTCATCCTGCACATGATTGAGACCATGAAGCCGAAGACTGGCCGGATGGCCGTTGTCGTGCCGCATGGTGTCCTCTTCAGGGGATCGAGCGAGGGTGAAATCCGTCGCAAGCTGATCGAGGAGAACCTTCTCGACACCGTCATAGGCCTTCCCGAAAAGCTATTCTTCGGCACCGGCATCCCCGCCGCCATCCTCCTTTTCCGAAAGAAGAAGCCCGACGATACCGTGCTCTTCATCGACGCCTCGCGCGACTACGACGAGGGCACCAACCAGAACCGACTGGGCGAGCAGCAGCTTCTCAGTATTTTCGCTGCCTTTGATGCTCGTGTCTCCGTCGACAAATACGCCCATCTGGCGACGGCCGGGGAGATTGCCGAGAACGACTTCAACCTCAACATCCCGCGCTATGTCGACACATTCGAGGAGGCGGATGAAATCGATTTGGTGTCGGTGCGGGCGGAGCGGCTGAAGCTGAAAGCGGACATGGCCGAGCTTGAGGTGAAGATGGAAGGATATCTGAAGGAACTCGGCTATGGTGCCTGAGGGATGGAGCGTTAGGAGTATTGGCGAAACAGGTAAGGTCCATGCAGGTCGCCAGAGGTCACCGCATTTTACAGAAGGGAAGCCCCGCACTTATTTGAGGGTGGCGAATGTGTTTGACGGCAAGATTGACACTAGCGATCTGCTTACGATGCCGTTCACGGATGGGGAATACGAGCGGTACAGATTGCAGGAAGGTGATATTCTCCTCAATGAAGGCCAGAGCCTAGAACTTGTCGGCCGATCTGCAATTTATCGCGGAGAGCCGCCCGAATGTTGCTTTCAAAATACGCTCGTGCGCTACCGAGCAGACCGCAAAACAGACACCACCTTCGCCTGGAACTTATTTCACCATTGCCTCCATACCGGCGTCTTTGCTGGTATCGCGACTAAGACGAACTCGATCGCCCATCTTGGCGTATCACGCTTCGCGGAGTTGAAGCTCCGGTTTCCTCCACTACCCGAACAGAAGAAGATCGGCGAAATCCTCTCGACCTGGGATGCGGCCATCGAGACGAGCGAGAAGCTGCTCGTCAATGCCGAGGCCCAGAAGCGTGCCCTCATGCAGCAACTACTCCTAGGCAAGCGACGGCTGAAGGGATTTGAGGGGACAGAATGGGCACACGTGAAAATTGGAAGCGTATTGAAAGAAGTTCGTCGAAACGTAGACTGGTCAGATGACGATCTCTACAGCCTGCTTAGTCTTCGCCGGCGATCTAGAGGGCTGTTCTTGCGCCAGAGGCTCCACGGGCGAGAAATCCTTACCAAAGGAATGAAGACGACAAAAGCAGGGGATTTTCTGATTTCCAAAATGCAGGTGGTCCATGGCGCAATGGCGATGACGCCCGCCAAATATGACGGAATGCATATCTCAAACTCTTACATCTCGCTAATCCCACGAAACAAAGATCGGCTACAAATTCGGTTTTTTGACTGGTTGTCCCGAATGCCATGCATGTACCGACTTGCGTACCTAAGCAGCTATGGCGTCCACATCGAAAAAATGACGTTCAATTTGGATTGGTTCCTTGAAGAAAAGATAGACATGCCGGCGACGGCCAACGAGCAGACCAGAATTGCTGATGTTCTTGATGCGGCGCAATGCGAGGTCGACGCTTTGATAGCGGCGAAAGGCAAACTGTTGAACGAAAAACGTGCCTTGATGCAGCAACTACTGACGGGCAAGCGGCGTGTGCAACCATGAGCCAACTATGGTCCAGCTACCATCAAGTGGTTGTCGAGACATATGCGGCCAAGAAACCGGGCAAAAGTTCTCTGATCCACGTCCGGCCCATTGAAGGCCAATTGTTCCCAACGACGATGGATGTCGAATGCTCTCGTTCGATGAGGAAGAACCATCCGGTGGGAACCAGATTTCGAATCTACGCCAAGGAGACGGACCGCGAAGGCGGCAGGCCTTTCCTCTACAGCCATTTCGATTGGCCTTACGAGGTGATCGAAGACCGATGAACGCTCCAGAGCGCCCCATGAGTGACGAGGAGACCCAGGCCAAGGTCCCGGCGCTCGCTCTCCTGATGAAGCTCGGCTGGTCTTATCTGTCGCCGGCAGAATGTCTCGCTCAGCGCGGCAGCGAGCGGGCGGTGTTGCTCGAAACTGCGACCCGCAACTATCTCTCCGCCTGGCGTTTTGCCTATCGTAATGCGAGCCATGCGCTTTCCGCCAGCGGCGTTGCCCAGGTCCTGAAGGCGCTCAACGACACCGGCCTCAACGAGGGGCTAACGCCAGCCAACGAGCGGGTCTGGAAGCATCTCGCCCTTGGCGTCACCGTCAGCGAGTTCATGCCGGACGGCCACAAGCATTCCGTCACCGTGCCGCTGCTCGACTTCGCGAATCCAACCGCCAACCGCCTCCAGGTCACCGAGGAGCTGTCCGTCGAACGCGAGGGCGGGCATGGCCGGTTCCGGCCCGACATCGTGCTCTACGCCAACGGCATCCCCTTGGCCGTCATCGAGGCCAAACGCCCGACCGGAGGCCATGCCGAAAAGCTGATGTTGGTCGAGGGCGTCTCACAGCATCTCCGCAACCAGAAGCCGGACGGCATCCCCGCGCTCTATGCCTATGCCCAGCTCCTCCTCTCCATCTCGGGGCAAGATGGCAAATACGCCACCATCGAGACCCCGGCGAAGTTCTGGTCGCTATGGCGAGAGGAGGAAATTCCCGCCGCCGCGATCGACACAACGATCAACGCCAGGCTCACAGCGCAGCAACACGCCGCCCTGTTCGCCGAGCGCCCGGCCCATGTCCGAGCCTTCTTCGATGGCCTTTGGTCGAAGCCCGTCGCCGCAACCGGGCAGGACCGGCTCATCGTCAGCCTGTTGCGGCCCGATCGCCTCCTGGAGTTCGTCCGCTACTTCCTCCTATTCGACCGCAAGCTGGGGAAGATCGCCGCCCGCTACCCCCAGGTCTTCGGCATCAAGTCGATGCTGGCGCGGATGGAGGAGCGCAACCAGGACGGCGGGCGCGAGGGCGGCGTCATCTGGCACACCACCGGCTCCGGCAAGTCCTTCACCATGGTCTTTCTGCTGAAGGCGCTGCTGATTCATGACGCCCTTGCCCGCTGCCGTATCATCGTCATCACCGATCGGGTCGACCTGGAACGTCAACTGTCGACCACCTTCATGGCGGGCGGCGCGTTCGGCTCTGCGGTAGCGACGAAGAAGGACGGCGAGAACGCCAAGGCCTCATCTGGCCGCGACCTGGCCCAGCGCATCGGCTCGGGCACCGAGCGCATCATGTTCACGCTGCTGCAAAAATTCAATTCGGCGACGCGCTTCAAGGAATGCCACAACGCCTCCGAAGACCTCATCGTGCTGGTCGACGAAGGACACCGCAGCCATGGCGGCGAAAATCACGAGCGGATGCGCAAGGCCCTGCCCAACGCCGCCTTCATCGCCTTCACGGGAACGCCGCTGCTGAAGGACGACAAGACGCAGAACAAGTTCGGCCCGATCCTTCACGCATACACCATGCAGCGGGCGGTGGAGGACGGGACGGTCACGCCGCTTCTCTATGAGGAGCGCCGGCCGGTAGTCGATGTGAACGCCGAAGCGATTGACAAATGGTTCGACAAGATCACCACGGGGCTTTCCGACAAGCAGCAATCCGACCTTAAGAAGAAATTCGCCACCCGTGGCAGCGTCTATCGCGCCGGCAACCGCATCGACCTCATCGCCTGGGACATCGCCACCCACTTTTCGCAGAATTTCAAGGAGCTTGGCACCGGGCTGAAGGCGCAACTGGCGACCGACAGTAAGCTCTCGGCCATCCGCTACAAGCAGGCGCTCGACGCCACGGATCTCGTCACTAGCGCCGTCATCATCTCGCCGCCTGACACTCGCGAAGGCCATGAGGACACGGACGAGTCGAAGACCCCGGAAATCCAGAAGTGGTGGGCTGCCAATGTCGGTAACGATCAGGAAGCCTATGAGCGGAAGGTCATCGATAACTTTTCGACCCCCGGCAAGCCCGACATCCTCATCGTTGTCGACAAGTTGCTCACCGGCTTCGATGAGTCGCGAAACGCGGTGCTCTACATCGACAAATATCTGAAGGAACACAATCTGCTCCAGGCCATCGCGCGGGTGAACCGGCTGCACGAGGCCAAACAGTTCGGTTTCCTGATCGACTATCGCGGCATCCTGAAGGAACTCGACACGTCCCTGAAAGACTACCAGGACCTCGCCGAGCGCACCCAGGGCGGCTACGACATCGAGGACATCGAAGGCACCTTCGCCAGCGTCTCGACCGAATACAAGCGCCTGCCGGGCCTCCACGCTGCATTGTGGGCGATCTTCGCCGGGGTGAAGAACAAAGGCGACCGCGAGCAGTTCCGTCTGGTGCTGACGCCGGATTCGATCCTTGGCGAAGACGGCGCAAGCTACGATCGCAACCAGAAGGTCCGCGAGGATTTCTATGCCGCGCTGACCGAGTTCGGCATGTGCCTCAAGTTGGCGCTTTCATCCCACGCCTTCTTCGAGGACGGCTCCTTCAGCGAGGCGACGATCGCCGACTACAAGAAGGACCTGAGGCTCTTCACCGAGCTGCGCATCCAGGCCAAGCAGGACGCCATGGAGACGGTCGACTTCTCGGCCTACGAGGAACAGATACGCAAGCTGGTCGACAAGCAGGTCGTCGGCGTCGAGATCAAGGAGTCGGAAGGCGTCATCGACCTCACCGGCTTCACCGACAACAAGCAGGCTGGTTATGACGCATCCGGCTGGAGCGACGACAAGACCCGCGCCGAAACCGATGTCATCAAGACCCGGCTGACAAAAACCATCGAGCAGACCCTGGCCGATGATCCCTATGCGCAGGCGGTGTTTTCGGAGCTGTTGCGGCAGGCGATCAAGGAGGCGGAATCTCTCTTCGATCATCCGCACAAGCAATATATCCTGTTCAAGGACCTGGAGGAAAAGGCGAGGACGCGGGCCAACCCTCATGTGCCCGAGCGCTTCCCCGAGAATCCCCATGCACAGGCCTATTTCGGTCTCTTCCCGCTGGTCCTGGGCGAGGTGGCGGCACGGGATCGCGGCGAGGACTGGCTTGTCGCCGAGGCCTTCCATGTCGACAGTGTCGTAAGCAACGCGGTGGCGACATTCTCGATCAATCCGGCCAACATCGAGGCTGACATCAGGACCAGGCTCTTGCCGCGCTACTTCAAGGCGCTGGGCGGGTTGGACAAAGCCCAGACTCTGGTAGACCGCATCGTTGAGATCGTGCGCCTGGGAGCCTCCCGTGGCACTCTCTGAGCGTAACCTGTCGACGCTGCGCTATGGCGACGAAAACATCGCCTATTCCGTGCGGGTCGATCCGGCCCGGCGCGAGCGCATCGCCATCCATGTCCATCCCGATGGTGCCGTCGAGGTCGAGGCTCCCGAGGACGCCAGTGAGGAGGCCATCCGCAAGGCTGTCATGAAACGTGCCCGCTGGGTTCTCCGGCACGTCACCGACGCCAGGAAACGCTTCGAGCATGTCCTGCCCCGGCAATATGTCAGTGGCGAACAGGCGCTTTATCTCGGCCGCCGCTATGTCCTGAAGGTTATGCAGGTGCCCAAGGCTGAGCGCTCCATCAAGCTGAAGCGCGGCCTGCTCGTCGTCGCGGCTGACAACACCGACAAGGTGGCGCTCCGGGCTCGCTTGCGGGCTTGGTATCGCCTCAGAGCGCGGGACTACTTCGCCGGCCGCATCGAGGTGATCTCAAAGGGGCTGCCCTGGGTCCAGGAGCCGCCGCCTTTCCGGTTGCTCGACATGAAGCGGCAATGGGGAAGCTGCGCAACGGGCGGTTCGGTCACCCTCAATCCGTTTCTGGTTAAGGCTCCGCGCGAGGCGATTGATTACGTCATCACCCACGAGCTTTGCCATCTCAGGGAGCACAATCACAGCCCCGAGTTCTTCCGCCTTCTCACCCGCTCCATGCCCGGCTGGGAGGCGATCAAATCCCGTCTGGACCACAGCGCCGAGATCATCCTGAATGATTGAGGAATTAGACGTTCCATGCGCATCACAAAGACCAAGGGCGGTTGGAACCTGGAGTTGGGCGGGAGCATGCGTCGACCGTCAAGCCTTGAAGAGCAAATGCTTGCCGCTACGCAGGAAGGGCCAGCGGCAGCGGCTGAAATAAGGAAACGAATTGCTGCGCAGTCTTGGGCGAAGCGCAAGAAGCCGAAGGGTCGCGGGAGCAAGAAGCAATCTTGAGCACTACGATACCTTGAACCGGGGGAACGCTTCCATCGCCCGAGCCTTGGTCACCAGCGTCACTCCGCCATAGCCTTCGCCGACCGTTCGCGGGTCATGGCCGCAGATGGCGTCGAGCACCTTGTCCTGGATGCCGGCCTCCGAGCCCATCGTCTTGAATGTATGCCTCCAGGCGTGGTTCGGCTGGATGTTCGGGTCCTTGACGACGGTGCGAACGAATTCGGTGAGGCGGTTCTTGGCTGTCCTCCAGGCGGCTCTTTCTGCGCCTGACCACATGAAGAGATGCCCATCCGCCGCAGCCTCCACGAACGCCGGAAAGCCCGTCTCGACCAGATGCGGATGCAGCGGCACCTCCCTTCGCTCCTTGTCCTTCACGGTTCCCGCTTCCGGGGTGATGGCGATGATCCAGTCTTTGCCGTCCTTACGGACATCCTCCTTGCGCAACTGCACGATCTCGCCGACGCGAGCGCCGGTATAGGCGCAAAGCCAGGGAACCCAACGCTTCAGGCCATGGCGCTGCGGCTTCTCCTTCAGACCCTTCCTCACGTTAGCCGAGGCTGTGAGGATGGCCGTTATTTCCTTTGGGGTGAACCAGCTTTCGCGAAGCCGTCGCTGCTTGCCGACCTTGATGGTGATGCCGGTAGCGGGATTCGCCTCCATCTTCCTGTTGTTGACCGCCCAGGTGAAAACGCTGCGCAGGCCGGAAAGGTAGCTGTCCTTCACTGTCTTGGCGCTGAGCGTCTTGCCAGTCTTCGGATTGACGCTCGCCAGCAGGTGATCCTTGAAGCGAACGAGGTCGTTGGCGGCCACGCGGGTAGCGTCATCGTTCTTGAGAAATTCCGTCAGCGTTGCGGCTGCCTTCCGGTAGCTTTCATGGGTGCTTGCGGTCAGGCCCGACGCCTTGGCCTCCTGCCACCAGGATTCGACCAGGCCCGTAAGCGAGATGCCCGATGTGGCCTTCGGGCTGCCGGGAGCCTTCCATTCGGGGAACCTCTCGGAACGAGGATCGGGAGAATAGTCCCCGCCAAGCTTCCTGCCTCTCGCCTCCATCCCCTCGCGGAGCGCCTTCACGAATTCCACAAGCACCATAGGGCGGGACGCCGCGTCGATGGCTGGAATGCCGCGAGCAAGCAGTAGCCGGTTGACGAGCGGCCCCACGGCATTCTCCATGTTTGCAGAATCCCCGTCCTCCTTCAGCCTACCTAGCTTCTCGACGATGGACGCATAGGCCGTCGCCATTAGGTCGAGGTCCAAGCTGTCTTCGCGTTCCACGGTGCCGTCCGCGTTCTGCACGAAGGAGATGGAGTTGCGGTGGTCGTAATCACTCGCCCAGGCACGGTAGAGTTCGCCGGAAAGCGCGACAGCCTGGCGATGCGTGAGAGCGACCGGCCTATTCTCCCGAAGCGATCGGAAGATTTGCTCCAGATATGCGACAGCATCCGCCTGTCGGCTCTTCACGACGCTGGGGTCGCCGGTCTTCAACGAGAAGCGAATGCTTTCGGTCTTCGGTGTGATGGTGACGAGCGCCGTCTCTTCGCCGATCGGGACAGCCAGCTTCATGCCCACCATGCGATCTCGCAGGTCAGCGGGGATGCGCTGGACAAATTGCTGCTTAGAGGAACCTGTTCGCTTCACGGGACGGACCAGCCGATAGAGCATAGTTGCACACCTTTGTAACACAGTCAGGCGAGCGCAACATGCTGATTTGGCTTATCTTCTTGATCTTGTTGGGGTGACAAGAAAGATGGTGCCCAGAGGCGGATTCGAACCACCGACACGCGGATTTTCAGTCCGCTGCTCTACCAACTGAGCTATCTGGGCCTGTTCCGGCTAACGAAAACTCGCGCTCCGGATTTCATGAAGGCACCGTGGGCGCCCCTTGAAAGCGCGTGGGTTATAGCATGGGAATCCGGCCTGTCCAGCGCCCAGATGTGGATTTCCCGCAGGAAAAGAAATGTCGCCCGATGGGTCGGTTTCCATGCCGTGCGCCCGCCTATCTGGCGCTTGGCAGCCCCTTGCGGAAGTCGGATGGGGTCATGCCGGCCAGCTTGCGGAAGGATTTGTTGAAGGCGCTGAGCGAGCCGAAGCCCGAGTCCATGGCGACCCGCAGCACATTGGCGTCCTGATGCATCAGAAGCGCCTGCGCGTAGCTCAGCCGCAACAGGTTGACGTATTCGTTGAGCGTCATGCCGGTTGATTTCTTGAACAGGCTCATGGCGTATTTGGGGTGGATATCGGCGGCGGCCGCTATGTTCATGCAATCGATGTCGTAGAGGAAATTTTCGGCGATGAAATCGCACATGCGCCCGACATTGCGTGAGGACTGCTGGTCGAAGGGGCTGCCCGCCTCCTGCCCGGCGGCGTTTTCCGGCACCAGCCGATAGGGCTCGAACCGCACCCGCTCCAGCCGCAGCAGGAGTTCGTTGACGGCATGCTCGGTCTTGGCCGGGTCGCCCGAACGGGCGTAGCGGTTCCAGCGGGCGAAATTGTCATTGTCGGATTGATCGGTGGCGCTTGTCACCAGCGTCGCACCCGTCATCAGCCGGTGGCGTATATCCGCCGGCAGGTGCAGCCGGAAGAAATGCACCAGCGGCAGGTGCGCGCCGGCATAGACGGCGTCGTCGCTCAAATCGTCCATCTGGTGCGGCAGGCCGCCCCAGAACAGGCACATCTCGCCGGCCGAGAGCGAGATTTCGTGCTCGTTCATGCGGTAGTGGACGGAGCCGCGGACGATGAAATTCACCTCTACCTGGGCATGCCAATGCGGCTTCAGCATCACCAGCGGATTGGTGTGGAACATCTGCAACAGCAGCGGCAGGCCTTCCACACTGCTGGCGCCAGGCTGGTAAAACGGCCGTTCGGGCATCTTACTTTCCGCCAATTTCGTATTCCCTTTGTCCGGGACAGGCCTTTGCCGGTGCCTAGTCTAGCCAGGCTCGCAGAGAGAGCAAATGAAATGGGAGGATTTCAATGCGCATCACACTGTCCTGCGCCGCGCTCGCGCTTGCCTTGGGCTCAGCCCCGGCCTTCGCGCAATCCGGCGAAATCACCATCTGGAGCTGGAACATCGCCGCCTCGTCGCTGAAGGCAACGGTTGCCGGTTTCAACAAGGTCCATCCCGACATCAAGGTCACGGTCCAGGATCTCGGCAACCAGCCGACCTATGACAAGTCGATCGCCGGGTGCGCGGCCGGCGGCGTCGGCCTGCCCGATATCGTGACCATCGAGAACGGCGAGGCCGAGAATTACTGGAGCCAGTTCCCCGACTGTTTCGTCGACCTGCACACGTTGGGCTACACAGCGGAAGACCAGAAGAAATTCCCCGATTTCAAGCGTACCGAACTCGAAGTCGGCGACAAGGCCTATGCCATGCCGTGGGATTCCGGCCCGGTCGCCGTCTTCTATCGCCGCGACTTCTATGAAAAGGCCGGCGTCGACCCGGCATCGATCAAGACCTGGGACGATTTCATCGCCGCCGGCAAGAAGATCCAGGCCGCCAATCCAGGGGTCTCGATGACCAATGCCGATTTCAACGGCGACAGTGAATTCTTCCGTATGATCTCCAACGAACAGGGCTGCGCCTATTTCGCCGAGGACGGCCAGTCGATCACGGTCAACCAGCCCAAATGCGTCGACGCCATGACCAAGGTCAAGGAGATGAAGGACGCGGGCATCGTCTCGTCGGCCGACTGGGGCACCAAGATCACCAACAACACCGCCGGAACCGTCGCCACCCAGGTCTATGGCGGCTGGTACGAAGGCACCATCCGCACCGAATCGGCCGGCGAAAACGGCAAGTGGGGCGTCTACCTGATGCCGAGCCTGACCGCGGACGGGCCGCACGCCGCCAATCTCGGCGGTTCGTCGCTCGCCATCACCTCGGCGTCGAAGAACAAGGAAGCGGCCTACGAGTATTTGAAATACACGCTCGGCACCAATGAAGGCCAGATCACCATGCTGAAGGAGTTCGGCCTCGTCCCATCACTGGTCTCGGCCCTGAACGACCCTTACGTCAGCCAGGGCCAGCCCTACTGGGGCGGCCAAGCGGTGTGGAAGGATATTCTGGGCACCTTGCCCAAGGTCGTTCCGAGCCGCGGCACGCAGTTCCAGAGCGATGCCGAGATCATCGTGCGCGCCGTGCAGACCAAATACCTCGCCGGCGGATATCCCGACGCCAAGGCGGCACTCGACGATGCCGCCAGCCAGATCGCCTCGGCGACTGGGCTGCCTGTCAAGTCCTGAACTCCCAGGACGGGGTCCGGGACGGCAGCTATGTCCGTCCTGGACCCGCCGCTTGCACGCTTGCTTTCAACACCAGGGATGAAGGAGGACAAAAGATGCGCGCCCGCAATGCCACGGCCTATCGCTTCCTTACGCCCTATCTCCTGATCTTCGCCATCTTCTGGGTGTGGCCGATCATCTCCTCGTTCCTGATCTCGTTCCAGGCGACGCGCACCGTGCCGTGGCGCTTCGCGCCCGGTTTCAACTGGGGCCGGCTGATCGGCGACCCCGCCTTCTTCAACGCGCTGAAGAACACGCTGCTCATCCTCGTCATCCAGGTTCCGGTGATGATCGCGCTGGCCATGGTGATGGCGGTGCTTCTGAATTCGCCGCTGCTCAAGGCGCGCGGCCTCTACCGCTTCGCCTTCTTCGCCCCGGTGGTGGTCGGCGAGGTCGCTTATTCGGCGGTGTTCCGGCTGATGTTCAGCCTCGATTTCGGGATCGTCAACAAGCTGCTGAACAGCATCGGCCTGCCCAAGGTCGACTGGTTTTCCAATGTCACGCCGGCCATGGCGCTGATCATGATCGCGGTCACCTGGCGCTGGGCCGGCTACAACGCCATCATCCTGCTGGCCGGCATGCAGTCCATTCCCGAGGATGTCTACGAGGCAGCGACGCTCGACCGGGTCAGCAAGCTCAAGCAATTCTTCTACATCACCCTGCCGCTGTTGAAGCCGGTCATCGTCTTCTGCGCCGTGCTGTCGATCATCGGCACCATGCAATTGTTCACCGAGCCGTTCCTGATCACCGAGCGTGGCGGGCCGGGCGGCGGCACCGAGACGCTCGGTCTGCTGCTTTACCGCCAGGGCTTCCGCTCGCTCAATTTCGGCTATGCCTCTGCCGTCGCCTACACCATGGCCGGGCTGGCGATCGCCATCACACTGGTGCAGCTATGGCTGACGAGGGAACCGAAATGAGCTCGCTCTCATCGGCAAGACTGAAACGAAGCATCGCACTGCACCTCTTCCTGACGCCGCTGGCGCTGATCTGGTTGTTTCCGCTGTGGATGATGGTGGTGTTCTCGACCATGCCCGACAATGGCATATTCAGCCCGGGCATCGAACTGCTGCCGCGCGGCAATTTCGTCGACAATTTCAACAATCTGCAGCGCGACACAGACTTCGTCGGCGCCATCGTCATTTCCGTTTGCGTGGCGGTGACCTACACCGTCTTGTCGGTGCTGTTGACCTCGATGGCCGGCTGGGCGCTGGCCCGCTACCAGTTCTTCGGTAAAAGCGTGGTCGTGGCCATCATCCTGGGCACCATCACGCTGCCCTATGCGGTGGTGCTGATCCCGCAATTCATCATGGTGGCGCGCGACTTCAAGCTTGCCAACACCTGGGTGGCGCTGATCGTGCCGCCGCTGTTCAATTCGCTGGGCGTGCTGTTCATGCGCCAGAGTTTTTCGATGATGCCGGACGATCTGTTCGATGCCGCCCGCGTCGAGGGCGTCAAGGAGTGGCGGATATTCGTCTTCATCGCCCTGCCGCTGGCGCGGCCGATGCTGGCGGCGCTCTGCATCATCCTGTTCCTCGCCTCCTGGAACAACTATCTGTGGCCACTTCTGATCAACAGCCAGCCGGGTTCGATGACAGCACCCGTGGCGCTCGGCACGCTGATCGGCCTGACCAAAGTGTCGTGGGGCGGCATCATGGCGGGCGCGGTCATGCTGACCGTGCCGATGCTCGTCGTCTTCGTGCTCCTGCAGCGTCATTTCATCGCCGGCATCGCCGCCGGCGCGGTCAAGTAAGGGGCAGAATGGCAACCGTTATCCTCACCAATGTCGCCAAGCGCTTCGGCGCGTTCGAAGTCGTCCACGGCGCCAACATCGACATCGCCGACGGCGAGTTCGTCGTCTTCGTCGGCCCGTCGGGCTGCGGCAAGTCCACGCTGCTCAGGATGATCGCCGGGCTGGAGGACATCAGCGGCGGCGAGATCGCCATCGGCGGCAAGGTGGTCAACGATGTCGAGCCGGCCGACCGCGGCATCGCCATGGTGTTCCAGTCCTACGCGCTCTATCCGCATATGAGCGTCGAGCAGAATCTCTCCTTCGGGCTGCGCATGACCGGCAACCCCAAGGCCGACACCGAGCGGCGGGTGAAGCGCGCGGCCGAGATCCTGCGCATCAGCGAATTGATGGATCGTCGTCCGAAAAAACTTTCTGGTGGCCAGCGCCAGCGTGTCGCCATCGGCCGCGCCATCGTGCGCGAGCCGCAAGTGTTCCTGTTCGACGAGCCGCTCTCCAATCTCGATGCCGAACTGCGTGTCCAGATGCGGGTCGAGATTTCAAGGCTCCACAAGGAACTCGGCGCCACCATGGTCTATGTCACCCACGACCAGACCGAGGCGATGACGCTGGCCGACCGGATCGTCGTGCTGCGCGCCGGCCATATCGAGCAGATCGGCAGGCCGCTGGAGCTCTATGACAATCCCGACAATATGTTCGTGGCCGGCTTTGTCGGTTCGCCGAAGATGAATTTCATCAAGGCCCATATTGTCGGGCGTGATGAAAAAGGGGTCGTGGTCGAACTGGCCGGCGAGGAGAAAACCCGCATCACGCAACCGTTGAAATGCGCAGGGCCTGAACTGGGTAGCAAAGTCATCGTCGGCGTGCGGCCGGAACATTTTGGCAGCGCCGGTGAAGGCGACGCCGACCTCACCGCCGCCATCGACGTGGTCGAGCACCTCGGCGGCACGAGCTTCCTCTATGCCCGAACGACCCATGGCGAGGATGTGGTGATCCAGCGCGACGCGGCAAAGGTTCCCGACACCTCGGAGGTCACCGTTTCCATCCGCAAATCCTACCTGTTCGACGAAAAGGGGCTGCGGCTGCGCTGACCGGCCGCCCCTTTCCAAGCCCGCAAGGAGAATGACATGACTGCATCAACGCCCATTCGCTGGGGGATTCTTGGGCCGGGCGGCATCGCCAAGGCCTTTGCCGGCGGCGTCGCCGGTTCCCGCACCGGGAAACTGGTCGCCATCGGCGCGCGCAACCCCGGCAAGCCGGGTCTGGCCGAGAGCTTTCCCGGCGCCCGCATCCTCGACGGTTACGACGCTCTTCTCGCCGATCCGGAGATCGACGCGATCTATATCGCGGTGCCGCATCCCGGCCACGCGCAATGGGCGATCCGGGCGGCGGAAGCCGGAAAACATGTGCTTTGCGAAAAGCCGCTCGGACTGACCGCGTTCGAGGCCGACGCCATGATGCATGCGGCGCGGAAGGCCGGCACTTTTCTCGGCGAGGCCTTCATGTACCGTCTGCACCCGCAGACGCAGCAACTGGTGGGCCTGGTCAAGTCCGGCGTCATCGGCGAGATCAGGATGATCAAGTCGAGCTTCGGCTTCGCCATGCCTGATTTCATGCCGGAGCACCGGCTCTATGCCAACGACCTCGCCGGCGGCGGCATCCTCGACGTCGGCGGCTATCCCGTGTCGATGGTGCGCCTCATTGCCGGCGCTGCCGCGGGAAAGCCATTCGCCGAACCCGACAAGGTGGTGGGCGGCGCCCACCTTGGCCAGTCCGGCGTCGACGAATGGGCCTCCGCTGTCCTGCATTTCCCCGGTGGCATCGTCGCCGAGGTTTCCTGCAGTATCTCGCTGAACCAGGACAACGTCCTGCGCATCTTCGGCACCAAGGGCCGCATCGAGGTGCCGGACTTCTGGTTCGCCGGCGGCGACCGCGATGTCGGCCTCGGCCGGATCGACGTGATCGGCGCCGACGGCGCGCAAGAGACCATCAGCGTCAACGAGAAGCGCCATGTCTATTCCTTCGAGGTCGATGCCGCCGGCGAGGCGATCCGCGCCGGGCGACAGGAATTCGCCTGGCCGGGGATGGGCTGGGCCGACAGCCTCGGCACCTTGCGCGTGCTAGACAGATGGCGCGCGGCGGTGGGGCTGGAGTACGAGATCGAGAAGGCCTCGCTGCGCACCAACACCATCTCCGGCCGACCTCTGCGGCCCGGCGGCACCGCGATAGGCAAGCGCACCATTCCGGGCCTGCCGAAACCGACCTCCGTGGTGGCGCTCGGCTTCGAGGATTTCCGCACCTTCTCCTCCGGGTCGATCCTGCTCGATGCCTTTTTCGAGGCTGGCGGCAATCTGTTCGACACCGGCTACGTCTATGGCGGCGGCTACACCGAGACGCTGCTCGGCCAATGGCTGAGAAACCGTGGCGTGCGCGAGCAGTCGGTGATCATCGCCAAAGGCGCGCACTCGCCGCTCTGCTATCCCGACGTGATCGCAAAGCAGCTTGCCCAGTCGCTCGACCGTCTCCAGACCGACCATGTCGACATCTATTTCATGCATCGCGACAATCCGGACGTGCCGGTCGGCGAGTTCGTCGACGCCATGGACGCGGAGGTCAAGGCCGGGCGTATTCGCGGTCCCTTCGGCGGCTCCAACTGGACGATGCAGCGCATGGACGAGGCCATTGCCTATGCCGAGCGCACTGGCAAGCAGAAGCCCGGCGCGCTCTCCAACAATTTTTCGCTGGCCGAAATGCTGGAGCCGATCTGGGCCGGCTGCATCACCTCCTCCACCGACGACTGGAAAGCCTGGCTGACATCCAGGCAGATGCCGAATTTCGCCTGGTCGAGCCAGGGACGCGGCTTCTTCACCGACCGCGCCGGGCGCGACAGGCTGGACAGCGAGGAACTGGTGCGGGTCTGGTACTCCGAGCGCAATTTCGGCCGCCGCGACCGGGCGATCGAACTCGCCGCCAGGCTGCGCAAGAGCCCGATCCATATTGCGCTGGCCTATGTCCTCAACCAGCCTTTCCCATCGGTCCCGTTGATCGGGCCGCGCACGCTGGGCGAACTGGACGACAGCCTGCGGGCGCTGGACATCGCGCTTTCGCCGGCCGAACTCGAGTGGCTGGACGGCGGCAGCCTGCACGCGGCCTGATTAGGTCTCAAGCGGCGTCAGGTCTCGTCGTCCGACACCTTGGCGCCGCGCCTGGCCGGCGTTCGCAAGCTGGCATACATGCCGGTGGTGCGGAACTGGCTGGGCGTCGTGCCGTAGAGGCGGCGAAAGACCTTCGAAAAATAATTCGCATCCTCGAACCCGCACAGGATGGCCACTTCCTTCACCGGCAGGAAATCGGCCTTGGTCAGCAATTTCGCCGCCCGCTGCAGCCGCTGCTGCAGCACGAACTCGGCGGGCGGCAGGCCTTCGCTCTCGGCGAAGCAGCGTGAGAAATGAGCCCGGCTCAGTCCGCTGATCTGGACAAGGTCCGCCACCGGCAGGGCTTTGTCGAGATTGGCGTTGATATGATCGATGACCGGCTGCATGGCACTCTGTTTTTCGGCAAAGGCGTGCGAGCCGAACACATCGTCGTAGAGCGCCATCGCCGCCTCGTAGGCGATCGCCGAAGCAGCGCCTGGAGAAGCGGCCCCTTTGATAAGACGCAGACTGCAATCGGCAAGATGATCGATCGTCGCCGGCTGCAGCCGAAAGACCGGTCCCGACACGTCGAGGATCGACTTGTGGACGCGCAACGCCTCCTCGCCGTTCATCGAGATCCAGAAATATTCCCAGCGCTCGCCCCTGGCCAGCCAGTAGCGGTGGTTGTGCGGCACCAGCACCAGCAGCGTGTCGTTCGTCTGCAGGCGGTAATCGCGGTTTTCGTAGCGCAACCGGCCGGTACCGCCGATCGTATGCTGCAGGACGGTGAACGGTGTCTGACCGCGCTTTCGCCCGTCCCAGTCATAGGTCACGTCCTCGCGCACCTCATAGCCCGTGCTCGTCGGCATGGCATGCAGGCGCTGGCGGCCGCGCGGCAGCGAGACGGTCCGCATTGACTCTCCGTTAGCGATTAAATCCCGCAGCACAAAATTACCCCTGAAAGCATAATCCTTCTCTGGCCGCGCTCGCGAATAAGCGCATAATCGCGCCTCGAAGAACGCGAATAGCCCGCGAACGAGGAGCGGGCGGGAGGAGAGAAAAGCCGGATTCCGGCTTGAATGGCATGCGCCCAGAGGCGTGTGGCCATCTTTCTTCCCTTGCTGCTCCTTGCCTAGCATTCGATTGGACCGAGGTGAAGGTGATGAGTTTCAAAATCGCTATTATCGGCGCCGGCAGCGTCGGTTTCACGAAGAAGCTGTTCACCGACATATTGTGCGTGCCGGAATTCAAGGACATCGAATTCGCGCTGACCGACGTCAGCGAGCACAATCTCGCGATGATCAAGGCGATCCTCGACAGGATCGTCGAGGCGAACAATCTGCCAACGAGGGTGACCGCGACGACCGACCGCCGCAAGGCGCTCGAGGGTGCGCGCTACATCATAAGCTGCGTGCGGGTCGGCGGCCTCGAAGCCTATGCCGATGATATCCGCATTCCCTTGAGATACGGCATCGACCAATGCGTCGGCGACACGATCTGCGCCGGCGGTATTCTCTACGGTCAGCGCAACATTCCGGTGATCCTGGATTTCTGCAAGGACATCCGCGAAGTCGCCGATACCAACGCCAAATTCCTCAACTATGCCAACCCGATGGCGATGAACACCTGGGCGGCGATCGAATATGGCAAGGTCGACACGGTCGGTCTCTGCCATGGCGTCCAGCACGGAGCCGAACAGATCGCCGAGGTGCTGGGCGCGAAATCGCTGCGGGAACTCGACTATGTCTGTTCCGGCATCAACCACCAGACCTGGTTCATCGATTTGCGGCTGAACGGCCGCAAGATCGACAGGGATGAGCTAATTGCCGCCTTCGAGGCACATCCGGTCTATTCCCAGCAGGAAAAGCTGCGCATCGATGTGCTGAAGCGCTTCGGCGTCTATTCGACCGAAAGCAACGGCCATCTCTCCGAATATCTGCCTTGGTACCGCAAGCGCCCCGACGAGATCACGCGCTGGATCGACATGTCCGACTGGATCCATGGCGAGACCGGCGGCTACCTCCGCTATTCCACGGAAACCCGCAACTGGTTCGAGACCGAATATCCGCAATTCCTCGAAGCGGCGTCGAAACCGATCGACGCATCAAGGCGCTCGAATGAGCATGCGAGCCACATATTGGAGGCGCTGGAAACCAACCGCGTCTATCGTGGCCACTTCAACGTCAGGAATGACGGCGTGATCACCAATCTGCCACGGGACGCCATCATCGAGTCACCCGGTTTCGTCGATCGTTTCGGCATCAACATGGCCGCCGGCATCACGTTGCCGGAAGCCTGTGCCGCTACTTGCATGGCCTCGATCAACGTCCAGCGCATGTCGGTCCACGCGGCCATATCTGGCGACATCGATCTTCTGAAGCTTGCCGTGCTGCATGATCCGCTGGTCGGCGCGGTGTCGACGCCGGAGGAGGTCTGGCAGATGGTCGACGAAATGGTCGTCGCCCAGGCGCAATGGCTGCCGCAATATGCCCATGCGGTTCCGGCAGCCAAGGAGAGGCTGTCGAAATCCACGGTCAAGACGCGGGAATGGGCCGGTGCCGCGCGGCGAAGCGTGCGCTCGATCGAGGAACTGCGCGCCGAAAAGGCCGCGCTGAAACAGGCCGTCTGAGAACCGGGCGCGGCGGCGGATCCACGGGAGGCGGATCCACCGCAGCCTGCCGTCCAGGCCAAATACGAGCAGCAGCAAACGTCTGAATACGAGGGAGGAGACAATGAGGAACCTACGCAGCATTGGCATTGCCGCCGGACTGGCGCTGAGCGTCTCCGTTCCGGCGCTCAACGCTTTCGCTTCCGAGCCGACCGTCCCACCGGTTCCGGCGACGTTTCCGGCCGAGGGCAAGATCAAGTACGTGCCGCGCGACTCCATCCTAGAGTTCAAGGCGCTGCCCGACTATCACGAGCCCGATTGGGTCACGGAAAAATACGTCAAGGCCGGCAAGCTGCCGCCGGTGAAAGATCGGCTGCCGAAAGAGCCGCTTGTCTTCAAGACCGCCAACATGCCGGACGGCGTCGGCGTCTACGGCGATACGATGCGCCATGTCATCGGCGGCCGGCCCGAAGGCTGGAACTACGGCGCCGGCCAGACCCAAGGGTGGGGTGGCATCGACATCGGCCTTTCCGAGTGCCTGACGCGCACCGCGCCGCTGTTCCAGGTTGAGGCGAAGGACACCGAGCCGCTGCCCAACCTGGCCAAAAGCTGGGATTGGTCAGCCGATGGCCACAAGCTGACCATGCATCTCGTCGAAGGTGCCAAATGGTCGGACGGCGTGCCATTCAACGCCGACGACGTCATGTTCTACTGGGACGACGAGGTCATGGATCCCAACGTCTCGCCGCTCAATGGCGCCACCCAGGAAACCTTCGGCGTCGGCACGACGCTGAAGAAGATCGACGACTACACGGTCGAATGGACCTTCAAGGAAGCCTTCCCGAAACAGCACCTCTATGCAATGGCCTATGGCACCTTCTGCCCCGGTCCCGCGCATATCTTGAAGCCGCAGCACCCGAAATATTCGAAGAACACCTACGATCAGTTCAAGAACGCCTTCCCGCCCGAATATATGAACATGCCTGTCATGGGCGCCTGGGTGCCGGTCGAATATCGGGCCGACGACATCATCGTCATGCGCCGCAATCCCTACTATTGGAAAGTGGACGAGAAGGGCAACCAGCTGCCCTATCTCAACGAGCTGCATTACAAACTGTCGACCTGGGCCGACCGCGACGTTCAGGCGGTCGCCGGCGCCGGCGACTTCTCCAACCTCGAGCAGCCGGAAAACTTCGTCGCCTCGCTAAAGCGCGCGGCGGAGGCGAACGCGCCGGCGCGCCTTGCCTTCGGCCCGCGGCTGATCGGCTACAATCTGCGCCTGAACTTCTCCGCCAATGGCTGGGGCAATCCGGACGAGCGCGGCCAGGCGATCCGCGAACTGAACCGCAACGAGGATTTCCGCAAGGCCGTCACCATGGCGCTTGACCGCAAGGCGTTGGGCGATTCCCTCGTCAAGGGGCCGTTCACCGCGATCTATCCAGGCGGCCTCTCCTCGGGCACCAGCTTCTATGACCGCAAGTCCACCGTCTACTATCCATTCGACCTCGAGGGCGCCAAGGCCGAACTCGCCAAGGCCGGTCTGAAGGACACAGACGGTGACGGCATCGTCAACTTCCCGGCCGGTACCGCCGACGGCAAGAACGTCGAAATCGTGATGCTGGTCAACAACGACTACACGACCGACAAGAGCCTCGCCGAAGGCGTGGTCGCGCAGATGGAGAAGCTTGGCCTCCGGATCGTGCTCAACGGGCTTAACGGCACCCAGCGCGATGCCACGCAATATTCGGGCCGCTTCGACTGGCTGATCCGGCGCAATGAGCAGGAGCTGACCTCCGTGGTGCAGAACACCGTGCAACTCGCTCCGGTCGGCCCCAAGACCAGCTGGGATCACCGCGCGCCGGAAAGCGGCGAGGTCGACCTGATGCCTTTCGAGAAGGACCTCGTCGACATCGTCAACAAGTTCGTCTCGTCGGCGGATAACAACCAGCGCGCCAGTCTGATGCGGGACTTCCAGAAGATCTCGACCGAGCACGTCTACAATGTCGGCCTGACGGAATATCCCGGCGCCTTGATCGTCAACAAGCGCTTCTCCAACATCCCGCAGGGCACGCCGATCTTCATGTTCAACTGGGCCGAGGATTCGATCATCCGCGAACGGGTCTTCGTCGCGGCCGACAAACAGGCGAAATACGAATTGTTCCCCGAAGAGCTTCCCGGCAAGCCTGGAGACAAGGGCCCGATGTAAGTTTAAGGGCCGATGCAAGTTACCTCCCCCGACTGAGAGACACCCGGCCGCGTCGAGGGCGCGGCCGGGACAAACCAACCCTCCGAACGCCCCTCCAGGGGAGCGTCCGGCGAGATGAGGAAGCGGACCGTCCATGCTGCGATTCCTGCTCATGCGCATAGCGTCGGCAATCCCGGTTCTCGCTATTTTGAGTCTCGTCACCTTTGCCATCATCCAGGCGCCGCCTGGCGATTATGCCGATTACATCCGCTCGCAGCTGATCAACCAGGGCGGAGCCTCCTTCGCGGAGGCCGACGCACAGGCCCAGGCCTATCGCGTCGAACACGGCCTCGATAAGCCGCTGCCCGTCCAGTATCTCAACTGGATCGGCGGCGTCGTCACCCGCGGCGATTTCGGCTACAGCCTCTATTACAACAAGCCGGTGGCCGAGGTCGTCGGCGAGCGCCTGCCGCGCACGCTGCTGCTCGCGCTGGTCTGCCATCTGCTCGCCTCGGTGCTCGGCATCACTTTCGGCATATGGGCCGCGACCCGGCAATACACCTGGATCGATTCCACGCTGTCGGCCATCGCCTTTCTCGGCATGACGGTGCCGCGCTTCCTGATGGCGCTGATCATCGTCTATTTCCTGGTCTTCCAGTTCAACGTGTCGGAGATCGGCTCATTCTTCTCGCCGCAATATGGCGGCGCGCCATGGTCGTGGGCCAAATTCGTCGACCTGGTCAAGCATGTCTGGCCGGTGGTGGCGATCGCCACCTTCGGCGGCCTCGCCTACAATATGCGCGTCATGCGCGGCAATCTGCTCGACACGCTCAACGCGCAATATGTCGAGACGGCGAGAGCCAAGGGCCTGACCGGCAGTGCCGTCGTCATGCGCCACGCCGTGCCCAATGCCTTGCATCCGCTCGTCATGTACCAGGGCGTGGTGCTGCCATACATGCTGACCGGCGAGATCGAGACGGCGATCATCTTCGCGCTGCCGACCGTCGGTCCGGCGATCGTCGGTTCGATGGCGGTCGGCGACGTCTATGTCACAGCCACCTTCATGATGGTGCTGTCGGCGACGCTGATCGTCGGCAACATCATCGCCGACATGCTGCTCGTCCTGCTCGATCCGCGCGTGCGCCAGTTCGGGGAGGGCTAGATGCTGGCGCGAGAGCCTTCACCACCGCCACTGCCGGCCGAGCGAGCCACAGTAGCGCCCGCACGCGGCAATGAGAGCTACATGGCGCTTGTCTGGCGCCGGCTGAAGCGCTCCTGGACCGGGATGGCTGGGCTTTGGCTGGTCGTGCTACTGCTGGTGATGGCCGTGTTCGCCGAATTCCTGGCCCCGATGGATCCGAAGGCGACCGATGTCGGCTTCGCCCCGCCGCAGCTGCCGTCCTTCCACGACAAGGATGGTAATTTCGTCGCGCGGCCTAGGGTCTATGCGCTGGCCGATTCGGCCGATCTCGATCCGGTCACCTTCCAGCCCATCGTCGGCCCCGACTACGACCACCCGAGGCTGCTTGGCTTCTTCGTCGAGGGCGCGCCCTACAAGCTCTTCGGGCTGATCCCGGCGAACCGGCACTTGTTCGCCTCGACGGACGGCCAGCCGGTGCATTTCCTCGGCACCGACAAATTCGGCCGGGACGTGCTGTCGCGCGCCATCCATGGTTCGCGCGTCTCGCTGATGATCGCGCTGACGGTGGTCTTCATCATCACGGTCATCGGTACCACTGTCGGCATGGTGTCGGGCTATTTCGGCGGCCGGTTCGACGTCTGGATGCAGCGCTTCGTCGAACTGGTGCTCGCCTTCCCACAACTGCCGCTCTATCTGGCGCTGACGACGCTGATCCCTGTCACCGCGCCGACCAATGTGTTCCTCGGCTTTGTCATCATCGTCATGTCGGCGTTGGGCTGGGCGCAGATGTCGCGCGAGGTGCGCGGCAAGACACTGGCGCTGGCGCGCATCGAATATGTGCGCGCCGCCATGGCGGTCGGCTCCACCGACCGGCGCATCATCCTGCAGCACATCTTCCCCAATGTGATGAGCCACGTGATCGTCGCCGTGACGCTGGCCATCCCGACGGTTGTGCTGCTCGAATCCTTCCTCGGTTTCCTCGGTTTTGCCGTCAAGCCGCCCCTGATCTCCTGGGGGCTGATGCTTCAGGACACCGCGACCTATTCCGTCATCGGTACCTATCCCTGGATCCTGTCGCCGGTCGGTTTCGTGCTGGTCACCGTCTTCGCCTTCAACGCGCTCGGCGACGGCCTGCGCGATGCCGTCGATCCGTATTGAGGGGACAGGAATGACCGTCGTACTCGCCGAGCCCTTCGCACCAGCCTTTCGCCTCGATCATGATGGGCGCCAGGGAGAGCCCGTCATCGACGCCCGCAACATCGAGGTCGCCTTCAAGGTCGAGCACGGTACCGTCGAGGCGGTCAAGGACATCTCGTTCCAGCTCTATCGCGGCGAGACGATCGCGATCGTCGGCGAATCCGGTTCCGGCAAATCGGTGACGGCGCGCACCG
This sequence comes from Mesorhizobium sp. B2-3-14, assembly GCF_006442175.1. NCBI lineage: Bacteria > Pseudomonadati > Pseudomonadota > Alphaproteobacteria > Hyphomicrobiales > Phyllobacteriaceae > Mesorhizobium > Mesorhizobium sp. B2-3-14. The sequence continues at coordinate 234,088 of NZ_VFVP01000001.1, read as the reverse complement.
TCATGGGCCTGCTGTCGCGCCGCGCAACGGTGTCACCGAAATCGAGCGTCTGTTATGACGGACAGGACATTCTGAAATTCCCCGAGAGCGCCCGGCGCAAGCTGCGCGGCAACCGCATCTCGATGATCTTCCAGGAGCCGATGAGCTCGCTCAACCCGATTTACACGGTCGGCAGCCAGATCGTCGAAGCGATCCGGGTGCATCGCAAGGTGAGCCGCAAACAAGCCTGGGCGCGCGCTCTCGAACTGCTGCGGCATGTGCAGATTCCCGAGCCCGAGGCGCGGCTCAAGCAATATCCGCACCAGCTCTCGGGTGGGCAACGGCAGCGCGTGATGATCGCCATGGCGCTCGCCAACGATCCCGACGTGCTGATCGCCGATGAGCCGACGACCGCGCTCGACGTCACGGTCCAGGCGCAGATCCTCAACCTGATCCGCAATCTGCAGAAAGAGCTGCGGATGGCGGTGATCCTAATCACCCACGACCTCACCGTGGTGCGCAAGTTTTCCGACTACGTCTATGTGATGCAGCATGGCGAAATGTGCGAGCACAACGTCACTGAACGCTTGTTCGCCGATCCGCGGCATCCCTACACCAGGCGATTGCTTGCTTCCGAACCAAGAGGACGGCCGCAACCGTTGCCCGCGGGCTCTGGCACCATCCTCGAAGCGAATGGCGTGCGCGTCTGCTTCATGCTGCGCCACGGCACGTTCTTGAAGCCGGACTGGCGTGAACTGGTCGCGGTCGACGACCTCGACCTCAAGCTTTGCCGCCATGAGACGCTTGGGCTGGTCGGCGAATCCGGCTCCGGCAAGACCACGTTCGGCCAGGCGCTGCTCCGGCTGACCGAAGCGAAACGCGGTGAGATCCGCTTCGATGGCCAGCCGATCCATGGCCTGTCGCGAACGCAGATGCGGCCGCTGCGGTCGCGCATGCAGATCGTCTTCCAGGACCCGTTCTCCTCGCTTAACCCACGCATGACGATCGGCCAGATCATCGAGGAAGGGCTGGTCGTCAACGGCATCGGCGCAACGCGCCGCGAGCGGGTCGAACGGGTGCGCGAGGCGTTGGTCAGCGCGGGCATGCCGGGCGATATCCTGTCGCGGTTTCCGCATGAATTTTCCGGCGGCCAGCGGCAGCGCATCGCCATCGCCCGGGCCATCGCGCTCGAACCCGAATTCATCCTGCTCGACGAGCCGACGTCGGCGCTGGATCTCTCCGTCCAGGCGCAGATCATCGACCTGCTGCGCAAGCTGCAGGACGAGCGTGGCTTGAGCTATCTCTTCATCTCGCACGACCTGAAGGTGGTGCGGGCGCTCTGCCACCGCGTCATCGTCATGCAGCACGGCAAGATCGTCGAGCAGGGACCTGTCGACCAGGTCCTCACCCATCCCAAGACCGCCTACACCGAACGGCTCGTCAGGGCCGCTTTCGACGTGGCCTGAACATATGCCGGAGGTTAACGTGGCAAGACATCCCAGGATCACTTTCATAGGCGCCGGCTCGACGGTGTTCATGAAGAACATCGTCGGCGACGTGCTGCAGCGCCCGGCACTTTCGGGCGCCACGATCGCGCTGATGGACATCAATCCGCAGCGGCTGGAAGAAAGCGCCGTCGTCGTCAACAAACTGATCGCCACACTCGGCGTCAAGGCGATGGCCGAGACCTACACGGACCAGCGCAAGGCGCTGGCGGACGCCGATTTCGTCGTCGTCGCCTTCCAGATCGGCGGCTATGAGCCCTGCACCGTCACGGATTTCGAGGTGCCGAAGACATATGGCCTGCGCCAGACCATCGCCGATACGCTCGGCGTCGGCGGCATCATGCGCGGCCTCAGGACCGTGCCGCATCTGTGGAAGATCTGCGAGGACATGCTTGCCGTCTGCCCGCGGGCCATCATGTTGCAATATGTCAACCCGATGGCGATCAACACCTGGGCGATCTCGGAGAAATATCCCGAGATCAGGCAGGTCGGGCTGTGCCACTCGGTGCAAGGTACGGCGATGGAACTGGCACACGATCTCGACCTTCCCTATGACGAGATCCGCTACCGCTCGGCCGGCATCAACCACATGGCTTTCTACCTGCAGTTCGAGCATCGCCAGCCGGATGGATCCTATCGCGACCTCTATCCCGATCTCGTGCGTGCCTATCGCGAAGGCCGCGCGCCCAAACCCGGCTGGAATCCGCGCTGTCCGAACAAGGTGCGCTATGAGATGCTGACGCGGCTGGGCTATTTCGTCACCGAGAGCTCGGAGCATTTCGCCGAATACACGCCCTATTTCATCAAGGACGGCCGTCCCGATTTGATCGAGAAATACGGCATTCCGCTCGATGAATACCCCAAGCGCTGCGTCGAGCAGATCGAGCGTTGGAAGGACCAGGCGCAGGCCTACCGCTCGGCCCAGCGCATCGAGGTCGAAGAGTCGAAGGAATATGCCTCCTCGATCATGAATTCGGTCTGGACCGGCGAACCGTCGGTCATCTACGGCAATGTGCGCAACAATGGCTGCATCACCTCGCTGCCGCGTGATTGCGCCGCCGAAGTGCCGTGCCTGGTCGATGCGTCCGGCATCCAGCCGACCTATATAGGCGACCTGCCGCCGCAATTGACGGCGCTGATCCGCACCAACATCAACGTACAGGAACTGACGGTGCGGGCGCTGATGAGCGAAAACCGCGACCACATCTATCACGCGGCGATGATGGATCCGCACACCGCGGCCGAACTCGATCTCGACCAGATCTGGTCACTGGTCGATGATCTCCTGGCCGCACATGGCGACTGGCTGCCGGCCTGGGCGCGCGTCAAACGCAAGAACGAAGCCGCCTGACCGGCGCTCGTCTACTTCGGCTCGTCGGCGTCCGGTTCTTCCTCGTCGTCGCGGGCCGAGATGACATAGGCACCCTTCAGCCAGCGGTTGAGGTCGATGTCCTTGCAGCGCGTCGAGCAGAATGGATAGGTCTCGCGCGCCGATGGCTTGCCGCATTCCGGGCACGGGCGCTTGGGCCGCAGGGGCGTGACCTTGTCGTCGAGGCTCATGGTCGCGCGGACAACCAGTTTTGATGCGTCTTGAAACCTTCGCCCGACAGCAGCGCCACCGTCTCGTAGAGCGGCAGGCCGACAATGTTGGTGTAGGAGCCGACGAGCTTGACGACGAAGGCGCCGGCCAATCCTTGCACGGCATAGCCGCCGGCCTTTCCGCGCCATTCGCCGGACGCGACATAGGCGTCGATCTCCTCGCGCGGCAGCCGCTTGAAACGCACCCGCGTCTCGACCAGTCGCTGGCGCAGTTTGCCGCCCGGCGTGATCAGGCAGATGCCGGAATAGACCCGGTGCGAACGTCCGGACAACAGCCCGAGGCAGTTGGCGGCGTCATCCAGCGTCTCGGCCTTGGGCAGGATGCGCCGCCCGACGGCGACCACCGTGTCGGCCGCCAGCACGAAGCTCGACGCATGGTCCGTCTCGGACTTCAGCGACGCGAACGCCTTCTCGGCCTTTTCCTTCGACAGCCGTTTGGCCAGCGAGCGCGGATGCTCGGCACGCAGCGGCGTTTCGTCGATATCGGCTGGCAGGATGCGGTCCGGCTCGATGCCGGCCTGCTGCAGGAGTTCGATGCGGCGCGGCGAACCCGAGGCAAGCACCAGCTTTTGCAAAATGCTCATCGCTTTACCGGCCGGGTCTTGATCTTACTTGAAGCGGTAGGTGATGCGGCCCTTGGTCAGGTCGTATGGCGTCATCTCGACCAGAACCTTGTCGCCGGTCAGCACGCGGATGCGGTTCTTGCGCATGCGGCCGGCGGTATGGGCGATGATCTCGTGTTCGTTTTCGAGCTTCACCCTGAACATCGCGTTGGGCAACAATTCCGTGACGATACCCGGAAACTCGAGGACTTCTTCCTTCGGCATTCGATACCTTTGCTTGGATGGCAGTTCCAGCGCCCCGGCTGGAATTTCGGCGGAACCTATATGATAATCTGTCGCTTGTGAACACGCTTAATCGCCAGGCCTCGGAACGGTGAACCGGCTGTAGATCCGGGCTTTCAGCCGCTCGCGCACGTCGCGATAGCTGGCCATGATGTGTTCGCGCGTGCCGCCGGCATCGGTCGGATCCGGCGTCGGCCAGTATTCCACCTCGACGGCAAGCGAGCGCGTGAGTTCGAGCGCGGCATGGTGGGCCTCCGGCGCCAGTGTCACGATCAGGTCGAAATAGTCGTCCTCGAGATCGTTCAGCGTCCTTGGATGACGCTCACCCAGCGACAGCCCGTCCTCGGCAAGCACGGCATCGACGAACGGGTCGCGCTCGCCGGCGCGCACGCCGGCCGAGGCGACGAAGACGGTGGCGGGCAGCATCCGGCGCGCCAGCTGCTCGGCCATCGGCGAGCGCACGGCATTCATGCCGCACAGGAACAGAACCGAGCGGGGCAGGGCGCCGGGGGCCAGGATCAGCCCCGCCAGTGCAGCACGCAGACCAGCGTGAACAGCCGTCGCGCCGTGTCGAAGTCGATGTCGATCTTGCCGGAGAGCCGATCCATCAGCGTCTGCGAGCCCTCATTGTGCAGGCCACGGCGGCCCATGTCGATCGCCTCGATATGGCTCGGCGTCGAGGAGCGGATGGCGTCGTAATAGCTCTCGCAGATCATGTAGTAATCCTTGACGATGCGCCTGAGCGGCGTCAGCGACAGGATGTGGGTGACGACGGCGGTGCCGTCCTCGCGTGCCACGGCAAAGACCAGGCGGGACTCGGCCAGCGACAGCTTCAGCCGGTAGGGACCCGCACCGCTGTCGTTGACAGGCTGAAAACTATTCTCCTCGATCAGGTCGAAGATCGCCACCGCCCGCTCATGCTCGACATCGGGCGTCGAACGGCCGATCGACTCATCGAGTTCGACATCGATCAGTTTTGCGCGGGTTTGACCGGAGCCCGTCATACCGGCCTACATGTTCAGCCGTATGGCGACCGAGCGGCCATGCGCGTCAAGCCCTTCCGCCTGCGCGAGTGCGATCGCCGCGGGTGCCAGCACGCGCAACTGCTCCGGTCCGAGTTTGAGGACCGAGGTGCGCTTGACAAAGTCGAGCACCGACAGGCCGGACGAGAAGCGCGCCGAGCGCGCCGTCGGCAGCACGTGATTGGAGCCGCCGACATAGTCGCCAATGACCTCGGGCGTGTGGCGGCCGAGAAAAACCGCGCCCGCGTTGCGCATCTTCGCCAGGAAGCCTTCGGCATCCTCGATGGCCAGCTCGACATGTTCGGCGGCGATGCGGTCGACCAGCGGCAGCGCGGCCTCGACGGTCGGAACCACGATGACGGCGCCGAAATCGCGCCAGCTCTGGGCCGCCGTTTCCGCGCGCGGCAGGCTCCGCAGCTGGCGTTCGACCGCCCGTTCGACCGCCTTGCCGAATGCCGGGTCGTCGGTGATCAGGATCGACTGCGCCGACACGTCATGTTCGGCCTGGGCGAGCAGATCGGCGGCGATCCAGTCCGGATCGTTGTCGCCGTCCGCCACGACGAGCACTTCGGAAGGGCCGGCGATCATGTCGATGCCGACCCTGCCGAACACCTGCCGCTTGGCTGCGGCGACATAGGCATTGCCTGGACCGACGATCTTGGCGACGGGCTTTATCGTCTGCGTACCATAGGCGAGTGCCGCGATCGCTTGCGCGCCGCCGACGCGGTAGATTTCGGAGACGCCCGATATATCCGCCGCCACCAGCACCAGCGGGTTGACGACGCCGTGCGGTGCCGGCACGACCATGACGATGCGCTCGACGCCGGCTACCTTGGCTGGCACGGCGTTCATCAGCACCGAGCTCGGATAGCTTGCCGTGCCGCCCGGCACATAGAGCCCGACCGCCTCGACCGCCGTCCAGCGCGAGCCGAGCTCGACGCCGGCGGGATCCGTGTAGCGTTCGTCCTGAGGCTTTTGCCGCTGGTGATGGGACCGGATGCGGTCGCGTGCGAATTTCAGCGCCTCGACCGTGGCCGGATCGGCCTCGGCATAGGCGCCGGCGATGTCTTCCGCCGAGACGGCAATGCCGAGCTTGGCGAGGTCGCCTCCGCCGAATTTCCGCGTGTAGTCGATCAGTGCCGCATCGCCCTCGGCACGCACGCGCGCGATGATGTCTCGCACCACGGCGTCGACGTCGGCCGACACCTCGCGCTTGGTCGTGAGAAACGCGGCGAAACGCTGCTCGAAATCGGCGTCGGACTGGGCAAGCGTGATGGCCATCGTATGCTCAAGCCCTGTGGATGGGGCGCGAGGTGGCTTCCCACGCGCCGCCAATATCGGCAAGGCGGGCCTCGATGCATTCGACATCGAGCATGATCGTGCCGCCGCCCGAAAAGATCAGTTCGACGATGCCCGCGGGCTTGCTGATCTCGATAAAGCTGATCGCCAGCAAGGAGAGAATTTCGGCGGGCTTGTCGCGGGCGATACCGTTGGTCTTGGCGCCCAGCACCCGGTCGAAATGCAGCACGGCCTGCCGTCGTTCATTGTGCTGGCGAAACAGGCCGGATTTGGCCTCCCACACGAAACGGTTCATGGTCAGGACGAAGCGTTTGGCCTTGGGCAGGAATTCGAGGTCCGAGACCTTCATCACGGCGTCCTGGAGATGGGCCGAGACGATGCTCAGATCCTGGTCGTCGAGCGCGATAAGCTTGAGGGCGGTCATCCGGATTTTCGACCTACAGGTTGGTTTCAGCCTCTGTTAGGCGGTCTTTCCGGCCGGTGCAACCACCCCACGACGTCCGCCCGAGGCATTGCCTCGGGTTTGCGCTGCGGGCAGACGGGCGGCGGCGCTATGAGCCGCCCTTTGCTGGAAGCTGCTGCCGTCCGACCGTCAGGCGGAAATACGTTCGATCACCGCGCCGCAATTGGATAGCTTTTCCTCCAGCCGCTCAAAACCGCGGTCGAGATGGTAGACACGGTTGACCGTGGTTTCGCCTTCGGCCGCCAGGCCGGCGATGACCAGCGAGACGGAAGCGCGAAGATCGGTCGCCATGACTGGCGCGCCCTTCAGCTTCGCCACGCCGTCGACGATCGCCGTCTGCCCCGAGAGCGTGATGTGGGCGCCGAGCCGAGCCAGTTCCTGGACGTGCATGAAGCGGTTTTCGAAGATCGTCTCGGTGATGCGCGATTTGCCCTTGGCCATGGTCATCAGGCCCATGAACTGCGCCTGCAGATCGGTCGGGAAGGCCGGGAAGGGGGCCGTCGTCACGTCGACGGGTGAAATGCCGGCGCCATTGCGCTTCACGCGGATGCCGGAATTGGTCTGGGTGATCTCCGCGCCCGTCTGGGAAATCACGTCGAGCGCCGTCTGCAGCAGCTCCGGTCGTGCGCCTTCCAGCACGACGTCGCCGCCGGTCATTGCCACCGCCATGGCATAGGTGCCGGTCTCGATGCGGTCGGGGATGACACGCACGCGCGCGCCCGACAGGGCTTCGACGCCGTCGATGGTGATGGTCGGCGTGCCGGCGCCGGAAATCCTGGCGCCCATCGCGTTCAGGCATTCGGCGAGATTGACGATCTCCGGCTCGCAGGCGGCGTTTTCAAGCACCGTCTCGCCCTTGGCCAGCGACGCCGCCATCATCAGCACATGGGTGGCGCCGACCGAGACTTTCGGGAAGACATAGCGGTTGCCGACAAGGCGGCCGTTCCGGGTCTTGGCGATGACGTAGCCGGTATCGACATCAATGTCGGCGCCCAGCGCCTGCAGGCCTTCGAGGAACAGATCAACCGGGCGCGTGCCGATGGCGCAGCCGCCGGGCAGCGACACCTTGGCCTCGCCCATGCGGGCCAGCAGCGGGCCGATCACCCAGAACGAGGCGCGCATTTTCGACACCAGTTCGTAAGGCGCCGTGGTATCGACGATGTTGCGGGCGGAGAAGTTGATGGTGCGCGAATAGCCCTCATTCTGCTTCTCACGGCGGCCATTGACCGAATAGTCGACGCCATGATTGCCGAGGATGCGGATCAACTGCTCGACATCGGCCAGATGCGGCACGTTTTCCAGTGTCAGCGTGTCGTCGGTCAGAAGCGAGGCGATCATCAGCGGCAGGGCGGCGTTTTTCGCGCCCGAGATCGGAATGCTTCCGGCAAGCTTGTTGCCGCCGACAATTCTGATGCGATCCATTGGAGACTGTCCCTCTCGGCCAGAAAAGGGCCGGTTCAATCGTTTGAGTATCGGCCCGTCTAGACCATTGACCAATTTGGTTCAAGAAATAGGATTTCGCCCACCCCGGCCTGAGAGTGGCCGATTTGAGTTAATCTTTCTTCATTTCCTTGGCCGCGCCGAGCCCGTCGGGCCGCTGGTCGGCCTCGCCTGTCCGGCGCGAGCGCGACTGCGCCTTGCGCTTCTGCAGGTTGGCCCGCAACTGCTCGGCGAGCCGGTTCTTGCGGGTTGTTCCGCTGTTCTTCGGTGGATTTGTCTTGTCGTTCATTGTCCCGCCACGGCTGGCGCCCGGCCAACCCGCTTTCAGGGATAGCCAACATTGTGGCGCCGCCATGTCAATAAAAGCTATCCGGCAAAGCCATTCACAGAAGCGTTGTTCTTGGCCTTGCGCTTGCCGGTTCGATATGGCAGAAGCCCCGCCATCAGCGGCTGCGGTAGCTCAGTGGTAGAGCACTCCCTTGGTAAGGGAGAGGTCGAGAGTTCAATCCTCTCTCGCAGCACCAGACACCCTGCAAACAACGCCTGTGACACCGTCTTTCCGGCACGGACAGGCGATGAAGCCACGGCATGCGCCGGAATCCGTGGATTGCCCACGGCGTTTGTTCCCTTTGCGTTACCGGGATGATCTAGTGCCCGTTCCCATTCCGGGCATGGGTGCCGAGGCCGTAAATGCAGATATTCGAGGCCATTAGAAGCGATCTGTATCGCTATACGCGCAGCAGCGACATCGTGACGTTGTGCCGGCAATACCTCACGAATCGGGGCTTCAACTACATGGTCTGGCACCGGATCGCGCAGTCGGACAATTCCGTCGTGTGCCGGATAGCCCGTCTCTTCCTCTCGCTGAAGATGAGGAAATTCGGCATACAAATCCCCGTGGAGACCAGCATCGGCCATGGCTTCTACATAGGCCATGGCGGCCCGTGCGTGGTCCATCATACGGCAACGATCGGCAACAACTGCAACATATCCCAGTATGTGACGATCGGGGCGACGCTTGGCAAATCCGCGTCGATAGGGGACGAGGTCTATATCGGCCCAAACGTGTGCATCGTAGAGGAGGTCACGATCGGCAGCCGCTCGCTTATCGGCGCGGGTGCCGTTGTCACCAGGAATATTCCGGCGGGGAGCACCGCGGTCGGCGTCCCCGCGAGGCCGATCGACAAGGCGCGGCAGCACAATTTCATCACCAATCGATGGCCGCCGGCAATGTGAACAGGCCTATGGTGCTTGCCGGTGGCGCGCCCTCATCGGTCGAACGCATGCGCGGCATGACACGATTCGTTAACCAAGATGCTGTTCTTCGACATGTCGGGTTGTCGGACGGCTGCCTGTCCGGCTGGTTAAGTCATTGCCGGGGAGAGTGCCGAACGAAAGCTCCTCATCTGAGCGAAGACGTCAAATCGCCTGAAACAGGAACGATGTGCAAGGCATGAATGGGATTGAAAGCGAACAAAACCCGCTCGGCGCTTCCCGTCGTTGGACATGGTTGCCGGCCATTGCGATGGCGTTGCTTTGCATGTGTGTCACCGATGCGTTCGCCGAGACGCGCGCCTTGCGGATTCAGCATCTTCATACGGGCGAGAAGGCCGAGATCGTCTTCAAGCGCGATGGGCGCTACGATCAGGCGGGCCTGAAGAAGATCAACTTCATGCTGCGCGACTGGCGCCGCAACGAGCCGACCAGGATGGACCCGCGCCTGCTCGACCTGGTCTGGCAGGCTTACCGCGCCAGCGGCTCGACGGCCTATATCCATGTGGTCAGCGCCTATCGCTCGCCGGCCACCAACGCCATGCTGCGCGGTCGTTCGAAGGGCGTGGCCCGCGAAAGCCAGCACATGGTTGGCCGCGCCATGGACTTCTTCCTGCCTGACGTGCCGCTGAAGAAGTTGCGCGACATCGGCCTGAAGATGCAGGGCGGCGGCGTCGGCTATTATCCGACCTCCGGTTCGCCGTTCATTCATATGGATGTCGGCAATGTGCGGCATTGGCCTGGCATCAGCCGCCTGGAGCTCGCCAGGGTCTTCCCGAACGGCAACACGCTGCATGTGCCGAGCGACGGCAAACCGTTGCCTGGCTACGAGCAGGCGTTTGCCGCCTACGAGTCACGCAAGGCCGCCGGCACGCCCAACATCGAACTGGCCAGCGCCGACCGCGGCCAGCGCAGGCCAGCGCGCGGCCTGCTGGCGACGCTTTTGGGCGGGCGCGGCGCGGATGAAGCCGACGATGCCGCGGAAGCGGCGCCTGCGCCACGCAAGCCGACCAAGTCAGTTGAACCTAAAACGGCCGGTGATCCCAAGATGCCTGGCGACTCCAAGACGGCTGGCCAGGGCATTGCTATCGTGGCGCCGGAGGCAGCCCAGCGGGCGGACGTTCAGGTCGACCCCGCCGATCCGGCCGAAGAAACGTCTGCAAAGACGCCTGAAGCGATCGTCATGGCGATGCCGCCCGGCACGGTGCCGATACCCGCTTTCGCACCGCGCACCGGGTTCGCCGCCACCATTCCAACCCCGCAAGCCGTGCCGTTCGGCGTAGCCAGCAGCGCATCCACCGCGCGGGTTGAACCGGCGGCGACCGGTGCCGAAAATCCCGTGGCCAGGATGAATGCCGCCCCCGCGATTGCCGGTCCGGACATGCTGGCGCTCAACATCCCTGTCCCGACATGGCGACCGCAAGACCAGACGGGCCCCGCGCGTCAACCGGAGGCGGCCAAATCCGCCGATGCAATCGGTGCCTTGCTGGCCACGCATCACGTCGATGACAGCCTCGATCCGCTGGCTGGACAGCGGATTGCAGTCCCTGCATCGAAACCTGAAGACCGTGTCAGGACCAGCCCCAAGGCCGACCGTGTCCAGCCACGTCTCGATCCCGAAGCCACCGCCGTCATTCTGCCAGCGGCGCCGACCGCCCAATCGCTTGAGACCGGGCGCCGCATCACCGGAACCGGCTCGACAGCGGCGACCGTCATTGCCGCCAATTTCATCCGCACGGCCCCGGAGCAGGTCTATCTCGATGGCTTCCAGCCACGAGGACAGACGTCCGATCACCGCCGCTTCACCGGCTCCGCTGTGAAATTCCTGCCCACCGCCAGGTTCAGATAGGTCGACGCGCAAGTCTGTAAGATATTTTCCAAATTTGACAATCTTGTATGAAATTGTAAGGTAATCGTCTTTCCGTTGGCGAGAGGCGATGACCATGTCGATCCGCGAAGAGTTGGCCAACACCACCTTGGCTTTCACGTCGGCGGAAGAAAAGATCGTTCAGGTCCTGCTCGCCGACTATCCGATGTCGGGGCTGGGAACGGCGACCCGGCTGGCGCGACGCGCCGGAGTCAGCGACCCGAGCGTGACCCGCCTGATGACCAAGCTCGGCTATGTCGGCTTTGCCGATTTCCAGGCGCGGCTGCTGACGGAAGTCGAATCCAGACTGCATTCGCCGTTGCTGATGATGGAGGCCAAGCGTCCCGGCGGCTCCAGCGAGGGCACGGCACTGGCCTACTTCCATTCGGTTTCCGACAGTCTGGAGCGCACGCGCACCGCGGTCCCCCTGCAGGCCTATACACGCGCTGTCAATTTGCTGCTCGAGACCAAGGGCCAGGTCGTCCTGCTGGGCGGCCGTTTCAGCCGCCACATCGCCTCCATGCTCGCCGGCTATCTCCTGCAATTCCGCTCCGGCGTGCGCGACATCGGCTCGTTGAGCCCGGCGGATTTCGACTTGCTGATCGACCTCGGCAAGCGCGACCTTCTCGTCGTGTTCGACTATCGGCGCTACCAGTCGGACGTGGTGAGCTTTGCGCGGCAGGCGAAGGAACGCGGCGTCTCCGTACTGCTGTTCACCGATGTATGGCTGTCGCCGATCGCTGACATCGCCGACCTGACGATGGTCGCGGCGATCGACGCCAACTCGCCCTTCGACACGCTGGCGACCGCCGTGGCTCAGATGGAGACGGTTTTCGCCCATGCGCTGGAAGGCCATGGCGCCGGGGTGCGCAAGCGCATCGAGGACATCGAGAAGATCCGCAGCGCCAATGCCGTCACCCTCGATGCCGCCTTGTCGCCGTCCGACAACGAAACCGTCAAACCAAGAACCACCAGGAAATAGCATCGATGCGCCCGGCGCGGCGGTGCGAGGAAGGAATAACCATGGCTGACGCCCAGACGATCATCGATGCCGTGCAGGCTGAAATCGAGAGAGACCGCGACTGGCTGATCGGGCTGGTCCGCGACATGGTCCGCATCCCTTCGGTCAATCCCAAATTCGAGGCCAATCCGGCGATCAACCGCGAGGCGGATGTCCAGGCTCTGCTGGAGCCGATCCTCAAGCACGATGGCTTCAAGACCGAACAGTGGGACGCCTTGCCCGGCCGGCCCAATCTGGTCGGCGAATGGGCTGGAAACGAGGAGCGCAGCCTGATCCTGTGTGGGCATATCGATGTCGTGCCGGTCGGCGAGATGAAGGACTGGTCGGTCGATCCGTTCGGCGGTGAGATCACGAATGGCCGGCTCTATGGCCGGGGCGCGGTCGACATGAAGGGCGGCGTCGCGGCTTGCGTCGCCGCCGCGCACGCGATCCGCAAGGCGGGCATCACACTGCAAGGCCGGTTGGCCGTCCACTCCGTCGTCGACGAGGAGGCTGGTGGCTTCGGCGCCATGGACGCGGTCAAGAACGGCAAACTCGCCAAAGCGGTGCTTGTCGCCGAGCCGACCTGGGGCGATGTCCTCCCGGTCGAGGGCGGGCTCGAATGGGCGCGGGTGACGATCCGTGGCCGCAACGCGCATTCGGCGCTGCGTTACAACGAAATCTACCCGCAACGGCACGACAAGGACCGGCTGAAGCCGGGTGTCAACGCCATCGAGATCGCGGCGCGGTTCATTGCCGCCGTCCGCCAATACGAGCTCGACCGGACACGGGCAAAGTCCCATCCGCTGCTGCCGGTCGGCATGAACACGATCAACATCGGTGTCATGCATGGCGGAACGGGCCTTGGCGAACACGGCCTGCCGACGGTGATGACCAACCCGGCCATCATCCCCGATGTTGCCGTGCTCGATCTCGACATGAAGTTTCTGCCGGATGAGAATTCAGCCGACTATCGCCGCGATTTCGAGAATTTCGTCCATCATTTCGCGCAAACCGACGCCTGGTTGCGCGACAACCCGCCTGCCATCCAGTGGGAGCTCGGCGGGCTGCATTTCCCGCCGATGAACACGCCGGTCGACCATCCGTTGGTGACGTCGCTGATGAAACGCAAGGCGGCGATCGGCAAGGCGCCTCAGACAAGCGGCTTCGTCGCCGTGTGCGATGCTGCGCACTATGCCGGCGCCGGTGTCGACGGTGTCATTTTCGGTCCGTCGGGCGACGGCTTCCATGGCGCCAACGAATATGTCGAAGTGGAATCGGTGGTCGAGACCGCCAAGGTGATCGCGGCATCCGTCATCGACTGGTGCGGCGTGCGCTGAGGGGCTTGCTTTTCAGGCGGTCACGCCGGGCGGTTGATCCGCCCGGCGACGGCACCCCAAGCCGCTTTGATCATGCCGGCCAGTCCGCTGGGATAGGCCAGCATCACGCCGATGATCAGAACCGCCGTGATCATCGGGCGCCATGCGCCGAAATCAGCCATCCACTCGGCGAAGACCGTCAGCACGAAAGAGGCGACGATGGCGCCGTAGATGGTGCTGGTGCCGCCCAGCAGCACCATCGACAGGATGATGGTCGCCAGGCTCATGCCGAACACGTCAATCGAGGCGTTGCGCTGGTAGGCGGCATAGAAGGCCCCGGCAATGCCGGTGAAGAAGGCGCTTGCCGCAAGCGTCAGCATGCGTTGGCGCACGATCGAGACACCGCGGCTGACGGCGTATTCCTCATTGTCGCGCAGCGCCACGATGCTGGCGCCGGCGCGCGAGCGCACGAACACACGCAGGAACAGCGTGCTCGCCACCACCAGCGCCAGCGCGATGTAGAAATAGGCGAATTTGGCGTCGCGGACCATATTGTGGTCGAGCCAGTAGAGGCCGGGGATACGCACGATCCCTTGCGTGCCACCGGTGATGTCGGACTGGCTGAGGATCACTTGCATGACCAATTGCGCGAAGCCGAAGGTGACCAGGATGATATAGATGCCCTTCAGGCGCAGGATCGGGATGGTCACCACGATCGCGGCAAGCGTGGCGATGATGCCGCTGGAAAACAGCGCGATCCACGGATCGAGCCCGGCCAGCTTGGTCAGCAGGCTGTAGGCGTAGACGCCGATGCCGAAGAGCGCCAGATGACCGAAATTGAAGACGCCGCCATAGCCGAGGCTGAGATCCCAATTCGACGCCACGATGGCGTAGATGAAGGCCATGATCAGGATGTGGCGGGCATAGGTGTCGCCGAAGACGAGCGGCAGCAGCGCCAGCACGGCGAAGCCGAGCACGAAGCCGATGGCTTCGTGCTGCCACGGCGTGCGGCCAGGTGCGATCGGGGTTGCCGCCGCTGTGCGGATCTGGGTGATCGGCGAGGTCGTGTCGGTCATGCGAGGCCTCGCGAGCGGCTGGCGAAAATGCCCTCGGGGCGCACCATCAGGGTCAGGATCAGCACGCCGAACAGCAATGCCGGCGTCCAGTAGAGGCCGAAGTAATAGCTGCAGGCGGCCTCGAAAAAGCCGATCAAATAGGCGGCGAAGATCGGTCCCGATATGCTCGATATGCCGCCGAATACGACGACGATCAGCGCCTTGAGCAGCGGGTCTGAGCCCATCACGGGCGACATGAAGCGATAGCCGCCCATGAAGATGCCGGCGAGCCCCGCCAGCGAAGCGGCGATGGCGAAGGCCAGCCCGTAGAGCGCGGTGACATTCAGACCGACCAGATGGCTGGCATCCTCGTTCTGCGCGACCGCACGCAATGCCAGCCCGAGACGCGAACGGTTGAGGAACATCCACAACGCCGCCAGGATCAGCGGCGTGATGACGATGATGGCGATCTGGTGCAGCGAAACGCCGACGCCGCCGATGATGGCGTTGCCGTCGACCAGCGCCGGAATCTGCTTGGAGCGCGGCCCCCAGATGGTGAGCGCTCCGTTCTCGATCAGCGATCCGGCGGCAAGCGTGGTGATGACGACGACCAGCACGATATTGGGCCGGCCGATCAGCGGCCGCACGACGCTTGCCTGCAGGATCCAGCCGACGCCGGCCATGACGATCACGGCGACGGGAAAGGCCACCGCCGCCGGCAGGCCGAGTTCCACCAATTGCCAGGCGACATAGGCGCCCAGCATCATGAACACGCCATGGCTGAAGTTGAACACGCCGATCGTCGTCCAGACCAAAGCGAGCCCGACCGCCATCATGGCGTAGAGCGAACCTTGGAACAGGCCGCCGAACAGGATTTCCGCCAATGCGCTCATACCGAGTTCCTAGTGGCCAAAATACATCGACATGATCTCGCCGTGGTCGAGGCTCTCGCCCGGCTTGATCTCGGTCGCCACCGCGCCGTGGTTGACGAGGTAGAGTTGCTGCGTCAGTTCCAGCAGGAACTCGATATCCTGCTCGACGACGATCAGCGGCACCCCGCCGCGCGAAATGTCCATGACGGAGGCGCAGAGTTCGTCCTTGATCTTGGGGGCCAGCCCAAGCGTCGGCTCGTCGAGGATCAGGAGGCGCGGATGGCTCATCAGCGCCGTGCCGATCGACACCATCTGGCGCTCGCCGCCCGACAGCGTGCGCACGCGCTGGCGCCAGCGTTCCGCCAGTTTCGGGAACAGTTTGATCACCTTCTCGCGGTTCTCCGCCTCATGCGGACGGGCGCGCGGCGAATAGGCGCCCAGCGCCATGCAGTCGGCGATGGAGAGGTCGGGAAACAGCCGGTTGCCTTGCGGCACGTGGATCAGGCCGGCGCCGACGATGGCGCGGGCGCTGAGGCCTGCTATGTCTTGCCCGTCGAACTGGATGCGGCCGTTCTTCGGCCGGAGCAGGCCGGAGACGGTGCGCAACAGGGTCGTCTTGCCATGACCGTTGGGTCCGAACAGGCCGACATTGCCGAAGCGGCCAGCTTCCAGCGAAATGTCGTGCAGCACGGTGACGCGGCCATAGCCGGCGGTGACGCCTTCGACGGTGAGGATGGGAATCACGCCACCGCCCTCCTGGTTCCGAGATAGGCCTCGATGACGCGCTGGTCGGCGATCACGCTTGCCGGCTCGCCAGCGGCGAGCACGCGGCCATTGTTAAGCACCAGCAGATGCTGCGACAGGCTCATCAGGAAGGTCAGCACATGCTCGATCAGGAGGATGGTGATGCCGCGTTCGGCGGTGCGGCGGATCAAACCGATCGACGTCTCGATCTCGGGCTTGGTCAAGCTCGATGCCGGTTCGTCGAGCAACAGCATACGTGGCTGCATGGCGATCGCGGTGGCAAGCATCAGGCATTTGCGCTCGAAGACGGAAAGCTCGCCGGCCAGCCGCCCGAAGGACACTGAACCCAAGCCGACAAACTCCAGTGCCTCTGCGGCCGCCTCGCGGGCGGCTGCCGCTGCAGCTTTCTCCTTTCTGCCGTAGCTGGCGCCGATCAGCGCGTTCTCGAATACGGTCAGGCCGTCGAAGCTGGTTTCGCGCTGAAAGGTGCGGGCAAGGCCGAGGCGCGCGATGGCATGTCCAGACTTGCCGTTGATCGCGGTCCCGTCAAAGCGGATGTGGCCTCTGTCCGGCCCGAACGGGATGCCGGTGATGATGTTGAACAGCGTGCTCTTGCCGCTGCCGTTCGGGCCGGCGATGCCAAAGATCTCGCCGGCCTCGACCTTGAACGACACGCCATCGACGGCCTTCAGCGAACCGAAGGCCTTCGATACGTCGTCCAGTTCAAGCAGGGCCATGCCTCACTGCATCCAGGGCTGCGGCTTGAAGGCACCGGTGGCGTATTTTTCCGGCGAGATCAGCGTGCGCTGGCCGTCCCAGATCTGAAAGAAGGTGATCGGGATATAGTCGTCGCCCTGCGTGGCGAGATGCGTGGCGGAATCGAATTTCAGCCGGCCCTCGGCGACCTGCTTGTCGGTCTCCGACAGCGCCTTCATGATCGCGGCGTGGTCGGATGCGCCGCCGACTTTCTTGACCGCGTCGAAATAGACGTTGGTCATTTCATAGAGGCCGACGCCATAGGTGCCGCTCTCGACGCCATATTTGGCCTTGAACTTGGCCGCCACCTCATCGGCGCGCGGGTTCTTCGGCGTCGTCAGCGCCCCGCCGAGGAGATTGTAGATGACGCCATTCGACTTCTTGCCGGTGAGTTCGACGAATTCCGGAACACTCGGCGCATATTGCAGGAAGACAAGGCTCTTGGTCGGCTGTTCGAGGAACTGGTTCAGGAAAGACGCCGAATTGCCCGGCAGATAATCGGTGTTGATGACGACATCGGGAACATTCTCGCGCACCTTGGCCAGGATCGAACGCCAGTCGGTGACTTCGCCGAAGGGCACGATCTCATCGACGCTGATAGTCCAGCCCTTCTCCTTGAAAGTCTTCTTCATGCCCTCCGAGATGGTCTTCGAATAGGCGTTGTCGGAGGAGATGATGGCGACCTTCTTGGTCGGCAAGGTGATCTTGCCGTCGGCCGCGAGTTTCTCGACGAACAAGGTGACGTCGGTGTTGTAAGCGTCGAAGGACGGCGTTAGCGACCAACAGCACATGTACTTGTCTGGACTCGGCGCGATGATGTCCCTGGTCTGCTGCGAGGTGGCCGCCAGCATGTAGGGCATCTCGGCCTCGGCCATGTTGTCGATCTCGAAATTCGTCAGGCTGGCGTAGCCGGTGAGCATGAATTGCACGCCGGGATCGCCAAGCAGGCGCTCGACCGCGCTGGTGACGTTGCCGGCGGACTGATCCTTGACGTCGCCGACCACCAGTTCGAATGTGTTACCGGCAACGCCGCCGGCGGCATTCGCCTCATCGATTGCCATCTGCACGCCGCGCTGGAATTCCTGGCCGTCCGCCGCGGCAGGGCCCGTGATCGGCGCCAGCAGGCCGATCTTGACGACATCGGCGAAAGCGGGGGCGCTTGCCGTGGCAAACGCCGCGATCAGGGCCGTGGTCATCAGCATATGGCGGAGTCTGTTGCCTGCGAATTTGGATTTCATCGTGCCGTTCCCTGTTCTCCTCCCGTTCATCGGGAGTTGGATAATTGACAATCTACGCACAATTGATGTTATTTGAAAAGGATTTTTCAACGGCACGAGACCGGGAAAATGTTATGGCAGGGCTAGGGGAGGCGGCGGCGCTTTGTTGTGCAACTGCTTCGAAACAGAGCGATTCCAGACGGAGCCAAAGATGACGATCGCGCAGAAGACCCTTGAAACCAGTCACGGCAGGATCGCCGTTCGCGAGACCGGCGGCAAAGGCACCGCCGTCCTGCTGATCCACGGCAATTCGTCTTCCGGTGCCGTTTTCCGCAACCAGCTCGAGAGCCCGCTGGGCGAGCGCTACCACATGATCGCCCCCGATCTGCCGGGCCACGGCGCTTCCGGCAATGCGATCGATCCGGACCGCTCCTACAGTATGGAAGGCTATGCCGATGCGATGACCGAAGTGCTCGGCCTGCTCGGTATCGACAAGGGCATCGTCTTCGGCTGGTCGCTCGGCGGTCATATCGGGCTGGAGATGATCGACCGTTATCCTGGCCTGCTTGGCCTGATGATATCGGGCACTCCGCCTGTAGCGCCCGAGGAGGTCGGCAACGGCTTCAAGTCGAGTCCGCATATGCATCTTGCCGGACAAGAGGCCTTCACCGCCGCTGATGTCGAGGCCTATGCGCGCAGCACTTGCGGGGAACCGTTCGAACCGTTCCTCCTCGACACGGTGGCGCGCACCGACGGGCGGGCGCGGCGCCTGATGTTCGAGAAATTCGCGGCCGGCACAGGCCGCAACCAGCGCGAGATCGTCGCCGGCAAGACGCCTCCGATAGCCGTTCTCAATGGCATCGACGAGCCTTTCGTGAACACCGATTTTGTCTCAGCGGTCAAGTTCTCCAACCTGTGGGAAGGCAAGGCGCATCTGCTCGACAAATCGGGCCATGCGCCGTTCTGGGATTCTCCCGGCCGCTTCAACCCGATCTTCGCCCGCTTCCTGGAAAGCGTGGATCAGGCATAGACCCGCCGCAAGGCACCGACCAGCCGCCATCGACCGGAATGTGTCCAGCCCTGCTGGCCTCATTGCACTGACAGGAGGAGGGCGGCCGCGACTGGGCCGTTGGCAAGGCATGCGTGTCCGGCTATGACGGCAAAGTTGCGGAGAGCAGTCAGCTTTTCCGTTGGAGTGCGACATGACCGTATTTACACGCCGCGGACTGCTGAAAACTGCCGCCGTTGCCGGTGCGAGCGGGCTCGGGCTTGCCGCCATCGGCAGGATTGGCGGCTGGGCGGCGTCCGCGCCTGAGCCAGTGGTGCTGCGGACGGCGAAAATCCAGGCGAAGCTGATGGATGTCGGCCAGACCAACAATGTGCTGACTTACGGCAAAGCGGGAATGCCGCCGGTGCTCAGGATGAAAAAAGGCGAACCCTTCGCCGCGCGCCTCGACAACGCCATCGATGATCCGACGACCATCCACTGGCACGGCATTCGCCTGCCGAACAAGATGGATGGCGTGCCTTTCCTGGTGCAGCCTTACGTCTACACCGGCGATCATTTCGACTATGCCTTCACGCCGCCCGACGCCGGCACCTTCTGGTATCACCCGCACTGCAACACGCTGGAGCAGATGGGGCACGGCCTGACCGGCGTGATCGTGGTTGAAAACCCGAACGATCCGAAATTCGACGCCGAGTTTGTCCTCAACCTGCGCGACTGGCGCCTTGGCGACGACGGCCAGTTCATCGACCAGTTCCGGCCGCGCGATGCCGCGAGAACCGGCACTTACGGCACGGTGCGTACCGCCAACTGGCTCGATCAGCCGCAATATGACGCGCCCGCCGGCGGGCTGGTGCGGCTGCGCATCGCCATTACCGATGTCACCCGCATCCATGCCTTTCGCGTCGACGGCGCCGAAGCGATCGTGATGGCGCTGGACGGCAATCCGGTGCCGGAGCGCTTTGCGCCCGATGCCTTGCTGCTTGGACCGGGACAGCGCATGGAACTCGCCATCCGCATGCCCGACGATGAGGGCGCGACCGTCAGCCTGCGGGACGTCAGGGGCACCAAGCCCAAGGTGCTGGCGACGCTGCGCGCGACGGGCAACTCGCTCAAGCGGGACGTTCGCGACGTTGCGCCGCTGGAAGTGAATCCGGTGGCGGAAGTGGATCTCGGCTCGGCCCAGCATATCTCCCTGTCGCTCAGCGCCACGGCGGAGAACGTCCCGAGCGACAGCATCTGCGGTTCGCTCGGCTACAGTTTCTGGGCGATCAACAAGGTGCCGTGGCCGGGCGATACGCCCGATCCAACCGCGCCGCTGGCCGAATTGAAGCTCGGCAGGAGCTATGTCATCGACATGGAGAACCTGACGCCGCAATCGCATCCGATGCATTTGCACGGCATGAGCTTCAAGGTTTTGTCATCCTCGACGCGGCCGGTGCAGCCGTTGATTTCGGACACCTATCTCATCCAGCCCAATGAGAAGGTGAGCCTCGGCTTCGTCGCCGACAATCCCGGCGACTGGCTGCTGCATTGCCACATCATCGAGCACCAGAAATCGGGCATGACGAGTTACGTCAGAGTGGTCTGAGCCGGGCCCACCGAAGGCAGCATTGTCCGCGACCTACTTGCGCAGTTGCGCCTCGATCTCGTCGAGCACCTTGTCCTTGCCGATGCCGGTGAGGAAGGCGAGGCCCTTGATGACCGGCTTGGTCACCGAAGCCGAGATCGGCGTGGTGGCGACGATGAAGTCGACGCTGTCGGCGAGCCCCGGCACTTCGGTTGCCTTGGCCTGCTGCGCGTTGAAGGTAAGGCCGCGCATCTTCATCGCCTCGGTGACGGCGACGTTGACCGCCGTCGAGGTGGCGATGCCGGTGCCGCAGGCAAAGAGAATTGTCTTCTGTCTGGCCATCTTTGCTTTCCCTTGATTATCAGCCGAGCACGGTGCGCACGTCGTCAAGCGTCCTGGCCGACCTCAAGCCGTCCAATGCATCTGGATTCTGGATCGTTGCCATGACGGACTGCAGCGCTTCAATCTGCTTGTCCTTGTCATTGATCGCAAGCAGGAAGACGAAGCCCACCGGCAGCTTCTCGTCGGGGTCTTCCATGTTGGCGAAGATCACCGGCTTTCTCAGCGTGCCCATTGCGATGCCGGGCTTCAGCACATGCTCGGGATCGGTGTGGGGCACCGCGACATTGTCGGCGCGTTCCAGCGGCAGTCCTGTCGGGATGGTCATTTCGCGGCGCACGACCGCGTCGGCATAGGAGCTCTTGACATAGCCAAGCGCCTCGAGCCGTCCTGCCAGGACGCGGATGATCTCCTCATTGGTCGACGCGTCCGACCCGAGCACGATCGCTTCGGGATCCAGAAGCTGCATGAGGGCGTCGGACATGTCTTGCTCCGTCGATAAATCGTGCGCCCGGCGAAGGCGCACGATCGTTTCAGATGAAGGCACGCTTGCGTTCAGGCCGTGCCTTCGGCCGGCTCGTCCTCGGCGCCCGCCGCCCGTTCCCAGCCGAGCGGATTGCGGCGATAGAGCACGAACAGGGCCGCGATGACCACGGCGATCACGATGATGCCGATCAGCCCAAGTCCCTGGATCGCCTCGATGATCACATAGGGCACCCACAGGAAGCCGTCGACCACCGAGGTGATCTGCAAAGCATCCGCCGGCAGTTTGAAGCCCGACGCGACGGCCGCACTGGTGAACAGCGGCGCCAGGGCGTTGGCGACATAGAAGCCGATCGCCAAGGTCACCGTGCCGATCACCACCATGCGGAACACATTGCCCTTGACCAGCGGCGCGGTCATGGCGACGATGAACGGGATGACCGCCAGATCGGCGAACAGGATGACGCGGTTGCCCGGCAGGATCACCGACAGGATGATCGCGATCGGCACCAGGATCAGCGACGACGAGATCGCGGCGGGATGGCCGATCAGGATCGCCGAATCGAGGCCGACGAGAAGCTCGCGATCGCCGGTGCGCTTGCGCACGAACTCCTGCGCCGCGTCGGAAACCGGGATCAGGCCCTCCATCAGGATCTTCACCATGCGCGGCAGCAGCAGCATAACCGCGGCAAGTGTCATTCCGGTGCCCAGCACCTTGGCCAGCACCGTGCCGGGATCGCCGGCATTGTAGAAGGCGATGGCGCCGAGCACGAGGCCGATGATCAGGCCGAGCACGACCGGTTCGCCGAACACGCCGAAGCGGCGCTCGATGGTTTCGGTGTTGATGTTGATGCGGTTGATGCCGGGAATGCGGTCCATGATCCAGTTCAGGATGATGGCGATCGGCAGGATTTGCGCCGAGGCGAGATGCGGCACCGAAATGCCGGGAACGCCGTAGAATTGCTGCACCGCGCGCGCCGACCAATCGGCGAACAGCAGCGACAGCGCCGCAACCAGGGCCGCGATGGCAATGCCGTAGGCCAGATTGTCGGTGGCGGCGACGACGAGCGAGCCGACGAAGGCGAAATGCCAGAAATTCCAGACGTCGACATTGAGCGTGCGCGTCATGCGCGTCAGCAACAGCACGATGTTGACCAGGATGCCGACCGGGATAACCCAAAGCCCGACCGAGGAGCCAAAGGCGATGGCGGCCGCCGAGGGCCAGCCGACGTCGATAATGTCGCGATGAATGCCGGTGTTGGTGACGATGGCCTTGGCGACGTCGCCGATCGACGTGAACATCAGGCCAAGCACAAGGTTGATACCGATGAAGGCGACCCCGATGGTGACGGCGGCGCGAAAGGCCTTGCTGACCTTGGCGCCCAAAACCACGGCAATGATGAAAATGACGATCGGCAGCAGGATTGTCGCGCCGAGCGTGTCGATGGCCCCCTTGAGGCCAGCGAGTAGAGTATCCATTCTTCCTCCCCTGGAGCCCCGAGCCTAAAGCTTCGCGGTGCTCCTTTCTCTCAGCCTCTGCCGCCACCTTAGCGCAAAGGCACTCCCCAGATGCCGCGAGACGAGTGCCCCTCCGAGCGGTTGTCTCGATGAACATTTGCCTTCGTTGGCAAACGAATGTTTTATTGAGACTGTTCGCAACAATGTCAATTGGCAAGCCTTTGGGCCAATCGGCCAAGGCGACGACGCTTGTCACGGGCCATTTTCGTTGGAAATCGCCGGTCGCGAGCGGTTTTGTTGGCACAGGGGAATGGTCCCTGCTAATTCGCGTCCAGACCAAGAAGCTGTGGACATCCCGCATGACCAATGTCGCCTTGACCGGGCTTGCCCGCGATCTCGCCAGACGTGCCGCCGAGGGCCGCCCGGTGCGCATCGGCATCATCGGCTCCGGCGAAATGGGCACTGACCTCGTCACGCAAGGCATGCTGATGCCCGGCATTGCGGTTTGCGCCGTCTCGACCCGGCGCCCGCACACCGCGCGTGACGCCATCCGCATCGCCTACGGTGACGAGGCGATGGCGGTCGAAGCCGACACCGCGTCGAAAGTCACCGCGGCGATCGAGGTTGGAAAAATAGCCATCACCTCGAACGAGATGCTGGTCACCAACCCACTGATCGATGTCGTCATCGACGCCACCGGCAAGCCGGGCGTCGCCGCCGATTTCGACCTGATGGCGATGGAGCACGGCAAGCACCTTGTGATGATGAATGTCGAGGCCGACGTCACCATCGGCTGTTACCTCAAGCAGCAGGCCGACCGGCTTGGCGTGGTTTATTCGGTCGGCGCCGGCGACGAGCCGTCGAGCTGCATGGAACTGATCGAGTTCGCGTCCGCACTCGGCCTTACCATCGTCTCGGCTGGCAAGGGCAAGAACAACCCGCTCAACCACGATGCCGTGCCTGACGACTATCGCGAGGAAGCGACCCGCCGCAACATGAACCCGCGCATGCTGGTCGAGTTCGTCGACGGCTCCAAGACCATGGTCGAGATGTGCGCCATCGCCAACGCCACCGGGCTGGTGCCTGACGTGCCCGGCATGCATGGTCCCAAGGCCGACCGCGATGACCTCGTCAAGGTGCTGATCCCGCGCGAGGATGGTGGCCTCCTGCTGAAAAAAGGCGTCGTCGACTACACCATCGGCAAGGGTGTGGCGCCCGGTGTCTTCGTCATCGTCGAGGCGACGCATCCGCGCATCATCGAACGCATGGACGACCTGCATATCGGCCGCGGTCCCTATTACAGCCTGTTCCGGCCCTACCATCTGACCTCACTGGAAGTGCCGCTGACGGCCGCTCGCATCGTGCTGTTCGGCAAGCCCGACATGGTGCCGCTGCCGCGGCCGGTTGCCGAGGTCTGCGCCGTCGCCAAGCGCGATCTCGCCGCCGGCGAGACCTTCGATGCGATCGGCGAGACCTGCTATCGCTCCTGGACCATGACCGTCGGCGACGCGCGTTCCCAGCGCGCCGTGCCGGTCGGCCTGCTCGAGGGCGGCAAGGTGCTGAAGCCGGTCAGGAAAGGTGCACTGCTGACCACCGACAATGCAGCGCCAGACCGGACGACCAGTCTGTTCGCGCTGCGTCGCCTGCAGGACGAGATGCTGTACGGAAACAAGCCCGTTGTGGCGCTGTCATGACAGATGCGCTATATTGTAATGGCAGATGACGCCGAGGATCGACCAATGAACCTCCAGATCAGGGACCCGCGTGCACGTGAACTGGCACAGCGGCTCGCCGCCAAACGCAAGATTTCGATGACCGAGGCGGTGATCGAAGCTCTTGAGTCCGAACTGAAACGGGAAAGTGGACGCGCTCCGTTGGCGCAGCGGCTGGCTGCCATCGCCGATGAACTCAAAGCCAGAGCTGGCCAGGGCGGCCGGCCCGTACACAAGGATGAGATCGATGAGATGTGGGGCCACTCCTGATGTTTGTCGACACCTCGGTGGTCGTCGCAATTCTTTCGGGAGAAGGAGATGCTGGCGAGTGGAGCAACCGCATCGCGGTAGCACCTCGCAGGATTACTTCCGCGCTGGTGGTGCTCGAAGCGGCTATGCGGCTTTCAACTATGCTGGCCGTCGAGCCGCTCGTCGCTGAAGTGGCGATAGAGGCTTTTCTGCGCGAGGCCGAAATCGAAATCGTTCCCATCGACGCCGGCGACGCCAAGCTCGCGGTCCAAGCTTTTTCAGACTATGGAAAAGGACGCGGGCATCCCGCCCAACTCAAACTGGCCGATTGCCTGTCCTATGCTTGCGCAAAGGGCCGCGGCTCTGCTCTGCTCTACAAAGGCAACGACTTCTCGCATACCGATCTGGCCTAGGGAGTCTGCTCTATTTCCCTAGTTCGATCGACCGCAGCCGCGCCGCTTCCACCGCTTGCGTAAGGAGATTGGTCAACCGGTCATCGCCCATCAGCACGCCAAGCGCCGCCGCCGTCGTGCCGTTGGGGCTGGTCACCTGCTTGCGCAGCACGGCCGGGTTCTCGCGGCTTTCAGCGGCGAGCGATGCCGCGCCGTAAACGGTCTGCATGGCGAGCAGCCTGGCGGTCGCCGCCGGCAGGCCGGCCTTCTCGGCGGCCACCGTCAGCGCCTCGATGAAATGGAAGATATAGGCCGGACCCGATCCGGACACGGCGGTCACCGCATCCATAAGGCCCTCGTCGTCGATAGTGGCCACTTCGCCGCTGGCCGACAGAAGGTCGGCGACGAAGCGCTTGGCGTCGGCGGAAACCAAGGGATTGGAAAACACCACCATCATGCCCTTGCCGATGGCCGCCGGCGTGTTGGGCATGCACCGCACAACGGGGGCGCGGTTGCCGAGGATGTCCTCGAAGGTGGCGGACGGCGTGCCGGCGGCGATGCTGACGAAAGTGGTGCGTCCATCGCCGAAGCGCTTGTACGCGGCGGTGACGTCGCGGATCACCTGAGGTTTTACAGCGATGACGACCAGATCGGGCACGGCATCCGCCGGAATGGCTCCGGCATCCGCCGCCGCGCCGCAGCCAAGCGCCACTGCGCGATCGCGCAGCTCGGCATTGGGCTCGACCACGAAAACCGCCGAGGGTGCAAGCTTGCCGGACTTCAGCCAGCCCGAGAGCATGGCGTAACCCATATTGCCGCAACCGGCGAGAACAAGCCTGATCGTCATCGAGAGCCCTCCGAGGAAAGGCCATGACATAGACGCTCGCCGATCGGTGGGGAAGCCCTCTCAGGACCGCTGAACAGGCGTGCGCACCGCGATCGGCCGCAACGACACTTGCCTGAGGCCCAGCACGCCGAGCACGAAGAACAGCCAGACCGGATCGCCGCGATGGAAGAAGAAGCTCTCGAGAAAGGCGTTGAGTGCGGTGAACAGCACCACCATCATGAAGAAATCGCCGAGATAGATGTTCTCCTTGCGCGGCGGAATGCGCATATAGTCGCGCAATGGTGCGATGAGGAAGGTGTAGACCGCCACGCAAAGGGCAGGGATGCCCATCAGCACCGCGATGTCGAGATAGCCGTCATGGCCGTGCACGATGGTCCTGATGTCCCACGGGCGATCGAAGGGTTGGTCCTGGTTGAGCAGCAGCGGCGTGCCCCAGAAGCTCTCATAACCATAGCCGGTCCACGGCTTCTTCGCCAGCATCGAGCCGGCGAACTCCCACAGTGTCGTCCGGCCGGTATAGGTGAGGTCGGGGATGTAGATGGCCGCCAGATGCTTCACCGGCGGCAGGAAGACGATGCCCAGCGTGCCGACCGCCGTGGCGATAATCGCCAGCATGAACAGGATCGGCGTACCGAGCCGCATGCCCATCAGACTCGGAAACATCACGATCAGGATCGAGAACGGCACCAGCCCGGCGGTGGTCTTGGAGCCGGTGTGCAGCATGAAGATCATCGCCGCGCAGAAGATACCCGCGCCCCACCAGCGCTGGCCGCGCCGGTAGAGATAAAGCCCGGCGAAGCTGAAGCAGGCCATGATCGGGCCGGCGATGTTCTTGTGGGTGAACACGCCGCGCCACAAGCCGGCATGTTCGGGCTCCTGCGAGTCAGCCGTGTGCATCGCCTCGTGCGGAAAGACGATCAGGCCGAGATAGGACAGGCCCATGACCACGACCGCGGTGAAGATGATAACCCTGGAGAAGGACTCCGCGTCGCGGGGTAGCGCCAGAATCGTCGCCATCGTCAGGATGCCGATCATGGTGAAGGACGCCGCGCGCATTGCCGAGGGCGGATCGGTCGCCAGCACCACCGACAGAAAGAAGAAGCCCAGCATCAGTATCCAGGATGGGCTGAGTAGCGAGCGCACGACGCGCGGATCGGCGAAGGCCATCAGCGCGAAGATCGAAATCCCGCCGAGCGAGCCGAAGCCGAGCTGATTGACGATGTCGCCCCCTTCGCCGGTGAGTTCGGCGCCGGCCGGCTGGAACGGGCGGAAGGACACCATGATGACGGTGAACAGCAGCGCGGCGATCGCGGTCGCCACGCCACCGCGCGTGAACGCGGCGCTGAGCGGCGCGCGCTCAGTTCTTCTCAGGCTGGCGGTATTGCTCATTGGCATATCCGAATTCGGCCAGCACGCGGCCCAGCGCCACATGGACGGGGTAGATGGCGGCCGCCGGGGATCCCGTGCGCGCCAGCCGCATGATGCCGCGAAGCGGCGAGGCGGCAAGCAGCGCCAGGCTCCTGGCGAATACCTTGGCGCCGGCGAACGGCATGCCGGCGCGCCTCTTCTTTTCCACCAGTGTCGAGATGACACCGTTGCGTAGGCTGCGGGCGCGGATCCAGTCGGTCTCGACGCGCCGGGCCGGAACGGTCTCCCGCACCTTGGCTTCGGCGCACCAGCCCAGCACGAAGCCGCGTTGCGCCGACCGGCTGAGAAAGTCGGAATCGCCGCCGCCCATGAAATTGAATCTGAGATCGAGGAAGGGCGGCCCCATCGCGGTCAGCACGTTGCGCCCGACCAGAAGATTGCCGGACGAATAGAGCGCGGGCACCCGTCCCGTCTCCCGGTAGGGGGGTGCGAAGACGGGATGCTCGGCCCATTTGGCATGGGCAGGATCGGCAAAAACGGGCACCTGCGGGCCGCCGACGATGTCGGCGGCGAGCGTTTCGGCGGCGTGGCACATCCGCTCCAGCCATTGCGGATCGGCGGTCTCGTCATCGTCGATGACCAGAAGATGCTTGAAGTTCGGGAACTGCAGGATCGCCGTCTGCCAGCCGGCATTGTAGGCGCTGCAATTGCCGCGCTCATGCGCGATGATGACCATGCCCGGTATCTCGCCGCGCTCGAACAGCGGCAGCACCGCCTTGGCGCCCTCCCGCGCCTCGGCCTCGTTTTCGATGAGGATGACGGCAAAGCGCCTGTCGGTTTGCTGCGCGCGAAGCGACGCCAGTGTCTCCAGCACCTGTTGCGGCCGCTTGAACGTCGGCAAGGTGACGATCGCTTCGACGGCCTCCACGTCGAGCAGGCGAGATCGTCCCGCGATCGATACCGAACCGTCCAATGGCAAGGGGATCATCCGTGTCCAGCCGCGTCGTGAGTCGCGTTCTGGTAGCACCACGATGATAAGGTTTCGTTAATCACCTTGCACGGAGAGGCCCGCCAGACATGGGTTTTGGGGCGTTGATCGTGCTCGTTTAATCAAGGGTTCACCGCGCTTTGCTACCGGCTACACCACAGGATAGGTAAGATGCATCTGCTGTTCGCCACATCGATCGTGCCCGACGGTGCTCTCGCCTCGGGCTACGAGATAGCCAACGCCGCGATTATCGCCGCCCTGCGGCGCGCCGGCGCGCGCGTCACGGTCATCGGCTTCACCTGGCCCGGAAAAGCCGCGGCCGATCCCGAAAATACCGTGGTGCTGGGGGCGATCGACGTGCGCACCGAAAGTGCTTCGCCGCTGCAAAAGCTTGTCTGGGTCGGCAAGGCGATGTTTTCAGGCCTGACCTTCGCGTCGGTCAAGTTGCGTGCGGTGTCCAGCCACGATGTTCAGGCCGCCCTCGAACGAGCCGGTCCGTTCGATGGCTATGTGCTGAATTCCGTGCAGTTCGCCGGTGCTTTCGAACGGGTCTTCGAAGACCGGCCTTCGATTTTCGTCGCCCACAATGTCGAGCATCTCTCGGCGCGGGAGAACGCCGTTGCCGCCGCCGGCATTTTCCAGCGCCTGCTGTTTCGGCGCGAGGCAAGGCTGCTCAAACTGGTCGAAGAGCGCCTCTGCCGCCGCGCGCGTTTTGTCTTCACGTTGGCCGAGGAGGATCGCGGGGCACTTGGCGTCGCCTCGGATGATCGTTCGGCGGTGCTGCCGCTGGTGACCGGCGCCACGGCGCCAGTCTGGAACGGCCGGCGCGCGATCGACTGTGACGCGGCCCTGATCGGCACCTGGACCTGGCAGCCGAACCGCATCGGCCTCGACTGGTTCTTGGGCAAGGTGGTGCCGCATCTGCGGCCTGGTTTCCGCATCCGCATAGCGGGTCACATGCCTTCCGGCGTCACCTCCGCGCATCCGGGCGTCGAGTTTGTCGGCCGTGTCGCGGATGCCAGGGCTTTCGTGCGCGGCGCGGCCGTCATCCCGCTGATCAGCACCGCGGGCAGCGGCGTACAGCTGAAGACCATCGAGACCTTCGAGCTTGGCCTGCCCTCGGTCGCCACCAGCCGGTCGCTGCGCGGCATCGACCATCGCCCCGACAATTGCGTCGTCACCGACGATCCGGCCGGCTTCGCCCGGGCCCTGGAGGCAGCCGCGGCCGACATTCACGATGTCGATGGCAGCACCTTCCATCGCCGGCAGGTCAAGGCGCTCGACGCCGCGGTTCGTGTCGGTCTCGAAAAAATCGGCGCCGTGCGGGAGGAGGTGTTTGCATGAACATGCACGCCGCCCGCGCCGCGTTCGGCTTTGACAGCCTGAAGGCAATCCTCGGCATCCCGGTGCTGGCGATCCGCTGGGACGATGCGATTGCCTTGCTGAACCGATTGATCGCCGAGCGGCGCTTCACCAAGGTCAGTTTCCTCAACGCCCACAATGCCAATATCGCCCACACCGACCCGGTGTTCGCCGAGGCGCTCGACGATTTCCTCATCCTGCCGGACGGCATCGGCGTCGATCTCGCCGCGAAGCTTCTCTACGGCGCGCCGTTTCCCGACAATCTCAACGGCACCGATTTCGTGCCGGCCTTCCTGCAGGCTTCCAAGAGGCCGCTGACGGTGGGACTGCTCGGTGCGACCCGTGTCAACGCCGAGGCGGCGTCGATGAAGCTGGCGGCACTTGCCGTGCAGCACAACTTCGTGGTCATTCACGACGGTTATTTCTCCCCCGCGCAGGAGCCGGAGATCATCGACCGGATCGCAAAGCTACGGCCTGATATGCTGCTGGTCGCGATGGGCGTGCCGCGCCAGGAATTGTGGATTGAACGCCACATCGACGAACGCCATTGCACGCTGCCGATCGCGGTCGGCGCGCTGCTCGATTTCCTGAGCGGCTCGGTGCCGCGCGCGCCGCTGTGGATGCGCCGCCTGCGGCTGGAATGGCTGTTCCGGCTGGCCGTCGAGCCCGGCCGGCTCTGGCGCCGCTACGTGGTCGGCAACCCCCTGTTCCTGTGGCGGGTCGTCAAGCAGAAATGGGCGCGCGGCGCCGAGGCCGTCGCAGATGCTCCCGGAGAGTTTCGTTGAACAAGCGGTTCGTCCCAGACCCGCTGGCCGGCCCACGCCTGTTGCCGAAGACGCCGACGGCAGCGGTTGTGACGGCAAGCTACGCCCCGGATTTCGAACGCTGCCGACTGTTGTGCGAAACGCTTGACCGGCATGTCTCGGGTGCCGCGCACCACTACATTCTGGTCGAACATCGCGACCTTGCGCTTTTCCGTCAGTTGCAGACCAGCCGCCGTTCGGTCGTCGATGAGCGGGATCTCCTGCCGCGCTGGCTGCGCGCCTTCGACGATCCGCTCAGCCTGTTTCGCCGCCGCGTCTGGCTCAGCCTGAAGACCCAGCCGCTGCGTGGCTGGCACGTGCAGCAGCTGCGCCGTATCGCCATATCGGCGCACGCAGGGGAAGACGTGCTGATCTTCTGCGATTCCGACGTCGCTTTCCTGAAGGCCTTCGATTGCCGTGCTTTTTGGCGCGATGGCAAGGCGCGTTTGTTTCGCCGGGATGGCGTGCTCGCCGATGACGGCCATGACGAGCATCGCTTGTGGTCGTGCAATGCCGGAACGGCACTTGGCATCGATTCGTCCCGGACATCGGTCCATGATTATATCTCGACGCTGATCGCCTGGCGCCGCGACACGGTGCTTGCCATGTGCGGCCGGATCGAAAAGGTCCATGGCCGCGACTGGGTCGAGGTCATCGGCTCCGCGCGCAAATTCTCCGAATGCATGATCTATGGACGCTATGTCGACGATCTGCTGGACGGAGCCGGCCACTTCCACGGTTCGGAAGAATTCTGCCGCGTCCACTGGACGGGCGAGGCGCTGTCGGACGACGAGTTCCGCCGCTTCGTTGCCAGCATGGCGCCAGAGCAGGTGGCGATCGGCATGCAGTCCTTTATCGGCACCGATATAGGCCGGATCCGACGCCTGATCGGGCTTGATCGCTGATTTGTCCTAGATTGCCTTGGCCGGTCTGCGCAGCGCCGAATAGGTCAGCAGCATGGACGCGAGGTAGAGCAGCAGGAAGACGATGTTGAGCGACAGCACCAGATCAGATGTTTCGGAAATGGCGGTCAGCACATAGATCAGCAGCAGCGCCTTGAGGGCGGCGAGCAGGCCGAGATTGAGCGCTCGCACCAGCGTCTGGCCGCGCGCGAAAAGAAGCTCGGCCTGGTATTCGACCAGATTGCGCAGTCCGGGCACGCAGATCGCCAGCGCCACCAGGGGTGCGGCCTCGGAAACATTCCTGCCGAGCGCGTTGGGAAAGAAATGCAGCACGATGCCAAGCGCTGCCAGCGCCAGCGTTGAAACGAGGAACACGCCGCCCTCGATGCCGCTCTTTATCGCAAGGCGCGACAGCAGCTCCGGCGCGCGCATCATGCGCTGCACGAGCATCATGGAGAAGGTACGGATGGGGATCGCCGTCAGGTCGACGAGCCGCATGATGATGGCATAGATGCCGGCCAAATGCGGGCCGCCGATCGCCAGCACCAGCAGCTTGTCGAATTCCGATTGCAGGTAGAACAACACCTCGGCGCCGGCCACATAGATTGAATCGGCGAGCCGCCGCAGATAGAGTTCGATGCGCAGCCGCAGCCGCTGGCGTGGATAGAACCAGCCGAAAGCCAAAAGCAGCGAGGCGGCGTTGGCCCCTATGTAGAACCACGACCACATCCAAATGCCATGCTGTGGCGAGACCATGAACAACACCGCGCCAAGCGCCCGCAGTGCGGTGGCCAGGATCGCCAGCACGGCTGCACGGCCGAATTTGCCCAGCCCGTTGTTGACGATCAGCGCCACTTCCACCGGCCGCCACAGCAGTGCCTCGGCAAAAACGATGGCCGTGAATACCGACAGCGGCACAGTGCCGGCAAAGAAGATCAGGTAGACGCCGAACGAGGCCAGGACCAAAAGCGGCAGCGAGACGGCGCCGAGCAGCAGGAAACCTGCTGTGAACGTGCCGATCAGATTGGGGCGGATGGTGGCGGTGCGGTAGAGTGCCGAAATGAAACCGAAGGCGAGAAGCCTCGACAGCATGACGCCGGCCGCCGAGGCGGTGGCGAACATGCCGAACTCTGCGATCGACAGCGTATTGGCGAGCGCGATGAAATAGGCGAGTGAAAACACCAGTCGCCCGCCGGCGCCGCTGATCGCCGAAAAATAGTCGCGCACCAGCCCCCGCCGTTCGGCCATCAAGGTGCCGATCCGCGCGAAGGTCCGCCTTTGCGGTATGTCGCTGGCCTCAGTCATACGTCGAGGAAAATGCATAGGCTGGAAAGTTTAACGCGCCGTTCTGAAACTTTCAGTAGTGTTGAAAATTGTTGCAACCATGGCGTGAATTCTTGCCGTCCTCTTTCGAAAATTAACCTTTTGTTTCCTATGCCTGTTTAGCGTCACTTAACGAATGGCCGACCGCCGCTGCCAAGCGGCCAAGAGTAAAGCTCCACGACATGGTCGACAGGGAAAACCGTGAAGACTGGAAGCGCGAGCGCTCCTTGCTGGCGCTTGGCGAAGCCGTGCGTGGCGAGGACGATGCTTCGCTGGTGTCGATAGGAGACCGCGCGGACCCCTCATGGCGCGAGGATGCCGCCACGCGCCATCGCCTGGCTCGTTCCCGTCGCGAGACGAAGGCGAGCCCGCCTCGGTCGGCAGCCGATAACGCCGAACGGTCTCGCCTGGACGAGGAGCAGCCGTTTGTATCCGAGGGCGCCTGGCGTTCGCGGGGGGAAACCGGCACCGGCGATTTGCCACCCGACATGCCGCAAGCAAGGCCCGCCCCCGAGGAACCTTCGGGCACGGGTGGCGCCCACGATGCAATCGGGTCCCGCGCTGCGGGCAGAGCCGACCCGTCCTCCAATGGCGGGGCGGACAGTCAGCAGTGGAAGCCGCTGATCGATCCGATGCTGGTCGTTCGCGGCGTTGCCAGGTCGAAGCTGCTGATCGTTGCGACCACGATACTGGGCGCTGGACTTGGCGTTGCCATCGCCTTGTCGATGCCGAAGAAATACGAAGCCACGACCGAACTGATCATCGAGCCGGGTGACCTGAAGCTCTCCGACCGCGATCTCACCCAACCGGTAGGCCAGCCCGATGCCGCGCTGGCCGTCGTCGAAACCCGGATCAAGATGCTCACCTCGGGCACCGTTCTCGATCAGGTCGTCAAGAATCTCAACCTCGTCAACGATCCGGAATTCAATGGCCAGGGCTCCGGCGGCCTCGGCGTCATGTCGCTCATCCGCTCGATCGTGTCGCGCAACGCTGGGCCTGGCGGCGTCGATGAGGTTCGCCGCCAGGCTCTGGCTGTCGGCAATCTGGCCAAGAGCCTGTCGGTCGAACGCAGCGGCAAGACTTTTGTCATTTCCGTCAGCGCCGTGACCCAGAACGGCGACAAGTCGGCGCTCATTGCCAATACGACGAGGACCGTCTTCCAGCAGGAAGCCGCCAAATACCAGTCCGACATGGCCGGACGCGCGACGAACGAATTGACGTCCAAGCTCGATGATCTGCGCAAGGGGGTCGAGGCGGCCGAGCGCAAGGTCGAGGATTTCAGGGCCACGCATGGCCTGGTCGACGCGCAAGGCCATCTGATCAGCGACGATCAAATGCTGAAGCTCAACGAGCAGCTCTCGGTCGCCCGCGCCCGCACGCTGGAACTCAATGCCCGGGCAGCGTCGGCGCGTTCGCTGGACGTCAATTCCGTTCTGACCGGCACGTTGCCTGAAGAGATCAACTCCAACACCATGAGCGATCTGCGCTCGCAATATGCAA
The DNA here is from genome assembly GCF_006442175.1 of Mesorhizobium sp. B2-3-14. Lineage (NCBI taxonomy): Bacteria > Pseudomonadati > Pseudomonadota > Alphaproteobacteria > Hyphomicrobiales > Phyllobacteriaceae > Mesorhizobium > Mesorhizobium sp. B2-3-14. Next base: position 199,532 of record NZ_VFVP01000001.1, on the reverse strand, counting down.
CGCTAAAGCAGGAGGCCGATCGTGCCGCGGTCCGGCTGGGACCGCGGCATCCAGAACTCCAGGCCCTCGACGCCCAGATCGCCGGCGCGCGCGAGCGCATCGCGGCTGAATTGCGCCGCATCGCCTCTTCGCTGCAGGTCGACTTGAAGCGCGCGGTTCAGCTCGAACAGGACCTCGCTTCCCGGCTGGCCCAGGCAAAGGTCCAAAGCGGCGACGTCAACAGCGACCTGGTTGCCCTGCGGGAACTGGAGCGCGAGGCCACCGCCAAGCGTTCCGTCTACGAACAATATCTCCTGCGCGCCAAGGAGACTGGTGAACAGACGGGCATCAACACGACCAACATCAATGTGATCACTCCCGCCCAGGCTCCACTCGAGCCAAATGGACCCTCACGGGCCTTGGTGGCGCTGGCCGGCCTGCTGCTTGGCCTTGCCGCCGGCGTTGGCCTCGGCGCTCTGCGTGGCACCTATGACAGCCTGCGCGAGACGGCAAGCGCGCGCTCACGCCGCGAGCGCAAGGTGGATGAACGCAAGTTGGCTGACCAGAGAGCGCCTCGCGAGGAGCAGGCATTCCGGGCGGAGCCTCCGCCAGAGCCACCGATGCCGGCAGCGCCTGTGCCGCTGCCGCCCGCACCACCGCCGCCGGTCACGCGGACCGAGGCCGCTCCCGCCGAAAGCTCCGGGAGGATTGGCGCACTCATGTCGAGACTGCGCAAGGCCATGTCCCGCAAGCCGTCCGCCGAAGCCGACGACGACATCTCCAGCGGGTTCGGCCTGCCCGCCTTCGCCGACAACGGACGGCCTGTCAACGCTCCGCTATTTCCTGGCCATCCGGAGTCCGGTTTCGGGCCTCGGCAGGCGGCCGGCCTGGATTATTCGCAGTCACCCTTCCAGCCGGGCCCCGATGCGGGGTATGGGCAGCGGATGACCTTGCCTTCGCGCTCGCCCCTGATGCCGCAACAGGCAACGTACCCGGCTCCCCCGTTTCCGTCCTCTCCCTATGCACAGCCGCTGGGCTACCCCCAGGCGCAGCCCTGGTCGCAAGCGGGCCATCCCTCCACGCAAAGCTCAGCGGGACCTTATGCGGCGCAGATGCCGTATCCGCCGCCGCCCGCTCCGGCGCAGCCACCGGCCGCCCCGTCCGCGAGGCCGACCCCGGTCGAGGAGGGTGGCGAACAAGCATCGGTCGAAGAGATTCGCGCCAGCCTGCGTGAATTCCGCGAAGCGGTCCGCGAACTCACGGAAAACCGCACCCGCCGCCGCTACTTCTGAACCATCAGATAGGCTGCGGAGGCCGAACAAAACCGTGCCGGTTTCGCGTAAACGGCATGGGAAGGCGCTTTGACGGGATTGCGAGCTTGTATTTTCGTGACAATGCCGCGCTGCAGATTGCCTGCGCCGCGGCATTATGTTCTCGAAGCGGCGTTGGGCGGAACGATGTTGAGGGTGGCATGGCCGAAGTGATTGACGGAAAAAGCGTTGCCGAAGACGTGGTGCGGACGGTCAAGGCGCTGACTGCCGAGCTGGTCGCCAAGGGCCAGGCCAAGCCAGGCCTGGCCGTGGTCATCGTCGGCGAGGATCCGGCGAGCCAGGTCTATGTCGCCTCCAAATCCCGCACCGCCAAGGAATGCGGCTTTCATTCGCTTCAGCACACGCTGCCGGCGGAAACGTCGCAAGAGGCGCTGCTCAAGCTCATCGCCGAACTCAACGCCGATCCTGAAATCAACGGCATCCTGGTCCAGCTTCCGCTGCCCGCCCATGTCGATGCCGGCAAGATCATCCAGGCGATCGCGCCGCACAAGGATGTCGACGGCTTCCATTTCATCAATGTCGGCAAGCTCGGCACTGGTGAACTCGACACGGCCTTCGTTCCTTGCACGCCCGCCGGCTCGATGCTTTTGATCGAGCGCGTGCGCGGCAAGGATCTGTCCGGCCTCAACGCCGTTGTCGTCGGCCGCTCCAACATCGTCGGCAAGCCGATGGCCAATCTGCTGCTTGTCGCCAACTGCACCGTCACCATCGCGCATAGCCGCACCAAGGACCTGCCGGCGCTTGCCCGCACGGCCGACATCCTGGTCGCCGCTGTCGGCAGGCCGGAAATGATCAGGGGTGACTGGGTCAAGCCTGGCGCCACCGTCATCGATGTCGGCATCAACCGCATTCCCGCGCCCGAGAAAGGCGAGGGCAAGTCGCGTCTCGTCGGCGATGTCGCCTATGCCGAAGCGGCCAGGGCGGCCGGCGCGATCACTCCGGTGCCCGGCGGCGTCGGGCCGATGACCATTGCCATGTTGATGGCCAATACGTTAGCTTCGGCCTACCTTGCGGCCGGACTGAAGCGGCCTTCCTTCTGAGCCCGGGTTGACCCTGAAAGCCGCAGCTTTGCCGAACCCCACTATTTCCCCGGAACGGCCGGTCACGAATGATCCCGTTCAAGGCGGCCGGCAGTTCGCTTTCCTGCTGGTCGACAAGTTTTCGATGTTCTCGCTGGCCGCCGCGATCGATACGTTCCGGTCGGCGAACCGCCTGCTTGGCCGCGACTTCTACGGCTGGACAACTGTGTCGGCCGATGGTGACCCGGTGATGGCTTCCAACGGCCTGCCGCTCAAGATCGACTACGCCGTCGCCGACCTGCCGCCGGTCGATATTCTCTTCGTCTCGGTCGGCTTGACGACAGAATTTCCGGGCAAGAGCAAGGTTCTGGCCGCCTTGCGCAGCTGGGGCCGGCGCGGCAACGCGCTTGGTGCCTTGTCGGTCGGATCCTACCTGCTGGCCGAGGCCGGCCAGCTCGAAGGCTATCGCTGCACCATCCATTGGGAAAACCGCGCCGGCTTCGTCGAGCGCTTTCCCGACATCAACTGCACGGGCAACGTCTTCGAGATCGACCGCAAACGCTACACCTGCGCCGGCGGCACCACCTCGATCGATCTGATGCTGGAGATCGTGCGTGGCGATTTCGGCTCCAACCTCGCCAATGGCGTCGCCAACCAGTTCCAGCACGAGCGCATCCGCTCCGCTGGAGACCGCCAGCGCGTCGGGCCGGAGCGTGACCTCACCGGCAAGTCGGAGAAGTTGCGACGCATCGTCGAATTGATGGCCGACCATCTCGACGAGCCGCTGTCGGCGGTACAGCTCGCCAAGTCGGCGGGCCTCTCGGTGCGCCAGGTGGAGCGGCTGTTCCTGCGCCATCTCAACGTCACGCCGGGGCGCTACTACATGCGGCTGCGGCTGGAGCGCGCGCGCGAATTGCTGCGCCAGACCAACATGCCGATCCTCGACGTGGCGATCGCGACCGGCTTCACCTCGCATTCCTATTTTGCCCAGAGCTATCGGCTGCAGTTTGGCCGCCCGCCCTCGGAAGAGCGCCGCACGACATACTGAATTGGGTACGCACGGGCCCTATGCGAGCTATCGTTGATAGCGGTGGCTTGTGTCCCTGCACGCGCTCAAATAGCTTCGGCCAGCGGACGGGGTGGCTAACTCAGGAGATTTCGATGGCGATACTTGCGCGGAGCGTCGCTGCGGCGATCCTCCTTTTGTCGACGACGACATTCGGCTTTGCCGCCAACAAGGTCATCATCATCCTCGACGCGTCGGGATCGATGTGGGCGCAGATCGACGGAAAGCCCAAGCTGGAAATCGCCCGCGAATCGCTGAGGACCGTGCTTCAATCGGTTCCCGCCGACGACGAGATCGGCTTCATGGCCTATGGCCATCGCGAAAAAGGCAGCTGCGACGACATCCAACTGATCGTGCCGCCCCAGGCGGGCTCGGCAAGCGCCATCTCGGCAGCCGCCGACAGCATGAAGTTCCTCGGCAAGACGCCGCTGACGGCAGCCGTCAAGCAGGCGGCCGAAGCGCTGAAATACACCGAGGACAAGGCAACTGTCGTTCTTATCACCGATGGGCTGGAAACGTGCGGCGGCGACCCTTGTGCGCTGGGCAAGGAACTCGAAGCCTCCGGCGTCGATTTCACCGCCGACGTCGTCGGCTTCGGCCTGACCGCCGACGAAGGCAAGCAGATTGCCTGCCTCGCGGACAACACCGGCGGCAAATACATCCAGGCTTCCGACGAGAAGGCGCTGCAGGAAGCGCTGGTCGAGACCGTCGCGGCGCCGGCACCGGCGCCCGAGCCAGCACCGGCCCTCGCTCCGGCACCAGCGCCCGAGCCGGCGAAGCCCGAGTTCAATTTCATGCCGACCGTGGTGCTGGCCGAGGGCGGCGATCCTGTCACCGACGGCAATGCCTGGGAAGTCTACAAGGCCAAATCGGACGGCACGCGCGGCGACAACGTCACCACCGAATACGGCGACTACAAAGCCAATCTGGAACCGGGCGACTACATCGTCGTCGCGCGCGACGGTGAGGCCAAGACGGAGCAGAAGATCAAGATCGAGGCGGGCCAGGTCTACAAGCCGCTGTTCACCTTGAATGCCGGCACACTCATCCTGCATCCGCGTCCGAGCCAAGGTGCCGATGTGGCCAGCGGGGCGGCTGTCGTGATCGCCTATCCGGGCGTCGACAACCCTCCGACCTATTATGGAGACACGAAAGTCGTGTTGCCGGCCGGCGACGAGAAAGTGACCGTCACGATCGGACAGGGCGTGGTCACCGAAACGATCCTGCTTGCCGCGGGCAGGGTGATCGACAAGGACATAATCGTCGGCGTCGGCCATGTCGTTGCCAACGCATACTATGTGGCCGGCGGCGACAAGGCTGACGGTTCAGGCACCGGCTTCAAGGTGCTCAAGGCCAAGAAGAAGATCGATGGCACCCGCGACGAGGTCACCTATGCCTATGGCCCCGACAGCAAGTTCGATCTGCCGCCCGATGACTATGTGCTGATCGCGACGGTCGATCTCGCCGTCGTGGAACAGCCTTTCAGCGTCAAGGTCGGCGAGTTCCAGGACCTCAAGGTCGCCATGAATGCCGGCGTGCTGGCAATCACGGCGCCTGGCACCTCCAAGATCGAGATCTTCGAGACGAAGAAGGACATCAATGGCAATCGCAAGTCGATCGGCTATGCCTATGACGAGAAGTATCAGGCCACGATAGCGGCCGGCGATTACGCCGTGGTTTCGGAGAAGTCGGACAACAGCAAGAAGGAAGGCGCCGTGACCGTGAAGGCCGGAGAGCGGGTTGAACTGACGGTGCAATGAGGATTGCGATTTCGACCGGCAAAAAGGGCGGCCACGTGCCGCCCTTTTTCATGCCGGACAGAATGCGTCAGGCAGTGCCGAACGCGCTGGCGCCGTGATCGGCGCGGCCCACCAATTGGCGGAAGCCGGCGAACAACTCGCGTCCGAAGCCGAATTCATTGCCGATGAGATCGACTTCGGCCGTGCGGCGCAGCGCGAATTCGGTGCCTGGCACCAGCACTTCCAGCGTGCCGGCATCGGCGTCGAGGCGGATGATATCGCCGTCATGGATCCGCGCGATCGGCCCGTCCTCGACCGCTTCCGGCGTCACATGGATTGCCGCCGGCACCTTGCCGGAGGCGCCCGACATGCGCCCGTCGGTGACCAGCGCCACGCGCTGGCCGCGATCCTGCAGGATGCCGAGCACGGTGGTCAGCTTGTGCAATTCCGGCATGCCGTTGGCCTTCGGACCCTGGAAGCGGATGACGGCGATGAAGTCGCCGGTGAGTGTGCCCGCCTTGAAGGCGTCGTTCAGCCCCTGCTGGCTGTCGAACACCTTGGCCGGCGCCTCGATGACACGCCGCTCCGGTTTGACGGCCGATGTCTTGATGACGGCGTGACCGAGATTGCCCACCAGCACCTTCAGGCCGCCCGTCGCCTGGAAAGCCTTGTTGAACGGCGCCAGCACCTTTTCGTCGCCGCTTGCGCGCGGCGAAGCCTCGCGCAGCACAGCGCCGTCGGCGCCGAGCTTTGCCTCGACCGCATAGGGCCGCAGGCCTTCGCCCCACACCGTCTGCACATCCTCGTGCAGGACGCCTTCGTCGAGCAGTTCGCGGATCAGGAAGCCGAGGCCGCCGGCTGCATGGAAATGATTCACGTCGGCAAGTCCGTTCGGATAGACCCGTGCCAACAGAGGCACCGCTTCCGAGAGGTCGGAAATATCCTGCCAGGTCAGCGCGATGCCGGCGGCGGCGGCCATGGCGATCAGGTGGATGGTGTGGTTGGTCGAGCCGCCGGTGGCATGCAGGCCGACGACGCCATTGACGAACGAACGTTCGTCGATCATCCGCCCGACCGGCGTATAGGCGTTGCCGAGCGCGGTGATCGCCAGTGCCCGTTTCGTCGCTTCGCGGGTCAAGGCGTCGCGCAGGGGCGTGCCGGGGTTGACGAAGGACGCGCCCGGCGTGTGCAGGCCCATGATCTCCATCAGCATCTGGTTGGAGTTCGCCGTCCCGTAGAAGGTGCAGGTGCCCGGCCCGTGATACGACTTGGACTCGGCTTCCAGGAGTTCGGCGCGTCCTGCCTTGCCCTCGGCATAGAGCTGGCGGACCTTGGCCTTCTCATCGTTGGGCAGGCCTGTCGTCATCGGGCCGGCAGGAATGAACACCGCCGGCAGATGGCCGAAGGTTAGTGCGGCGATCACCAGACCCGGGACGATCTTGTCGCAGACGCCGAGATAGACGGCGGCGTCGAACATGTTGTGCGACAGGCCGATCGCGGCTGCCATGGCGATCACGTCGCGCGAAAACAGCGACAGCTCCATGCCGGGCTGGCCTTGGGTCACGCCATCGCACATCGCCGGCACGCCGCCCGCGACCTGGGCGATGCCGCCCGCCTCGCGCGCGGCCTCCTTGATCAGGGCAGGGAAGGTCTCGAAGGGCTGATGCGCCGACAGCATGTCGTTGTAAGAGGTGATGATGCCGAGATTGGGCACCTTGTCGGCACCGAGCGCCAGCTTTTCCGAGGGGCTGCAGACCGCGAAGCCATGGGCAAGGTTGCCGCAGGACAGCACCGACCGGTTGGCGGTCTGGTTCGACGCTTCGGCGATACGGCTGAGGTAGCGCTCCCGGCCCGGTTTGGAGCGCTGGCGTATCCGTTCGGTGATGGCTTCGATGTCTCGTCTTGCGGTCATGGGATCAGGTCCTTTCAGGCGAGGTCCCGGAAACATCCTCCCGCCGTTGCCGGGACCACTTGTAAACTTGAAATCAGGGCGCCCAGAAAACCTCCACGGGCTTGGGCGATGCGTCGAGCACGGCACGGATCGGCTTTCGCGGCCCGGACGCGGCCGCGCCGTCGAAGGCGGTGCGCTTGTCCTCGCCCTCGATGTGCAGCGCGATGAAACCGGCGTCGATGATCCGCGCCAGGGTCAGGGTCAGCCGAGGCTCACCCGCACTTGCGGCGTGAACCGGCAGGATGATCCTGTCCGAGGCGGGGTCGAGCAGCTTCGGCAGATCGTCGGCGTCGGGAAAGAATGAGGCGGTATGGCCGTCCGGCCCCATGCCGAGGATCACGGCATCGAGCGGCCAGGGCAGGGATCGCAGGGCCGCATCGTCGGATGCTGCAGCATCCTCGATGCCGACCGCCTCGTGGTAGAGCGGAACGAAGCGGGCCGCCTTGGCCGCGTTCTGCAGCAGGTTGGCGGCAACCAGCCCGGCATTGGATCGCGGCGAGGAGGCCGGCACGAAACGTTCGTCGACCAGCGTCACGATCACCTTGTCCCAGGCGATCGGCGCCGCAGAGAGCGTGGCAAAGAACTTTGCCGGTGTCGTGCCGCCGGAGACCGCCAGCAATGCCGTGCCGCGCCCGGTGATCGCCTTGGTCAGGGCATCGGCGACGCGGCCAGCCAGCGCCAAGGCCAGTTGCGGACGGTCGGGAAAAGCGTTCCAGTTGTAGCTGGCGCCGTTCAATTGCTCTCGTGCCATGTCCGCCCGTCACGTTCGATCAGTGCTATCGAGGCCGACGGCCCCCATGTGCCTGCCGTATAGCCCTGCGCTTCCTGCTTGGCGCCTTCCCAGGCATTCTGGATCGGGTCGATCCACTTCCAGGCGGCTTCCACCTCGTCGCGGCGCATGAACAGAGTCTGGTTGCCGCGGATGACATCCATGATCAGCCGTTCATAGGCGTCAGGCGCGCGGCCGTCGAAAGACTGCGCGAAACTCATGTCGAGCGAGATCTGGCGCAGCCGCATGCCGCCAGGGCCTGGGTCCTTGATCATGATGAACTGCTTGACGCCTTCGTCCGGCTGCAGCCGGATGACCAGTTGGTTGGCAAAGATCGGCCCCGCGCCGCTGTCGCCGAAAATCGAGTGCGGGATCGGCTTGAACTCGATGACGATTTCCGAAACCCGGGTCGCCAGCCGCTTTCCGGTCCTGAGGTAGAATGGAACGCCGGCCCAGCGCCAGGTGCCGATCTCGGCCTTGATGGCGACGAAGGTCTCGGTGTTGCTGTCCTTGCCGAGTTCCTCGACATAGCCTTTCACCGGTCCCCCGGCCGACGCACCGGCGCGGTACTGGCCGCGCACGGTGTGCTTCGGCGCCTCGTTGCCGTTGATGCGCTTCAGCGCCCGCAGCACCTTGAGCTTCTCGTCGCGCACCGCGTCGGCGTCCATCGACGAGGGCGCTTCCATGGCGACGAGGCAAAGCAGCTGCAGCATGTGGTTCTGCACCATGTCGCGCAGCGCACCGGCCTTGTCGTAGTAGGTGACGCGGTCTTCCAAGCCCACGGTCTCGGCGACGGTGATCTGCACGTGGTCGATGTGGGCGGAATTCCACAGCGGCTCGTACAGCGCATTGGCAAAGCGCAGCGCCATCAGGTTCTGCACCGTCTCCTTGCCGAGATAGTGGTCGATGCGGAAAATCTGGCTTTCGTGGAAGTCGTCGCCGACCAGGTCGTTGAGCGCCTGCGCTGAGGCAAGATCGCGGCCGATCGGCTTCTCCAGCACGATGCGCGAATTCGGCGTGATCAGATTGTGCTCTTTGAGCTTGTGCGAGATGTCACCGAACAGCGCCGGCGCCACGGCCAGGTAAAAGGCGCGGATGTGGTCACTTTCGCCGATCGCCTTTTTCAGCTTGTCGAAGCCGGCGCCGCTCGTTGCATCGGCCGGGACGTAGGAAAGCCGGGCGAGGAAGGTCTTCAACTCCTTGGCATCGATATCGGCCGGCTTGACATGGTCCGAAATCGCCTGCTTGGCGAAAGCCTGGAACTCCTCGTCGCTCATTTTCGAGCGCGACGTGCCGATGATGCGCGTCGGCTCGGAGAATTGATGGTCGCGCTGGCGATAGTAGAGCGACGGCAGCAGCTTGCGTTCCGACAGGTCGCCGGTACCACCGAAAATGATGAAGTCGAAAGGGTCGACGGGGATGATCTGGCTGGTCATGGTCTGTCCGCTTTGACGCCGGTCGCAAGTACGCGGCTGATATATTCTAATCGATTTAAATTTTCCAGTGCCATGGTGTCACATCAAGGACCAACCGCTGGATTTTGCGTCGGTCCACGTGTGCGCTTGACACTGGCGCCGCCGGGAGGCTTGTCGGTGAACGAAGACTCCGGAGGCTTTCGCAGTTGCAGCATAGAACGTGAATGTGACGAAAGCTAAGGGAGAAATCGGCGCGCCTTGCGGCATCGATTGCATCGGTCGCCAGCCCTTGTGCAAGCTGTGCAGTGATATCGAGGAAGTCCATGAGCGGGAAAAGCATGCGTCTGGAAAACAAGGTCGCCATCATCACCGGTGCGGCATCGGGCTTCGGCGAAGGCATGGCCAAGCGCTTCGTGGAAGAGGGCGCCAGGGTCGTTGTCGCCGATCTCAACGCCAAGGGTGCCAAACGCGTCGCCGATGAGATCGGCGAGGCGGCAATCTGGACGCAGACCGACGTTTCGTTGCGCTCCGAGTTCGACGAGATGGTCTATGCCGCCAAAAGCGCCTTCGGCCGTGTCGACATCATGGTCAACAATGCCGGGTTCACCCATCGCAATGGCGACATGCTCAAGGTCGACGAGGAAACCTTCGACCTGATCACATCAGTCAACATGAAGGCGATCTATCACGCCGCCCTTGCGGTTGTGCCGATCATGGAGCGGCAAGGCGGCGGTGTCATCTTGACCACGGCGTCTACCGCAGGATTGCGGCCGCGGCCCGGCCTCACCTGGTACAATGCCTCGAAGGGTTGGGCGATCACCGCCACCAAGTCGATGGCGGTGGAACTCGCGCCCAGGAACATTCGCGTCAACTGCCTTTGCCCGGTCGCCGGCGAGACCGGGATGCTTGAAAAATTCATGGGCGCCGACACGCCCGAGATCCGCGAGGCATTCCGCGCTTCGATCCCGCTCGGGAGGCTGTCGACCCCGCTCGATATCGCCAACGCGGCTCTATGGCTGGCCTCGGACGAGGCCGCTTTCATCACCGGGGTCGCGCTGGAGGTCGATGGCGGGCGCTGCATCTGAACGCGGCGATCGTCGGATATTACGTGCCGGGCTTGACGTAGCTCTTGTACACCCAGCCGTGCTTGCCGTTGTAGACGATCTCGCACCACTGCTTGCAGCCCATCAGTTGCACCGAGGTCCGGGCAGGGATCGTACCGATGGGGGTGGCCCCCTTCTTCGGAGCACTGCGCATGGTCACAGCCCTGAGAATACGGCCGTTGCCTGTCGCCGCCACCTTGCGCGGCTTCGCTTTGGCTGCGTTGTCCTCGCCTTGTGCATTCGCGGGTTTTTGGTCCGGTGCTTGCGGCTGCGTCTCCGGAATGGCGGCGGTCTGCGCGCCATCGGGATTGCTGCTATTGGCAGGCGGGCTCGGCGCGGCGACCTTGGCAAGCTCGTCGGTGGCATCGGTATCGGTAGACGATTGCGCGAATGCCGCCGCTGTTTTGTCAGGCGCCGGCTCGGGCTGCTTGGCTACCTGGCTGGGAGCCGCCGTTTGATCGGGATCAGTTGCCGCGGCAGCCTTCGGCTGCGCCCCTGTCCAGCGGGGATCATTGGCGGCAAGCGCTGGTATGTCCACCGCCGCCGCTGCCTTGGTCAGTGACACCTGGCTGGACTTGCGCTCCGCCTGCGGCGTCACGGCCGCCACCGTCACCGTCGTCCCCGAGGAGGGAACTTTCGTCGTCTTCACCGGAATGGTCGGAATGCTCTGCTCGGGACTGGCGGCTGCTTGCCTCTCGCCGGTCGGCAACGCCAGCCAGAGCGCCACTGCGGCAACGCCAAGCAGTGCCGCGGTGCCTATTGCCGCGATAACCAGGTGCGAGTTCGAACGGACTCCCTGCCAGAATGACGGGCGCATGTCATAGCCGAACTGCATGGCGAAGCGCCGACGTTCCGGAGCACCGAAACTGAAGGGCTCTCTCACTCTTGCCACCTCCATAAGCGGGCCGGTGTTCTTTTGATCAAATATCGCAAGTCACGCGTTCGATCAGCATCGGTCCCAAACGCGGGCGGGCCCGCAACAATCCCCGAACAATCGCCCAGATGCGGACCTTTCGCCCGCGATTGTGGCGTCAGTACGCCCTTAGCAAGGATTCTGCGCTTTTGCCGGCAATTCCGCAATGTGTCGCCCGGGCAACAAATATTACATGAATATTACAATATTACATGAGTTCGTGATCGCAGGGATAGCGGCGATCCAATCCCAGCCTAAGCACGTCGCGTTGGAAAAGGCCCCACGACGCACTTGGATCTTGTTTTGTGCATGTCGTTCTTCCCAAAGGTCACTTTGCGCGACGCATTAGATCCTGTCCCGCAGCGCAAACCAGTTGAGCGCAAGGAAAAGCAGCGGCGCCCGGAACCGGCGGCCGCCAGGAAATGGCGGGATTTTCAGCTCCTCGATCAGCTTCAGCCGATCGCGGTTGCCGGTGATGGTTTCGGCATAGAGCTTGCCGAAGAAGTTCGACAGCATGACGCCGTGACCGGAATAGCCGCCGGCCGAGATCACATTCGGCATCACTTCGCGCACGAACGGCTTCCTCGGCACGGTGATGCCGACATAGCCGCCCCAGCCATGGGTGATCTCGACATCGCTGAGCGCCGGATAGAGCTCCGCGATCTGGCGGCGAATGTGGATGTGGATATCTTTGGGATCGTTGACGCCATAGACCTCGCGTCCGCCGAAAAGCAGCCGTCCATCCCTGGATTTGCGGAAATAACGCACGACGAAGCGGGAATCGTCGACCGATTCGCCCCCCGGCAACACGTTCGAATCCGATCCCAGCGGCACGGTCGCGCCGATGAAGGATCCGATCGGCATGATGTGCGCGGCACTCACCGGCTCGAGCGTGCCGCCATAGGCGTTGACCGCGATCAGGCATTTTTGCGCCGAGATCGTCCCTCTCGGCGTGGAGACCCTGACCTTGCCGCCTGCCGAGACGATGCCGGTCGATGGCGTCCCTTCGAACAAGTGGGCGCCAGCTTGTGCCGCCGCCCGCGCCGTGCCGATCACCAGCTTCATCGGATGGATATGCCCGGTGCCGGTGTCGCGCGTGCCGCCGAAATAAGCGCTCGAGCCCAGCCGATCCGCCGTCTCCTTCGCATCCATGAAGGAGATGTGCGGGTACGAGAAGCGGCCGGCCATGATTTCGGCATGCGCCTTGTAGTCGTCCACATAGCGCGGCTTGTGCGCGACCGAGAGCTGGCCCGGCATGTAGTCGATATCGATCTGGTTGAGGGCGGCGAAGTCGAGCAGATGCGCTTTCGCCTCTTCGGCGAGATCGAACAGCGCCCTGGCGCGGGACAGACCGTATTCGGCCTCCAGGTCCTCGGCCCAGGCACGCTGCCCGGTGCCGAGCTGGCCGCCATTGCGCCCGGAAGCGCCGTCGCCAAAACGATATGCTTCGATCAGGACAACGCTGGTACCGGCCTTGGCCAAATGCGTCGCTGCCGACAGGCCGGTAAACCCGCCGCCGATAATAACGACGTCGCAGGTCCGGTCACCGTCGAGCGTTGGATATTCGGGCCGCGGCCCAGCCGTGTCCTCATACCAGGACCGGCCGGGGGAAATGGGGGATTGGTAGTTCATGATGAGCGAAGACTCGAGGGAGTTCGGGTAGTGAGTAGTGAGTAGTGAGTAGTGAGGAGTGAGGAGTGAGGAGTGAGGAGTGAGGAGTGAGGAGTGAGTAGTGAGTAGTGAGTAGTGAGTAGTCGCTACCAACTACTCACTACTCACTCACCATCACACATTCAGCAGCAGATATTCCCGCTCCCACGGACTGATCACTTCCATGAACGTTTCGAATTCCGCCCGCTTGATCGCCGCATAGGTGGCGGCGAAGGACTTGCCCAGCAGTGCGCAGAGTTCCTCGTCGCCTTCGAACAGGTCGACGGCTTCGAGCAGGCTGCGCGGCAGGTCGATCTCGTGCGCGTTGGCGGTGGTCAGTACGGGAGGCTCGGCCTTGATCTTCCTGGTGATGCCGATCAGCCCGCAGGCAAGCGAAGCCGCCAGCGCCAGATAGGGATTGGCATCGGAGGACGGGATGCGGTTTTCAACGCGCCGCGCCGCAGGGTCGGAACGCGGCACGCGGAAAGCCGTGGTGCGGTTGTCGTAGCCCCATTTGTTGTTGACCGGGGCAGAGGCCGCCTGCGTCAGCCGCCGGTAGGAATTGACGTAGGGCGCGAACATAACCAGCGCATTCGGCACGTGCTTCTGCATGCCGCCGATGAAATGGAAGAAATCCTCGGTCTCCGAACCATCCTCGGCCGAAAAGATGTTCCTGCCCGTCTTCTTGTCGACGATCGACTGATGGATATGCATGGCGGAGCCCGGCTGGCCCTGAATCGGCTTGGCCATGAAGGTCGCGTAGATCTCATGCTTGAGCGCGGCTTCACGAATGGTGCGCTTGAACATGAACACTTGGTCGGCGAGCTCGATCGGGTCGCCGTGGCGCAGATTGATCTCGAGCTGGCCGGCGCCCTCTTCGTGGATGAGCGTGTCGATCTCCAGGCCCTGGCTTTCGGAGAAATGGTAGATGTCGTCGATCAGTTCGTCGAACTCGTTGACGCCGGCGATCGAATAGCCGGCGCCGCCGCCGATCGCGCGCCCCGAGCGGCCGACAGGCGGGGTCAGGGGATAGTCCGGGTCCGGATTCTTGCGCACGAGGTAGAACTCGATTTCGGGTGCCACGACCGGCTTCAGCCCAAGCTTGTCATAGGCCGCCAGCACGCGCTTCAGCACATTGCGCGGCGTGAACTCGACCGAGCGGCCGTCCTGGTGGACGAGGTCGCAGATGACGGCGGCCGTCGGGTCTTCTTCCCAGGGCACCACGGTCAATGTCGACAGGTCCGGCATCAGCTTGAGGTCGCCGTCGTCTTCCGGATAGTGAAAGCCGTTACCGTCCTCCGGATAGCCGCCGGAAATCGTCGTCATAAAGACCGCCGAAGGCAGCGCCAGTGAGGTGTTGGAAGTGAATTTCTTCGACGGCATCATCTTGCCGCGCGCCACGCCGGCCTGATCAGGCGTGATGCATTCGATATCCTCGATGCCGCGCCATTCCAGCCAATCGCTGACTTCCTTCCAGTTCTTCACACCTCGCAGGTTTTTCACGAAGGCAGGCGTGCGCGCCCGTCCTCCGCGGCTCGACGGACGGACTTCCTTTTTTGCAGGCGGCATCATTCACCAGATTGGGTTGCGGATTTTCAAGTATAGCCGTGCCGTGCGACCGAAGGGAAGGGGAGCCGCCCCGGGCATTTGCCGTTGCGGGTTGAAAACCGGTTGCCGGTCGGCATAGGTTTGGCGTCTTCCCGCACTCGAGAAGCCGGCGATGAGATCCAGCAACGAACTGACCACGATCGGCTTCGACGCCGACGACACGCTTTGGCAGAACGAACGGTTCTTCCGCATGACGGAAAAGCGCTTTGCCGCCATGCTGGCCGATCATGGCGAGGGGGAGCAGATCTCGGCTCGACTGTTGGAAGCCGAGAGGCGCAATCTCGCGATCTACGGTTTCGGCATCAAGGGATTTACGCTCTCGATGATCGAGACGGCGATAGAGGTCACCGACGGGCGCGTGCCGGCTTCCGTCATATCGGAGATTCTCGACGCCGGCCGCGAGATGCTGGGCCATCCGATCGAGCCCTTGCCGCATGCACGCGAGACGGTCGAGAAGCTCGCCGGCACCTTCCGCCTCGTGCTGATCACCAAGGGCGATCTGTTCGATCAGGAGCGCAAGCTGGCCGGCTCCGGGCTGGGCGAGTTGTTCGACGCCGTCGAGATCGTCAGCGACAAGACCGCCGCGACCTATGCGCGCCTATTCGACCGCCATGGCGATGGCCCGGCAAGGAGCATGATGGTCGGCAATTCGTTGAAGTCGGACGTGGTGCCCGCCATCGAGGCCGGCGGCTGGGGTGTCCATGTGCCGCACGAATTGACTTGGGTGCTCGAACATGTCGAGGCGCCGGTCGCCGAGCCGCGGTTCCGCCAGATATCGGATCTCAGCCAATTGCCCGCGCTTGTCGAAAGCATCAGGAACAGAGTTTGATCGTAGACCTCCGGCTGCTTTTTTCGCGCAATTCTGGATGGAAAAAAACGGTTTCGCCTTTTGGAATCGTTTTAGCGGCCGGTCAGGCGATCGATGACCGGTTGCAGCCGTTCGGGCGTGATCGGCTTGGCCACCACCGCGTCGACAACATGCGCCAGGCCCAGGCTCTCCGGCGTGCCATTCTTGGTTGAAAGCAGGATCACGGGAGGAAGTGCCTTGCCCGCGGCTCGCCGCAACGTGTCGATACTGGACATCAGCGTGTCGCAGTCTTTGTTGTCGGGGCCACCATCGAGGACAACCGCCCCGGGGATAAGCGAACGTAAGGTCTTCACCGCCATTTCAGGCGATTCCGAGATTGGTTTGAGCCCGGAACGCTCGACGATTTTAGACACCACGACGCGATTGATCGGCGACTTCCCGACAACAAGCACCCGCGAAGGATCTCGGATCGTCTCAATGTTTGAACCCCGGGTCACCCGATTCAGATTTTTTGTACTCTCCCCCTCGTCACTCACTAGGCACCCAAGTCGGCCAAGAATCTTGCCCCTATTTCAATGCAGAGTTGAATCTGCGGACAATTGGCGTGAGATCGCACCCTATGTCAAGTTGAAATAAAAGACTTCTGAAACCGTCTCCCACACAGTGGATTCAAGCAACAGTACTGTACTGCCCTGTCCATAGCTTGGTTGCGTGAAAATAAAATTCACCTACGCATACGCGGCGCGGGCAAATGGCCGGTTGTAGCGCTTCCGGGTCAGCCATGGCTTTGTTGTGTAACGATCACCGGGATCAGCAGGTCGCCCCAATTGCCGTCGCCGCCATGGTGCCTCGCGGAGCGCACGAGCTCCACCGAGACGCCCGCCTCGACCGCCTTCATCACCGATTGGTTGAGCCTGTGCAGGTCGTTGGCCAGCATGCGGATTGTCGCCTGCTGGTCGACGCTCATCGTGGTCGATTGCTCTTCGGCCCGTTCCTTGACGCGGCTTATCGATGCCATTGGTCTTCTCCTGTGTCTGAGGCCCTGTTGGGCGTTTCCTCGGTATTTCTGGTCGCTATTCCGCGGCCGGCTTGAACTGCGCGTGCTCGGTCGATTCATGCATGGCCGTGGTCGACGACCGGCCGCCGGTGATCGCCATAGAGACCGCGTCGAAATAGCCGGTGCCGACCTCGCGCTGGTGCTTGGTCGCGGTATAGCCATTGGCTTCCGCCGCGAATTCCGCTTCCTGCAACTCGGAATAGGCCGCCATCTGCCGCGCCTTGTAGCCGCGGGCGAGTTCGAACATGCCGTAGTTGAGCTGGTGGAAGCCGGCCAGCGTGATGAATTGGAACTTGTAGCCCATGGCGCCCAGTTCCCTCTGGAACTTGGCGATCGTCGCGTCGTCGAGATTCTTCTTCCAGTTGAACGACGGCGAGCAATTGTAGGCGAGCAGCTTGCCTGGATGGTGCCTGCGCACCCCCTCGGCGAATTTCTTGGCCTGCGCCAGGTCGGGCTTCGAGGTCTCGCACCAGATCAGGTCGGCGTGCGGCGCATAGGCAACGGCCCGCGCGATGCAAGGCTCGATGCCGTTCCGGACCTGGTAGAAGCCTTCCACCGTGCGGCCGGCATCATAGTCGACGAAGGGCTGGTCGCGTTCATCGATATCGGAGGTCAGCAGCTTTGCAGCTTCCGCGTCCGTGCGTGCCACGACCAAGGTGGGCGTGGCCATCACGTCGGCCGCGAGCCGCGCCGCGTTGAGGTTGCGGATATGCGCCGCGGTCGGGATCAGCACCTTGCCGCCGAGATGGCCGCACTTCTTCTCCGACGCCAACTGGTCCTCGTAATGGACGCCAGCGGCACCGGCCTCGATGAACGCCTTCATGATCTCGAAGGCGTTGAGCGGACCGCCGAAGCCGGCTTCCGCGTCGGCAACGATCGGTGCGAACCAGGTCTCGACAGAAAGCCCCTTGCCTTCGGAGGTTTCGATCTGGTCGGCGCGCTGCAGCGTGCGGTTGATGCGCCTGACCAGTTCGGGCGCCGCATTGGCCGGATAGAGCGATTGGTCCGGATACATCGCCGAGGCGGTGTTTGCGTCGGCGGCGACCTGCCAGCCCGACAGGTAGATCGCCTTCAGCCCGGCGCGCACCTGCTGCATCGCCTGGTTGCCGGACATGGCGCCGAGCGCGTTGACGAAGTCCTCCTCGTGGATGAGCTTCCACAGCCGGTTGGCGCCTATTTCGGCAAGGCTCTGACGAATCTGCACCGAACCGCGCAGCCGCTTCACGTCCTCCGGCGAATAAGGACGTTCAATGCCGTCGAAGCGACCTTCAGGCGCCGAGGGGACGAGGTTGTAAAAATCAGTCATTGGTCACTCCGAAGATTTCTGCACAGCCAATTCTCGGGGCCGCTTCTATGTGACTGAATTTACATCTTGGCGCCGCATGAGCTAGAAAAATCAACAGAACCGGGTGGATATAAGGGCAAACCTGTGTTGTGTTTGACAGCAAGGCACTGTAAATTTGTCAATCCTGTAAAGCGAAGAGAGGCGGGATGCGGCGGGCGGCGTGTAAACTCCTGTCAAGAATTGGCGATGGCTGACCAGAAGATTTTCGCTGGGCCGCGCATCCGCCGCATCCGCGGCGCCAAGGGCCTGACCCAGACGGCGATGGCCGAGGGGCTCGGCATCTCGCCGTCCTACCTCAACCTGATCGAGCGCAACCAGCGGCCGCTGACGGTGCAATTGATCCTGAAGCTCGCCTCCGTCTACAAGGTCGATCCGCATGAGCTTCAGGGCGAGGCAAGGGGATCGGTCGCTGCCCTCAAGGAGGTGTTCACCGACCCGCTGCTGGTCGGCGAATTGCCGGGAGACCAGGAATTGATCGAGTTTGCCGAGGCGGCGCCCAACGCCTCCGCCGCGGTGATAAAACTGTTCCGCGCCTATCGCGAGCAAGCCGAGCGGCTGTCCGATCTCAACGAGCTTCTGGCCCGCGAGGGCCGGGCGACCGCCCTCTCCGGCGCCCGCCTGCCGATCGACGAGGTGCGCGAGATTTTCGAGCGGCGACCGAACCATTTCGCCTCGCTCGAGGAAGAGGCCGAGGCGTTCACGTCGGTGCTCGATCCCGGCGACGACCTGTTTGGCGCCTTGAAGGCATGGCTGAAGCGCGAATACGGCATCGTGGTCAAGGTTCTGCCGGTCGCCACCATGCCGAACTGGCGCCGCCGCTACGACCGCCACTCGCAGCGCCTGTTCCTGTCCGAGCGTCTGTCGCCGTTCGACCAGTTGCGTGAAGTCGCGATGGAGGCCTGCCTGATCCGCATGACTGTTGCGGTCGCCGGTGAGATCCAGGCACTGGGGCTGACCACGGACGAGGCGCGCCGCCTTGCCCGCTTCGAACTCGGCCGCTACGCCGCCCATGCGCTGATGATGCCCTATCAGCCCTTTCACGCGGCGGCCGTTCGCTCACGCTACGACATTGATGTCCTGCGCTCGCGCTTCGGCGTTTCCTTCGAGCAGGCGGCAAACCGGCTGACCATGCTGCAGCGGCCAGGTGCTTCCGGCGTGCCCTTCTTCATGCTGGAGATCGACAATGCGGGAAACCGCTTCCGCAAGGCCGGCAGCCGGGGCTTTCCGCAAAGCCGCTTCGGCGGTGGCTGTGCCAAGCTTCCCGTGCATGTCGCCTTCACTCAGCCGGGCCAGATATTCGTCGAGGCGGTGGAAATGCCCGATGGCGCCGAGTTCCTGTGCATCGCCCGCACGCTGGAGGGGCCGCAAGGCGCGTTCTCCGAACGACCGCGCCGCACGGCACTGCTGCTCGGCTGCGACATCGGCTTTCGCGACGAGATCGTCTATGGCACGGTGCTGCCTGGCGCGGCGACCGGCGCGAAGATGGGGGCGGGCACCGTCGCGGCGACGCCTGTCGGCCCCGCCTGCCGGCTTTGCGAGCGCGCCGGCTGCCTGGCGCGCGCCGAGCCGCCGGTGACGCGACCGCTCGGCCTCGACGAGATGGTCACCGGCTTGAGTGCCTTCGACTTCCAGTGATGTCGTGGTGACTTGCCGCGCGAAGAAGAAGACTGCTTCCTACTCGGGAAGACAATAAGCCTTCACGCTAAATATAGCGGATGCAATATTGATTAAGCATTGCTGTTAAGATATCAACGACAATCTGTGCAGCGATCGGGGGGATTGATGAGCCGGATAGCTCTTTGGCTTGGTTTGGGCCTTGCCCTTTCGGTCTGGCCCGCTCAGGCGGAAAGATCCTCGGATTTTTTTAAATCTTACCAAGGGTACAATGACGACGGCAAGGCTTTCCTGGACAAAATCGAGCCGAAGATCGGCACGGTGGACCTTGCCGAAGGTGTACACCTGACCCTTGGCGATAAGTTCTATTTTCTTAACAAGAAAGACACTGCCTCTGTTTTGACAGAAGCCTGGGGCAATCCTGCCAGTTCCGCTGCCGATTCGGTCGGCATGATCTTTCCGGCCAAATATGATCCCATTGCCGATGGCAATTGGGGCATAGAGTTGCGATGGGAGAAGATAGGCTATGTCGATGATGGCGACGCCGCATCCATCGACTACGGCGAGTTGCTGCGCACCATGCAGGCGGACACATTGTCAGGCAACGATCAAAGGGCAAAGGATGGCTTTCCTCCCATTACCTTGATCGGCTGGGCCTCGCCGCCAGTCTACGACTCGGTCAACAAGCGTTTGCACTGGGCAAAGGAACTGCAATTCGGAGACGATACCGTCCACACGCTCAACTACGACGTCCGTTTTCTGGGTAAGGAGGGCGTTTTTGTGATGAGTTATATCGCTACGGTGGAGCAATTGCCGGAGATAAGGCAAAGCCTGGACGAAGTCCTTGGCCTCGCCGCCTTCAATACCGGCAAGAAATACACTGATTTCATACCCGGCTCCGATACAGTTGCGGCAGTTGGCATTGGTGGCCTCATAGCGGGAAAATTGGCGGCGAAGGCGGGCCTTCTGGCCGTGGCCCTCATTGCGCTGAAGAAATTCGGTTTGATCTTGCTGGTTCCCTTGGCCGGAGTCTGGCGCTTCGTTCGCGGCAACAAGCGCACGTCGTAGGCGTCGCCCAAGCGCTGCTGACTGTTGTCGGGCGCGCCGGCAGGGTGCCGGCAGTGCGCCAAACGGAACACTGCACTGGATCACGCCTCGCCAATGCCTTTGCGGTACGCGAACAGGGTACGTTCTTGTCGTCTCCTGCGCATCGTGCCGTCCTCAAAATCTCGACAGTCGCGCCCATGACCGACACCACATCAAGGCAGATCGCCACGTCCGCGGCCATCCCGCCGCGCGAGGAGCGCATCGGCTTCCTTCTGGTGTTCCTGTCGGCACTGATGTGGAGTTTCGGCGGCACCATCGCCCGGTTCATCACGGTCGGCGACAGCTGGACCGTGATATTCTGGCGCTCCGCGTGGGCTGCCGTATTCCTGCTTTGCTTCATGGTCTGGCGTGACGGCTGGCGCGGCATGCTGAAATCATTCCGCGACATGGGCCTGCCAGGTATTGCGGTGGGGTTCTGCTTCGCCATTGCGTCGACCTCGTTCGTGGTGGCGCTTGCCTATACGACCGTCGCCAATATTCTTTTGATGCAAGCCGGCGTGCCGCTTCTGGCGGCCCTGTTTGCCTGGGCGCTGTTCCGCGAAAAGGTAACCGTCGCGACCTGGATGGCGATCGTCGCCGTCCTCGCCGGCGTCGCCATCATGGTGTCTGAATCTGTTGACGGCGCCGTCTCGCCCATAGGCGATGGACTGGCGCTGCTGATCGCGTTCATGTTCTCGATCGCCACCGTCATCACCCGGCGCTTCTCCAGCGTGCGCATGACGCCGGCGACCTGTCTCGGCACGATCCTGGCGGCGGGCTTCGCTGCCTCGCAGGCCTCGACCTTCGCGGTGTCGGCCGGCGACATGGGCTTTCTCTTCGTCTTCGGCGTGGTCAATCTCGGCCTTGGTCTTGCTTTCTTCGCCACTGGCGCGCGCTTGATCCCGGCGGCTATCGCGGCACTGCTCGGCACGTTCGAGCCGATCCTGGGGCCGATATGGGTCTGGCTCATCCATTCCGAGGTGCCGTCCGGGCGCACCATCGTCGGCGGCGCGGTGGTGGTCACGGCGCTGCTTGTCCATATCGGGCTCGAATTCAAGCGTCAGGCGCGGCCGCAGCGGCCTGGGGTCACCGGGGTGCCTTCGCCTAATTGATGCGGGTGCCGAAGCTTTGCCCATTGACAATGTCGCTGCCACCCGGGCAGGCTGGGAACACGGCAACAACAAGACAGGCGTATCTTGCCAAGTCTCCCCGGCGGCCCGATCGAGACCGGACCACATTCTAGTATCTCTGACCGCACGGCGGCGAAAGCTTCTGAAGGCATCGCAATTCCTTCCCGCCCCGACCGTGCGGGCGGCCGTCGGCGGCGTGCCGAATGGCGGCCGTCGACCTCTGGAAAGCTCAACAGTCTAAAGCAAATGCCCGGCCGCGCGAGCATGTCGCGACGCGCCGGCAATGGAACACTCACCAAAGGAGAATAGCATGATCCGCAAAGCGCTCTGGCTTTCGGCAACCTCGGTATTTCTGGCGCTTTTGACGCCCGCCGGTCACGCCGCGGACCGCGTCGTCAACGTCTTCAACTGGTCGGATTACATCGACAGTTCGATCATCGATGATTTCACCAAGAAAACCGGCATCAAGGTCGTTTACGATACGTTCGATTCCAACGAGATCCTCGAAACCAAGCTGCTCGCCGGCGGCAGCGGCTACGACGTCGTCGTGCCGAGCGGCAATTTCCTGGCCCGCCAGATCCAGGCCGGTGTGTTCCAGAAGCTCGACAAGTCGAAGCTGCCGAACCTCTCCAACATGTGGGACACGGTTACGGAGCGCACCGCCAAATACGATCCCGGCAACGAATACTCGGTCAATTACATGTGGGGCACGGTCGGCATCGGCTACAACACCAAGAAAGTGAAGGCAGCGCTCGGCACCGACAAGATCGACAGCTGGGATACCTTCTTCAACCCCGATAGCCTGGCCAAATTGAAGGATTGCGGCGTCTATGTGCTGGATTCTCCATCCGACATCCTGCCGGCGGCGCTGAAGTACCTCGGTCTCGACCCCAACAGCACGTCGCCCGACGATATCGCCAAGGCCGAGGAAGCTCTTCTCAAGGTCCGTCCCTATATCAGGAAGTTCCACTCGTCCGAATACATCAACGCACTTGCCAATGGCGATATCTGCCTGGCGGTCGGCTGGTCGGGTGACGTGTTCCAGGCTCGCAACCGCGCGGTCGAGGCCAAGCAAGGCGTGGAAATCGGCTATTCCGTGCCGAAGGAAGGCGCCCAGATGTGGTTCGATCAGATGGCGATCCCCGCCGACGCGCCGCACGTCGCCGAGGCGCTTGAATTCATCAACTACATGATGACGCCGGAAGTGATCGCCAAGTCGTCGAACTATGTCCTTTATGCCAACGGCAACAAGGCATCGCAGCAATTCGTGGACAAGGCGCTGCTCGACGATCCCTCGGTCTATCCGGACGCCGCGACCTTGCAGAAGCTCTATACCACCCAGCCTTACGATCCCAAGACCCAGCGCATCGTCACGCGCAGCTGGACCAAGATCGTCACCGGCCAGTAGGCAATCCGGCGCGACCCCGGCAGCCAACTGCCGGGGTCGATTTCTTTTGGGGAATAAAAAAGCACGGAGTGGGGATATGAAATCGCTTGGCAGCATCCGCAGGGACTTCGCGCCATGGAACGACCCGAACGCCAAGCCATATATCCAGTTCGACAATGTCACCAAGAAGTTTGGTGACTTTACCGCCGTCAACAATCTGTCGCTGACCATTTTCGAGCGTGAATTCTTCGCTCTGCTTGGCGCATCGGGTTGCGGAAAGTCGACGCTGCTCAGGATGCTTGCCGGCTTCGAGGAGCCGACGGCCGGGCGCATCCTGCTCGACGGCCAGGATCTGCGCGGCATTCCGCCCTATCGCCGGCCGGTCAACATGATGTTCCAGTCCTATGCCTTGTTCCCGCATATGACCGTCGAGAAGAACATCGCCTTCGGTCTCAAACAGGAAGGCATGCCGAAGCCGGATATCGAAAAGCGCGTCGCCGACATGCTGAAGCTGGTCAAGCTCGAGCAGTTCGCCAAGCGCAAGCCGCACCAGCTTTCCGGCGGCCAGCGCCAGCGCGTCGCGCTTGCCCGCTCGGTAGCCAAGCGACCGAAGGTGCTGCTGCTCGACGAGCCGCTCGGCGCGCTCGACAAGAAACTGCGCGAGGAAACCCAGTTCGAACTGATGGATCTGCAGCAGGAGCTTGGTCTCACCTTCGTCGTCGTCACCCATGATCAGGAAGAGGCGATGACGATGGCCGATCGCATCGCCATCATGGATAAGGGCGAGGTGATACAGGTGGCGACGCCGCCGGAAGTCTATGAAGCCCCGACGTCGCGCTTCGTCGCCCATTTCGTCGGCAACGTGAACATGTTCGAGGGCAAGGTTGCCGAACAGGCAGCCAACACGACCCACATTACAGGTCCAAGCGGGGCTCAGATCGTCGTCGAGAACGGTGGCGCGGCTGCAAAGGCCAATGCGGATATCGTCTTCGCCGTCAGGCCGGAGAAGATCAGGGTCTCGTCTAAGAAGCCGGCCGATGCCGTCAACGCGCTGGAAGGTGAGGTTTACGACATCGCCTATCTCGGCGACATGACTGTCTATCACGTCAGGCTGGACGACGGGCAGATCGTGCGGGCAAGCGCCTTGAACGCGGCCCGTGTGACCGAGGATCCACTGACCTGGAACGACCGTGCCTGGGTGTCTTTCCGGCCCGACGCCGGCGTCGTGCTGGCACGGTAGGGGACGGCCATGTCCAACACCGCCGTTACCGATGCCGCCGCACCACCGACCGCCGCCAATCCGTTCCTGACGCGGCTCGGTGCCGGCTTCGTCAGCCGGCTCGTCATCATCGTTCCCTATCTCTGGCTGCTGTTCTTCTTTCTTGTCCCCTTTGTCATCGTCTTCAAGATCTCGTTGTCGCAGACGGCTATCGCCATGCCGCCCTATACGCCGGTGCTCGATTTCAGGGACGGCGTTTCCGGTTTCTTCGCCGGCTTTCGCGACCTCAACTTCGACAATTATGTCTGGCTGACGCAGGACGCACTCTATTTCAAGGCCTATCTCACCAGCGTCGTCATCGCTGCCATCTCGACGGTGCTGACCCTGCTGGTTGGCTATCCCATCGCCTATGGCATGGCGCGCGCTCCGGCGACAATCCGCCCGACATTGCTGATGCTGGTCATCCTGCCGTTCTGGACGTCGTTCCTGATCCGCGTCTATGCCTGGATCGGCATCCTCAAGCCCGAGGGCCTGCTCAACCAGCTGCTGTTGTCGCTGCACATCATCAACCAGCCGCTGGTGATCCTCAACACTTACACGGCCATCTTCATCGGCATCGTCTATTCCTACCTGCCGTTCATGGTGCTGCCGCTTTATTCGTCGCTGGAAAAAATGGACTATTCGCTGATCGAGGCAGCCAAGGACCTCGGCTGCCCGCCGACGTCAGCCTTCTGGAAGATCACTTTTCCGCTGTCGCTGCCCGGCGTCATAGCCGGCTGCCTGCTGGTGTTCATCCCTGCCGTCGGCGAGTTCGTCATCCCCGATTTGCTCGGCGGCTCGCAGACGCTGATGATCGGCAAGACGCTGTGGAACGAGTTTTTCGCCAATCGTGACTGGCCGGTGTCGTCGGCCGTTGCCGTCATCCTGCTGCTGCTGCTGATCGTACCGATCGTGTTGTTCCAGCATGCCCAGGCCCGCGCGCAGGAGCAGGACAAATGAACACCACCTGGAGCCGCTTCAACATCACCTCGATCACGCTCGGTTTTGCCTTTCTCTATTTGCCGATCGTGCTGCTCGTCGTCTTTTCCTTCAACGAGTCAAAGCTCGTCACCGTCTGGGGCGGCTTTTCCACCAAATGGTACGTATCGCTGTTCCACAATCAGGGCCTGATGGACGCCGCATGGGTGACCATCCGCGTCGGTCTGATTTCAGCGACCGTGGCCACCGTTCTCGGCACAATGGGGGCCCTGGCGCTGACCCGCTACACACGCTTCCGGGGCAGGGTCCTGTTCTCCGGCATGATCTTCGCACCATTGGTCATGCCTGACGTCATTACCGGCCTGTCGCTGCTCCTGCTGTTTGTCGCAATCGGCATGGATCGCGGCATGACGACCGTGATCCTCGCGCATATCACCTTCACGATGTGCTTTGTCGCTGTTGTCGTGCAGTCGCGGCTTGTCAGCTTCGATCGCTCACTGGAAGAAGCCGCCATGGATCTCGGCGCGCCGCCTGTGAAGACCTTTTTCCAGATCACCCTGCCAGTCATTCTGCCGGCGATCGTGTCCGGCTGGATGCTGGCCTTCACGCTGTCACTGGACGACCTGGTCATCGCCAGCTTTGCTTCGGGCCCTGGCGCCACCACGCTGCCGATGAAGATCTACAGCCAGGTCCGCCTCGGTGTGACGCCGGAGATCAATGCCGCCTGCACCCTTCTGATCGCGATCGTCACGGTTGGCGTCATCATCGCTTCCGTCGCCAATAAGCGGCGCGAGGTGCAGCGGCAGCTTGACGAGCGGGCCGCGCAACGCGGTTAGAAGCGTTTCAACTGAGGGGCCAGGCCTTATTCGCCCGAAACGCCGCGGCTGATGGGTGAAATGAACGGCGTGCTCCAGGTTCCGCCGACGAAAAACGACGACTGGTTGGGCCCCTGCTGGCCGCTCTTCTGCGTTGCTGGCTGATCCGGCTGGATGACACCGCCCGACAGCGCCAGTCCGCGTCCTGCGTAGGATGCGATGCCGGAAAGCCAGATCTTGTATTTCGCCGAATTGGCCTCGGCCTTGTCCAGTCTGGCCACGCCTCGCGAAATGGTTGCCTTCACTTCGGCGCCATCGATGGGCAGCGTCCCGTCCGAGACATCGTCGAGCGCGAAGAAGCCGCCTTGTTCGGTATGCTTGAGAAAGGCCGGCAGGTTGAACTTGCTGAGCGCGCCAGGGCCAAAGGTCGCCGAGACAGAGCCGTCGGCGTTCTCAAAAACCGAATCCCAGGTCCTTCCTGGTCCCTTGAGGATGACCGAGACGGTGCCCGTGCCGACCGGCACCAGCCGGGTCATCCCGGCCGCGGTGCCGAACGCCCCGCCATCGACATCGGAGGCCAGCAGCCGGATCTCGACCTGGGTGCCCTCGGGCTTGCGGTCGAAACGAAGGCTGGTCTGGATGTTGCCGCCGAAGGCGGAGGCGTCGGAGATGTCGAAGACGGAAAGGCCATCCTTGACCTGCGCGGTGGCCGCGACATCGGCAAGCTGGATGCTCCCTGCGGTCGCATGCGCCGCCGACAGCCTGAGATCGAGGTTGACCCGGTCGGCGAAACTCGTGTCGATCTGACCTGGTTCGCCGCTGCTCGCCGGTCCCAGCGACGTGAAGGCGGATAGAAACGACCTGAGGTCGAGCGTGTCGAAGGCAAGTGTGCCCGAGATCACCGGCTGTGCCTCGCCAAGCGACACGTCCAGCGCACCCATGCCCGGATTGTTGTCCAGCGCCAGCGCCGTGTTCTCGAACTTGACGCGTCCGGCCGATGCCGTGACCTTGCTGGAAATGCTGACCGAGCCGATCGCGGCGCTCGGCGCGATGCCGGCCTGCGACCATTCCAGTACGCGGCGCAGCGAAGGAGCCGCGAATTTTACCTGGCCGTCGAAATAGGCGTTTTCGGACATGCTGGCCGTGCCGTCGAAGGAAAAGGTGGCCGGCGCCGCCTTGAAGGACAGGGTCAGCGGCGCCATGCCCCCGGCAAACAGCACCAGCGGCCTCGGCGAGGCAGCATCCACGGTCACGCTTTCGCCACGCCAGATCCCGGTCGCGGACAGTGTTGCATTGCTGTTCATCGCCGCCCAGTTGGCCTGGCCGCTAAGACTGCTCAGGATCTCTTCATCCTTGCCGTTGACGGACGCCACCATGCGGCCGTCCCTGAACTCCACAGTGCCGAACGTGTCGGCCGGCAGCTTGTCGAGGTCGGGCTTGGCGGGGTCGGCGTTGACCAGGCCACGGGCCGCATCGATGGAGCGCGCGATGCGCCCGCCGGTCGGCGCCGTGGGCAGGAACAGACCGTCCGCCGTGCGCTGGACCCGGATCGTCGGCCGCACCAGCCGTGCCGTGGAAAACACCACATCGCCCTGCAATGCCGCCATGGCCGAGAGGTCGACCTCGACCCGTTCGGCTTCGACGACCGGCGGCGCATCGCCGTCGGTCCATTTTGACAGCGTCACATCGGTCAGGATCGCGCGGAAATTCGGCCAGACCTCGATTCGTGGCGACCCCTCGATGGCAACCCGAAAGCCACTCCAGGCGCTCAATTCCCACGCGATGCGGTCACGCACGATCCGCGTCGAGGCGATCAGCGGCAGGGCCGCGACCACCAGAGCGATGACGATCGCGGCAGCGCCGATCGCCCATACTCCGCGGCGGATCAAGGATGATGGCATATAGCCCCGTATGCTTCCATTCCGACAAAAACGAGCGTCCGACGGGTATAACCCCTGTCGTCACTACGACTTAGGGCCGACGCATTTCAAGTCTTTATGGCCCGGCGATGGCATTTGCGCACACCTGACCGCATCGGCCCAACAAAATCTTGCTCTGCCGCGCAGCGATATGCATAAGCGATGGCGACCGTGGGAGGATCGATCATGGCTGGCGAACTACCGCTCTGGACCCCGACGCAAGACCAGATTGATGCCTCGCCATTGACCGCTTTCATGAAGGCCGCGGCAGCGAGTACCGGCAGTCCATTCTCGTCCTATGCCGACCTCCACCTCTGGTCGGTCGAGAACCGGGAGGCGTTCTGGGGTCTCGTCTGGGATTTCTGCGGTCTTGAAGGCGACAAGGGTGAACGACTGCTGCTCGACGGCGAGAAGATGCCCGGCGCCTCTTTCTTTCCGGACGCATCTTTGAATTTCGCCGAAAACCTTCTGAAAAAGACCGGCGCTGGCGAGGCCATCGTCTTTCGCGGCGAGGACAAGGTCGAGAGGCGGCTGTCGTGGAATGAACTGCATGGCCTGGTCTCGCGCCTGCAGCAGCTTTTCCTGGCGCTCAAGGTGAAGAAGGGTGACCGTATAGCGGCGATGATGCCCAACATGCCCGAAGCCGTCGCCGCCATGCTGGCGGCGGCCTCCATCGGGGCGGTGTGGTCATCCTGTTCTCCCGATTTCGGCGAGCAGGGCGTGCTCGATAGGTTCGGCCAGATCGAGCCCGTCATCTTCATCGCGCCGGACGGCTATTGGTATAATGGCAAGGCGATCGAGGTCGCCGACAAGGTCAAGGCGGTCGCGGCCAGGCTCGGCGGCGTCCGCAAAGTCCTGCTCGTCGACTATCTTGGCACCTCCGCCGACGTGGCTGATACCATCGACAAGGCAGTGGCGATGGAAGAGGCCCTGTCGCCCTTTGCCGTCAGGCCCGTCACCTTCGAGCGGCTGCCGTTTTCGCATCCGCTCTACATCCTGTTTTCGTCCGGTACCACCGGCGTTCCCAAATGCATCGTCCATTCGGCCGGCGGCACGCTCATTCAGCATGTCAAGGAACACCGGTTGCATGCCGGCCTCGGCGATGGCGACCGCTTCTTCTATTTCACCACCTGCGGCTGGATGATGTGGAACTGGCTGGTTTCGGGCCTCGCTTCCGGCGCCACGTTGCTGCTCTACGACGGTTCTCCCTTCTATCCCGACGGCAATGTGCTGTTCGATTTCGCCGACGCTGAGAAGATGACCTTTTTCGGCACCTCGGCCAAGTTCATCGATTCAGTGCGCAAGGCCGGCCTCAAGCCGATCCGCAGCCATGATCTGTCGACGATACGCGCCATATCCTCCACCGGATCGCCGCTTTCGCCCGAGGATTTCCGCTTCGTCTATGATGGCATCAAGAAGGACGTGCACCTTGCCTCGGTGTCCGGCGGCACCGATATCGTCTCGTGCTTCGTGCTCGGCGTGCCGACCCAGCCGGTCTGGACCGGCGAGATCCAGGGGCCGGGCCTCGGCCTCGCAGTCGATGTCTGGGACGATGATGGCAAGCCGGTCCGGCAGGAGAAGGGGGAGCTGGTGTGCACCAGGGCTTTCCCGTCCATGCCGATCGGCTTCTGGAACGATCCCGACGGCAGGAAATACCAGGCGGCCTATTTCGAGCGTTTCGACAATGTCTGGTGCCATGGCGATTTCGCCGAATGGACCGATCATGGCGGCATGGTCATCCATGGCCGCTCCGACGCGACGCTCAACCCCGGCGGTGTGCGCATCGGCACGGCCGAGATCTACAATCAGGTCGAGCAGATGCCGGAAATCCTGGAGGCGCTGTGCATCGGCCAGGATTTCGACAATGATGTGCGCGTCGTGCTGTTCGTGCGGCTTGCCGCCGGCGTCAAGCTCGACGACGATCTCGAAAAGCGCATCCGGGCCAAGATCCGCAGCGGCGCCAGCCCACGCCATGTTCCGGCCAGGATCGTCGCCGTCTCCGACATCCCCCGCACCAAGTCGGGCAAGATCACCGAGCTTGCGGTGCGCGACGTGGTCCACGGCCGCGCCATCAAGAACAAGGAAGCGCTGGCCAACCCGGAAGCGCTGGAGCTGTTCCGCGACTTGCCGCAGCTCGCGCAGTGAACGCGACCGGCATGGTTAACGAAATATGTCGCACGAATTTACCTAGATTTCACGAGTGGTACACATTCGTAAATTTTTTGGCGACCCGGTAAGGACTTGTTAAGGCCCGGCGTCGATAGTCGCACGTAACTTGAGGGAGAAATCCCGTTCCTCAGCCCCGAGGATCTGAATTCAGCTCAAGCCCCCGTTGTGACAGCAATCCAATTTCCTAAGGCGTCCTTACCGGGCGCCTTTTTTCTTGGCTTGCTACTCCGCGAGCACCCGGGTCGAGGGGAACGCAACCTCCACCAGCGTGCCTTCGCCGGGCGTCGAATTGATGGTGAAGCGGGCGCGGTTGGCTTCCACCATCGCCTTGGTCAGCGGCAGGCCAAGGCCGGTGCCGTCGCCGCGCCCACGCTTCAGCGCGTTGATCTGCTTGAACGGCTTCAGCGCCTGCTCGATCTCGGCCTGGCTCATGCCGATGCCGGTGTCGCGCACCCGCATGACGACGTCGCCCGAGGTCTCGTAGGCGGTCGAGACGATCACCTGGCCGCCGGCCTGGGTATAGCGCACGGCGTTGGACAGGATGTTGAGCGCGATCTGGCGCACGCTGCGCAGGTCGGCCACCACTTCCGGCAGCCGCGAGGCGAAGCTGGAACGGATGATGACGCGTTCGCGGTTGGCCTGGGGCTGCATCATCGCCACGGTTTCGGCCAGCGTATCGTTGAGCGACACCGCCTCATAAGCCATTTCCTGCTGGCCGGCCTCGATCTTCGAGATATCCAGGAGGTCGTTGACCAGGTCGAGCACGTGGTTGCCCGAGCGGTTGATGTCGCGCAGATAATCGCGGTAGCGGTCATTGGCCACCGGCCCGAACTTCTCGTCGACCATCAGTTCGGAAAAGCCGATGATGGCGTTGAGCGGCGTGCGGATCTCATGGCTGATGCGGGCGAGGAAATCTGTCTTCTGCGAGGAGGCGCGTTCGGCCACCGCGCGCGCCTGGGTGAGATCCTCTTCGGCTCGCTTCCACTGCGTGATGTCGCGCACCACGGCACAGAAGCCGCTGTCGTTGGGCAACCGGCCGATGGTCATGAACAGCGGGATGAAGCGTCCCTGTGCTTCGCGGCCGATCACCTCGCGGCCGTCATTCAAGACGCTCGCCACACCAGGCTCCGACAGGCCGGTGAGATAGTCGCGCGCCGCGCGCTGGCTCTCGATGGCAAACAGCGAGGCGAAGGGCTTGCCGGTCACCTCGTCGCTGTCGAAACCGAACAGCGCCTCGGCCGGGCGGCTGATCGAACGGATGGTGCCGTCGCTGCCGATCAGCACGACCCCGTCGGTAGCTGTGTCGATGATGGTGCGCATCTCTGCGATGCGTGCCTTGAGCTCGGAAATGTCGGGCTGCGTCGGCTCCTCGCCGATCGCATGCGCTGCCGCGGGCGCATCATCCTCGCCGGAACGGCGAACGACCAGCATCAGGGCCTTGCCGTCGCGCCAGGGCACGGAGCGCAGGATGGCGTCGATCGGGAATTCCTGCCCGTCGCGCGTCTTCAGCCGCAGCGCCCGGTCGCTGCCGTCGGAGGCGCCGTCATCGGCATAGGGATCGGCAAACAAAGCGCCGAGGCCGCCCGCATCCTCGAGGTCCTCCAGCGTCGCGTACCTGGTCAGGTCGAGGAATTCCTCGTTGGCATAGTGCAACTGGTCGCCTGAATGGATGATCAGCGGCACCGGCAGCTTGCCGAGCAGCGATGTATCGGGCGTCTTGTTTTCTGTGCCGACGGAAAAAGCCGACGGCATGAACCCT
Organism: Mesorhizobium sp. B2-3-14; assembly: GCF_006442175.1. Lineage (NCBI taxonomy): Bacteria > Pseudomonadati > Pseudomonadota > Alphaproteobacteria > Hyphomicrobiales > Phyllobacteriaceae > Mesorhizobium > Mesorhizobium sp. B2-3-14. The sequence goes on along the minus strand of NZ_VFVP01000001.1, from coordinate 167,703 downwards.
TCGGTCTTGAGCGGCGGTACCTGCAGCCGTGGCGGCTGGATGAGCGTCTCGGCCGCGTGATGCGTGCCGCCGGTTCCGCCGGTGGCCGCAATCGCTTGATCGCCGGATGCAGTTGCTGCGTCGCCGGCCCAATCCTCGTCATCCTCGGCGTCGCGAAAATCGTCTGACGTCATGCTGTCGTCATCGGCCGGTGCTTGGGCAGGTTCTGCCTGGGCCGCAGCCTCGCCATCCTCGGCCGTCGCCGCCTCTTTGTCGCTATCGTGGGCGGCATAGTCGAGCAGGGAGCCCGAGGCCTCCGGCGGCGGGGATCCGGAGGCCGGCGCCTGTTGTTCGGCCTGGTCCGGTTGCGCACCGTCGAGCCGCGCCAGATCCCTCTGATCCTCGGCATCGCTTGGGGAAAATTCGCCCGCATCCGGCTCGTCTTCCGCATCGGGCGCTGCCATCTCATGCGCCGGGCCGCTCGCCGGTTCTTGGCTCAAGCCTGCTGGTCCGGCATTCGGGTCGGCGATATCCGCCTGCGGCTTCGCATCGGCCTCCGGCTTGGCCGCGTCGTGCGGCCCGGGCAAGGACCCTATTCCGGCACCTTGTTCCGCCTGCCTTGCCGGCTCGGCTGCCGCCGGCGGCTCTGCCGTGGAACTGTCTTTTTTCAGCCGCTCGCCGATCTCGCGGAATGCGCTGCGTTCCAGCGAGGACAGTCCCTTGTCGTTGGCCGGCTGCCGGTGTTCGGCCAACCGGATGACCTTGTCGGCAAAGCGCCGCTCCGGTTTCGGGACGATGGTCAGCGCCGGCACTTCGCCCTTGAACGGATCCGATGCTTTTGGTTCTTCGGCCTTTGGGTCTTCCGGCATTGTCTCCACGGTTTTCGGCTTGGGTGCCGCCGGCATCTCGCCATTGGGCACCAGGGCCATGCCGATCGCTTCCGGATCGACGACCGCATCCCCGCTTCGCGCGACGCCGAAGCCGCGAAAGCCTTCGAAGGCGCGGCCGCGCCCATAGACAGGCAATGCCGCCAGGTCGACAGGGATCTTCAGGTCGGTACCGACGACCGGCCACAGCACCGAGCGGCCGGACCAGGTGTCGCGCCGCTCCAGCAGGCCGGAGATCTCGCCGGATGCATCAAGGCCGAAGGCCGCCGCCACATCTCGGAAGCGCCGGCCGATCACGTCGGCGGCCGGATGGCCGACGATATCGGCGAATTCCGGCGACAGGGCGCTGAACTTACCCTCGGCGTCGGTCCGCCAGACAAAACGCAGCGGTGCGGCCGAGCGGTCTATCGTCCGGGTGGCCATGGTCGCGGTCGGGGCTACGGGCGAGGTGGCCTCGTCCTGCTTTACGCTGTGCACCGCAGCTTCGGTGCCGACCGCCTCTGCCACGTGTTTCGGTTCCGGCGCGGCTGGCGCGTCGTCTTCTCCGGCATTGAAATACCAATGATCGTGCTGCCCCGGCGTGCCCGCCGCCGGCTGATCATTGTCGGCGGCAGCGGGTGTCGGCCCGGCCGGCTCCTCGATTTCCCGCGCTGTCGGCTCCGGCATCTCGCCAGCCATGGGTTCGGAAGGGACGTGTTCGTGCTCGGTCGCGGCAGCGACGGGCAACCGCTCGCTCGCCTCTGTCGCGGCGGTTCCCACCATCCGAACGCCAACCTCCTCGGCAGGGCTTTCCGTGGTCGCGGGCGAACCGTCTGCCGGAGCCGCGCTGTCCTCGAGTTGGTCCTCGTCTATCACCACCAGCAGATGCCGCTCCGGCGTCAGCCGGGCGAGACCGGCGGGGTAGGAGGTCCTGCCGCCCGGAACGAGGCGCTTGACGATGCGCTCGCCCTCGGCCGCGACGTCTGCCACCAGGGCCGCCAGTGTCGCGGGCTGGATGCCAAGCGCCGAAAATCCCTCCGAGGCGGCCTCGACATTGCCCTTGGCATCGATGAAGGCGATGAAATGGCCGTCTTCGGTAAAGCCGCTGATTGCCCGGCCGGCGATCTCGGCGGCACTGCGCGAGCCGGTCTGCGCGGCCGGCACCGCCAGCATGATGGCATTCTCGCCGTCGGGCAGGGTCACGGCACTGGCGAGAAAGCCGACGGCACGACTGGTCATGCCGGTCGCCAGGCGCACGGTGATCGATCGATCGACCCCGATCTGGGGAAAACCGCTGGTCGCCATGACCTGGCGGCGTGCGACCAGCGGCAGCCGGGCCGAGGCCCCAATGATCGCTTCGATGTCGGGATAGCCGAACATGGCGGCGCCCGGCCCGTTGGCCCAGATCACCTGCTCGAGGTCCACCGACAGGATCGCGATTGCGTCGCCGGCGGCAAACCGCTGGCGGACCGCGTCAAGCACGGCGACGTCGAGGAAGGAATATTCGGACGGCATGCGCTTGGCGAACCCTCACGGAGCGGCGAATTTGCAGTTAACGCTTTGTTAATAAAAGCCGCAGCCACGAAGGTCCACAAGCCAGAACGTGCAAAGGCTGAATTTTGGCCGTTTGGTTAACGTCCGAAAACATTTTTTTGTGCACTGCAACAAAGATATTGCAATGCACAAGATTTGCCTTTATATTGCCATCATACATGAACGAGACGGCTTTCTGTCAAAGCCGCTGCCGCTGAAAAGGATGGAAAATGTCCAGGACCAAGACCGCCGAGACGATTGAAAACGTTGAATTCCCGAGCTTCGACGCTTCCAAGGCCACCGACCAGATCCGCGCTTTCGCCGAAAAGGGCGTTGAGCAGTCGAAGGAGGCCTACGCCAAGCTCAAGACCGGTGCCGAGGAGACCCAGAAGGCCCTGGAGTCGACCTACGAAACCGCCAAGGCTGTTTCCAGCGACCTGTCGCTCAAGACCATCACCGCGCTGCGCGCCAACGCCGAGGCCGGCTTCTCGCATCTCGAAGCCCTGATCGGCGCGAAGTCGCTGTCGGAAGTCATCGAGTTGCAGACCGCGTTCCTGCGTAAGCGCGTCGAACTGACCGTCGAGCAGGCCAAGGACTTCCAGGCCGTTGCCTCCAAAGCGGCCGAGGACGTCTCGAAGCCGATCAAGACCGCCTTCGAGAAGGCGATCAAGGAAATCAAGGCCGCCTAACAAGTGCGCATCGTCCACGGATGCAACAAAAGGTCGCATTTTGTCGGACAAATAGATGTGAGACAGTTGCGACCGAGCGAATACCCGGCGAGTGGAACCTCCTCCCTCTGCTCTTCGGGGTGACCAGCCAGCACCTCCTCCCGCTGGCTCGTAACAGGAAAAGGCCGGCACCTCCTCCCGCCGGCCTTTTTCTTTGCCCGGCGAAAGGGGCGCCGCTGTAGGGAAGTGGCCTTTGCTTTGCAAAAGCCTTGAATTAGAATTCATAAGCCCGTAAGGACGCATCGCCGAACGAAAGAGCGGATCGCGGAGAGTGAACCTTCCACCCCGATCCTGCTACCAACGTTAAGACGTGCCGTTGTAGCTCAGATGGTTAGAGCGCCGGATTGTGGATCCGGAGGTCGCTGGTTCGATCCCAGCCAACGGTACCACTAGCACTCTCCCCATAACCGGTCGAAACTATTGGAGAAGGTTTTTCCAATAGCGGGTCCTTTCCTGATTGCATCGCCTTCGATGCTGCGCCCCTTGCTCTCGCGCACCGCAACTTTCGCGGTGTTCCGGCGCATCAGTAAGTGATGGCTCGACCCGCAAAACCACGCCCCGCTCTTAAACCGTCGGCTGCGGCCCGGGCCTCGCGAACCCGACCCGTCAGCTGTAGAAATCCTGGTACCACTCGACGAACCGCCCCACCCCCTCGGTGACGGAGGTGCGGGGGCGATAGCCGACCGCCGCCTGCAGCGCCGAAGTGTCGGCGAAAGTGTCGGGCACGTCGCCGGCCTGCAGCGGCAGCAGCTCGATCACCGCCTTGCGGCCGAGCGCGTTTTCCAGCGCCTCGACATAGGCGGTCAGCTTCACCGGATTGTTGTTGCCGATGTTGAAGATGCGCCAGGGCGCGCTGCTGGTCGCCGGATCCGGACGGCCGGAATCCCAGGCCGGGTTGGCCGCGGCGGGGCTGTCGCTGGTACGGATCACGCCCTCGGCGATGTCCTCGACATAAGTGAAGTCGCGCGTGTGATTGCCGTTGTTGAACAGCTTGATCGGCTCACCGGCCAGGATGCTCCTGGTGAACAGGAACAGCGCCATGTCAGGGCGTCCCCAGGGGCCGTACACGGTGAAGAAGCGCAGCCCCGTGGTCGGCAGGCCGAACAGGTGGCTGTAGCTGTGCGCCATCAGTTCGTTGGCACGCTTGGTGGCGGCGTAGAACTGCAGCGGATGGTCGGCCGGCCGATGCTCGGAAAACGGCATGTCGGTGTTGGCGCCGTAGACGCTCGAGGTGCTGGCATAGGTCAGGTGCCCGACACGGCTGCCGCGGCAGGCCTCGAGCATGTTGGTGTAGGCGATAATGTTGCTCTCGACATAGGCGCGCGGGTTTTCCAGGCTGTAGCGCACGCCGGCCTGGGCGGCGAGATGGATCACCCGGTCGAAGGCATGGTCGGCAAAGCAGCCGTCGACCACGCCCCTGTCGGCGAGATCGCCATGGATGAAATGATAGCCGGCATTGGTCTTGCGGCTCGCCTCGTCCAGGAGCCGCAGCCGCGCCTGCTTGATTTGCGGGTCGTAGTAATCGTTGATGCTGTCGATGCCGACAACCTCGTCACCGCGCTCCAGGAGCCGCCTGGCGACATGATAGCCTATGAAGCCGGCAGCGCCGGTGACCAGTACCTTCATCAGAAGGCATTATAGGTTGCATCGTGAAGCCGGCATCCTGCGGACGCATGATATGTCCAGCCCATGGCTCTCGGGCTGGACTGCCGGCATGCGAACTCCAGGCCTGCTTAGCGGAAAGCCCTGGAAATCTGGTCCGTGAGAGGTTTCAGCATATACGACCAGACATTGCGTTCATCCGTGCGGATGTGAACTTCCGCCGGCATGCCCGGTCTGAGTTGCCTGGCTTCCTTCAAGCACTCCGACTGACTGTCGACCTTGATACGGGCCGAAAAGTACGAAAGCTGGCGTTGCGGATCTTTGATCAGGTCCGCCGAGATGTACTTGACGGAGCCGTTGCAAACAGGGGTAGTCCCGGCATCGAAAGCTGGAAACCGGATCGAAACGCTCTGTCCCGGGTTGACGTCGTCTATGCGGGAAGGAGGGATCAACGCGTCCACGACAAGGTTGTCGGCCTCGGGAACGATCGTCATCAGCAGTTCGCCCGGGGCGACCACGCCGCCGACAGTGTGAACGGACGACTGCTGAACTGTGCCGGATTGCGGAGCGCGGATCTCGGTTTTGGTCAGTTCGTCTTGCGCCACGATCTTGCGTTCGTTGAGTTCGGTGCGCTTGGCTTCAGTCTCGCGCAGTTCACCGGTCACATCGCTTCGCCGTTGCTCGTCGAGCTGCAGAATCTGCAACTCGATCTCGCTGATCTTGGCCTGTGCCTCTGCTACCGCGGCTGCCAGTCGCCCCGACTCGCCCTTGGCTCGCGTCGCATCCAGCCTGACGTTGCTGATCCTCTCTTTGGACACCAGTTTCTTCGAATAGAGGGCATCGACATCCGTAAGGTCAGTGCTCAGCAGCGCCGCTGATTCATCGGCTGCAACCTGCTGCGCCTTCAGGCCATCGATCTGACGCTCGAGTTGCTTTGTTTGGCTCGACAAGAGCGCCTTCTGCCCGGCCAATGCCGAGGCACGGGTTTCGAACAGAGCGCGCTCGCCGCTGACAAGGGCGGCCAGCTCCGGCTTTGGCATCCCGGCCTCAAGGCCGGCTGGAAGCTGCATTTCACGCAAACCGCCGCGTTCGGCCTCCAGTCGCGCAAGCCGCACCGTGGTCCGATCAAGATCTTCGCTGATGATCTGCAGGTTGGCCCGTGGCAGCGTGCCGTCCAGCCGGACCAATATGTCACCGGCCCGAACATGGTCGCCGTCTTGCGCAAAGATGCCGCCGATCGTGCCGCCGGTCTGGTGCTGGACCTTCTTGATGTTGCTTTCGACCACCACCGTGGCGGGCGCGATCACGGCACCGGCTATCTTGGTCAAGCCAAGCCATGCTCCGCCGCCGACCACCAGCAGGCCAGTCACAACGAGCCCCAGCGTCATGCTTGGCCAAAGGGTCCCTGGCGCAAGGATGCTGCCTGGCACCTTGGGCAAGTCGGTTTCGGCGGGCTGATCTCGAGATCCGAACCGGGCAAGTGTCGGTATGAACGCAAGCACGCGGGGCAAGATGTCACGCATGTCCGGTCACTCCCGAGTGGATCGGCGCGATCGAAGATGGACGTTGCGCGGCAGGCGAGGGTGGCCGCCGCATGCCGGCAAGCACTTCCTCGCGCGAGCCGAAGGTGCGCAGCCTGCCATCCGCCAGGACCATGACTTGATCGATGTTGGTGAGGGCAGATGGCCTGTGTGCAACAACGATCACAATACCCCCACGCTGGCGGACGGCCATGATGGCTCCGGCCAGGGCGGCGTCACCTTCAACGTCGAGATTTGAGTTTGGCTCGTCCAGCACGACCAGGAACGGGTTGCCGTAGAGCGCCCGGGCAAGGCCGATAAGCTGCCTTTGCCCTGCCGACAGCGCTCTTCCTCCCTCGCCGATGCGCGTCTGGAAGCCTGCCGGCAGATGCATGATCATCGAGTGGACGCCCGCGGCTTTCGCCGCGGCGAGCACGCCCTGGGGGTCGCTCTTGCCGCCAAATCTCGAAATATTGTCCGCCACCGTCCCGTCGAACAGTTCAACATCCTGCGGCAGATAGCCAATGTGGGCGCCGAGCCGTTGCGCGTCCCACTGGTCGAGAGAGGCCCCGTCCAGCCGCACCGTGCCGTGCAGAGGGCTCCAAACTCCCACCAGCGCGCGCACCAATGTTGTCTTTCCCGAGCCGCTTGGGCCGATAACGGCCATTCCCGCGCCGCTCGAAAGCTGGAAGCTTACATCGATGAGCGTCGGCCTGGGTGTACCCGGAGGCGCTACCGCCAAACTATCGACCGCCAGGCGGGCCTCTGGCGGCGGCAACTTCATGGATTCGATTGGACTCTCGAACGCACGGAGCGCCGCTTTCAACTGGGAATAGCTCTGCCGGGTGGACAGGAAACCCCGCCAGTTCGCAATCGCCGCATCGACCGGGGCTAGGGCGCGACCCAGCAATATCGACGACGCGATGATCACGCCGGGGGATGCTTCGCCTCCGATGACGAGATACGCGCCGAGCCCTAGCACCGAAGATTGCAGCACCATCCTAAGCGCCTTCGACAGCGAGCTGATTCCACCCACGATGTCGGAGAGCCGCTCCTGATAGGAGAGATAAGCGTGAGTGACTTCGCCCCAGCGCCCCGCCAGCCGTTCGGAGAGGCCCATCGCGTGGACCACCTCGGCGTTCCGACGGCCGGAATCAGCAAGCGCGCGCTGTGTCAGGATCGCTTCGGACGCCAGCGCCGCAGGGCGGCGGCTGATGATCTCAGCCACGATGGTCAGCACGACGACGGCGACGGAGCCGAGGGTCGCAAGCACGCCGAGCGACGGATGCAACATGTAGATAATGAGCAGATAAAACGGGATCCACGGCGCGTCGAAAAGAACCGTCGGCCCCGTTCCCGAAAGGAATGCGCGCAACTGATCCAGGTCCCGCAACGGAAGCACCCGGTCCGCTTCTCGACCGGCCCTGAGCGGAAGAAGCAACGAAATCGCGAATGTTCTCTGCTGTAAACTGCAGTAGAATCGACTGGCGATTCGGACCAGCAGGCGAAGCCGCACGAAATCGAGCAGACCGTAGGCCGCGTAGAGGCCCAGCATTCCGATGGTGAACCCGACCAAGGTCGGGACGCTTTGCGACGGCAGGACGCGATCGTAGACCTGCAGCATGTAAACGGATCCGGTCAACGCAAGGATGTTTATCATTGCGGAAAAGAGTCCGATGCCAGCTATTCCGGGCAGGCAGTCTAGTATTGCGGAGCGTAGCGGTGAGGCGTTTTGTGGTTCTTTATTCATAGCTTATTGCTATGACGCGACGTTGTCGCGTGTCTTTCTTTGTTCATCCGATGGGTAACCTTTTCTGATTCCACCATATCACATGCGCCCCTGGACATGATGGCTAGCTAACATATGGCGAACTTTATGCAAAATGAAGCGAAATCGTGGCCGGGAGTCGCGGTGGGAAGAGGGGATGCCTGTGAAAACAGTGGAGAACTGTGCATGCGGTGGTCAATGGAAAACCCGCAGATTTCGCTGCAAGCCACTGACTTCACAGTAAATTGCACCGACCCGTTGATGTGGCCATCCCCACAGCGATCAAAAACTTCGTTCAAAGATGTTGGTATGTGATTTTCATCTAATGTAGCTTTCGGTCTAACCCCCATCCAGGGCGGGGTGTTGCCAAACAAGAAGGAAAACGCATGGCGACTCTCCATTATGCATCAGGCGGTTCGGCTGCCGAAGTTGCGGGCGCCGGATTTAACCTGGCGGACGTTCAGTATCTTTCGCAGGTCAATGAGCTGCCCAGCGGAATGAAGGGGCTTGTCTATCTAAGCGCTCATGACGGGGTGACCTCGTCGTTCATCGAAAAAGTCACACCCTTCCTCAACAATCCAAAAGTGTTTGGATTTTTCCTGATGGACGAGCCGGACCCTACCGGCAGATGGGGCACATACGCGAGTGCGGCAAATCTGAAGGCTGAATCCGACTGGATCCACTCCCATTTTCCGGGCGCCAAGACCTTCATCACCATGATGAATATGGGGTCGTCCACCAATCCGGACTTTTCCAACACCTATAATCCCGCCAACACCGGGATCGACTACTATGGACTGGACCCATACCCTGTTCGCACGGGAATAAGCAGCGTCGACTACAACATGATCGACCGAGCCGTGGCCGCGGCCGTGAAATCAGGCATTCCGGCTGACAAGATCGTTCCTGTATATCAGACATTTGGCGGCGGCGGTTGGCAGACGGACACCGGCGGCAAGCACGTCATGCCGACGTCGACCCAAATGCAAACGATGATCGATCACTGGGCAAAGCTGGTTCCGTCCCCAGCCTTCGACTATGCGTATGCCTGGGGTTCGCAGAACGGCGACACCGCCCTGGAGAACTCGCCTGAGTTGCAGGCCGTTTTCCGCCAGCACAACCTCGCCAGCACTAGTCCTTCGACACCGCCTCCGAGTTCCGAGCCGACAACGCCTACGCCCACCACGCCTACGCCCACCACGCCCACTGTCCCCGATCCCACGCAGGCGACCCATCACATCTTCCATGGCGGCCCTGGCGCGGACGTATTTCATTCGACCAGCGGGGACGACGTTTACTATGTCAACAATGCACATGATAAGGTGATGGAGGCATCAGGCGGCGGCTTCGACAAGGTGGTTGCCTCGGTCAGCTACGCATTGTCTGCTGGTTCGCATGTCGAGCAACTCTCGACCGACAAGACGGGCGGCACACATGCGATCAACTTGACGGGCAACGAGTTCGACCAGGCGATCAATGGCAATTACGGCGCCAACAAGATCGATGGTCGAGGCGGCGCCGATACAATGAAAGGCTATGGCGGCAACGACACCTATTTTGTCGACAACGTGCATGACAAGGTGGTGGAGCAGCCAGGCAACGGCAAGGACGCGGTGTTCGCTTCGGTGAGCTATGCTCTCTCGGCGGGCTCGTCCGTCGAGAAACTTGCGACCACGCAGGCGTCGGGAACCGGGCAGATCAACCTGACCGGCAACGAGTTTGCCCAGACGATCCAAGGAAATGCCGGCGCCAACAAGATCAATGGCGGGGGTGGTTCCGATACGCTGACGGGCTTTGGCGGCAAGGACGTCTTCGTGTTCAACACCGCGCTAGGGTCTGGAAATGTCGACAAGATAACCGACTTCAAGGTTTCCCAGGACAAGATCCAACTCGATCACAGCGTATTCGCCGGACTCCAGCAGGGCGCCCTTTCGGCCGCGAACTTCCACATCGGCAAAGGTGCGCATGATGGAAGCGACCACGTCATCTATAACAGTTCGACCGGCGCGCTCTCTTTCGACAGTGACGGAATCGGCGGCCATGCTCAGACGCAGTTTGCGACCGTTGCTCCGCATCTCTCAATTGGCGCGAGCTCCTTTTTCGTGGTTTGACGCACGCAATCGTGCTTCCGGCAGGAGCTGAGCGCTCCTGCCGGTCGGCTTCTCCGTTCGCCGTCTATTCAGCACAGTTCGCATCTGTTTTCCGTCGAGTTGAGCGCGCACGCCGCTTTTTGGGCTAAAAACGGCTGCCGTCCGAGGCATTGCGGGAACATTCTGCCTTGATCGTGGTTTGGTGCCATCGCGCAGGGGATGGATGACGTGCCAAGCTACGAAGTCGAGGAGATTTTCGCCGGCCAAGTCGTGGTGACCCACAAGGTAGTCGCACCAACTCCGTTTCGAGCAGCCAAGCTCGCGACAAACCGGGAAATCACGCTTCGTGCTTCCGAGGCCCGCTGGATCCGGGTATTCGAGCAGGACGGCCGCCGCCGAGCCTATGAATATACGTTCTCGGATCGACCTCAACCCACCCCAACGAGCAATCTTGATAGTCCGATCACCCGTTCGCGATGAATGCGCATTCGCGCGGCTGATCCCATAGCGCACGGCGTCTCGATCCAAACAGTCCAGCCTGCGGTCTGATCCTTGCGCCGTTGGCACGCAAGCATGGTTCTAGTTGCGTCATTCGAACGGACGAGGACAACGGCCAGCCCTGCCCGTAGCCTGAATTGCTGGTGTAAATCGCAACGAAATCGGGCCATGGGAAACGATCCAAGTTCGAGCCGCTTATGGGAGCCGAAGGCCCGCTGGATTTCGGGAGCGGCACGATGAACCCGCACCTGGTCTGCATCGGCGGCGAGGATCACGCCCTGAGGATCTCGTTTCTGATGGAACTCCGCGAGCGGGGTTTCCGGGTCACCGCGGTCTCGACGGGCGATGAAGCTCTGTTTTTACGGCACGGCATTCCGCACCGCCGCTACGAGTTCAATCGCTTTGCCAATGGCAGCGGCAAAGCCGGGACGATCAGGACATTGCGAAGGTTGTTGCGGGAACTCCGCCCCGACATTGTCCAAAGCTTCGATACGAAACCCAATTTGCTAACCCCGCTGGCGGTGCGGGGAGAAGTCCCGGTCGTCCGCACAATCAATGGCTTGGGCTGGACCTTCTCATCGCTGGAGCCGCGAGCCTTGGCCATGCGGCCCGCCTTCTGCGGTCTGCAGTGGGTTGCTTCCTTCTGGACTGCTGCCACGGTTTTCCAAAATCGCGACGACCAAGCCTTTTTTGAGCGCTATCGGCTGATCCCACGCGGCAGCGGACGCCTTATTCAGGGGTCGGGCATCGACGTCAATGCATTCGCGGTGGCAAGACGTCTTGCCTCATCACCAGCGGCAATGCGGCGGGAATTCGGACTGGAATCGGCCGAGATCGTCATTTTTGTCGGCCGGCTCACCCGCCTTAAGGGCATTCCGACCCTTCTCGAGGCGATTCCGCACATTCTCTCCAAAAGACCTCATGCGCGTTTCGTGCTCGTTGGCCCACGGGAATCGGAAGGACCATTCGCCGTCGAAAAGTCCGAAATCCAACGATTTGCTTCTCATGTAACCGTGCTGGGCAAACGGCATGATGTCCCCAGTCTGCTTGGCATGGCTGATTTGTTCGCCTTCCCAACGCAATATCGCGAGGGCGTTCCGCGCGTCTTGCTGGAAGCCGGACTCGCTGGATTGCCGATAGTCGCATCGCGAATGCCCGGTTGCAGCGACGTCGTCGAAGATGGGTGGAACGGTTATCTGGTCACGCCGCGCGATGCTCGCGCCCTTGCGGACCGGATAGTCGACATACTGTCGGACCGCACCTTGGGAGCGGCCATGGGGCAGCGCTCCGCCTCGCTTGTCAGGGAGCGTTTTGCCCTGCCGGGCATCGTCGACCAGTACTGCGATGTCTATAAGAGCAATCTCAGGACCAAATCTCGCGGCTTGCTTGCTCCATCGCCTCTGGAGAGCGGCATTGCGAACCGCCGGTTGGACGGGGCGCGGCAATGATGCGCGACGCGTTGCTTGCCGGCGGTGTCATCCTGTCAGCCGCGTCGCAGCTCTCCGTCCCCGGCATGCCATTCGGCTATGGCGAACTGCTCCTGGCGCTTTGGATCATGCTGTCGGCCGGACGAATGTTGGTCGGCGGGCGCGTCGAAGCGACACCAGCCTTCGCGCAACTCGCGACTTTTTGGCTGCTCCTTTCTCTCGCATTGGGGATCGGCACGATCGTCGGCTACTTGACGACCCTGCTTTACCCGACAGGGTTGTTGCACGACACAATGGCCTACGTGCTGTTGGCCAGCATCACTTGCCTGGCGAGTGTGGAGCCCGACGCGGGGCGTCGTCTTCGGCGCAGCGGTTGGTGGACAATCGTGTTCGCCGACGCGATATTTGCCATCCAACTCGCCATCGCGTGGGGCTGGCTCCATCAGCCCGGCGTCGATCCGTGGTATTGGGACCGCTTTCGCGGCTGGTCTGAAAATCCGAACCAACTCGCGCTCTATTGCGCGCTTCTTGGTCCGCTGGCGCTGCACCTTGCAACCACTACTCGCAATCGGTGGGGTCAGGTCCTTGCGCTCTCAAGCCTCGTGTTCATCTTTTTTGTCGGCCGCCTGACCAGGAGCGATGCCTATCTCTACACCACGATTGTAAGCGGCGTCGCCTTCCTCGGGTTACGGTTGAAGGCATGGTTGGCATCCGATGGCAATCGAACCAGCCTGCCCAGGCAGATCGCACTTCTGCTGATGGTCGGCGCTGTCCCCCTGGTGATAGCGATGACCCCCTATCTTCTTAGCGAGGAAAGCTTTGCGGCGAATTTTGCCAAGAGCCTCACCAAGGACGGAGGCGGCGAGGCCACGGCTGAAACATTCGAACTTCGGGTTTATCTGTGGGATGAGGCGCTTCAGAAGGGGCTGCAATCGGCATCGCTCGGCCTCGGTCCTGGCCCCCACCTGGAGCGCCCGCCGACGGCCGACATGCAATTTCTGGAGCGGCCGTTCGAAGCGCACAATACGGTTCTCGACCTCTATCTGCAGGGCGGGCTGGTCGCGGTCATCGCCTTGCTGTGGATCGTTGGATTGGCGGCCATGTCCGCCTGGCGCGCTCGCTACGACGCGCTTTTGGTGCTCGTGGCGTCCGCAGCCGTGTTCAGCATACCGCACCTCATCATTCGTCATCCGATCGTGTGGTTTGCATTGACCTTCTGCCTCGTCGCGGGAACGCCAAGCGTTTTCCGGCGCGAGCTTGAGCCTTCAGAGGTGATGTGATGTGCGGGATAGCCGGGATACTTCTCGCGTCCAATGCTGCCGACCCCAAGTCGCTCGATCAGATCGGGCAAATGATGATGGCGCTTCGTCACCGCGGTCCGGATGGCGAAGGACTCTGGACGGATCGCGAAGCAGGCATTGCCTTGGGCCACAGGCGGCTGGCGATTGTCGATCTGTCGGAAACGGGGCAGCAGCCCATGCTGTCCACAAGCGGTCGGTATGCGATCACCTTCAACGGCGAGATATATAATTTCCGTGACCTGCGTCTCGAGCTCGAAGGCGTCGGTCACCATTTCCGCGGCACCAGCGACACCGAAGTCATGTTGTGTGCGATCGAGAGCTGGGGCCTCGAGGCCGCACTCCAGCGTTTTGCTGGCATGTTCGCGTTCGCCTTGTGGGACCTGAAGACCAGGACCCTGCATCTCGCGCGCGATCGATTGGGCAAAAAGCCCCTCTACATCGCTTCAGCCAGGCATGCGCTGGTCTTTGCTTCCGAACTGAAAGCAATCAGCCGCTTTTCAGGCTACTCTCCGGAGATCGATCTGGATGCCGCCACTGCAATGCTTTCCAAGGGGTGGGTCCCGGATCAGAGTTGCATCTGGCGAGGTGTCTTCAAACTGCCACCCGGCTCGGTCCTGACCCTCACGGCCGCGACTGTGGCGGAGGGGCGCGGGGCCGCCTCCCTTTCGCAGGGCGCAAGTCGCTGGTGGTCGCTGGCCGAAGTCGCCAAGAACGGGCGAGAACACCAGATCGCCGGCAGTGACGACGATTTGACCAATGAACTGGATGATCTGCTCCGGCTTGCCGTTCGCGAGCGCATGATCGCCGACGTTCCGTTGGGCGGTTTCCTGTCGGGAGGCGTCGACAGCTCTACCGTTGCAGCCTTGATGCAGGCTCAATCTCCAAATCCCGTGCGCACTTTCACCATCGCCTTCGCGGAGAGCGGCTTTGACGAGGCCCCTTACGCCGCCGAGGTAGCGCGCCATCTGGGCACCGACCACACGGAACTACACCTTTCGGCCGCCGCCGCGCGTGACGTGATCCCCGAACTGCCAACGGTGTGGGATGAGCCATTCGCCGACGAATCGCAGATACCGACTCTGCTGGTGGCGCGGCTGGCCCGCCAGCACGTGACCGTGGCGCTGTCGGGGGACGGCGGAGACGAGTGCTTTGCAGGCTATGGCCGCCACTTCATGGCGGACCGGCTGAAACGGTACCAAGGTCTACCCGCAAGTGCACGACGAACGGTGGCGGCCGGCGCAGGGATGCTGTCCAGGGCGGCTCGTCACGATTTCATTGGCAACCTGCCACTTCCGTCGCATGTGCGGCATGCGCTGCGCAGCGATCGGCTCACTCGCTTCGCCTGGCTTCTCGCCGCGAAGGATGAAGACGAGCTGCACAGGCGGCTGACAGGATCATCGGCCGAAAACCTCACCCGGCACGAGACTCCTGCATCCATAGTCTCTGCACCGCGGCTCGACGGGCTGTTGTCTCGCCTCCTGTACGACGACATGTCCGGTTACCTCGCTGGTGACATTCTCGTCAAACTGGATCGAGCCAGCATGGCCAACAGCCTCGAGGCGCGTTGTCCCCTGCTGGACCACCGCGCCGTCGAATTCGCTTGGCGCCTTCCGGCTGCCATGAAGGTTCGCAACGGCAGAGGCAAGTGGATCCTTCGAAATGTGCTGCGTCGTTATCTTCCGCAACGGCTGATCGACCGGCCGAAGCAGGGCTTCGACGTGCCGATCGCGGCTTGGCTTCGGGGCCCGTTGCGCAGCTGGGCCACCGATATTCTGTCCGATGTTCGCAACCAGGGCGAAGGCTTGCTGGACAGCACAAAGGTGGACGCCTGCTGGCGCGATCACGTTGCAGGACAGGACCGCTCCCGTGAACTGTGGTCGGTGCTCATGTTTCAAGCCTGGTGCAACGAGGCCAAGCGGCAGGCGTCGGCATCGAACTCATCCCGTGAACTCGATCTGGCAGGAGTATGAAATGGCGGGTTCCGCAGTCAGCCGAATTGAATTGCCACGAGCCACCCCGGTGGCTGCCCCGGCTCCTGAAAGCAGGGCCCGCGTACGGCCTCCCAGAAGCGCCCCGAATTCAGCAACCCCGTCTCGCCAACTGCTGGTGACATTGGCGAGCAGGAAATGGATCATTCTGCTCTTCGCGGTTGTCGGCGGCATCTTGGCGGCCTTGGCGGGAATAACCCGCCCTACCATGTACGAAGCCACCAGCCAGCTTATCATAGACGCTCCTGCCAGGGCGGCCCTTCCCGCCAGCCCGGGCTCAGCGCAGGACATGATCGATTCAAGCATTGACGACCACATCACGATGCTCTCGTCGGAGAGCCACCTTCGTCGAGTCGCCGCAGCGCTGCGTCAACCGAGCCCGGCCAACGCGACCGCACAACCGCAAGCCGGGAAGGGAAGCTCCAGCCAGGGGCCAACGCCCGCCGATCCGCCGACATCGCACTCTTTCGCTGGCGATCTGCTGAAGCGCCTTTGGCCGCGGGATGTTGTATCCACCAATGCGCCGCAAGCAGCAGAGGCCGCCGAGATGAAAGCGCTGCGCAAAGGGGTAAGGGTCGGACAAGAGCTCCGGTCCCGGGTCATTTCCGTCGGCTTCTCGGACGATGACCCGGCGCGCGCGGCGCTGGTGGCCAATACATTCACCAAGATCTATGTCGACGACCTCGCGCAGAAAAGTCAGGCGTCGAACATGCAGGAACTTGACGCCGTCGTCGCCAGTTTGCCCAAACTGCAGAATGAACTGGTGGATGCGTCCAATCGGCTCGAGGAGTATCGGCTGAGCCATGGCGCGGTCGATCAAGGCTCGGCTGACAAGGTGGCCGGGGAGAGGGCGGATCTCAGCCAACAGATATCGATGTCCAAAGCGGATCTGGCGGCGCTGGAGTCCCGGCTCCAGCGTATCCAGGAGCTTCGAAAGCAGGGCGCGCCGGCCGCGACCCTGGCCGAGGCCGCCGGCACGCAGGAGTTGGCCGACCTTTCGGCTCGCGTGGCCAGGGCGCCAGCGGACAAGGATCTGGCCAATGCCTTTTCTGTCGCGATCGAAAAGGCAATCGCTGATATCGTCGCTGAAGCGGACATCTATCGTGCCCAGGTCGAGGCTCTGGGAAATCGAATGCGTGTGCTCGATGCGGTCGCGGCCGACACGGCCAGCCGGCTCGCCGGTTTGCGGGCGCTCGAACCTCAAGTCAGCCTCCTGACGCAACGCTACAACGAACTTCTCGGCCGCCAGCAGGACCTGAAGCGGCGCATCGGAGCTCCGTCCGCCGGGGTCTCGGTCCTTTCCGTTGCATGGCCGCCGACAATTCCGCAGACATTGCCGCCGGTTTTTTTGGTTCCACCGGGAATGATTGCGTTCGGCCTCCTTGGCGCTGTTTTGGTCCTCATGCGAAATCGCTTCGATCGCACCTTGCGCGGTGAAGCGGAGGCGGAAGCCGTGCTCAGGATACCGTGCGTGGGGCTCGTGCCCGAACCGGGCAGGATGCACGCCAAACAGTTGCGTGACTTGGTTCTGGGCCAGCCCAGGTCGGCCTACAGCCGTGCGGTGACGTCGCTGCTGGTCGCGGCCGCGCCAAATCAGGCAAGGGGTCGTGCTCCGCACACGATCCTGCTCACGCCAAGCGTCCGGGCTGACGGAGCGACCGAGCTTGCGTGGGGCCTGGCCTTGGCGGCCACCCGACTGGGCAATCGTGTTCTTCTGGTGGATCTCCAGCGGGCGGGCTCCCAACTTACGCCCGAGTTTCTGCGCCAGTTCAACGGACCCAAGGCTCGTCATTCCTTCGCGGATTACATCAGCAGTCGTTGTACCTTGGATGACGCGGTCGCCAGCATTCCCGAAATTGGCATCGACCTGACGACCATGGCACCTGCAGAAGATCTCTTGGCTCTCCTGGCGCGTGTCGACACCGCCAAGTGCAGGGAAGATTTGCACTCGGCGTACAGCCTCGTCATCATAAACGGGCCATCGGGGCTGGCTGGGCCAGAAGCCATGTTCCTCAAGAGCTGGGCGGACGCGGTTCTCGTTACCGTTCGCTGGGCAAGAACCTCGCGGCATGTCGCGCGCGGGGTGGTGGAGCAGCTCCTGAGCGACGGAACGCTCTCGGTTCCGGTGGCGAGCGTCCTTACCCGGGTGAACCTCACCCGGTACGGCAGGTATCGGTTTGGCGACAGTGCCGATCTTTTGCGCGAGAGGATCTCATGAATTCGACCGGCACCGGCCGTAAGCAAGGCTCGCCATGATCCGACTTCCGCAAAGCCCCATCGGCAAGGTCCTTCGAGCGGCCGGTGG
The DNA here is from genome assembly GCF_006442175.1 of Mesorhizobium sp. B2-3-14. Lineage (NCBI taxonomy): Bacteria > Pseudomonadati > Pseudomonadota > Alphaproteobacteria > Hyphomicrobiales > Phyllobacteriaceae > Mesorhizobium > Mesorhizobium sp. B2-3-14. The sequence goes on along the minus strand of NZ_VFVP01000001.1, from coordinate 150,098 downwards.
CGTGTCGGCCATGGCGATTGCCGGTCAGCTCATTCTTGTCGCGACCATTCCGGTGTTGGCCAGGCTCTATTCTCCTGCTGATTTCGGCTTGTTCACGATCTATCTTTCGACCGTGAACATACTGGGGGCGGTCGCGGCACTGCGCTTTGAGGCTTCGCTGTACGGCGTCAAGAGCGACGCGCAGGCATACGTCACGGTTAAGCTCATTCTTTTGGCCGTGTCGGCAACCGGCGTTCTTGCCTTGACGGCGGGGGTTATGTTGTCGAGCACCGTTCCGGTCCGCGCTGTTGACCTTGTGTGGCTGGTCCCGATCGGCATGGCAGGCGCAGGTCTTGTGGAGACCATGAATTGCTGGAGCCTGCGTGCCGGCCTGCTGCGCGACTTCGCGCTCGGCCGCTTGATCTTGCCCGCGACGATGGCGTTGTTGCAACTGATGTTCGGCATCGTCCATCTCGGAGGAGAGGCGATGGTGCACGCTCACATTCTCAGCCAATTCATCTTCATTGGGTTCCTTGGCGTTCGGATTTTCCGCTGGGAGGACGTGTGCGGTATTGCCCGCGCGCCGTGGCAAACGGTCTTTGAAAAGGCCAGGCGCGAATACAAATTTCCACTGTTCGACATCCCGGCAACGGTCGCAAGTTTCGCCATCAACAACCTTCCGGCGATACTCGTCGGCTCGATGTTCGGGACCGCCTATGCTGGCTATCTGGGCGTCGCGTCGCGGCTCGTCACCGGCCCCGTCACCCTCATTGCCACGCCGCTCAGCAATGTCTTTGTCGCCGAAGCCAATAAGGGCGGCGGCCGCAGGCATCTGCTCGGCCTCGCACGAGGCCTGCTGATCCTTGCCGGCGGGCTCACTTCACTACCCATTCTGGCTCTTGGCCTCGCCGCACCGCAGCTCGTCGTACCCCTATTGGGACGGCCATGGCTGCCCGCCGCCGAAATCATGACGGCGCTGGCGTTCATGGGCGCGGTGCAAGCTTTGTCGACGCCGCTTCAGGATGTGCCGGCTCTCCTGCGACGGCAGGAGGTGCGCCTGGTCGTCGATGCCGTAAGGACGGTGCTCGTGTTTGGTCCGCTTCTAGCCGGCGCCAGAGCTGGCTGGGAACCTCTCACTGTCATTTATCTCATGGCTGCCGGCGGCGCCGGGGGCTTCTTCATCAAGACGGCAGCCTCTCTCTATCTGTTGAAGCAAAGTGTTCAACCGGACGAGACGTCGCCTCGCAGCCGGTGCATCGCCTTGGAGGAAAGATAACATGACGCAGATGGACAGTCGCGACGCCCTTCCTTCCGCAGCCCTGCCAACAGGGGTCGGACCTTCGCAAGATGAGGGGTCGGCGGAGTTGGTGACACTGCGGCCGTTCATTTCAGTGGCCATCCCGACCTTTCGCAGGCCAGATACCATTCGAAGGACAATCGACAGCATCCTCCAGCAGGATTTTGCGAATTGGGAACTGGTGGTTAGCGACGACGAGGGGCAAGGAGGGCTGTCCTGGAGGATCGTCGACGACTATGCGCGTGCCGACGGTCGCATTCGGATTGTCGAGAACGGCAGGGGGCGAGGCCAGGTCGAGAATACCAACAACGCCATGCTCGCTTGCACCGGCACCTGGATCAAGTTGCTGCATGACGACGACTGGCTCGCGCCCGGCGCGCTCAAGCGATTTGCCGAGGTGTCCAAGGAGCATCCCTCGGCCGCATTCATGACCTGTGCAGCCAATATCGTGGAAGACGGCAGGATCATGCTCCGCTCGACGCCATCGGAGGAAAACCGCGTTTCAGTCTATTCGAGCCAGCAATGCCTCAGGGATCTTTACCTTGTCCGGACGACGAGGAGCCTCGGCATCATTCCCTCGACACTGTTGATCAACAGCAAGGTTCTTCAGGCTGGATGCCGAATGCGTGCACACAAATCGATCCCCGCCGGCGTCGACCAACTGTTCTTCGTGGACCTGGCCGGTCACGGAGACATGGTTGCGATTAATGAGGGTCTGATTTTTTACGACGCGACCAACCATCCGAGCATCACCACATCGAAGAGCTACACGGAAGTGGACGAAGTTACGCTTGCGGTTAAGCAGCTTAATTGGCAGCTGCTCGAAAACAGAAGGAATCTTCCTGACCCTGAGAGCCTCTTGCGAGCATTGCGGGTTGCACGCGTACCCGCCAGATTTCATCACCAGTCCTTGCCCGTGACTATCCGCGACACGCTGCAAATTCTTCGCCCATCAGTGATGAAGATCGCAAGCCAGTACCTCGTGGAATACCTGTTCAGGATCCGCCCGGTCCTAGGGCCATGGTATACCCGAAGACAGTGATGGAGCTGACCAGTTCAAGGCCGCGCACGGGACGCGGCACGCGCCGAACCAATTTATGGAACACGGAAACACGACGGCCGCCCCTGCGGTGGCCGCAAGGCTGGACACGATCATCCCCGAATGTTCAGGGAACTAGGGCAACACCGAGACGCGTGCGAGAAGGGTGACCAATTCTGCCTGACGCCTGGTTTCAGTTTTGGCGAACAGTGATGCGAGCTGGGTTCGGATGGTCGTCCGGCTGAGCGCACAGCTTTCAGCGATTTCCAATGGGGTGTAGCCCTTTGCCAGCCGCACCGCCAGATGTGTCTCGGCTCCGGTCAAACCGAACATTCGCTGCAGGGTTTGAGGATTGGGCGCCGATTTCGTCTCTCGGTCCAACAGGGCGACGACGATCGTGTTGTCGGCTGCGAAGAGGCCGCGCTCGTTGATGACAACGGGACGATCTCCGCTGCTGCGGACCACAATCCATGCAAACGATCCGGGATTGAGGTGGCACGGCACGTTCGCGATCAGGCTTCTGAGCGCTCCCGAAAGGCCGTCGGCGTTGTTCACCTGGCTGCCATAACCGCTGAGAATGACGCGCGCGGTGGCGTTCCACTTGAGGACTTTCCTGGTTTCGCTGAGCACGAGACATCCGTAGCCAAGGCGATCAAGCATACCCGGGAAAGAATGCAGCGGCGGTTGGTCACCTTCGGTGGCGGCAGCAGGCCTTTCAACCTGCCGGTCGGAGCTTTGGGCATGGCGCAAGGGAGACGGCCTGCTGCCAGGCCCCATGGCCGCCATCGCACGTTGCACTTGGAAAACAGTACTTCTCGGCCGTTCGACCAGGTTCATTGTCGTCACCACTTTCCGGTTTCGCTGTCAGATCGGCGCCAGCGCATGGGCTAAGTGTTGGAACTTTCTTCTGATGATTCTGATAGGCTGACATTTCGGCGCGCGAAAGCGAGCAGCAGCACTAGGTCCGATAACCAAAGGCTCTAAGCCGCATTGGCTAAGCCAAAAGTTGTAGGTAATCAGGATGAGATTGCGGATAGGCGGTCCCGTACTGTCGGACAGGCTACGACAACATCTGGTTTCGTCGGCCGTCCTGCTGGCTACCCTTTTTATCGAGATGAAATCGTCGCTGACAGGTGGTGGCAGTGCGGCCTTTCTGGAATGTGTGCCGGCGATTGTCATCATCGCCTTCCTGGAGGACCGCTGGCCTGCGATGGCTGCCACGTTTGCCATGGTGGCTGTCGGCTTGGCAGTTCGCCTGGCGGCGAACGGTCAGTTGGTCGGAGATGATCTTTCCGGGGCCATTCTCCTCGCCTTGTCCGGCGGGATGATCGCCTTTCTTTTCCATCGTTCAAGGCAGGAGTTGAGGAGCGCGCTCGATGTCGCCGAGAACAGGCTTACCGCCATCGAAACGACCGAAGCGCGATATCGCTGGGCTTTCGAGCGGGCCGCCTTGGGATTTGCGACCGCAAATGACCGTGGTGAGCTGCTGCAGGTCAACATGTGCATGTGCAGTATGTCCGGCTACGCACAGGAAGAGCTCGTCGGCCAGCATATCGAAACGCTCGTTCATCCTGACGAACGCGATCTGTTCGCCAGGCTTGGACGTGCTCTAAGCGCGGAGGCGCCGTCGTTTGGCTTGGAAATGCGCTTGAGAAGGAAGGATGGCACTGTTTTCTGGGCTCGCGTGACCCTCTCTTGGTCTGGTCCGGAGAAACAACTGCCGATGGGCATATTTGTCGTCTTCGAGGATATCACTGAACGCAGGGCTGCAAGCGAAGCGCTCTTGAGCCAAAAGGAATGGCTGGACCTTGCGCTGCTCGCCGGAAGGCTTGGCACATGGCGCGTGGACTACAAGGAGAGAATTGTCTCCGGTTCAGATCAATTTTGGGAAATTCTTGGTTTGCCGCCAGCCGCTTCCCGTCCTCTGGACGAGCTGTCGGCGATCATTCATACGGCGGACTGGCCAAAACTCGGGGCCCATTCAGAATTCATCGCGGCAACCGCCAACTACGACGCAGAGGTCCGAGTTCGGCGGTCGGACGGACAGTTCCGCTGGATTGCCCTGCGCGGCCGTGAGGACATCCGCGATGGCTATCATCAGCGGTTCGGGATCGCGGCTGACCTTACCGAGCGGCGGCAGACGACACTGTTGCGGGCCGCGGTGAGAAGACAGGAGCGGCTTATACTTGAACAGCGGCACCGGCTCAGTAATCTGTTTGCCGTGATCACGGCTGTCGTGAAAATGATCCCTGCTTCAGACCAGGATATTTCCAAGTACAGAGGAGATCTTTTAGAGCGAATTCGGGCGCTCGAATCCACGCACCTGCTGTTGATCAACAATGCAGAGTTATCATCTACGATCCGCGATATTGTCGCACATGCGCTTCGCCCCTACGCGGAGGCACACAGAGCAACGATCACAGGGCCTCATGTCAGAATCGTCGGAGGCGCTGCGGAAAGTTTCGCGATGGTCGTCCACGAACTCACGACAAATTCGGTCAAGCACGGGGTGCTCGGGAACTCCCAAGGCCAGGTGGAGGTAAGGTGGGGCGTCGCACCCGAGGGCTCGGACGGCGACATCGTGTTCGACTGGATCGAACGAGGCGGCCGAAATGCCAAGCCTGTCCTGCGGAAAGGTTTTGGGTCGATTGTCCTTGGCGCCGATGGAACGCCCTTGGTCGGTCACTCTTCGAAACTGGAAATGTCGGCTGGTGGATTGCGATATCAGCTACGCCTATCCCAGGGCGAGATTCAGCCTTAACTTAGATCGTTCCAAGCCATGTCCTCATCAAAACAGCGACCTCGGTGCGGTTTCGGACTCCCAGTTCACGCAAGATTGCGGCGGCATGGATCTTCGTCGTGGCCTCGGCGATGTCGAGATCGCGGGCGATCTCCTTGTTCGAATACCCTTCGGCCATAAGCTTGAGCACGTCCTTTTGCCTTGACGTGAGCCTTCCCAGAGAACCTGGGCTGGCCAAGGCCTGGTGCGAAGCCTCCACGGGAGATCTATGCGTCTGAGGCGCGGCTGCGCCAGAGCTTCGCGACAGGAGGGCTGGTACATAGATGCGGCCTGACAAGATCTCTTTGACAGCCAGCACCACCTCCTCATCCGGCTGCGACTTCACGATGTAGCCGTGGAGGCCAACTGAAAGGGCCAACAAAATTTCCGATCGTGAATCGTTTCCTGACACAATCGCAAACCTGCTTTTGGGATAGGCGGCGAGAACGTCGCCGAGCACTTCCTGGGTGAGCAGCCCGGGCATGTTCAGGTCCAGGATCGCAAGATCAATTGTTTCGTGTTCGGCCAGGAGCCCAACCACGGCATCAAAACAGGTCGCCTCGATTATTTCGGCTCCAGGGATTCCGGCTGTCAGCGCCATGCGCAAGCCACGTCGATAAAGGCCATGATCATCGGCTATGACGATCTTGTACATAGAAACCCCCACGCACAAACAACCCGCACTACCTGGCCGCGCCTTGCAGGAGCGCCGGTACGTCCAGAAAGGTGGACCCCGACGTCCTACAACCCCGTCCTGCTAATTACCGTACGCTAATGTAGCTCGGTTTTAGGAAAATGTTTACCTTCAATCGCAATTCAAGTGGGACCTTGGTCTGTTGCGCGTCTCGGCCACGCCCGTCAGGTCCGCGGGATATGTTTCGTCCCCTACGGTTCCGGGATCAGAGAAATTCGCCCGTGCCATTCAAACGCACGACGACAGTATCCCGGTTGGCTCCCTAATCTCTCGCAGGTTCGGACAACTGAAACCCTGCTGCGCGAGGCGGTTCGCCGTCTTGGCTCCGGATGCGGTTTCAGCCGTCAAGGCCAACTCTGGCCATGTGCGTAGGGAGGATCGAATGAAAGCGGTAATTCAATGCGGTGGCATGGGAACGCGCCTTCGGCCATTTACATCGGTTTTGCCCAAGCCGCTGATGCCAATTGGCGCGCGGCCAGTCCTCGAGTTGCTGCTGAAATGGCTGCGGCGTAGCGGAATCGAAGACGTCTACGTCACCACCGGCTATCTCGGGCACCTGATCCGGAGCGTGTGCGGTGACGGCTCGCAGTGGAATCTGAGGATCCGCTACACGCAGGAAATGGAACCGCTCGGAACGATCGGCCCGCTTTCCTTGATCAGAGACGAATTGAATGAGCCGTTCATTGTCCTGAACGGCGATGTGCTGACCGACCTAAGCATCAGCCGGTTTACCGCGGCGCACCGCCTGCACAAAGACTCCGTCACGATAGCGACTTCGCTGCGGCTTACCAAGATGGATTTCGGTGTGATCGACGAGGTTGACAACACCGTCCAGGTGTTCCGCGAGAAGCCTGCGCTGTCGCACCTGGTCAGCATGGGCATCTACTGCATGAACCCGGACGTCCTCGACTTCATCCCATCCGGGATACCGTTTGGGTTCGACGACCTCATGCTGCAGATGCTCCAGGCCGGACGCGTCGTGCATGTCTACAAGCACGAAGGTCTTTGGCTTGACATCGGACGCGTCGAGGACTTCCAGAACGCGCAGACAGTTTCCTGGGAAGAGCAGTCGGCGTCCATCGAAGTGGCCGCCGCGGCAGCGTAACGGCCAGGCGCGAGGATCATCGAGGAGGTGACGATGCTCTTGGTAAGTTCCCCGGTCCTGGGAGTGCCAGAAAAAGCGGCTTTGGCGAAAGTGATCGACAGCGGTTGGCTGACGATGGGTGAACGGGTCCGGGCTTTCGAAGAGGCGTTTGCCTTGATGCACGAGGCAGAGGACTGCGTAGCGGTTAGTTCCTGCACCGCAGCCCTTCATCTTATCCTTCACGGATTGGGGATTGGTCCGGGCGACGAGGTGCTGGTTCCTTCGCTGACCTTCGTGGCTACCGCGAACGCAGTGCTCTATGTCGGCGCCACTCCTGTCTTTGTCGACATAGAATCGGCAGACGTCCCTCTGATGTCGCTCAAAGAAGCAGAAGCACGCTGCAGCCCTCGCACCAGGGCCGTGATCCTGGTTCATTTCGCCGGCTATCTTGCCGACAAGGACGCCTGGCAAGCATTCGCCAGCGCACGCGGGCTCTCGATCATCGAGGATGCGGCACATGCTCCCGGCCTAAAAGCGGTTGGCACCTTTGGTGCGGGCGCCGCCTTCAGCTTCTACGGCAACAAGAACATGACGACGGCGGAGGGCGGGGCCGTAATTGCCCGGGACCCCCAACTGCTGGACAGGATTCGCCAGGCTCGCGCGCACGGCATGACCACCGGAACACGCCAGCGACTGAACAGCCGCACCGCGCATTACGATGTGACCATGCTCGGCTTCAACTACCGAATGGACGAAATGCGGGCCGCGATCGGCTTGGTTCAACTCCAGAACCTGCAGGAGTGGAACGAGATACGGCGCATTCTTGTCGTGTTGTACCGGCGCCTTATCGCGTTGCGTTGCCCGGCAATCACAATACCCTTCGAAGAACCGCGAGCCTCGGCTTACCACATCATGCCGATCCTCTTGCCGCGCTACGTCAATAGGCAGCATGTCGTCGATGAGCTGCGGGCGCAGGACATACAAACCACGGTCCATTACCCGCCCGTTCATCAGATGACCCTCTACCGTGAGCTTTACCCGGGTACCCACCTGCCGCGCACCGAGGATTTCGCGGAACGAGAGTTGACCATTCCGCTGCATCCTCAGATTACCGCGCCCGCGGTTGAAGCCGTGGTGGACGTCCTGGCGACCGCGCTCAACAGCGGCATCCACGCGGGAACCGCCGCATGAACGCGTTTGATCTATCCATACACCCGCCCGTCGTGTCAGGCGTGAGCCATGGTTTTGGCAGACGCGCGATGGATGTCGTGGCCGCATCCTTGGCCGCGATCGTTTTCGCGCCGCTGATGTTGCTGATTGCATTTGCGCTATTTCTCGAGGGCGGACGCCCCGTGCTTTTCCGGCAGCCTCGCATCGGTGCAGGGGGGCGCATGTTTCATATCTATAAGTTCCGCAAATTCGAGGTTCTGTGTGATCCTCAGGGCCCTGCGTTGACCAGCATAGGCGACCGTCGGCTGACGAAGATCGGGCGCATTTTGGCCAGCACCAAACTGGATGAGTTGCCGCAACTCTGGAATGTGCTCAGAGGCGACATGGCCATCGTGGGGCCACGGCCGGAAAGCCTCGCCTTTGCTGACTGCTTCCATGGCGGCTTCGAGGCGGTCCTAAGATATAAACCCGGCTTGGTCGGCCCGACGCAAGTTCTTTTCCGTCACGAAGCCTCTCTCTACCCGGTCTCAGGAGACCTGTCGTCCTTCTACAGGGAGGCGCTGTTTCCGATCAAAGCCAAGTTCGATCTTTCCTATTATCCCCGACGAACCATCGCTTCGGATGTTGTGTGGATGATCCTCGGTTTTCTGGCGGTAATCGGCTGGGTGCCTGTCGGGCTACTCAGGCGTTGAAGGCTGTTTCTGTGTGCGCGCTCGGCAACCGGAGCGCTTCAGGTGAAAGAAGGAACACCTGGTTATGAGCTACAATGGCAAGAGAGTTCTGGTCACTGGCGCGGATGGGTTCATTGGATCGCACCTGACCGAGGCACTCGTCCGCAACGGTGCCGAGGTGACCGCATTGGCCCTCTATAATTCGTTCGACAGTCATGGATGGCTGGATGATCTGCCAGACGACATCCGAGGTCATCTGAAACTCGTTCGAGGCGATGTACGCGACGGTGCATTCCTGAACCGGATCGTGCGCGGCCAAGCCGTCGTGTTTCATCTCGCTGCGCTTATCGCGATCCCGTACTCATACGCGGCCGCCCAGTCCTATGTGGAAACCAATATCATGGGGACGCTGAATGTCCTTGAAGCGGCCCGCCAATGGGAGACGGAACGGATCATTCACACCTCGACCAGTGAGGTTTACGGCACGGCGCTCAGCATGCCGATCAGCGAGTCCCATCCTCTTCAGGGACAATCGCCATATTCGGCGTCCAAGATCGGCGCCGACATGATGGCGCAGTCCTATGCCAGATCGTTCGACCTGCCCGTCGTGATCCTCCGGCCGTTCAATACATTCGGGCCGCGACAAAGCGAACGAGCCATAATACCGACAATCATCCGGCAGGCGCTCGATCCAAAATGTGTTTCGATCATGGTGGGAGATACCAGCCCGGTCCGCGACCTGACCTTCGTCGAGGACACAGCGGCTGCCTTCCTGAGCGCGGGTTCAGCCACACTCGAATTCGGCCATGCCTACAATGCTGGAAGCCAGCGTGCCGTGACCATATCGGACGTGCTCGATCTCGTGCGCGAACTGAGCAACTGCAAGAAGCCCGTTCACCGCGACGAGAGTCGATTGCGGCCGCAAAACTCCGAAGTTCGCGCTCTGCTGGCCGATTCATCACGGCTCGAACGTGAAACCGGATGGACTGCGCAAACGAGTTTGCGCCACGGCTTGGCCAGAACCATCGATTGGTGGCGGGCGCGCCTCGGCGAAGGTCGGGTACGTCGCGAAATGAGCTACATGACATGAGGTTTTACCCACTCCCATTGACACTGCTCCTGATCGCCTTTGCCGTCCTGCTGCGGGCGGCCGACAGCCAGGGAAACAGCATGTCCACGACGTTCGTCGCGCCAATGCCGATGGATCTCCCAGATTATCTGCATCCCGCGACAGATCCGGCATTCGGCACGAATTTCATGCGCATCACCAAACCCGGCGCACTTGGGGGAGGTGTCGTGTGTGGGACGAAATATTGCAGTCATCGCTATTCGAGCGCTCAAGCCTGGAATGCGGACCAGAGCCTGCTCGTGCTGGCCAATGGCTGCAACGGGCTGTGCTTCCTCGACGGCAAGACATATGCTCCGCTATTCCACCGCGACAAAGGCGGTGAATGCGAATGGAATCCTCGAAACGCTGACGTGATGATCTGCGTTGAGGATCGGAAGATCTCGACATGGGCGCCAAGGACAAACCACGAAGACGTTGTCTTCGTCACGGCTCAATACCACGATCTGCAGTTCGGGCCGTCGAAGGGCAATCCAAGCCGTGACGGCAACCGTATAGCCGTCCGCGCTGTCCGCGCGGATGGAAAAGCGGTGGTGTTCGCCTTCGATCTCGCGGATCGGTTCAAATTCCCGGACATCGATCTCGCTCAGGTTCCCGGAACCACCAGCTCCTGCACCATCTCCCCGCTCGGCACCAACATCCTTTGCTTTCAAAACCTGGCCGATGGCACCGAGCAGAGGGCCATTTTCAGTGTCGATGGCACCTTGCGACAGAGGTGGACGGACCATCACCGCCCCGGCCACGGAGACCTTACGCTCGATGACGACGGCAGCGAGGTCTATGTTGGCATCAGCAAATCCGGCCCCGACAAGTATCACGTGATCAAGCGAAGATTGTCCGATGGGAAGGTGACCTCCCTGACCGGATACGGCGAAGCAGAGCATGCATCGTCGCGTGCTCTGAAGCGGCCCGGCTGGGTCTTCCTGACCTATGGCGGCAACCCTGAGGAGATATCGGCCAATCCAAGCTGGGCACCATATGCACGGGAAGTCATCGCGTTGCGCATCGACGGCAGCGGCGAAGTTCGGCGCATCGTGCAGACCCGCAACGCGCCCTTCGACTACTGGAGCGAGACGCATGCGTCACCTTCGCCGGACGGCACACAGGTGATCTGGTCCAGCAATTGGGGCGTGGCCGGTGGACCGGTTTACGACTTCGTCACCCGCGTCGACTGGCCCGAAAACCAGGACAAGAAGGAGATTGTCGCGAATGGTCAACCTTAGCCGATTCTTCCTTGCGACACTTGCGATGCTTTGCGCCCTGCCGATGGCTGCGGCAGCCGATGCGACGATCTATCGAATTTCGCCCGGAGACACCATCGAGATCGCAATCACCTCGCTTCCCGAGCGGACGCAGCGTGCGGTGGTGCAGATGGACGGCACCATCGTCCTCGCCGAGGCAGGCACGGTGCCTGTCGCTGGTCTGACCCCGTCCGAACTTCAGACGCGCTTGCAGGCGATCCTGCCGACCAAGATCTACCACATACGCATGCCGGACGGCCGTGAGCAGGTGGCGGTCGTCAGGCCCGGCGACGTGACGGCGATCATCGCTGAATACCGTCCAATCTACGTGACTGGCGAAGTGCTCGCTCCTGGGCAGCAAGCCTTTCGTCCGCTCATGACGGTTCGGCAGGCGATAGCCGTCGCCGGCGGCTTCAGCCTCTTGCGTGCACGGGCGAACCAGGCTGGGCCGGACCCAACGGACCTGCAGCGCGATTATGAGACGATCTGGGGAGAATACATCAAGGACTATTTCCACAGTGCGCGCATACGTGCCGAACTTCAAAAGCAGCCCGATTTCGACATGAAGGCCCCCCAGGGCTTTCCGCTGTCTTCTTCCCTCGCAACCGAAATCGCGCGGGCCGAAGCAGAAGGGCTGAAGCTCTCGCTGGACAATTTCGGGCAGGAGCAGAGCTTTCTGGAGAAGGGCGCCAAGGATGCAGCGACCCAGGTCCAGGCGTTGCTCCAGCGCGAGCAGGACGAAGCCGATGGAGTCAAGGCCGATGAAGAGGATTTGGCGCAGGTGACCAAGCTCTTCAAGGCTGGCAACCTGACCAACAACCGGCTCGCCGATGTCCGGCGCGCGGTGCTTCTGTCCTCGAGCCGTGCGCTTGAAACTTCGGTCGAACTCATGCGGGCTCGGCGCCAACAGGATGATCTTGCAAGGCAGATTGAGCGCAATGACAACCAGAGGCGTGCCGGTTTGTTGAACGAGTTGCGGGATACACAGGCGCGCCTTGCCGACATCACCGCAAGGCTGCACGCGGTCAGCCAGAAATTGCAGCCGCAGGGAGCATCCGCCTTGCCGCAGCCGATCGGCGGCGAAACCGTGCGGGCCCAGGTGACGATCATCCGCTCCGTCGATGCGCAATGGCGCAAGCAGCCGGCCGACCAGGATACCGCGGTGGCGCCGGGTGATACGATCGAGGTCAGATTCAGCAGCGCGCTCGAAAGCGCGGCGGTGCAATAGACAATCCCTGCCGGTGTCGCCGGCAGCGGCAATATCTTCGATGTCGTTGCGAGAACGGTCGTGAGCGAAGAGATCAGCGTCGTCGGCGCTTACAACAAAGGCAGCATCATCTTCATGGGAATGAAGATCCTGGTTGCGCCCGGTGCACTGGTGCCGCGGCCGGAAACAGAGCTGCTCGGCTCCGTTGCCGTAGATGTCCTGCGCGCAATGGACCTGCCGGCGCCGCGTGTCGTCGACATGTGCTGTGGCGCCGGCAACCTGGCCTGCGCGATCGCTAGCCATATCCAATCCGCCCGAGTTTGGGCCTGCGATCTTACCGACGGCTGTATCGACGCGGCGCGGCGAAATGTCGTTCATCATGGCTTGACTGACCGGATTTCAGTGCATCAGGGTGATTTGTTCGAAGGCGTGTCCGGACTGGAGCTCGACGGCACGCTTCATGCCATCGTCTGCAATCCGCCCTACATTTCGGAGAAGCGGCTCGAGGGTGATCGCCGCCATCTGGTCGTGCTTGAGCCGCGAGAGGCATTCGCGGCCGGTCCTTATGGGCTCAGCATTCATATGCGGGTCGTCAAGGACGCGCTGCGCTACCTCCGACCAGGCGGCGTCCTGCTGTTCGAGGTGGGGCTTGGTCAGGACCGCCAGGTCATAAGTCTTCTGGAGCGCAGCAAGGGCTACGAGCAGATACGCACCTTCGCCAACCATGCCGGTGAAGTGCGGGTGGTCCTGGCAGGGGCCAGGCGGCAGGCATGACCGCGTTCGGCCGGTATCGGGCCGACCGTCCAGATCATTGCTTCTTGCGCCAGATCATTTCTTCTTGCGAACGATGAACCGCGCGATTCCTTGAATCGAATCGAGGTTTTCCGGCAGGAGTTCACTGTCTTCCACTGTGATGCCGAAAGTCTCTTCGATGAACCCGATCACCTCGAGCACTCCGGTCGAGTCGACGATCCCCTGATCGAGCAATGATGCGGTGAGGGATAGCGCCTTGACGTCCGCGATGTAGAAATTCGAGGCCAGGAAGCTGCGGATCTGGTTGATATGGATGTCGTCGCTTTCCGCGGCCGATATCATGGAATCCATCTAATCCATCCTCCATTGCAAAGGCGACTTGCGATCGCGCATCTGAAACAATCTACGACAGGGCCGCTTTCTTGAGTTTTCCGGTATCGGTCATCGGCAGGCTAGGCACGATGACGATGGTCTTTGGCACCATGAAACTCTCCAGCCGTTTCCGGCACTCCATCAGGAGCTGCCTTTCGCCGACAATTCTTCCCTGCTCGATGACGACGAATGCTTTGACCGCTTGCCCGAGGAGGTCGTCGGGAACACCGATGACCGCGGCTTCCTTCACCCCAGGGACGTCCATCAGCACGCTTTCCACCTCTTTGGGAGCGACCTTTTCGCCTCGTGATTTTATGATCTCGTCACCACGGCCGACGAAGTACAAATAGCCTTCAGCGTCCATCCGGCAGTAGTCGCCCGTGTAGAGGACCTGCTCGCCCGGCAGCGGCCCCGGCTTCAGCTTCCTTGCCGTGGCCTCTGGCTTGCCCCAATAGCCTTTCATCACCGTTGCGCCGCGGACTACAAGTTGGCCAACGACGCCCGGACCGACCCGCCTGCCACTCTCGTCGACGATCCACACTTCTGTGTTGGGAATGGCAATGCCTACGCTGAGGGGCTTTCGCCCGAGATCGTCGGGCGGCAGATAGCTGCAGCGTTTGCATTCGGTGAGGCCGTACATGGAATAGATGCGTGCGCCCGAAAACAGCTCCCTGAGCATGGCAATCTGCTTGAGCGGCAGGGCGGCCGCCGTATTGGTGACATAGCGGATGCTCGCGAAATCGTTGCTCTTCAGCGATCTGAGCTCCGCAAGCGCCGCGAAGATCGTGGGCACGCCCGGAAAGCCTGTGATCTGCTCGTCCTTGATCACCTGAAGGATCTGCGCCGGAAAAGCGAAGGAGCGTTCGAGGACGAGCCGTGCGCCGGTGCGAAAGGCCATGATCATCTGATAGAGCCCGTAGTCGAAGGCGAGGGGCAGAACGTTGAGGATCACCTCATCCTCACGCAGCTCCAGATAGGAGGCGATCGATGCGCACGCGGCAGTCATGTTGCCGTGCGTCAACATGACCCCCTTGGGTTCGCCGGTGGATCCGGAGGTGTAGACGATGGCGGCGAGATCGATGTCGATCGATTTGCGCGGCGGCGCAACAGAAGGTCTTTCGATGATCGTGTCCCAACGCACGGCGTGCGGCAATCGGTTGAACTCGGCCTCGTCGACCGGCCCAGAGACAATCACCGCCCGCAGCGAGTGACAGTCGCGCGACGGCTGGGAGAATATCGAGTGCAGATGGCTGTCCGTGATCAGCGCCGCTGGCAGGCAATCGTTGAGCAGGTAATGAAGCTTCTCGCTTTTCGTAAGCGGGTTGACGATGCAGACCACGGCGTTCGCCTTGAGCACCGCCCAGAAGCTGACGACGGTTTCGACCGTATTGTCGGCGAAGATCATGACGCGGTCGCCGCGCTCGACGCCGGCCGCGGCCAGGAAATGCGCGATCCTGTCGGAGCGCTCATCGATCTCCGCGTAGGTGACGCGTTGCTTGCCGGCCACCAACGCGACCTTGCCGCCAAGCCGGCCGGCGGAATGGATGAGGTAGTCCTGCAGGAGTGGTACGGCGCCGTGGATCATGCCAGGACCCTTTCCCGCTGTTCGTGATCAACGTCGATCCTGAGCTCGGCTTTGTCCGCTCCGCGTGGGCGGCTCGCGATGAACTGCTGATGCAGAAGCTGGGTCGACAACACGCCGACCAGTGCCATGTTGTCGGAGTTGGAGAGATCGCCGTCGCCGGCCTTGGACCGGCACTTTCCAAGCAGGAAAGCCACCGATTTCGGATCGAAGACATTTGCCGCGCGCAATGCCGTGTCCGACAGTGCTTCGCGAATGTAATCTGGTGCATCATGACCAACGAAACTAAGCGCATTTGGCGCCCTGTAGGGCTGCTTCGTGCGGGCAACGACTTGCGGTGGCACGATCGGCTGCGCCACTCGCTTGAGCACGTGCTTTTCGTCGAGGATGCGCAACTTGTAAGCATCCGGAAGCGAATTCGCGAGCGCCACGACATCGTCGTCGAGATAGGGGAAGCGTCCCTCGACCGAGTGTGCCATCAGCATCCTGTCGCCCTGCGAGGAGAGCAGGTAGCCCGACATCAGCGTTCGGATTTCGAGATACTGGTCCTGGGCAAGGAAGCTCCATCGCGAAAATTCGGCGGGGAGAGGGGCGAGCAGTTCGGAGACCGCATTGCGGTGCTGCGAGGCGCCGCGCATGTCGGGGCAGAATAGGCGCTTGATGGCGCTTGTGGTGCGCCACCGCGTGTCATGTGCAAAGCCGGGCCTGTCGCAGGCATGAAGATCGCGCCCGAAGAACTGTCGCGCCATGGCCTGTTGGTGAACCGGTGAGCGCGACAGATAGGGGTAGAGTCGCTCAAGCAGTCGCGCACGCCGGCTCGAAGCAGGTTGACGCCCCCAGAAGCGGCGAACCTTGCCTTCGCGGAAAAGGTCGTAGCCGGCGAACATCTCGTCGGCGCCTTCCCCTGTCAGCACAACCTTGATGCCGCGCTCGCGGACCAACTTGGACAGAAGGAAGAGCGGGGCCGGGGCCGTCCTCAGGATTGGCCGCTCGGCGTGGTAGACGACCTCGGGAAAAACCGCTGCAATGTCGCGGCGGGAAATCACCACCTCGTGGTGCTCGCTCGCGGTGGCGGCGGCGACCAGGCGCTGGAAATAGGTCTCGTCGTATTCCTCGTCGGCAAAACGCAAGGAGAATGTCTGGAAGCGCTCCCCCGCGAAACGTCTCCCAAGCGCCGCGACAAGCGAGCTGTCGAGCCCACCGGACAAATAGCAACCCACCGGCACGTCGGCCTGCACCATCCGCAGCGCCGTCGCGGCTTCGAGCGCACCGCGGATCGCCTCGACGGCATCGTCGCACGAGCCGCTGAACCATTCAGGGTCCGAAGCGGAAATTCGCGGATAATGCGGCTCCCAGAAGGCCGTCTCCCGTGCCACGCGACCTTCATAGAGTCGGATATGTCCAGGCTGCAGTTCCTTGACGCCTTCGAAGACGCTCTGCGGCGGGATCACCGTCCAGAATGTAAACGTCTGATCGATTCCTGTCGGATCAAAGGCGCGAGGAATGGCCATTTCCGCAGCGAAAATGGCTTTGACTTCGCTTGCAAAGAAGACGCGGCCGCCGTGCTCGCAATAATACAGCGGGCAGATGCCGTAGCGGTCACGCGACAGGATCAGGCGGCCGGCAGCAGAGTCCCATATCGCGACTGCCCATTGACCATTCATCCGCTCAAAGGCGGCCTGGCCCCAGGCCTGGTAAGCATTGAGCACGACTTCCGTGTCGCTACGCGTGCGGAAGCGGTGACCAAGCGCGATCAACTTGTCGCGCAATTCGACGTAGTTGAAGATTTCACCGTTGAAGACGATCCATGTCAGGCCGCTCACGTCGGCGAGTGGCTGCTGGCCGTGCAGCAGGTCGACCACGGACAGGCGGGCATGCGCCAAACCCGCGCGTCGGTCGCGATACAGCCCCCGCTCGTCGGGTCCGCGGTGTGCAAGCGCGCCCACCATACGCAACAGCGCTTCCCGCGAAGGAGGTGGGGCAGTGGCGCTCAGCGCGACAATTCCGGCGATCCCGCACATCCGTTCAGTCCACCGTCATTGGCACCGAAGGCAAAGGCTGGGCGTGCAGATAGCGCGCCGCTCGACGCTTGGCTTCGATATCCTTGAAGACCTTCTGGACCTCGTCTGGTGACAACCCGGCAACATCAGCGACATCATCGGCGCAGATGCCATGGTTCACGCCGTAGAGGCATAGGTCCGTCTGATGATAGGGCAGGGCGAAGTAGAACTCCTCCTGGCTCTGCGCCATGGAGAAGGTGTCGGTCGTCGGCGGCCTGCGCCGGATCTCCCCGTCCACACCGAGATATTCCGCCAGTTGATAGACCTGCGTCTTGTAGAGGTGGACGATCGGCATCAGGTCAGCGATTCCGTCGCCTTGCTTGACGAAAAAACCCTGATCATATTCGAGCCGGTTAGGCGTGCCCGCCACCGCATAGCCGAGACGGTCCGCGTGATAGTACTCAGTCATCTTGCGAATGCGCTGCTTGTAATTGGTCGCGGCCACTATCTGCAGATAGGCCGCTCCTGACAGGCGCACGGTATCGATCTTCCCCTGGGGATCCTGAACGGTGAGACGGGTGATATTGAGGCCTTTGCTCTCCAGCACCGAGGTCAGCACCAGCTTGCATTTCCACCCTTCACCGTAGTCCGGAACAACGGTGCGAATGGCCTCTATCTGCCGGCTATAGGCACCGATGGCGTCGAGCGCCGGCGCAATGTCCTCGGCGATGGTGTCGATGCCCAGCTGACCGGCGATAACGCGCCCCAGCCTCAGCGAGTCCCCGGACGAGTCACGCTCCGGCATGAAGATCCCGAGCACCCTGTCCTTGCCGAAGGCAGCCACGCACAACGACGCGACCACCGAACTGTCGATGCCGCCTGAGAGCCCGACCACCACTCCGCGCCGGCGGAGCGTGACCAATACCTGCTCGCGCACGGATGCTACGATGCGGTCGACCTCCGCGGCCGCATCCAGTGCCAGAACATCCTTGCCGAACCGCGAAGTCACGCGAAGCTGCCTTTCATGGTTGAAGACTCGGCCGGCGAATAAGTGCGAGCGACCGCCTCCTCGATCAGCGGACGATTGACGCCGATGTGAGGCTCGACGACCAGATCAATGTGGTTGCCGGCAATCGGGATGACCTGCAGGTCCGCGAACACCCGATCCCATCCGATGGCAAGAGGCATTCCCGGTCGCGCGCAACGGAACAGCGTTCCGGTGATCGGGAGCACCGTTCTTGGCTGCTCCAACCAACGGAAGAAGGCCTGCGCACGCAAGACTTCCTGCAACTCCAGCTTGATGCGGAAGCTGGTTGCGTTGAATTGTCCTCGGGAAAAGTGGTCGATGGCTTGGGCAAGACGAGCTTCCTGGCCGACCTTGACCGTGAGCTTCGCCAAAACACGGCAGGCCATTCGATAGGGTGACATGCGGTTGGACCGGACCCGACGCAAGGTGCGGGTGATTGTCTCCCACGGACGGCTCCGCTCGCCAGCCAGGCTGGTGTCGAGGATACCGACAAACTTGACGGACCTTCCCTCCTTCAGCAGGCGCACGGCAACTTCGAATGCGACGGCTCCGCCGAGCGAGTGGCCGAGAAGCCTTACATGGCCCGACGGCTGGATGCGGTTGATCTGTTCAAGCGCGGCGTCCACCATGGCGGCAAGATCGTTCTGGCCGCTGAGAATCGTCGCGAGGTTGGGATATCTTATCGGACGGACCGTTGCGACTTTGCCCATGGCTGAGGCGAAGGCTGCAAGACTAGGCCCATAGCCCACGGAGCCGGGAAACAGAAAGAGAAAAGGCCGATCATGCTCCAGCCCATGATCGGGCGCATTGCCGGCTTGTGCGGACGCGACCGCGCTGACCATCGCTTCGGCGCTCATCCCGACGGTAAATGCCTCAAGATCCAGTTCCTGGCCGATTTCGTTCTCGATCTCCATGACGCAGTGGAGCAGCTTCAGCGAGTCCCCTCCCGCTTCATCCCATCGCCCGACGGCTGCCCGCGTGTTGAGGACCCTGGTCCAGGCATTCTGCACTGCTTGATGGGCCTTGAGATCGCTGCCTGAAATCGGTGGATCGGCAACTTGGGTAGGCTTCTTGGCCAGAAGATCCATTTTCCCGAGTTTCGCCACATCTATTTTTCCGCCTGCCAGGCGCGGAATGTCCTCTACCCTGTGGAGCCGCAGCGGGCGCAGTGGCGGCGGCAGCGTCTTTGCAAGCAGCTGGCGAAGGTCGTCGGCGAAGGCCGGACCGGCGGAATTCCTGGGGATCGCGAAAGCGACCAGTTCGTTGGCCTCGGTCACGATCGTCACCGCATCCTCGACTGACGAGGCGGAGCGCAGGATACTCTCGACTTCGGCCGGCTCGATGCGCCGACCGTTGATCTTTATCTGCCGCCCCTTGCGGCCGACGATCCTCAGCAGGCCCCGATTGTCCAATTGGACGAGATCGCCGGTCGCGAATATCCGTTGACTTGGATCATCGGGATCCGCCTCGGCAGGGATGACGGTGCCGTTTTCCCAGTGGCCGAGCAAGACGTAGGGGCTCTTGATGACGAGTTCCCCGCTTCCGCCCCGCGGTACGCTGTCACCGTCCTCGTTGACGATCGCAAAAGCTATTCCTGGCAAGAGCCGGCCGACCGGCACGGACGTTTGGTTCTTTGGTTGAACGCGAGGCAGAAACCATTGTGACCCGGTCGTCTCGGTTGACGAGTAGCCGATCTGTACGAGGCAATGAGCAGGAATCGCCTTTCGCAAAAGGGCAATGTCGGTCCAAAGCACTTTCTCGCCGCCGACGCGGACCACCCTGAGCGACCCGAACGCATCGGCGGGGGCATTGGCCATGAGGGCGCGAAGCAGCGCGGGCACGAGGTAAGTAAGCGTCGCGCCAACCTGCTGCATTCGCTCGCGAACCGCACGCAGGCCGATCGCTTCCACGTCGACCATATGCAAAGTGGCGCCGCACAGGACCGAAGTCAGGATTTCTCGACATCCGGCTATGGTGGCCGGCCCGGTCAAGGGGAGGAAGACATCGTCGGAATTGATGTGACACGCATCGGCATATTGGTGCACCCGCCAGAGCAGGCTGCGCTGGCTGTTGACTATGCCCTTTGGAGATCCGGTGCTGCCAGACGTGTAAAGAACCATCGCCGGTGCATCGACGGATACGGCAGGCAATTGCGTCGATGACAGCGGCGCCGTCGACGCGGGGCTGGCAGTCACATCGATCCAGCGGATGTCCTCGGGTAAACCCGCATGCCGGTGTCCAACGCCAAGAATGGCGCGGAGCCGCGCGACGCCGACAATCTCGTTGACACGGGCGATTGGGTCCCGGGCGTTGAGGGGAACCGAAATCCTTCCCGCCGCCATGCTCGCCAGGACAGCAACGATGTACCAGACGGAGTTTGGTTGATAAATTCCGATCGGCTGCCCCACGGGAACGACGGCAGCGATCCGGCGGGACAGGACTTCGACGGCAGTTGCAAGCTCGAAGTACGACAGTTGATTCACGCCGTCATGCACAGCGGCTTTTTCGGAATATTGGGCCGTGACTTTCTTGAGCTGATCGGCAATCCCGACATCTGCAAATGCCGGGCCCAACTTCTGATGAAGGCGCAGCGCCGGGCCACCTTGATCCAGGGCGTAGGCCGGGACGTCTATCCATCTGCGGGAGGGCCGAGAATCCTGGTGATGGTCCTGATCCGCTGCTGGTGCATTCAAATACGCCGGGAGCATGGCTTGCCTGGGTTTACGGTTGATACCCGGTTATGAGCTTGCAAGAGGGGGAATTCATCGATCATTCTGATGATGAACAAGGCACGGAAAGAGATTAGGCGTCGGGTTTCCTTGCCACGGGCGCAGCGTTGGAACCGATCCGCTGTTGATCTGTTGTTTACCCAGCGTGGAGATGTCCCCTCAACTCCTAGCCGATCGCCCGCTGCACTCCCCCGAGGCAGTGGGCTTTCTTTTTCAATTGGAAATCGCGGGCTCTCGAACAAGCCTGTCAGGCGAGATGAGCCGCTGCTGTAAATAGGATTTAGCGTCTTCCCGAGAGACCTGGAGGCTTCCGTCAGGTGCTGTCCTTGTATGACTTCGCCGCCTCATCGATCTTGCGCCAATCGTTGCCGTGGCGACGTACCAGCTCCCTTGCCTGAGCGGGCGACAGGTCATGCGTTTCGACGACATGCCGGACCTCCGCGTCCTCGCCCTTCAAGGGACGTGTACGACGCCTCTTGGTCGGTTGATCCCCCATTTCTCCATCTCGCCTTGACACGATCGTTTCCTCCGGTGTCGCAAACAAGCTGCGAGTAGGGAAAAGGTTTCACTGTTGGGTGCACGAAGCCCCAATAGCCTCTGCGGTACGGCAGTTGTCTTGCCGAAGGCATCAATTCCGCCCAAGCGCGGCGTCCCGTAAAGTAACTGAAGCGGAGAGGGATTGGTGTGCCTCGGACAGTGACCATTCACTTGCGATCCAGCACCTTACGGATCTTCTCTGCCAATTCGTCAATCGTGTAGGGCTTGGTTAAAAGCTCCGTTCCAAAATCAAGTGTGCCGTTGTGGACAATCGCGTTTCGTGTGTAGCCGGTGGTGTAGAGCACTTTTAGCGACGGGTGCATGCTCTTGACCTGATCCACCAGTTCCCGGCCGGACATCTCCGGCATGACGACGTCAGTGAACAGAAGCGACGGCACTTGCCCGCTTGCGACGGCCGCCAGCGCGTCCCGCGGCCCTTGCATTTCCAACACGGAATAGCCCAGTTCCCGCAGCGCCTCCGCAGCCATCAGCCGGACGCGATCTTCATCCTCGACAACCATGATGATCTCGTCCTCACTGCCGGGGTGCTCGCCCGCCACGGACTCGGCCGGGCTGTCGACCACGTCGCCGTGCGAGCGCGGCAGATAGATTTTCAAAGTGGTTCCGATACCCTGCTCGGAATAGATCTTGACGCTGCCGCCGGACTGGCGAACAAATCCATAAACCTGGCTGAGCCCCAGCCCGGTGCCTTTGCCAACCCCCTTTGTGGTGAAGAACGGATCGAAGGCTCTGGCCAACACGTCAGCGGTCATGCCGGTTCCGGTGTCCGTGACAGCTATCATCACATACTGGCCGGAGGGTATTGCGTTTTCTCTCGCATACCGGTCGTCGACATGGGCATTGGATGTCTCGATGGTCAGCCTTCCACCAGCGGGCATGGCATCCCGCGCGTTGACGCAAAGGTTGAGCAACGCGCTTTCCAGCTGCCCTGCGTCGACTTCCACATGCCAAAGTCCCGCGGCGAGCACGGTCTCGATTTGGATTGTCTCCCCAAGCGTCCGGCTCAGCAATTCACTCATATCCGAGACGAGGCGATTTGGATTCAGGCGCTTGGGCGCCAGAGGTTGCTGGCGAGAGAAGGCAAGCAGCCGCTTGGTAAGTTCTGCAGCACGTTGGGCTCCATCGATCGCGCCGGTCACGAACTGGTGGACGTTGGTATCGCCGTTTCTGAGCTTGCGCTGCACAAGGTTCAGTCCGCCGATGATGACAGCCAGCATATTGTTGAAGTCGTGCGCGATGCCACCGGTAAGCTGTCCGACAGCTTCCATCTTCTGGGCCTGCCGCAGGTGCTCTTCTGCTCTGGTGCGTTCGGCGACTTCGTCCATGACACGTTGTTCAAGGGTGCCATTGAGCGTCTGCAGCGCCTTGAACAGTCGAGAATTGTCGATTGCCGTCGCGGCATGGCCCGCAAGCCCCAGCAAGGCCTTCTCTTGCTGTTCGGCGAAGACGCCGATCTCTGCATGACCAAAGAAGAGGCCGCCCAGCACCTCTCCCGAACGCGAGACGACCGGTACCGCAAGATAGGAACGCACTGGCAGATGGCCCTCCGGCATTCCCTTGCGGGGCCAGTTCTTGCCGTAGCGGGGGTCGGCGAGGATGTCGTCGGAGCGCACCACGCTTGTCCCGCGGAAAGTGGGGTCGAACACCGCCGTGTTGCGAGGCATTGGAAAATTTTCGAACGCGGAGCGAGGTGCGCCCGACAGGGCGTAGAGCATGTAGCTGTCGCCCTTGTCGTCGATCACATTGTAGAAGAAAGCTCCGAATTGTGCGCCCGACAGCGCTACGCCGGCATCAGTTACCGTTTGAACAATCCGCTCCACGTCGAGCTCGGCCGCTACCGCGGCAGCGGTGACGTTCATCATCTGAAGCTGATGCTCCACCCGCTTTCGCGCGGTGATATCCATGACGGTACCAATGAAGCGGACCGCGCGCCCTGACTGGAAAAGCGACTCGCCCGCTGCCGCAATCCAGCGTTCCTTGCCGTCGTGCAAGCCGACCGTCCGATATTCGATGTCGTAGCGGGAAGACGTGCCCGGCGCGAGCGCCTGGCGTACGGCCTCGTCGGCGCGGGCCCGATCTTCTGGATGAATACCCGCCAGGAACGCGCTTTCATATGTTACCTCCGCGTCTGGCGGGAGGCCGAAAAGGGCTTTGCACCGGTCATCCCACCGCAGCGCCTTGGTGACGGGATCGTAGTCCCAGGTCCCGATAGCGGCTGCGTCCGTGGCAAGCCGGAGGCGCTCCTCACTGGCCCGGGCCGCCTGTTCCGAGCGAACGCGCTCGATGTGAGCCCAGGACCGCTCCGTCACCTCCGTCAGCAAGGACAGTTCGCGCTGTGACCAGACGCGGGGCTGCTTGTCGTGAATGGCCATCAGGGCGGTCAGCCGGCCCTGTTTTACCAAGGGCATGCAGATGGTTGCCGTTATGCCGATGTCCTGAAAGGTCTTTGCCTCCTCGGGCGCGATTTCCTCGAGGTTGTTGTTGATGATGAGCGGCCGATTGGCGCTGAGATTGGTGACCGCCAGGCGACCAAAATCGGTAAGACTGTAGTACCCTCTGATGCTGGGCGAGCCGGGTGCGCTCCAGTCGCCACGGATGGTGAAATGGTCCCGGTCCTGCTCCATGTCGGCGTAGGCGCAAATCGAGACGGCAAGATGTTCGCCCAACAGACGAGTGGTGATCGCCATGACGGCGTCGGCGTCGGCCGCGAGGGCAATCTCCCTTCCAAGACGGTCGAGAAAAGCCAGGCGTTCGGCGTTCTCACGCAGCGCTCGCTCAGCGCGAAGCCGCTCGATGGCGGTACGCGTCCGGTCCGCCACTTCCGAAATAAGGGCAACCTCCTCCTTGGCCCAGCGTCTGGGCGCGGAGTGGTTCAGGTATAGCAGCGCCACCAAACCGCCATGCTCGGTAACCGGCATGTTGATGACGGATTGGGCGCTGATGGCTTTGAGAGCCTCTGCATGATCCCTTGTTCGCGGGTCTGTCTCGGCATTTTCGAAGACAACGGTGTCGCCCCGCTTCAAGTCCTCGATATACGAGCCGTAGTTCCTGAAATTCAGGGTCCCAGCCAGGCTTTTGATGCCTGGCGCGTTCCAATCCCTCTCGATCGTGATGGTTTCTTTCTCAAGATCGATCGTGCCGTATCCGGCTCGGCTGACATCGAAATGTCTCCCTACCAGTTCCGCGGCAGCGTGGGCCAGTTCGGCAGGATCAGTAATCTCGCGAATCCGGTCGCCCAGCGCCGCCAACAGCTCGAAGCGCTGCAGTTCAGATTGACGATCGCCTGAAGTGACCCCCATATCGCCCCCGTTTTGCCCGGACTGGATAATGCAGTTGACGGCCAAGAGTTCCATTGCGGCCCGCACGCGGTCGTGCGGCTTCCATTGGGCGTGGCGCTAGCCGCGTCGCTATACGCAATTGGATCTTTTGTGCGCGAACTTGCCTCGGTCCATCATAGGTTAGCGACACGTCGTGCGCTGTGCCGCATAAGCGAGAGGTCAGCGGGCATGTAACGGGCTCCGCTGCTTGGGAGACCATCGCACTCTCGCTCGTTTGGAGACGCTTGATGCTTGACCGACCCATTCGCACGGATACCCTCTACCCGAATGACCTGGACACGCTTCGCGCGGTCTTCGACGCGATGTGCCAGGAGTTTGCCATTTTGCCGGACACCGCGGCGGCTCACTCCATCGCGAGAGAGCTGATCAGGCTGTTCCAGACCGGGATCACGGAATCGGCCATGCTGATGATTGCCGTGCGCGCGCGTTGGCAGGACGACTGGCAAACGGAAGCCAGCAACGCTGCCTGACCTCCGGTTCAGGCACGCACAATCGGTGCATCCTTTTCGAAACGGTGGCGTTGACCGTCACCCTGCCAGCAATGGCCGATCCGTTATCACCACCGACAGGAGGGATCGATGCCGAAATTTCGCTTCGAGTTTATCGAAGGCATGTCCCAGCCTGCAATCTTCGCCGACATGGCTGATCGGGATGAGGCCATCAAAGAGGCGAAGCGCGCAGCCAAGGAGGCCATGCTTGACGGAATTATCGATGGCGCGGACCCGACCAACTGGGTGACGAAAGTCTACGACGAGGCGGGTTATCTCGTCGTCACACTTGGATTCCAGGATCTGGTCGCCGCCCCCGAGGATTCGCAACGATTAAGAGAGGCGGACGAACCTGGCGTCATGCGGTCTGGCTGAAGCCCGATGTCTCGGTTCACCGGGGCCAGTCGAGTTCGATCCAGGCTGGCGCGTGATCGCTTGGCTTGTCCCATCCCCGTACCGTCTCATCCACGCCCGCGCCGGCCAGCCTGTTCGTGAGCGAGGGGCTCACGAGAAGATGGTCCATGCGAAGGCCGGAGCTGCGGTCGTAACCGCCCCGATAGGAAAAATTCCAGTAGGTATAGACGCCTCTCTCGGGACGGATCAGCCTGACGGCATCGGTCCAGCCATCGGCAAGCAGGTCGGCGTAAGCCTGTCGGCTCTCCGGGAAGTAGACGGCGTCGCCCAGCCATCGTGCCGGAACCGCGGCGTCGATCGGCGCCGGCACCACGTTGTAGTCGCCGCAAAGCAGGCTGGCGGGCGCGTCCTTGATCAGGAGCCGTCCGTAGTCGATCAGCCGCTCGAACCAGCGGAGCTTATAGTCGAACTTCGGACCAGGCGCCGGGTTGCCGTTGGGCAGGTATAGGCAACCAACGACGAGACCGTCGATCTCCGCCTCGATGTAACGGCTATGCGTGTCATCGGCGTCACCGGGCAACCCGCGCCGACGCTCATGCGGCTGCTTGCCCCGAGCGAGAATGGCTACGCCGTTGTACGACTTCTGTCCGTGCCATATCGCCCCGTAGCCGGCGTTGCTGATGGCATCGGCAGGAAACTTTTCGTCCGATGTTTTCAATTCCTGGAGACAGATGATGTCGTGGTGCGTCTCACCCAGCCATTTGAGTAGAACCGGCAATCGACCGTTGACGCCGTTTACGTTAAAGGTGGCGACCCGGATCATCTGAAGCCTTGAGGCATCCATTCATAAAACGGCGCTCCCCGTTTGAGCGAGTTCGGCAGCGCCCTTTGTCGGCGGCCTCAGCTCTTCACTCATATCATTCATGGCCTGCGAGCCGCCCGACGTCGTTTGAGGACGAGGTCAACGGTTGTGTTTCGCAGGTGCTCACCTTGTCCGTCAGGATTAACCCCGAAGCGGTAAGAAGGTTTCGACGCCGAGCAGGACCGGTGTGACAACGAGATCGAAGCTCTCTGGCTGCGGCTGAAGCCGGCCGGGCTTATGCGGTCTCTCCGCGTGTCGTGCTGGAACATCGAACGAACCAGATAGTTCGCCGCTGATGAAGCAAACCTGCGGTGAAAGCCATGCCGGTCACCCGCTCGCCGACGCTGAAGATGTGCTGATCGTCGGAGGCGGGCCAGCGGGACTGACCGCAGCCCAATATCTCGCCCGTTTTCGCCATCGCGTGCTGGTGGTCGATGCCGGCCAGCCCCGTGCCGCTCTGATCCCGAAGAGCCATAATTGTCCGGGCTTTCCCGAAGGGATAAGTGGCCCCGACCTTCTCGATCGGCTTGGCCGCCACGCGAGCTTGTACGGAGCAACCTTGATGCGGGGGCAGGTGTTTTCGCTGGCCGCTGGCGAGGGAGGCTTTGATGCTGAGACCTCGATCGGCGCAATCCGCGCGCGTAAGGTTTTCCTGTCGACCGGGATTGTCGACACGACACCCGAATTGCCCCGCTTGGCGGAGGCAATCGCGGCCGGTGTCGTTCGGCTTTGTCCGGTGTGCGACGGATATGAGGTGATCGACCGGAAGATAGCGGTCGTGGGGCAGGGTGACAGAGCCTTGCACGAGGCCATTTTCCTCAGCCGATTCACACCACACGTAACGATGCTGGGGACCCATGCATCGGACTTTTCAACCAGCACGCGTCGCGCGGCGGGCGAAAGAGGGATAGTCATCCGTCACACTCTCGACAGGCTCAGCCCGGCTGCTGACGGTTGTGCGGCGATTTTGCAGGATGGAGCGACCTGCCGCTTCGATGCAGTCTACGCGGCCTTGGGATGCAAGGTGCGCTCGCACCTCGCCCTGGCCGTCGGCGCGAGATGTTGCGCGGAGGGCTACGTCACGGTCGATGAGCACCAGCAGACTTCCGTCGCCGGCATGTACGCCATCGGCGACGTTGTGAAAGCGCTGAATCAGATTGCGGTCGCGTTTGGACAAGCTGCCATCGCCGCGTCCCATGCCCATAGAGAGCTTACCGCCTAGGCCGTTTGAGCCGGCTACAAAGCGTCGTCTTTGTCCAGCGGAACAAGCCGCCACTCCGAAGGTTTGGGCAGGCAGGGCACCGGGCAGGGCAGTTGCTGGCAGGCATGGGCATGGCGTTCGACAGGGATGGACCGAAGCTATCGACCGTGCTGCTCATCGCTGCATTGTCGGCACTTGCCGGGTACAATCACACCCGCGCCAAACGTGCGCTTGTTGGCCGGGCGCACGGCCATGTCATGGAGGTTGACGGTCTTCGCCTGCATTTTATCGAAGCCGGCACCGGCATGCCGCTCATTCTGCTGCATGGAAACGGATCCATGGCACAGGATTTCAAGTCGAGCGGCATCTTCGATCAGGCGGCAAAAACCTATCGGGTACTCGCATTTGATCGGCCGGGCTTCGGGCGAAGCACGCGGTCGCGCGGCCGGCGGTGGTCTGCCCGCGACCAAGCCGATCTCATACATGCCGCCGCCGGCAGGCTGGGTATCGAGAACTACATCGTGCTTGGACATTCGTGGGGCGCTTGGGTAGCCCTCGAATTGGCGCGCAGGCATTCTCGTTCGGTTGCCGGCGTCGTGCTGGTCTCCGGCTATTACTATCCGCCGCCGCGGCTTGATCTTGCGCTGGCCGCCCTCCCGGCTCTGCCATTCGTCGGCACCGCGTTTCGCCACACCTTGCTGCCGGTGCTTGTGAGGCTTGCCTGGCCTTGGACGATGCAGAAGATCTTCCACCCAGCGGATGTCGCTGCCGACTTCGCCGTTCTCGCAAAAGATATCGCCAGCCGCCCTTCCCAACTGCGGGCGGTGTGTTCGGAATCGGCATCGATGCTGGCGGCGGCCCTGCTGACGAAGGCCAGCTACACGGACATTGGTGTCCCGACAGGCATCCTGGCGGGTTCTGGAGACCGGCTGTTCGACGCCGAGGGGGAGGCACGACGCCTGCATGCGGAGGTTGGTGGGTCCCTCCTCGACGTCGTTGAGGGCGCCGGCCATATGGTTCATCAGAGCGCCCCGGGGGCGGTGATCGCCATGGTGGACACGATTGCAGGACGGCACTCCTCGTCTGAAGAGACCGGCGGCCATGAGCCCGCGAGTTCAGGCGGTGCAGCCTCGCCGGACGTGCCAGGCGGGCGATGAGCAACGCTCGGATGACATTGGCCAAACCGGGCTTTCAAAGATGAACGGTCAGCATCCCGCCGACATGCGGTCGGTCCTTCAGCAGAACATACAGGCTCTGGTCGACCACAGGCGACAACAGGAGGAGCACCAAGGCGTTCAGGTGCGAATTGCCGGCATCATTTCGCGCTTCGCGGGAAGCATGCCTTTTGTCTATTTGCATCTCGCAATTCTGGTCGCCTGGATCCTTGCGAACCTTGGCCTGATACCGGCCGTCCCAGCTTGGGACCCAACTTTTGTGATCCTGGCCATGGTGGCTTCGGTCGAGGCGATCTTCCTGTCCACCTTCGTGCTGATCAACCAAAACAGAATGGCCGAACACAGCGAGCGCCGAGCGGAGCTGGATCTGCAGATCAGCCTTCTCAACGAGCACGAAACCACGAGGCTCATCGAAATGGTGGCTGCTTTGACGGAGCGCCTCAATGTCTCCACACCGGCCGATCAGGAGCTGCCGCAACTGGCCGAGAATGTCGATCCCCGGCAGGTGATGACGGAAATCCAGCAAGCTTCTGGAGATCAGGAGAAATCTTGAGCAAAAACGAAATGCCCCGCATTGGAGGCGGGCTGCCGCGGAGGCTAATCGAATAAGAGCCTACATCCAGAGGAACATTCGCTGCACTTCAAGGTTCGGTCGCGGGCCTACAATCCTCCCTTGTCTTGGCCTTCGAGGCTGTCGAAGCAGCTTCAGCCCGTCTCGGCTTTCCGAGGCGGGCTTCTCATGACTCCGCCGCGAGGTCGCGGTGACAACAGGCCGATGCGTGTCATATGGAACCAAGTTGACGCCGAGATCGTAGTAGCGGTGGCGACTTGGGGATATCCCGGATGAGCGATGGCGTTGTTCTGATCGTCGAAGACGAGACGATGATACTGCTCGACCTCGAGTCAGCTTTGGAGGAGGCTGGCTTTCAGGTCGTCGGCGTTCGAAATGCTGCCGAGGCGCTGGCGGCCTTCGACCCCGATCCCACCAGGTTCAAGGCCGTGCTCACCGACATCCGTTTGGGGCCGGGACAATCCGGGTGGGAGATCGCCCGGCATTTGCGTAGGTCCAACTCGACCATCCCAGTTGTCTATATGAGCGGCGACAGCGCGGTACACTGGGGAGCGGAAGGAGTGCCCAACAGCATTATGATCACCAAGCCCTTCTTTCTGCCGCAAATCATAACCGCCGTTTCGCAGCTTTTAAACGCTCGGCAAGCCCCAGAAACTCACATCTAGCGCTGATAAGCTTTTTCTCCTTCCACGAAAATCCATGGAACATTCTGTCCCGACCAGCGTTAGGGCGCGCCGGAGAATCCTTATTGTAGGTTTCTTGCAGTGCATGGGCGGGATGAAATGCATAGGGATGCCTATACCCCATCGGAACTTGCCGTACTGAGCCGTGTTCTTGCACGCAGCAATCTCAAGAACGAGACTGAAGCCGAGAGAGAACGGCGCGCATCGCGCATCCTTGCTTACTACCAAGCCGGGATCACGGACGAGAACGAGCTTGAACAGCTGTCCCGGCAGCCGCTGGGAAGATGACGACTGAGCGTCCGTGTCTCGGCAAGCATGCATTTATTCGTCGAGCTTTCGGTCGAGTTCGTCGAGCAACGACCGATGCTCGCGCGGCATGTCCGCATCGGTCGGTAGGTCCAGCAACTGGCGAAGCTGGCGACGGCTGGCGTCCGATGCAATCCACTGACGTATGAGACGGGCTATGGCCTTCTGTTGCGCCTTGCCGATTTCTTCCATGTTGGGAACCCGAGCTTGTCCGAGGGTCGAACTCGGCGGATCCCCTCATGGTTCCCTGTCATGGATAACAAACCGGCGGTTGAGCTATAGGCTATCTCAGGGCAAGTGATGCGTGGCTGCCTGATAGGCATTCCGAATTTTTTGCGTTGAACACTGCCGCGCTTTGCTCACCATCAATTCGATATTTCAGGCGTGGCTTCCGCCGGGACACCCGACAGGACAGCCATTCTTGTCCTCGCATCCTGTATCCGGCCCTTGATGGTGGCTGTGTCGCAATCGCAGATGTCGGCGGCGTCTTCATAGGACAGTCCGAGCATGCAAACCAGAACGATGGCCTGCCGCTCCGGATCCGCCAGGACGTCAATGGCATGCGCTATCCTTGGGCCGGCTTCCATCTGTTCCTGTGTGTCCGTGGCAAAAGGTTCTGACAAGCAGCTCGCCGGTCCTCGAGGCTGGGGGGCTGTGCCTTCAAGCCTGGCCAAGGAAGCCCTACGCATGGTGGCGAAGATCCAGGGCTTTACCCGGCTTCCGTCAAGACCATCGAGATCTGCAATCCCTTTGACCAGTGTTTCTCGGACAAGATTGTCAGCTTCGTCGATGCTGCCGCTGAGCGAACGTGCGAATGCCCGCAATGCGGGAACAAGGTCTACCAGGTTCGTCTGTTCGCCAGAACCTGGCAAGGACGATCCGCCAGGGTCGGTAGCGGGCTGTGTCTGCTCCGCAAGCGCCGGATCGGACGCGTTGAGCTTGCGACGGTGGTCAGCCATCACACCGATCCTCCAGAGACATGGGACCTTCTTTCGTGTCGGTCTGATCTGGTGGGATGAAGGGTCCAAGAAGCGACAATTGTCATGTTTTGCTCCAGGCTGATACTCGGGCCCGTCATCAGCAGGGTCCTGCGTGCGAGCAAGGGTGCATTGTCCCCCGGCACGCACAGACCCAATTAATCCGGTCGCCGACTAGGCGCACTTACATAGATTAAAGCGCCCACCCACTTGCATTCATGGATCTACTCCATGACCGAGCACTGAGTGATCTATGGCTCGCGGCCCTTCGAGAGTTCTCGCTCGATGCAGTCCGATGGCCATGTTGAAGCTGGTTGGGTGGGGGGCTGATCCGATAATGGCGCGAAAATCGGCCGAATTCATCTCATCAATTTGATCTGAAGCGAGAGGCTTAGCCGCAGAACCTTGTCGCCATTTTCATCACGCACCTCGACAAACAATTTCTGGCCGTCGACGCTTTTCAATGCGTCTCTCGTAAGATCGATAAGGCCCTCGAATCCGACTCGGCGCACCTCTTCCAGGCCAGCGCATTCGACACCTATCTCATCCTGCAAGACCAAATCGCGATCGCCGGTGTCAAAGAAAAATCGTGCCATGGGAGAGCTTCCGTCACCACTAATCTGCCGGGTTCTTTTGATGCAGGTAAGTCGTGTCGAAATCCCCTGCGTGAGTGAGGCCGGGCCAGTCGATTGCATGCATTCTCGACCCCGTGGTGGCGATCAGGCCTTCACGTCGTAGTTCCTGAAGCATTCGGTTGACGTGGACCGTCGACAAACCCAATGCGTCGCCAAGTGCGGCTTGGGTTATGGGAATATCCGCAATGTGATCCTGAATGCGTCCGACCGCCCGCAAGCGAAATATGAGTTCGCACAAAATGTGAGCCATGCGGGTGTAAGCCTCACGTCTTCCAACGTTGGTGACCCACTCCCTGTACATCGCGGCGTCGATCAGCGTCGACCGCCAGAAAGCGGTGGCGATGCGAGGGTGCTGGTCACAGATGCTGCGTAGAACATCGTGTCGCATGAAGCCCACTCGGGCCGGCGTCATGGTCGAGAAATTACAATCCATGACCGACAGATGCAGCCCGTGCAGATCGGGAATGTCTCCGGCCACGAAGAAAGACGTGATCTGTCGCTTTCCTTCGCTTGTGTATTTGGTGGACCCGACCAAACCATCCAGGACGACAAACGAGTAAACAGGATGGTCACCCTCACGCACCAGGTCGTGGTTGGCGGAAAAATCTTTCTCCTGAATCGGTATGCTTTTCAAAACCGCGATTTCAGCTTCTCGAATGTCCGAGATGGTCTGAAGCTTGCGGATAAGTACATCCGAGGATGAAGTGGGGGACAAAATGGCTACCTAGCTGATTTTGCCCACCGAACTTTTATCCCGGCCAAAAGTTCCGGATGGCGGTGAAATCCGAATGAGCAGGACCTGGTTTGCCAAAGGCGCGATCAAAACCGCGGCCCATGGAACAAACGCACCCACGGCTTTGTACGTTTTCATACCTAACGCCGCTCCGCCGGAACGTAGGGTAGGCATTCGCGGTTACGTCGGACTCTTCGGGGAGTTCGCCATGGATGAGCCTCAGACAGCTTTCATTGATCGCCTGATCAAGGAAACCAGCGTCAGCGAAAAAGACGCCCGCGAACTGATAGCCCTGCTAGGGCTCAATTGGTCGTCCTTGGTCCGGGAAGCGAAGCTCCTGAAGCCACAGGCCCACGGTGCCTCTTATATGAGCGTGGACGGCGGCGGCGTCTCTGATTTCCAAACGAATTCTAACCAGGTCTCCGAGCAAGGCGGCCATTCTAGCCCGCTGGTCGGCAAGGCTGACACGTAGCGCCCGCGCTATTACGAGTTCGTTCAAGCTTTCCGGGAGGTCTGGAAGGATGGTCGCTAAACGGCCATCGTCCGCGACGGCACCGCTGCCAACAGAAGCGGCTCATCGAGAGGCGCATCTTTGGCGCGTCGCCAGATAAGAACGCAAGACCGCGCGCGCTGCCACTGCCTGCAACACTTTAATCCGCGCCTCAGGAACGGAGTGGTCCCACTGACGTTCTCGACGGTGGCAAGGTGAGACCTCAGTGAACAGACCCATTTCGCGGACGGAAATCATCGAAGAAATGGATCACCCGTCGAATGATGGGGACCTCGCGAGAGACCAGGGCGCCTCGCCTTCCGCCGCAATCGCGGCGGCGCTGGCCGACTCCCTTGAGAGCGGTCCAAACAAGCATATTGTCCATATAGCCGCCTCGGAACGCAGTGCCGAAGAGACCGCTGCGGCTTTGCGTCAGTTTCTGCCGAGCGCGGACGTCATCTTCCTGCCGTCCTGGGATTGCCTGCCTTACGACAGGGTATGGCCGACACGCGCCAATATGGGGCGGAGGCTTCGCGCTCTGCGTGAGATCGCGAGCGAGCCAAAACGTCCGCGCATCGTGGTTCTGTCGATCGAGACTACTCTCCAGCGGGTGCCGCCCGCACCAGTCATTGCTGGCGGTTTTACAATTCTGGAACTCGGACAAGAGTTCGACCCGGATGGTTTCCGAACGAGAGCAGAGGCGATTGGATACGGTGTCGACGAAAGGGTCGACGAACCGGGCGAGATAGCCTTTCGGGGCGACCTCATGGACATATTCCCTGCTGGCGCCGATCACCCGGTTCGCGTCGTCATCGGTACAGATAGCTGCATCCGGGAACTCAAGACCTATGACCCCATCAGCCAGCTTAGCGAACAGTCGCGCGAGTCGGTCACGGTTGGGCCGGCATCCGAGCTGATTTTCGCAACGGGGGATCATCCCGAGTTGGCAGCGATGCGCGCGACGTCGATGGAAGAACGCCTCGTCGCGTTGTACGGCAGCATGCCGTCGGTCTTCGATGTGGCATCCGGCGCCTGTGTCTCCATCGCGGAAGGTCTCGAAGGCGCGCCGCTCGACCGCTTCCTGGGCCTGATCGAAGATGCTCGTGGTGCAAGGCAGGAGGTTGCCGCGCCCGCCAAACCCTTGCCGGAACAGTTTTACCTGTCGCGTCAAGAATGGGACGTCGCAGTCCGTAAACGCCACGGCACGAGTCTCGCCGTTTCTGCCGCGCGAGTTCCCAAATTCTTCCAGCAGGCGCGATCCGGGGATCGGTTCGCCGAATTTGCGGAAAGGCAGACAAGGTCGGGTGTCACCGTGGCGTTCGCGGGCGAGGCCTCCGAACTGCGGCGAGCCGATCGTCTGCTCGATCGGAAGCTTGGTCGGCGAATGGGGGAAGTGGCGGACTGGCCGCGGATCCGTTCGGCCCCAAGGGGCTCTCTTCTCAAGGCCGAGATCGTTCTCGACGAAGGCTTTGTCGACGAGCAATCTGGCATCGCGGTGCTGGCCGCGGCCGACCTGTTTGGCCACGCCTTGAAAGCAAACGGCAGCGCGGCCACCAGCATACTCGAACCCGAGTTGCGCATTGGCGACGTCGTCGTCCATGAGGACCATGGCCTGGCCACGCTGGTGGCGGTCGAACAGGTCGAGTTGGCCGGTCAGCAGCAGGATGTCGTCAGGCTGGAATATCAGGACGGAGCTTCCTTGCTGGTCCCGGTCGATGAGTTTGGGCGGATATGGCGCTACGGCTCGGAACCCGGTGCAGTGCCGCTCGATCGCTTGAACAGCGATGGGTGGCTCAACCGACGCAAGGCGGCGCTGCGCGATATCGACAGGCTGGCCAAGCGCTTGAGGGACCTTGCCAATGCCAGGTCCAGCCAGCCTGCCGCGATCATAAAACCCTCTCGCGCCGACCTTGCCCGGTTCGCGGCGCGGTTTCCCTATACCGAGACTCCCGACCAGGCTGCCGCCATCCGCGACGTGCTCGGCGACCTGTCGTCGGGGAGAACAATGAATCGCCTTGTCTGCGGCGACGTCGGCTTCGGCAAGACAGAGGTGGCCCTGAGGGCCTGCGCCGCCGTGGCCCTCTGCGGGAAGCAGGTGGCGGTGATAGCGCCGACAACGGTGTTGGCACGTCAGCACTACGAGACGTTCAGCAGAAGATTTGCGGGAACCGGCCTCGACGTCGCCCACCTCTCGAGAATGGTCGGAGCGGCGGAGGCGAGAGCGGTGAAGGAGCGGCTGCGGAGCGGTCAGGTCGCGGTGGTTGTGGGTACCCAGGCCTTGGCGGCCAAGAGCGTTAGCTTCGCCAATCTCGGACTGCTGGTGATCGACGAGGAGCACCGGTTCGGCGTCAAGTTGAAGCAGGCGCTGCGGAACATGGCGCCCTGCCTTCATACGCTGAGCATGAGCGCCACGCCGATACCGCGGACGCTGCAATCGGCGATGTCAGGCGTCCAGGAGGTCAGCGTCCTCAACTCTCCGCCCGCCAAAAGACGTCCCGTTCGCACCATCCTGGCGCCCTTCGATCCAGCTTCGGCAAGAGCCGCTCTTTTGCGCGAGTTTCGTCGGGGCGGACAGAGCTTCCTGGTGGTTCCGCGCATCGAAGACATCGATCCGGTTCGCCTGCAGCTAAACAGACTGGTGCCGGAACTCGCGGTCAAGACGGCGCATGGCGAAATGAAAGGGAGACAACTGGACGACATCATGGTCGGGTTCGCTGACGGTGACGGCGACGTCCTGTTGAGCACCGACATCATCGAGAGCGGCCTCGACGTGCCGCGGGCCAACACCATACTGATCTGGCGAGCGGACAGGTTCGGTCTGGCACAGCTGCACCAGCTTCGCGGCCGGGTCGGAAGGGGGGCGGTGCAGGCTATTGCTCTTCTTCTGACCGAGCCTGGCGTCGAACTGGCCGAAGGCACAAGAGCCCGACTTTCGACCATGATTGCGCTCGATCGGCTTGGCTCCGGCCTTGCGATCAGCCAAAGGGACCTCGACCTGCGCGGGGCAGGAGACCTTTTCGGCGAAGATCAAGCCGGACACATGAAGCTGATCGGAGCAGGCCTTTACCAACATTTTCTGCAGCGGGCGGTCTCGCTGGCTGCGGGAGGGGCCGATACCGACAAGCAGCTTGCCGACATCAACGGCGCCGGAAAAGGGGCCTTTCCCGAAAGTTACGTCAACGAGCCGACGGTGCGCGTCAGCCTCTATGCGAGGCTGTCTCGTTTGGCTGCCGAGACGGACCTCGATGCATTCGGCGAAGAGCTTGAGGACCGCTTTGGAGACATGCCCGGCGAAGTGGCGGATTTACTGGAACTGACCAGGTTGCGCATAGCCGCGGCGGACCTGGGCATCAGCAAAGTCGATGTGGGACCAGAAGGGATCGCGATTACCTTCCGCAAGAAGCCGGTGGCATCAAAATGGCGCTTTAAAAACGCACAGGGCTTCGAGTTCCGCAACGGCCGGCTGATTTTCAGGCCCCCGATCCAGTCTCGCGGCTCAGGTATCGATGCCGTCCGCTCGGTGCTCGGTGCCTTGCGTGCAGCCCGGCCGGCGCGGCGCCGCCCATGATGGGTTCGCTCGGATCACCGGTTCCAGATCGTGGGGAAAGTCCGGCGCTTCGACGGGCAGTTCGTC
Source organism: Mesorhizobium sp. B2-3-14 (assembly GCF_006442175.1). Taxonomy (NCBI): domain Bacteria; kingdom Pseudomonadati; phylum Pseudomonadota; class Alphaproteobacteria; order Hyphomicrobiales; family Phyllobacteriaceae; genus Mesorhizobium; species Mesorhizobium sp. B2-3-14. The sequence goes on along the minus strand of NZ_VFVP01000001.1, from coordinate 113,343 downwards.
AGCCGGCGTTCTTTCCCTTTGAGTCACGGCCGGAAGCATTTCGGCGACCTCGATGAGGATATCCTTGACGAAGTGATTGATCTGGGCGCCCATCTACCGCGAGCCTGTTGTCTCCGATGGCGTCCGAACTTGCTGCCCGAACCAAAGTTCCCGCCTGAAACGCGTGACGAGGCGAGCGAAAGTCAGCTAATGCCGTGTCCGGCGTGCGGTTCGCTCAAGGCATCACTCCGGCTTGATGGGCCGTCATGGCAGCCATGTTCTGATCCAGATGGGCCATGATCCAGACTGAGCCCAGAACCACCAGCGCCACGATCAGCACGCCGAAGGCCAGGGCCAGGACGTTGTTGGTGTTGTCCGGTCCGGTCGTCAGGTGGAGAAAGAAGACAAGATGCACCCCCATCTGCGCGACAGCGAGCACCACCAGAGCCGAAATCACCGCCGGCTGGTAGATCAGGTTGGTCTGAGCCGCCAGGAACGAAGCAATCGTCAGCAGGATGGCCAGGCCGAAGCCGAGCAGGTAGCCAGAGAGGCCCCCCGCCATTTCGTGCTCGGTTATGCGTTCCTCGCCCGGCGCTGAATCGCGGCGGTCTGGCGTCTCGCCGGCCCCGCTCTCGCCCCCGATTTCGGTCATGGCGATACTCCTAACAGATAAACCAGGGTGAAGATTGCAACCCAGATGATGTCGAGCGCGTGCCAGAAGAGCCCGAAGCAGTGGAGCCGCCGCAAAATATCGGGTCGAAAACCCTTGACCCACAGCTGCGCCATCATGGTGCCTAGCCAGAGCAGGCCAAGTGCGACGTGGGTCCCGTGGCAACCAACGAGTGCGAAAAAGGCTGAAAGAAATGCACTTCGAGACGGGCCTGCCTGCTCGCCGGCCATCGCCGCGAACTCCTGCACCTCCAGGAGCAGGAAGGCTGCCCCGAGCAGGCCCGTAACCAGCAGCCAGAACTGGGTGGCAGCCATCGATCTGCGGTGGCTCGCGAGCGTTGCCAAGCCGCAGGTGAAGCTTGAACTGAGCAGAAGGCCCGTTTGCACCGCAACGCGCGTGGGTTCGAACAGATCCTTGCCGGTCGGTCCGCCGGCGGTTGCCTTGGCGAGCACGGCATAGGCGGCGAAGAAAGCCGAGAACATGATGATGTCGGACAGCAGAAAGATCCAGAACCCGTAGGCAACGGTGACGAACTTCGACGCAGGGCCGCCCTGTCCGTGGCCCGTCGCGGATCTTGCACCATGGCTGCCGGTGCGATTGACCCGGTATTGGTCGCGTGTCTGGCCGTCGGCGCTGATGTCGGTGGTGAAGGCGTGATCGCTCATACCGGACGTTCCCAGCTGCGCAGGAAGGCAAGCCGCGCGGCTCGGCCGTTTCGGTCTATTCGCGCGACCTCATCGGCGGGGATCTCGTAGTCGCCATGATCGCGCCAGGCGAAGACGACGAAGGTGGCGTAGGCGCCGATGAAGCCGACGATCGCCAGCCACCAAATGTGCCAGATCAGCGCGAAGCCGATCAGCGTGCTGAAAAAAGCGGTGACGAAGCCTGTCGGGCTGTTGCGCGGCATCTCGATAGGCTCGTACGCGGCCTCCGTTTCCGCGCCCTGCTCCTCGATCCCCCGCTGCTTGATGCTCCAGTAGGGTTCTTCGTTCTCGACGTGCGGCAGCCACGCAAAGTTGAAGGCGGGCGGAGGGGAGGATGTCGACCACTCCAGCGAACGCCCGTCCCACGGGTCGCCGGTCTCGTCGCGAAGCTTGTCGCGATGCCGGATCGAAACCACCAGCTGCATGATCTGCAGCGCGGCGCCGATAATCATCACCAGCACGCCGAACGCGGCCACCACCAGCCACGGCGCCCAAAGATCCATGTCGATGTGCTGAAGGCGCCGCGTCATGCCAAGCAGGCCGACGATATAGAGTGGCACGAAGACCAGCATGTAGCCGACCAAGGTGACCCAAAATGCCGCCTTCCCCCAAGCTTCGTGCAACCGGAAGCCGAATGCCTTGGGGAACCAGTAGGTGAAGCCGGCAAAGGCGCCGAACAGCACGCCCGAGATGATGACGTTGTGGAAATGTGCCACGAGGAAAAGCGAGTTGTGCAGCACGAAGTCGGCGGGCGGGACGGCAAGCAGGACGCCGGTCATGCCGCCGACGGTGAAGGTGGTGACGAAAGCCAGCGCCCAAAGCATGGGCGTGTCGAAGCGAACGCGCCCGCCATACATGGTGAAGAGCCAATTGTAGATTTTTACGCCGGTGCCGACGGCGATGACCGAGGTGGCGATGCCAAACGCGGCATTGACGTCGGCACCGGCGCCCATGGTGAAGAAATGGTGCAGCCAGACCATGAACGAGACGATGCAGATGAACATCGTCGCCGCGACCATCGAACGATATCCGAACAGCGGCTTTGACGAGAAGGTCGAGAAGATCTCGGAAAAAATCCCGAAGGCTGGAAGCACCAGGATGTAGACCTCGGGATGGCCCCAGGCCCAAATCAGGTTGACGAACATCATCTGATTTCCCCCGGCTTCGTTGGTGAAGAAATGGAAGCCGAGATAGCGGTCCAGCGTCAGCATCGCGAGCGTGGCGGTGAGGATCGGGAAGGCCGCGACGATGAGCAGGTTGGATGCCAGCGATGTCCAGCAGAACATCGGCATGCGCAGGTACCCCATTCCCGGCGCACGCATCTTGAGGATGGTCGTCACCAGGTTCACGCCGGTCAGCAGCGTGCCGACGCCGGAGATCTGGATCGACCACAGATAGTAGTCGACACCGACGCCCGGCGAGTAGGTGGTTTCCGACAAGGGTGCATAGGGCAACCAGCCGGTGCGCGCGAACTCGCCGATGACAAGCGAGATGTTGACCAGCAGGGCTCCGGTAGCCGTCAACCAGAAGCTGACCGAGTTGAGTGTCGGAAAGGCGACATCGCGGATGCCAAGCTGCAGTGGCACGACGAAATTCATCAGTCCGATGATGAAGGGCATTGCCGCGAAGAAGATCATGATCGTGCCGTGCGCCGAAAAGATCTGGTCGTAATGCTCGGGCGGAAGATAGCCTGGACCGTGGATGGCCAGCACCTGTTGCGTGCGCATCATGATGGCATCGATGAAGCCACGCAAAAGCATGAGCATCGCGAGCACGATGTACATCACGCCGATGCGTTTGTGGTCGACCGAAGTTATCCACTCGCTCCACAGATAGGGCCAATATCCCTTGAGACTTATCCAGCAGAGCACCGCTGCCGCGGCGAGGAACACCGCGAAGGCCGCACCGAGGGGGATAGGTTGGTCGAACGGAATCGCCGACCAATCGAGCTTGCCGAGCATCGTCATTCTCCCCCTTCTGCCTGCTGGTGGTGCGCAATGGCCGCCGCTCGTAACGCCTTCGGGCTGACCTGTGGCTCACCGCTGCCGCCACTTTCAGCGGGGCCGGGGCCGGGCGGCAGCGTCTGCTGAACAACCGCTTCGAACAGCCCGGGCTGCACGTGGCCGAACGAAGCCGGCGGCAGGTTTGTGCTTTGCCGGGCGAGCTCGCGGTAAGCGTCGGCGTTGAGCACGCCGCCGCCGCCACGCAACGATGACGTCCAGCGGGTGAACGCATCAGGCGAAACCGCGGTCACGCTGAAATTCATGTCCGAGAAGCCGTCGCCGCTGAAATGCGCCGACTGACCGAAATAGCTGCCCTCGCGGTCGGCCTGCAGATGCAACTCGGTCTGCATGCCGTTCATGACATAGACCATGCTGCCAAGCTGAGGCACGAAGAACGTGTTCATCACGCTGGCCGAGGTCAGCTTGAAATGCACGGGAACGCCGGCCGGGATGACCAGCTGGTTGACCGCTCCAACACCCTGCTCGGGATAGAGGAACAGCCATTTCCAATCGAGCGCCACCACTTGGATGTCGAGCGGTGGCTGCGCCGAGGCGATCGGTTTGCGCGGATCGAGGTGATAGGAACCGTAATAGATCAGTCCGCCAAGGAAGAGGATGGTGAGCGTCGGAATCGACCAGACGATCAACTCGATCCGGCCTGAATAGGTGAATTCCGGGTCGTAACGGGCATTGCTGTTGGAGGCGCGGAATTTCCAAGCGAAGGCCAGCAGTGCGATCAGCGTCGGAATGACGATCACCAGCATCACCGCCAGCGAGTTCAAAAGGATCGTGCGATTGCCCGCGCCAATTGGCCCTTGCGGGTCGAGCACGCCCCCCGCGCAGCCGGGCAAGAATGCGGCTGCGGGTATCCAGAGCAGCGAACGCGCCGGCTTGAAGGTGGGTGGCAATAACAGTGGCTGCGCCACGCATCTCGGGGAGGACGCGTCGTGAGGGCACGCGTTCTTCGCGTTTTCCATCTAAGTCTTCCCTGACGCAGAATTCGAGATACGCCCGGTGTCGCCTGCCGCCCAACGAACGCCTAACTGGCGCCTGTGACGTTTGTTCCGCCGCCGCCCGTCTTGGGCCGCCCGGGCGGCAAAGCCGGCGCGTTTTTGACAGATCTTGAGAACCGCAGCAGAGCGCTGCGCTCGGACAGGCTCAGCTATTTGGAACCGTCGCCGGCTCGCGCACGAATTTCATCTTCGGCGGCACGGCAAACTCCGTGAACCGATCAGCCAGGCTGTCAAGAGCTTGACGCATGCCCATGCCAGCCGCCGCCGCCCCATGTCCACTGATGACCATCTGCGGCTTCAGCGCGGCCAGGCGCTTCACCGATCTTTCCGCCGCATCCCAGTCCGGCGTGAAATAGCGTGGCGGACCGTGCATCTCGAGATCCTGAACGGCGACCTCATAGACCGACTCCTGGCCTGTGGTGATGAAAGCGTCCCCTACGATCAGCGAGCGGTCCTCCTCGCGCCAGAGCGAGATATGCCCCGGGGCGTGTCCTGGCGTGTGCAGCCACTGCCATCCGGGCATTCCGGGGATCGAGCCGTCGGCCGGCAAGAGTTCCAGACGGTTGCCAAGATCGATCGGCCCGCGTGGAAATAGCGGCGAGAGCAGCGCCATCAGTCCACCCCCGACCCAGGGGTCCGGCGGCGGATAGGATGTGGTCCCGTCCAAATAGGGGCGCTCGAGCGGGTGCGCGAAGACAGGCACGTCCCACGTATTCGCCAGGTCCAGAACCGTTCCCACATGGTCGAAATGGCCGTGCGTCAAGATGATCGCAGCCGGCCGCGCGTCAATCCCGAAGCGCTTCTCCGCCACAGCAAGGATGCTGCTCCGGGACGTCGGCAACCCGGTATCGATCAGCACCCATTTCCGGTCTCCGCTGCCCGGTGCGCCGAAGAACACGACATTGACGATTGCCAGCCGCAAATAACCCAGATCCGGTGCGATGCTCCAAGCACCGTCGCCACGATCCTCGCGCCTGGCGTGGTCGATATCGGAAAGTTGAATTTGAACGGTCATGTGATCCCGTGCCTCTGTTGTTTGCCGGGCAGCCGGTCGAGTTAAGCGACGCCGGTGCTACATCGCCCCGAACTTGGCTCGAGCCTCCTTGTTCCTGATGTCGCCAATCGCCACCCAGCTCGCGGCTGGTCGACCACCGGAACAAAGGCTCGGCCAGTCGGTTCGGCTTTACCCCGCTCAGGCAGGATGAGGGGTCAGCTGAGCTGAGCAATGGGACGCGGCTTGCCTGATCGGATCCGGCGTTTCGCCAAGGCAATTCGCGGTCCGAACAGGGCGGCCGAGTTTGAAACCGACTGCCCAAAGGAGACTTCGAATGGACGAAGTGGGACGCACGGACGGGCACGAAGTGGGTGAGTCGGCTCCGAAAGCTTCGCGCTTTGCCAGTTTTTTCATGGCGGGCTTTGAGTGCTCCTCGCATCGGCGCAAGGATGGCGTCCGCCTCGACCTTATTCGTGCGACTTCGCATAATTTGCATGCCCTCGGCGATTACCGGGCCTGCGCCGAACTCGGCCTGCGCACCATTCGCGATGGGCTACGCTGGCACCTGATCGAAACCGCTCCTGGAACCTATGACTGGTCAAGTTGGATGCCTATGGTCGAGGCAGCCCAATCGGCAGGGGTCCAGGTCATCTGGGACATCTTCCATTATGGATCCCCGGATCATGTCGATCAGGGGTCCATCCAGTTCATCGATGCCTATGCCTCGTTCGCGGCGGAAGCCGTGAGGGTGTACCGTTCGATAACCGGAACATCGCCTCTGTTGTGTCCGATCAACGAAATCTCCTTCTTCGCCTGGGCCGTCGAGGTCGGCTATTTCCCGCGCGTAGGGCCGAACAAGCGGGGATGGTTCAAGCGGCACCTCGTCAAGGCTGCCATAGCCGGTGTTCGTGCAATGCGGGAGGTCGATCCGGCATGCGGATTTGTCTGGGCCGAGCCGCTCATCCACATCGCGCCTCGCGACCGGACCCGCGGCGAACGGCGCCGCGCCGAAAACGCCCGACTGGGACAGTTCGAGGCCTACGACATGTTGCTGGGCCGCGTCGAACCGGAGTTGGGCGGCAGCGAGGATGTTGTCGACGCCGTGGGCCTGAACTTCTACCCACACAATCAATGGTACATAAATGGACCGACCATTCCGATGGGGCACCACGAGTACCGTGCTCTGTCGGAAATGCTGATCGAGGTCGCTCATCGATACGGCAAGCCGATGTTCATTGCCGAAACCGGCTCGGAGGGATCGGGCGGGGCGGCTTGGCTCCACTATGTCTGCGACGAGGTGCGTGCGGCGATAAAACTCGAAGCGCCGATCGAGGGTATTTGCCTGTATCCGATAACCGCTTACCCCGGGTGGGATAATTCCCGACATGCGGAGGTGGGATTGTTTTCCGTCATCCAGGCGGATGGCACGCGACGCCTCCGCCAGCCCGTCGCGGACGAACTGGTTCGGCAGCAAGATCTGTTCGCACCAAACCGGACGCGTTGAAGGAGCGGCCGGCAACCAGGCGGGGGCGGCGTTGTGGATGCCGCCCCTGGCCGTTGGATCAGCTTTTTGCGGTCTCCCCCGCCGCGCGCAACTTGGCGTACCGCAGGGTCACGTCGCTCAGATTTTCCTTAAGCCAATCGGCCATCGCTTCCTCTTCGCTCAGATTTTGCTTGAGGACCGTTTCGGCATCCTGGAAGCCGCCGGCCTCGGCGAGCACCAGGAGCGAATTGTAGGCAGCGATCTCGTAGTTCTCGAAGGCGAAATTCGCTAGGCTGTTCTTGATGATCTCGTCGCCTGCCATCGAGTGTCCCATGGCAGCCATGCTGCCAACCATCGACAGGGCCGTGTCCTTGAGAGTCGAGTGCTCTTCATCGAGACCCTCCAGGACCGTCTCGAGCCGAGTGATCTGGCCCTCGGTCTCTTGAATATGCCGGCGCAAGCGATCAGCCACCTCAGGATAATTCTCGATACGCTCGACCTGTGGTTTCATGATCGACAGCGCTTGGTTCTCCATGGCATGGGCGTTGCGCAAGCCAACAATGAATATCGAACGGCTCTCCGAGTTGAAGTTTGTATCCATCGCAATTCTCCTTCTGTTTTCTGCCGCGGTTAATTCAGCTCCCATGTGCGGGAGAACTCGCCACCAGTCCGGCCAGGGACGTCCTTCCAGTGCCCGCCCATTCCGGCAGACTTTTCTGGATGCGAGCGAAAGTGGCCAGAGCCTGTCCGACCACCTGGTCCATGTTGTAGTAGCGGTATGTTGCCAGGCGGCCGACAAACCACACGTCGGGACAGGTTGCGGAGAGCGCTTCGTAGCGCTTGTAGAGCGCTTCGTTTTCGGCTCGCGGCACCGGGTAGTACGGGTCGCCGATATCCGTCGGGTATTCGTAAGTCAGGCTGGTCCGCGCGTTCTGCTGGCCGGTCAGATGTTTGTACTCGGTGATGCGGGTGTAATCTTGCGTCTGCGGATAATTGACGACGGCGACCGGCTGAAACTGCTCGCGGTCCAGGGTGACGTGCTCGAAACGCAGCGAGCGATAGGGAAGATGCCCAAGCTGCCACCCGAAATATTCGTCGATCGGACCGGTATAGATCATCCGCCTGAACGGGATCTTCTCACGGATTTCGCGGAAATCGGTCTGCAGCATGATCTTGATGTTCGGATGGTCGAGCATGCGTTCAAACATCCTGGTGTATCCGCCGGCCGGCATTTTCTGGAAACTATCGCTGAAATAGCGGTCGTCACGGTTGGTCCTGGTCGGCACTCGTGCCGTCACCGACTTGCTCAGTTGACTGGGATCGACGCCCCATTGCTTCCTGGTGTAGCCACGGAAGAATTTTTCGTAGAGCTCGCGGCCCACCGTGCTGACAACGACATCCTCGGCCGTGCGAACGTCCTCCACAGTCTCGCGTCGCGACGCGAAGAATTCCTCCAACTGGGCCGAGGTCAGATCCAGTCCATAAAGGCTGTTGATCGTGTCGAGATTAATCGGGATGGGAACGAGTTTCCCGTCCACCGCCGCCAACACCCTGTGCTCGTATGACCGCCACTCGGTGAACTGCGACAGGTAGTCCACGATTGCCTGGCTGTTGGTGTGGAAGATATGCGGACCGTAGCGGTGGATCAGGATGCCGGCTTCATTGTAGCAATCATACGCATTGCCGCCGACATGGCCGCGACGATCTACCAGCAGGACGCTTTCGTGACGCTGCGAGGCTATCCTTTCGGCAAGCACGCTGCCGGCAAAACCCGCCCCGACGACCAGCCAGTCGAACATGGCTAAGCGCTCCTGCGAAGAGGGACGATTTTCTTGCGTTCATGGGCGCGCTCGATGTGAGCCGCCATGGCATTCCATGTTCGCTCCCAGGAGGTATCCGCAAGGTAGGCGTCGACTTGTTGCCGGAGCATCTGGCGCGGTCGCGAAAGAGCCGAGCGGAGCTTGGTTTCCAGATCGTCGCTGTCGGCGATTTCCACCAGCCCGGCAGCGCCGTAGCTGCGCACCACGTCCACGATCGCCGTCGAGACTACCGGCAGCCCTGCCGCGAGGAACTCCGGCGTCTTGGTCGGGCTGATGAAGCGGGTCGCTTCATTGAGGGCGAACGGCATCCAGCCGGCATCCCAATGGCGCAGGTAGTCGGGCAGATCGCAGTAGGCTTTCCCGCCCAGCCAGTGAAGGTTCTCGGCGCGCGGCAGGCTTGCAGCGTCGATCTTGACCACCGGGCCGAGCATGACGAAATGCACGTCCGGCATGGTCTCCGCCGCCTGGGCTACGAGATCGACGTCCAGCCGCTCGTCGATGACGCCGAAATAACCGACCCTCGGGTGAGGAATGCCGGCCTGATCGGCCGGGTCTTTTCCCGGCTTCCTGGCCTGGTGAAAGTGGTTCACGTCGATGCTGCTCGGAAAGGGATAGATCGCGTGATGCAGGTGGCGCTTGGTCTCGAACAAGCTCAGGCCGCCGGTGAAAACAAGATCGGCGCGGTGCAGAAGCGCCTTTTCCATCTGCCTCAATTCAGGCGGCGCATTCTTGAACGCCGAGAGTTCGTCCATACAATCATAGACACATATGTCAGGCTCAAGGTACTCCGTGAAGCGGAGAGCCATTGGCGTATAATACCAGGCGATCAGCCGGCTGTGCGGCATAGACGCGATTGTCTGCTGAACAAATCTGCGCTGCACGGCATCTGCTTTCGCGGCCGACGTGCCGACCGGGAGCACTGGTGTCACAATCAGAATGTTTGGCGAGGCCTCGCTCGTCCGCATTAGCGGCTGCGGCAATTCTTCGAAGACAGGTTCTTCAAAGTAGACCACCCTCTGCTGCATGGATGCGAGAGTGAGGATATGCTGCGGGCGTTGATGAACGAAATTCCACCTTAAATGAGAGAAGCAAACCAGTAGATTTTGCCTGCCAGCCTGTTTACTGACGGTTACCCTGCCCAAGGCTGCTTCCATTGAGATATTCCTTTTATAGACGGTGGTTTATGTTGCGACTAACATTTGTTAATCGTGGATGAGGGGGAACTAGACTTCGGTTTCAGCTCCTAACTTTCGGGTAGGTGAGTTGTTCCAAGGTGAAACGGAGAGCCTCGGTCGCCGCTTCGGATTGGACGAATGCAAAGCGCCGGCTGCGCGGAGGCAGACTGGCTGTCTCAAATGGCGGGTCATCGAAACTGCCCGCGACCAAGTTTGCTGGTGGAGAACCGCCTTCGCCGTATTTGCGTTGAACTTGCTGGCTATAAAATGTGCCGGACAATCAACTTGATTCGCCCGCGGCTTGGGCGGGTCCGGGGCAAGGGCAAATTCCGGGGCTAAGATGAAGATCGACTTCGATACCAACGTGTTTCCGCTGTTTCATCCGCAAAGCGTGGATGACCTCAAGGACCCATGCCCCGTCTTCGATGGCAGGCTGTGGCATGTCTTCGGTTCCAGCGGGACGGTGACGACCGAGACGTGGAGGATCCTGCACGCCACTGCCCCCGACCTCTATGGGCCTTGGACCGAGCACGAAGCGATCGAGCTTCCCATCAATGGGACGGGGGTCGCGGCTCCGGGCGTCATCCACGAAAGTGGCGTCTTCCATATGTTCATCCAGACCGAGTTCATGAAATCCGGGGGCCGCTGCGAGCATGCGGTTTCCAACGACGGCTTCCATTGGGTGGTTCTCAGCCCGGCCATTCTCGCCATCCCCGACACGGAAGAGGATGGCATCTACGATCCGCACCCGGCGGTCATTGGTGGCAGGCGCTATCTCGTTTACTCTGCCATGCCGAAATTCAACAGGGTGCCGCAGCCCGACATCTATCTCGCACGCAGCCAGTCCGACTCGTGGTTCGGGCCGTGGAAGCGGATCGGCAAGATCCTCGATCATGCTGATGTCCCTCATCACAATACGAGAGAGGACCCCGACTATGAATGGGGCATAGAAGGTGCCCAACTGGTCGAGTTGCCGGATGGCCGAGTGCTTCTGAACGCCACTTGCTTTCTTCCAAATGGCCTTCGTGGGAATCGCCAGCGCGTGTTTTTTGCCATCGCTGACGAGGTTGCCGGACCTTACGTGTCCATAGGCCCGGTACTCGAACCAGGCCAGCCGGGCGAGAACGGTCATTCAACGGTGATGATCGAAGGCAGCCAGCTTTCCCTGTTTTACCAAAGCCGGGTTGCCGCGACCGACCACCGATGGCGCTACGGCTTGGCCCGATGTGACGTGGCTCTGTTTTCCAAGGTTGCATGATCCTGGTCTGCCGGCCGGCACGACTGCGTTCGACCGGCCGGAGCGGCTGTCGTCGTCGTGCAATTGAGTTCCGTTGACACGAGGCGATCCGTTGCCAGTTCTTTCCAAATTAAACGCCTACCCGGGCGGAACAATGCTTCCGGGCTGAGGTTCGGCTGACTTCAAACGGAGAGTCAGCCATGTATTACACCGACAAGAAATTGCAGTTCCCGGTTCGAGTCGAGACGCCGAACCCAATCTTTGCACGCGCCTTACAGCAGGCCATAGGCGGAGTGGAAGGCGAAATTCGTGTCGCCTTGCAGTATTTCTTTCAGGCGTGGGGGTGCCGTGGACCGGCCAAGTACCGCGACCTGCTGTTGAACACAGCCACCGAGGAGCTCGCCCATATCGAGATGCTGGCGACCGCGGTCGCGCTCAATCTCGAAGGGGCACCGCTTTCGCTGCAGGAGGACGTGTCGTCCGATGCGGTCGGCGGCTCTGTCCTCAACGGGATGAATTTCCGTCATATCTTGTCGACTGGGCTCGCCGCCCTGCCGGAAAACTCCAACGGTGTTCCCTTCAATGCTTCGCATGTTTATGCCAGCGGCAATCTTGCCGCCGATATGGTCGCCAACGTAACCGCGGAAGGAAGCGGACGCGTGCTTGCGACCCGCCTCTACAACATGACCAACGATGCTGGAATGAAGGACATGCTGTCATTCCTCATTGCGCGCGACACCATGCATCAGCAGCAGTGGCTGGCGGCGATCGAGGACATGGGCGGCCTGACCGCGTCTCTGCCGGTGCCCAATTCCTTCCCGCAGGAGAAAGAGCGTCAGGACGTATCCTATGCCTTCATCAACTGTTTCATCGAAGGTGTAGCACCGGCGCAGGGACGCTGGAGCGAAGGCCCGTCGATGGACGGCAAGGGCGAGTTCTCCCTGGTGCCCGGCGCACCGATGGGCGAGGAGCCAATGCTTTCGCCGCCACGGCCAAGCTCTGGTGCGCAGAGTGAGCAGATGTTCGACAGGAAGGCAGCCGAATAGTCATAGTCGCAGGCCGAAGGCGGCGGCCAAATGGGGCCGCTTCCGCTTTGGTACTTGTCAGGTCGCGTCGGGCCGAAGGATCCTGGCGCAGACATCGCGAATGAGCTGCGGCAGGACGTCGAACGCATAGCCGACATGCAATCGCTCCAGCGGCGTGTGATAATCGCGTCCCCACGGACCGATGTTGATTGTCGGTATGTTGGCCAGGGCTCGCGTGAGGGGCCAGCGCACGCTGTCTTTCCAGGCTGGTGTGTTGCGGGCGACGACGTCGAGGGAGGACTCGGCCGCTTCGCCAAAGAAGCTCATGTCCGAAATCCCGGCGAAATAGTCCGCGCAGGTGACCACGCTGCCATAGCGAGCCGCTGCCTCGTCGGCCACCTCGACGGCAGCGGCTCGCAGCCTGGCGGCTGCCGGCTGCGCGGAAAGGTTCGTCGGCAGATAGGGAATGGATCCGAAGCCCGTCACGATGGCTGGTCCGGCCAAGCGGCTGAGTTCCCAGGCCTGCTCGGTTATCAATCGGCACTTCTCGGGCAGGGGCTGGTCGCCGGCGGCGATCGAAGCGGAAACAGCTTCGAGCCGCATCCGCTCCGGTTCTTCGAGACGCGCCAGCAGAGTCTCATACCGATGGACCGGGATCGATTGCACCATCTCCAGCAGACCTGTTTCGTGCTGAGCGGAGACGCGCCGCCGGAGCTCCTGTAAAAGACGCGAGGCCGCTTCGGCGCATAGGCTGTCGAACCGGTCGAGCACCTCACTGGGCGCCCGGCGATAACTCAGCACATTGAAAGTGGCATGGGCGGTCCGCGGTGTCGTGACATCATACCCCGTCTTTCCGTCCCGAATCCCGAGCAGGCTGGGCGGGGTGCCGGGTTCGGTGCCGCACATGTCGGTGAGCTCGGGCGCCCATTCGACCCGCGCGGCGATTGCCGCGGCGATCGCGCCGGCATTGAGGCCATTCAAGGGAAAGCCGCTATGTGTGGGAACACCAACCACGCAGGCGGCCGGAAGCAGCTTGCCGACGGTTCCCAGAGCGATGACGCGACCCTTGCTGCCGTCGCCATCATCCGCGATCGCATCGAGATTGATCACCGCGAGCAAATCGAGGTCGCGCTCTTTACAGAGTCCAGGCAGCATCTGCGCCGCCTTGCGGGCGCCGGCGGAATTGTTCTCCTCGTCCGGCACTGCGATAAAAAGCAGATTTCCAGCCGGCTTTGCGCTTTCGGCAAATTCGGCGCATACGGCCAGCCCGGCTGCAAGGCCCGCCTTCATGTCGAGAAGACCGCGTCCGGCAAGGAACTCCCCGCCCGCGAAATCATGGTGGGCCAGAATGGCGGCTGGAGCGTTCGCGGCGACGAGGGAACCGTGCAACGCCTTTGTCAACGCGTCGGGCCGAGTGGCCAGAGGCTCCAACTGTCCGTAGTCGCTTGTCCCGACGGTGTCGTAGTGACCGGTCAAGAGCACGGTCGAGCGACCAGTGCCGCGCAGGAGCATCGCCACGCAGTGACGGCCGTCCTGGGGTCCGACCTCGATCGTCCAGACCTCCGCGTTCTGAAATGCCGTCTCCTCTCGGAGTTCCGCCGCCAGCCACGGGCCGAAGGCAGCCTCGCCGTCCGTGCCGGTGACGCTCTTCTGCTCGGTCAACCCGATTGCCCAGCGCCGCGCGCGACTGGACAGCGTCTCGATAGGGTTGCGGGTCATTGCGGTCCTGCCATTCGGGTGCGAACGGTGGACCCTATCCTGGTCAAGCGATTTCTCTCAAGCGCACTTCGGCGGTGGCTCAGTGGAATCCACTTGGAAGGTATTCGTGCTCAGAGGGGAACTCCCGGGCCGGGCAGCTCGTCTCGATGACGGACTGGCGACGCTCTGGACCGGTTCTTCCTGCATTGCTCTTGGATCGCAAAAAGCTCTTCGCCGACGGAACATCGCAGGGTCCATGAAGTTGGGCTGCCAAGGAGGAACGTGCCATGAACGGTGTCATTTATCTTATCGGCCTCGTCGTTGTCGTGCTCGCGGTCCTCTCCTTCCTCGGTTTTCACTAGGTGACCCATGCAACGTAATGACGGCCAGGGCCGTAAAGCCACCGATTTCGACAAGGCGACAAGCGACGTTTCCGATAGGCTTGGCCGGGAAAAGGAGCGCGCGAGCGAGTTGCTTCACGATGCTCGCGACGGACTGACCCGCAAGGCTGGCGACTACGCGACAGAAGCCACGCAGGTTATTTCGGACAAGGCGGAGGAGACGCAGCGCGACATAGGATCGAGCTTGGCGGCGTTGGGCGGCGCGTTGCGCGCGGCCAGCGAGCATCTGGCCAACAATGATGAAAGGACCGCGTCGAAATTTGCCCTGGACGCCGCTGGCGGGCTGGAGCGGCTTTCCTCCTCGTTGAAACAAAAGCCGTTTGGCCAGGTGCTTGAGGATGTGCAGTCTTTCGGCCGGCAAAACCCCGGTGTCCTGCTTGCCGGGTCTGTACTGGCCGGATTGGCGCTGGGTCGGTTCATCAAGGCTTCCCCGCCCAGAAGCCCCGAAGCATCTCGAAGTGCCTTGGGTGGTGCAAATTCGCAGACCGGCGAAGCTGCTGGTTGGTCGGCCGATGGGGCGCAAGGATTCGGCGGCGGTGTTGATGATCTGGCCACGCAGTATGGGGAGCAAGACAGATGAACACTCAAGATAATCCCAGCCTCGCGACCCTGGTGACCGACTTGGCCCAAAACGTCACCACGCTGGTGCAAACCGAAGCCAGGCTTCTGCGGGCGGAGCTCTCTGAAAAGTTTACCAAGACGGGAGCTGGCGCCGCCGAGGTGCTGGGCGGGGCCATCTGCCTGCTCGCGGCTCTGCTCGTGCTGCTTCAGGCACTGGTCATCGCATTGACGCGGGCAGGGCTGGGGGCCGGGTGGTCCTCCCTGTTGGTCGGCGTGGTGGTGGCAATTCTTGGCGTCATTCTGCTGCGCACCGGCATGGCAAGCATGGCGCCTTCCGAACTTACTCCCGACCGAACCCAGGAACAGCTCAGGCGCGACGCGACTGTGATCAAGGAACAAGTGAGATGACCGAGAAATCCGCAGCCGAACTCGAACGCGAGGCGGAAGCCGCGCGCGCCAGGGTGGTGGAGACCGCCGAATCCATTCGAGGCAAAATGACACCGGGACAATTGCTGGACGAATTCACCGGCATCTTCTCTGGAGGAGAGAGTTCGGCAATGCTCAACAACCTGAGAACGCAGGTCAGGGACAATCCCTTGCCCGTGACCATGGTGGGCGCCGGTCTGGCTTGGCTGATGCTGGGCAGCGGTCCGTCGAACGGCAGCCGTCGCCCGGCCGGCTATACGGCGCCAACCCCGCCCAGCGGGGGTGACGAGGCGGAGGGCGGCGGCTTGGGCAGCACGCTCTCCGGAACCGCTGAATCGCTCACGTCGGCCGCAAGCAGCGCTGGCGCAGCCATATCGGGCGCAGCAAGCGGCGTCGCCGAAGGGCTGACGAGCAACGCCGCCAGCGCAGGATCGACGGCTGGCGACATGGCTGCGAAAGCCAGCCGCTCGGCACAGGAGCTGTTGAACGATCAGCCCCTCGCCGTTGCGGCGGTCGGTCTCGCCATCGGCGCCGCGATAGGCGCCATGTTGCCCCATACCGCAATGGAGGATGAGCAGCTGGGCGGCTATGGCGAGAAGCTTCGCAACACCTCGGAGACCATGCTCGAGCAAGGCCTCGATCAGGCCAGGCAGGTTGCCGCGGACGCCTATGAGACGATCAAGCAGGAAGCTGGACGGCAGGACACACAAGCAGGCACGGTGGCCGACCAGATTGGTGAAATCGTCAAGTCCGCGGCCGACACGACGGAGCAGTCCGTACGGGAACGGATCTCTCTCCCGTTGGAACAAAAATCCTAGCCGAGGATACTGGAGCCACCGCAACGATGGGCGATTCTCGCAAGGCAAGGCGGGAGCTTCAACCGATTGGCAGTGGGGGCTCCGCCACTTCAGCAACCACGATTGCGGCGGGCGCTTCGAATGAAGCGTCGCCTTCGATACACCAGCTCGCGAAAGGGTTGTCGCTCCAATCTTCAGAGCTCTTTTCGCAGGAAGATGCGCGCGGCGCCTGGAATGCCAAACTCAACCCTGCCAAATTCCTCGTATCCGTGGCGAACATAGAAGCCAGGTGCTTGGAAGCTGCTGGTCTCGACCACGGCGCGGGCGCAGCCACGCTTTCTTGCCTCTGTTTCAACGGCTGAAAGGAGCCGGCTGCCATACGACTTTCCTCGAACATCCTCAGCCACGAAAAACATGTCCAGGAACAACAGTCCAAGCTCAGTCCTGCCCCACAAACCCCCAACGACCTTTCCCGAGGCATCCCGCACTATGGCGCCGATCGGCATTCGATCCGCGGCGCCGGACTTGGCCACATTGTAGCGATAGAGCGCAGCGCCCGCTTCTGCCTTGGCATCCCCGCCGGTTTCAACCAACTCGATCAGGAGATCCGGCTTCCGTGCTGCGCGGCTCGCTGAACATGCCCAGTCTGAAACCTGCTTCGATCTTGTCATCGTTGGATCTGCGGAGGAGACTTTGGCTTCACTTGCCGGCCCCGCCGCCCACGGCCATTCGAATGCCAAGGCCGACAATGAAGCAGCCCGCTATCCGTTGTTGCCAAAGTCTCACGCGGGGTCGACGCATGACCCATTCGCCGAGCACACCAGAAGCAACCGCATAGGTCCCCAGGACCAAGACGCCAGTCAATTTCTGGGTCGCGCCGAGCATCAGCATCTGGAACCAGACAGAGCCACGGTTCGGATCGACGAACTGAGGCAGGAAGGCGATCATGAAGGTCATGGGCCAAGGATTGATGAGGTTGGCTATCATACCTTCCCGCATCGCGGCGAGCGGCCCGACGCGCTCGACGCAATCGAGATCCAGATCGCTTTTCGTGTCCGAGAGCAAACTTATGCCCAACCAGACCAGATAGGCTGCTCCAGCCCAACGGAGCGTGTCAAATGCCAATGGCGATGCACGCAAGAGCGAGGAGACACCCAGGGCGACCAGCGGCAGTTGCACCATGCCTGCGCCCAATGTCATTCCCACGACCGTGAACAACGCCACGCCACGGCCTTGCCCGATGCCACGTGCCATGACCAGCATGCTGTCGGGCCCAGGCGGCATCTGCAACAGGATCACGGTGCCGAGAAAGGCGAACCACAGATTGGGATCGATCTTACACCTCCTTGGCCCAAGCCTATTTGGTGCGTTCAATGGTGGCCCCCTGTCCCGGCAAGCGGCGACATCCTTGCCGGCGCGATCGCCCCTGGCGCCGTCTGGCCGGCCTTGTCAGACCGTATGGCGAGCCCCTGCTCGATGAGAACTCCGTCGCAAGGCGATATTTCCGGCCCGGAGCATGCGGCATTTTTCTCGGCGTCACAATTTTCCAAAGGGAGATTTGTTCCCGGGGAACGAACGCTGCGTGTCATCCGGCAGCGGCTGTTCAAGCAAGGAAGTCCAGGATCGCCTTTGCCAACAGGTCCGGTGCTTCTTCGGCGACATGGTGGCCGCTGTCGATGCCTCGGCCCTGCAGGTGCCGGGCCCATGGGCGCCAGATCGCCAGCACATCACCATAGAGCCGTTCAAGATCGTCGCGCAGCGACCACAGGACAAGCGTTGGGCATTCGACCCGGAGCCCTCGGGCGCGATCCTCCGCATCGTGCCGGCGATCGATCGTGAGCCCGGCCCGGTAGTCTTCCAGCATGCCATGCACGACATGCGGACTGCTGATCGCCGCCTGATAGTCCTCGAAGTTTTCTCTGCCCATCGCCTCGGCCGATCCGCCATACCAGGCCTGCGGATCGACATTGATGGCGCGCTCGGGCTTGTCTGGCTGGGCAAAGAAGAACCAATGCCACCACTCTGTCGCAAAGCGGCTGTCGCAACGCTCCAGATGCTCAAGGACCGGAATGCCATCGATTTCGACAAGGTGCGAAATACTGGCAGGATGATCCATCGCCATCCTGAACCCGGTAAGGGCGCCACGGTCATGCCCGGCGACGGCGAAACGATCAAAACCAAGCCTGTGCATGAGAGCCACGCAAATGCCGGCCTTTGCCCGCTTTGAAGATCCCGCGCTTTCCCAGGCATCGGCCGGGACGGACGATTGCCCGAACCCCGGCAGGTCCGGGCAAATGACGGTGTGATGTCTTGCCAGGATCGGCGCGACGCGATGCCATGTGGTGTGGGTTCGCGGGTGCCCATGCAGGAGCAACACTGGCGGGCCAGCCCCACCATGGCGCACGCGCAATGTCGCATCCGCAAGCTTGACGATCTCCAGGCTAAAGCCGTCGAACATCATTTTTGCCGAGGATCGGTCAGCGACTGTCCAGCGGCGACGAAAGTGCCCTCCTTCCGAGCGACCGCAGCGGCCAGAAGCGTACGCGCCGCGTTTCGGACTTCTTCCTGCAGGTCCATGTCGTCGTCGAGCTCGTTGTGGCTGGTAGCGTATGGCTTCCAATAACCGGTGTAGCGGTCGAGTTCGGCCTTCGGCCCCGCCGGGACCATTTCGATCGATTTCAGCCAATCCGATAAAGAGCGCCGGACGTTTTCGGCTCCCTCGGTATCGCCGTGCACGATTACCGAGAAGAGCCGGCCGGCAAGGTGCCGGGGATAGTCCCATCCCTCGAGTTCCAGCGCCTTCGCCTCCCGCGCCTCCTTGCCGTGCGTGGAACTAGGATCGGGATTGCCGCCATCGGCGCATACCAGACGGTCCATCATCAGCTTCAGCGGCGAGGTGGCCTGATACCAGTGGACAGGCGTTATGATCATCACCGCATGGGCGGCAACCCACATTGGATAGATCTCGTTCATCCAGTCCTGCGTCTGGCCGAGCGAATGATTTGGATAGCAGGAGCAAGGCCAGTGACAAAGCGCGGCAGCGGTGGAGAAGCAGGCCTTGCAAGGGTAGATTTTGCGGCCGTATTCGGCGGCCAGCCGGGACAAATCCAGGATCTCGACTTCCGCGCCGCCGGCCTTGAAGATCTTCCGGGCGATTTCGACAAAACGATAGGATTTGGACATCTCGCCGGGGCAGGTGTGCTCGCTGCGCGGCGATCCGTTCACGATCAGGACGCGGCGTCGTTTGCCCAGCTCGTTCATGCGCTTTGCGCGCTCGATTGCTTGTCTCGCCTCGAGCCAATCGACCGCCAGATCGTAATCGGGATCGGCGAAGCCACGGCCCGCCTTTCGGGTCCGCGGGCTTTTCCTGGAATCCCTGTAGGCCTGCCAGGCGACCTCCGTTATTCGCTCGATGTCGGCAGCCAGGGGCTCGAACGCCGGATCGTTGAACTGTTCGCCATAGCGACGCTTGAAAGCCTGTTCGTCGAGGCGGGGGCTGGGCATGCCCTTGCGCGGTTCTGGCGCGCCGCGCTTCAGCCAATCGAACATGGGGTTTCACCTCTGCATGGAAAGCGATCCAAGCTCAAACGCGGCAAACAGGCGCGGCGTTCCGAACGCGCATAGCCATGATCTGCAATGACTTTTGGGCGAGTACAAAAAAAGGCGCGCCGGAATCACCCGAACCGGCGTGTTTCGAATTGATTCGCCAAGTTCGGTACGAAGGCGTACACAAAGAGGTCGTCAGCAGCACGATCCGGGCGTTGACGCTTGGGAGCGACCATCGCACTCCTGCCCCAGCGTGAGGCTAGGATGTCATGACGAAAGACCCTGAGCGCCCCGGTCTGGCGCCCGAAGCCGTTCGTACACTTGCCCGGGAATCGGGCGCTACGGAACAGCAGATACGTGACATAGTGTTGCTGGTAGGGTTCGACCGCTCTTCGATCCTCAGGGAAGCTCGTCTTCTGGCGAAGGATGGATAGTCGACAAAACTTGCGATTTGTCCACAGCAGCTATTGTCGGTTTCATACCGACGCGGCCGCCTGCCTAGTGCTGGCCGGGTGGGACAGTTTATGTTTTGCCACCGTCCCCTCGTTCGAGGGGCGCGGCCGGCCGAGAGATCCCAGTGCTCTTGCCCAAGTGGAGAGCGTCTCGTGGATCCCAAGATTCTGCAGGCCAAGAGCGAGTTGTTGCGCCGAATGAGCGTGGCCGATTTCGAGCGGCTGCGGCCGCATCTCGAAAGTGTTTTTCTAGAGTTGCGCTCGCCGTTGGAGATCGAAGGCCAAAAGATCGAAGCTGTCTATTTCCTGGAGAGTGGCATCGCATCGGTCGTCGCCAAGACTGCGGGAACGGCTGAATCAGAGGTGGGAATAATCGGCTTCGAAGGTATGACCGGTTCGGCGCTGATCATGGGCGACGATCTGGCAAGCTTCGATTGCTACATCCAGTCGACGAGCGAAGCGATACGGATGAGCGCCGCGCCGTTCGTCGAAGCCTTGGAAGAGAGCCCTACCTTGCGGCCGTTCCTGTTGCGCTACGTCCAGTATCTCCACGTCCAGACCAGCTACACGGCATCGATCAACGCGCGACACAGCCTGGAGGTCAGGCTGGCGAGATGGCTTCTGATGTGCAGCGACCGGACCGTTGGCGACAGGCTTATGATAACCCACGAATTCCTTTCCGTCATGCTGGGCGTCAGGCGCCCCGGGGTTACAGTGGGGCTTCAGACAATCGAGAGCCATGGCTACATCCGTGCCCGCCGCGGCGAAATCACGATCCGGGATCGGAAAGGTCTCGTGGCGCTGGCACGGGAATCTTACGGCCCTCCCGAACTGCAATACCGTCGGCTGGTCGGGGACCTCGGTTCAAAGAACCCTTCGAGGCAGGACCGCCCGCCCAGTTGACCGCCATCATGCCGGCATTGCAGGGCGAGGATCGCGGAAGTGGCCGACGCGACGATGCCGGTGACGGCACATTGCCTAAGCCCGCATCGGCCACTGCGGCATGATTTGGGGATGCCGCCTGGTTAATCTAGGCATCTGCCAATGACTGACAATAAAGGGCCAAGGCTCGGTAAGAAACGTACGAAGCCGAACCTAATCTCACTAGCGGGAGGCGATACGGGCCCTGCTCATCTCGCACACGGAATGGAACTGGCGTCCCACCGCTTGCCAGGCAATGTTACTCGCGCTGCGGACATTGCGAACTTGAATTCCCGGAGCACACCGCGCTTCGCGCCATTCACCGCCGACAGCGATCGGCATTGGTCAGGGCAATCACAAGTCCTTGAACGCGAACAGTTCCCGGAACATCTCAACTTCAGGTTTGTTTGAAGCCCAGATGCCATCTGGAGCAGGGGCGGAGAAGATCCGTGGCCAATTCGCGATCGATCCCGGTGGTCGTCGGCCGTCCGATCCATCGGACACCGATGGCGGTCGCCAATGCCTGTTTCATCGGCACGCTGCTGACCGACCTCACCTATTGGCGAACGGCGGAGATGATGTGGGCCGATTTTTCCGCATGGCTGCTGTTTGCCGGCCTCGTGATGGGCGCTCTTGCGGTGCTTGCGGCGCTTTTCGATCTCTTCACCCGTCGAATTCTCCGTACGCACGGAGCCTATCTGCTCGGCAGCCTGGTGGTGCTTGTGCTGTCGTTCTTCAACGCGCTGGTGCACAGCCGTGACGCCTGGACGTCGGTCGTGCCGACAGGGCTCATCCTCTCCGCGGCGGCCGTGATCGTCTTGGTTCTCGTGTGGTTGCTGGAATGGAGCACCGGCCGCACCCGCGTCGAGGTGCTCGAATGAACGCCCTGCGGGTTTCGAACACTCACATCCGGCGTGCCCTTGGGTTCGGTCTGTTGTGCGGATCGCTTTTGGCATTGCCCGCCTGCAGCAACGACGACCCAGACCCAAGCGGCCAGGTCGGGCCAAATCCGACACTGCCTGAACCAACGCAATATCTTGTTCCGCCCATGCATGTCGCTTCGGTCGTCGGCTGGAAGCAGGACGAGAAACCAACGGTCGCGAAGGGTTTGCAGATCCAGGCATTCGCCAAGGGATTGAAGCATCCACGCTCGCTCTACACCTTGCCGAACGGTGACGTTCTCGTGGTCGAGTCCGTGGCGCCGCCCGGCGCCGCGATCAAGCGTCCGAAGGACCTGATCATGGGCTGGATCGAGTCCATGGCGACGTCGGGCGGCGGCACCGAGGGAAGCAACCGCATCACGCTGTTGCGTGATACGAACGGCGACGGCGTGCCCGACGTGCAGGATGTCTTCCTCGATCATCTCAATTCGCCCTTCGGCGTGGCCCTGGTCGGCAACGATCTCTACGTCGCCAACACGGATGCGATCGTGCGTTATCCCTACACATCCGGCGAGACCAAGATCACCGCGCCAGGCACCGTGCTGACGCCGCTGCCCGGCGGCCCGATCGATCATCACTGGACCAAGTCTCTCGTCGCCAGTCCGGACGGATCGCTGCTTTATGTCGGCGTCGGCTCCAACAGCAACATCACCGAGAACGGCATCCAGGCGGAAAAGGATCGCGCCGCGATCTGGGAGGTCGACAGGGCGACAGGCCGTTCGCGCATTTTCGCAAGCGGGCTGCGCAATCCCAACGGTTTAAGCTGGGAGCCGCAGAGCGGAGCGCTGTGGGCCGTCATCAACGAGCGCGACGAACTCGGCCCCAATCTGGTTCCCGACTACATGACTTCGGTCAAGGACGGCGCGTTTTATGGCTGGCCCTACAGCTACTATGGCCAGCATGTCGATCCGCGGGTGATGCCGCGGCGGCCGGACCTGGTCGCCAAGGCCATCCCTCCGGACTATGCACTGAGTTCCCATGTCGCGCCCCTGGGCCTGGCATTTTACACCGGCACCAACCTGCCCGAATCCTATCGCAATGGCGCCTTTGTCGGCGAACATGGCAGTTGGAACCGCAAGCGATTCAACGGCTATAAGGTCGTTTTCATACCGTTCAATGGAGGTCATCCTGACGGTAAGCCTCAGGACGTCGTCACCGGTTTCCTTGACAATGACAACAAGGCACATGGGCGGCCAGTGGGCGTTGCCGTCGACAAGGCGGGCGCGCTGTTGATTGCGGACGATGTCGGAAACACGGTCTGGCGCGTGACCGCAGCTCGGTAGTTATCGGATTGTATGCGCAGGAAGCCCGGTAGTGAAACTGATCCTCACGCTGTTATCGGCGGCGTAACCTATACTGAGGATTCAAAGCATGCGTTACCCGGCACTCGCGATAAGTCGAGAGGAACAAAGGTCGCGCCGCCTTGTCAGCGATGATGGCGCGCTATTATTTTGATCTAGTCGACAACGGAACCTCCTTCCCGGACACTGAAGGAACCGAGCTTCCGAGCTTGGAGGCAGCTGAGGATGAGGCGGCAAAGGCGTTGCTCGAAATAGCAAAGGACCAGATGCCTGAAGGCAATTTCCGAGAGGTTGCCCTGCATGTCCGTGCTGGTGCTAGCAAACCCCTCGTTATGGTGAAGGTAACGTTCGAACTGGTGCGCAACGGACCTGATCGCGATGGACCCGTGGGAACCTGACTACTTCCTCAATGAAAGTGCGCGCCTATATCAACGGAGGGCGGCGGCACAGATTGCCGATCTTCGCTCGAATATTGAAGACACGCGGCGCGTAATCGAGGAATCGCGCAAGCTGCTGGACCGGCTTTCCGCCAAATCAGGCGCTATCCACCCGTAGGGGATGACAAGGCCCGCTCGTAACGCGGGCCGCTTGAGTTGTGGTGGAGCAATCCGCCTCATAACTGAGTTTAAGGCTGCTCATCTCGGTTCGTTGTTGATGCTCAGATAGGTAGGGTCGAACTCGGCAAGCCTGGCAAGCTGGTCCCAGTCCAGAATGGTGACCATATGGTTCGTCCAGGTGATTACCTTGATCTTCTTCAAGCCTCCGATCACCCGGTTCATGTGCACGACCGACAACCCAAGCACGTCGGCCATTTCAGTCTGTGACAACGGTAGATGGAAACACATGCCGCTGGTGCGTTTCACCGCCTGCAGACGTACGAACAGTTCGCAGATGAGATGGGCCAGATGCGAGGTCCTGGAGCGGCGGCCCATTGCCACGATCCATTCGCGATGTATGGCCCCATCGACCAGCGTATCGAGCCACAACAGCCGGGTCAGGTGAGGGGCCTGTTCCGTAATGGCTTTCAGCTTGTTGTGGTCCGCGTACATCACCCGGCAAGGCGACAGCGCGACGATACCGTGATCCATGGTCTTGAGCAAAAAGGCGTGGAGATCGACGAAGTCGCCGGGCACCTGCAAGGACGTGAACTGCCGGCCGCCGTCCTCGAGCACCTTGTAGCGTGCCGCCAGGCCATCCAGCAGCATGGTGCTATAGGTTGGCCGGGACCCCGCTTTGACCACATCTTGCCCCTTTTCGAACTCGCGTCCGAAAACAACCGTTTCGGCCAGCAAGACCTTCTCGACGTCCGACAGAGTGTCATGCTGGCCGAGTTGCAGATAGAGGGACTCTAACATCATAGCCTCGAGGCGATCGGGGTTGAAACGCCGATCGCCAGATGTCCTGGACGCAAGGATAGCAGCCGGACCTTAGGCCTTCGGAAGATGGCGGACCCTATCATCGGCAGCCTGCGCGTATTCTGGCGCAAGCGCCGGAGCGGGAACCACCAGTGTCGCTGGGTATTAGCACGCTAGAGGTGTCCAAGGCTGCCCCGAAAATGAAACGGTGTCATTTCGATCTTTATAACGGTCATGGCCCCGTACCCAACGACGGCCAGCCATTTGAATCGCGAGAACAGGCGAGGGCAGAAGCCATTCGCATTTCGCAGGAAGTCGCTCGCGATGAAATGCCGGATCGCGACCTGGTCAAGATACCGGCAAGGTGCGCAATGAGGCGGGCGCCCAGGTGTTCGAGGCATCGCTTGTCCTGACCGCCGGGTGGAGCGCGTGACCTTGATGCGGTCAGCGTAGGAGTCGCTGTGGAATTTGCACCACATTTTCCGATCCGGGCAGTTCAAAGGCCATGGCCAACCGACGCAAGGAAGCCATTTCCACGATCAACTCTTCGATCGAACGATCCGGCAATCCCGTCTTCACTTTCTGCCTTACCCTTGCTGTGAGTTCATGAACGCGGACAGGCACGAAAAGCGCGCTGTCGTCCAGCAATCTGCTGATTTCGATCACCACATCGGCGTCAATGTCTTTCGGCAATTCCCGCATGGGCGTCACCTTGGTCTCGAAGCGATCCGAAGGCAGCCAGGCATTGCGCATCAGAGGGCATGCCGGACGCGGATCGATCATCGGATTCATAAAACCACCCACCCAGCGTGTCACTAAAAACGTTGGTACGAAAATTACCAAACGGGTTGGTTCCCGTAATCCATGTATTCTGGCATCGCGCGACTACAGGCATCGTCCAGTGGCGCTTGTCGCATGCCAGGACGCGATTGCCGCCAGCATCCCGGCACTCACTTGGTGAACTCGTCGTCAAGAATGCGCAATGCTTCTTCATACTTGGCCGTGGATGCTCCGATCTGCTTTGATTGCCAGATATTGTCGGCCAGATCCGCCCGTTTTACCGGCAGCGCCAAGGGGTTCGATGCGGCCCGGCGTACGAATGCGAAATAATCCTCGCCTTCTCTGCGTGTCATGGCGTCGACCGCGGCAGCGATCGTCGGTCCAAAGCCCGCCTCTTCGAGCTTGGCCCTGCTCCAGCCTTCGCTTTTTTCCAGGACATCGTGCAGATAGGCGACGACTTTCTGATCTATCGTTTCGACGGCGTCGACCACTCGACGGCAATGATCGATATAGGGGCCTCCTGTCTTGTCATGCTGCGATGCATGCGCCTGCTCCGCAATCTTGGCCGCCCGATAGAAAATACTCATCACATCGATCTCCGTCCTTTCGGCCAGCGAGCCGCATCGCCTTCAGGCGCTACCAGCGTTCCTCGGTTTCGCGGTGCGGCAAGTCCACGCCGCAGCAGACCCAGCCAAGCCGCTGCCCTGATCCGTAATTGTAGCGAGGCTCCAGCCGCGCTGGATCGTCGAATGTGCCGACATGCAGCGCGATTTCCCCGGGCGAGACGTCATAGGCAAGGCTGAGCGGCGATCCGCAGGCAGGACAGAACCCCCTTTGGGCGATTGGCGAAGATCGGCGATAGGCGGGAGTGGCGTCGACCCAGGTCAGGTCTGGCGAAGGCACCCACGCCAGGACCGCAAATGCACTGCCGGTCGCGCGCCGGCACATATCGCAATGGCAATAGTGCACTCTCGGTTCGCTTGTGACGTTGAAGCGAATCCGGCCGCAAAGACATCCGCCGTTCAGTTCCACCTTGGCTCCAGTCCGATGAGCCTGCGTTTCGGCGGGCTCTCCAATCCCGTGCGGGCAGCTTCGTTCATCTGGCGAAAACGTCGGCCGCTCTCGTCGGTTCCTGTGCCTCCGCAGGAGCGGGTTCGCGCACGAGGCGCTTGTCTTTTCCAGCGCTGCGGCATTGAGGCCGCTTCTGTCGGCGACCCTGCGGAAAATGGCCAGCCAGGTCCAGAGCCAGGCCGCCGATCGGCTATCGAGCCGCTTCGGTTTCGACGAAGCAATGGGCAGAAAAAGACTTCTTTTTGCGATCCGGCCCGGATGCTCTGTTGCAAACCTTAGAACACGCAAGGCTCGCTGGGAGGCGACGCCCAAACAAGAGCGGCTGCCGAAACGCAACCGGCATAGGCCGCGAGAATGAGGCCGATGCCGGCAACAGCCATAGGGGAACCACGACAATGAAGACATTTCGAAACTGCCTGATGGGCGCGGTCGGCGCAGGCCTGCTGGGCCTGGGGCTTGCAGCTCCCGCCAATGCGGGCGCCATCCGTCTCGGCATGACGACCTGGGTAGGTTACGGGCCGCTGTTTCTTGCCCGCGACCTCGGTTACTTCAAGGAGGCCGGCGTCGACGTCGACCTGAAGGTCATAGAAGAATCAGCGCTTTACATGGCTGCGGTCGCCGGCGGCGATCTCGATGGCGCCGCCTCCACCGTCGACGAGCTGATGAAGTACCGCTCGGACGATCTCTGCTTCAAATACGTCCTTGCGCTCGACGACAGCCACGGCGGTGATGGCGTCGTCACGCAGCCCGATATCAAGTCGCTCAAGGATCTGAAGGGCCAGCAGGTGGCCTTGAACGAGGGCTCCGTTTCCGAATTCTGGTTCAACGTGCTCCTGAAAAAGGAAGGCATGACCGAGGATGACGTCACCATCACCAACATGACCGCCGATGACGCGGCGACCGCCTTCATCGCCGGCCAGGTTCCCGCCGCCGTGACGTGGGAGCCGCACCTCACCGAGGTCCGCAAGGGCGGCAAGGGAAAGGTGTTGATCGATTCCACGACCACCCCTGGCTTGATCGTCGACGTGATCGCCCTCAAATGCGATCTGATCGAAAAACATCCCGAGGACGTAAAGGCCCTCGTCAAGGGCTATTACAAAGCGGTTGAATACATCAAGACCAATCCGGAAAAGGCCTATGAGATCATGGCCAAGGGCATTGGCGGCTATCTCGAAAAGCCCGAGGATTTCGCCGCCGGTGCCAAGGGCGTGCGCTATTACGATCGCGATCGCAACCTGGAATTCTTCGGTACGCCGGAAAAGAGCGAGGCGTCCGAGCTGGTGAATTTCGCGCAGGACATCTGGGGCAAGGCCGGCAAGCTCAAGATGACGATCGACGCGAAAACCATCCTCGATACCGACTTCATCAGGGAACAATGAGCCTTCGAGAAACCGGGGTCGGTCCGCTTGGGCCGACCCCGGTTTCCCGACGGGCCGGAGCCTTCTCGCTTCAGAAAATCAACGGAGGCCATGCCATGGCACAGAGGCGGACGGCGTGGACACGCCTGACGACCCCATTCGCCAACATTCCCGCCAGCACGGCAACGACACTCGCGCTGGCGATGTGGGTGGCCGTGATCGGCGGCTGGGCGCTGCTGTCCTATGGCCGCGTCGTGCCGAACATGTTCCTGCCGACGCCCGGAACCGTGCTGCAGACGACCTATCGCATGTCCCAGGACGGCAGCCTTTTTTACCACACTTTCACCAGCGCCAAGGTGGTGATCCTGGGCTTCATCGTCTCCTCGCTGATCTCGGTGCCGCTGGGGCTGTGGATGGGGACCTATCGGGTGGTGCAGGCGCCGCTGGAGCCCTTGGTCAACTTCATCCGCTACCTCCCTGTGACCTCCTTCGTGCCCCTGTTCATCCTTTGGATCGGCATCGGTATCGAACAGCGCATAGCGGTCATCTTCTTCGGCACCTTCTTCCAGCAGCTCGTGATGATTTCGGACTGTGCGCGCAGCGTCTCCAGGGACCTGGTCAACGCCTCCTACACTTTGGGCACCAAGCGGAGCGAAGCGGTGTGGCACGTCATTTTCCCGGCCGCGCTTCCAGCTATCCTCGACACGCTTCGCGTCACCATGGGCTGGGCCTGGACCTATCTGGTCGTGGCCGAACTCGTCGCCGCGTCGAGCGGCCTCGGCTATATCAGCCTGAAGGCGATGCGAGGCTTCCAGGTCGATGTGATCTTCATGGCAATCGCCGCGATCGGGCTTCTGGGCCTTATCACCGACACGGCGTTCCGCATCATCCGGGCCAGGGTCGCGCCATGGGCATCCTGATCTTGAACGCAAGCTCGCAAACCGCAGTCGGATCAAGGGTAGCAATGAGCGAGACCATAAAGGCGAACGATCTGGCCGGCACGGCCGCGACGACCGGCGATCCGCGCTCGACCGGCACGACGATGGCCGTTGAGGACGTGACATTGCGTTACGGCGACGCCAACGGCGTGCTGGCGCTGGACGATGTGTCGCTGAAGGTGGCCAAGAACGAATTCTGCGTCATCGTCGGCCCTTCGGGATGCGGCAAATCGAGCCTGCTCTACCTTGCGGCCGGCCTCAACGACGCGACTTCAGGCAGCATCAAGGTCGATGGCAGGGAAGTGATCGAACCGGGTCCAGACAGAGGCATGGTGTTCCAGAGCTACACCTTGTTTCCCTGGCTCACCGTGCGCGCCAACATCGAGTATGGACCCAAGCGCAAGGGCCTGCCGGCGGGGCGGCGCAAGCAGATCGTCGACCAGTATCTCGACGAAGTCGGCCTCGCGCCGTTTGCCGACCACTACCCCGCCCAGCTTTCCGGCGGCATGAAGCAGCGCGTGGCGATCGCGCGCGCCCTTGCCAACGATCCGGCCGTTCTGTTGATGGATGAGCCGTTCGGCGCCCTCGACAGCCAGACGCGCGGCACCATGCAGAAACTGCTTTTGCGCGTCTGGGAGCGGCAGCAAAAGACGGTGCTGTTCGTTACTCACGATATAGACGAGGCGCTGGTCCTGGGCGATCGCGTCCTGGTGATGACGGCCCGGCCCGGCAAGATCAAGGCCGAGATCAAGGTCGACATCCCAAGGCCGCGTTCGATGGATGTGATCCTCGAACCCGAGTTCATCGCCCTCAAGCGCCGCATCCTCGGCCTCTTACACGACGAGATCGATGAGGATCATTGAGAGCAATCTCGAGGAAACACAAAGGGTCGTCGGCAGGTCGGCGTTGCCAACGCTGAACTGCCTACGATGTTGAAAGGCGGAGCGGGTCCTTACCTTTCGCCGCGATACGCCTAGCCCAGGATCATCTCCGAGCACTTCTGTCCGATCATCATGCTTGGCGCGTTTGTGTTGCCGCCGATCAGCTTCGGCATGACTGACGCATCGGCGACCCGGAGCCCGTCCATACCTCGCACTTTCAGCGTCGCCGGATCAGCGACCGCCATAGCGTCCGTCCCCATCTTGCAGGTCCCGACGGGGTGGTAGACGGTCAGAGCTTCGGCGCGCAGATAGGCCAGGATCTCGTCGTCGCTGCTGACATCCTTGCCCGGAAGCATTTCCTTGCCACGCACCGCATCGAACTCGGATGCGGCCAGGATCCTGCGCGCGATCTTGATGCCTTCGACAAGCACCATGGCGTCGTCCTCGTTGGCGAAGAAGCGGTGGTCGATGAGAACGTCACGGCGAGAACTGTCCCGTGACAATCTGATCTCGCCAACGCTTTTCGGCCTGAGAACGCAGGTGTGAATGGCGTAGCCGTGGCCATATTCGATGAGCCTGCCGCGATGGCTGCGATAGCCCGGCACGAAGTGGAACTGAACATCGGGCAGGCCGTTCGCGTGCCTGGTTTTGGCAAAGCCACCGGCTTCGACATAGTTGGTGGTGAGGATTCCCTTGCGGCGCGCGAAATACTGGAAAGGCGCTGCCGCAATGCGGGGCAGGTTGGCAAACGACAGGCCGAGCGTCCTGGTGCTCCTGGAGCGCACGGTGATCATGCCGTCGACATGGTCCTGCAGGTTCTTGCCGACACCAGGCAGATCGAGAATCGGCGTGATGCCGATCTGCCGCAGCTCGTCCGCGGGGCCGATGCCGGATGCCATCAGGATCTTGGGCGAGTTGATGGCCCCGGCACAGAGCACGATCTCGCGGCTGGCCGCGAGTATTTTTTGCTCGCCGTCGTGGCGCACCCGCAGGCCAGTGGCGCGCCCTTCGGCGATGACAAGGTCGACCACCTCGCATGCACTGAGCAGCGTCAGGTTTCCGCGATGGAGCACCGGACGCATGAAGGCGGTAAAGCTGCTGAAGCGCTGGCCCCGGTTCTGGGTGACGTTGTAGATGCCGAGGCCGAACTGGCTCTCGGCGTTGAAGTCGTCGTTGGCGGGCAAGCCGGCATTTTTCCCGGCCTTGACGAACATGCTGGAAAGCACGTTCGGATCGCGCGGATTGTCGACCATGAGCTCGCCGTCCGTGCCGTGATAGCGCGGGTCCTGGGCGATCAGGTTGCGCTCCAGCTTCTTGAACACCGGAAGCACGTCGTTGTAAGCCCAGCCGATGCAGCCGAGCCCGGCCCACTCGTCATAGTCCTGCGCGGCGCCGCGAATATAGACCATCGAGTTGATCGAACTCGATCCGCCCAGCGCCTTGCCCCGGTTGACCGGAATGCTGCGGTTGTTGAGATGGGGCTGCGGCACGCCGACGAAACAATAGTCGTAGTTCGGGTTGCCATAGAGCGACAGAATGCCCGCCGGAATCCTTACCCGCAGGCTGTTGTCGCTGCCGCCTGCCTCTACCAGGCACACCCTGACCGACGGATCGGCGCTCAGCCGATTGGCCACCACGCATCCGGCCGAACCGGCGCCGACGACAATGTAATCATAGCTCTCAGTCTTCATGCCAGCCCCTCGAGAATGCCGGCTCGTGGCATTGCCGAACGGACCGCTGCGAGGCTGCGTTCTGTTCCGCAACAATTCCGTGCCGACACGTGCCCAGCTTCGCGGCCAGCTCATGCGGCGCTGCGGATCCGGCCGCTGAAACTGTAGATGCGTCCATCGGCACGAGAAATTCGGAAATGGTTACGCGTGACTTCGGAGATTCGTTATGGGCGCCCACCGGCACGTGCTGCTACTTGTGACCGCCAATGGGGAGGCGACCGGATGGCGCACGGCCTGTCCGGAACACGGCGAAATGGATCTCCCGGGGCTGCGTTTGCCGGCCGCCGGAAATCGGTTTCATCGCGTGCGGCGGGAGCTGTCGGATGGTCAGAAAAGGACTGGGCATGTCGGTTGAGACGATAGACACGCTTGTCGTTGGCGGCGGCCAGGCTGGGGTGGCCATGAGCGAGCACCTGAGCAAATGCGGGGTGCCGCATCTCGTTCTCGAACGCGGCCGCATCGCCGAGCGCTGGCGCTCGCAGCGGTGGGACTCCCTGGTTGCCAATGGCCCGGCCTGGCACGATCGCTTCCCGGGCATGGAATTTCCTATGACAGGTCCCGATGGCTTTCCCTCCAAGGAAGAGGTCGCCGACTATTTTGTCGCCTACGCAAAGCAGATCAATGCGCCGGTCCGCTGCGGCGTCGAGGTCAGGCTTGTGCAAAGAAACATCGGGCGGCCCGGATTCCGTGTCGAGACGTCCGATGGCGTGATCGAGGCCAACAGCGTTGTCGCGGCGACCGGGCCTTTCCAGGTCCCGGTCATCCCGTCGGTCGTTCCTGCCGATGCCGCCATCCTGCAAATCCACTCCAGCGCCTACCGCAACCCGGCGCAGTTGCCGAAAGGGGCGGTGCTGGTGGTCGGCGCGGGATCCTCGGGCGTCCAGATTGCGGACGAACTCCAGCGTGCTGGCAAACGCGTCTATCTCTCGGTCGGCGCGCACGACCGCCCGCCGCGCGCCTATCGCGGCCGCGACTTCTGCTGGTGGCTGGGCGTTCTCGGCAAATGGGACCTCGAAACTCCGGGACCCGGCACGGAGCATGTCACGATCGCGGTGAGCGGTGCGCGGGGCGGAGAAACGATCGATTTTCGCCGTCTGGCGGCGCAGGGGCTTACGCTCGTCGGCATGACGAGGGCCTACCAGGACGGTGCCATGACCTTCGCGCCCGATCTTGCCAAAAACATTGCCCGCGGTGATGCCAATCTGATGGCATTGCTGGACGAGGCCGACGCCTATGTCGCGCGCAACGGTCTCGACCTTCCCGAAGAACCCGCGGCCCGCCGGATCGGCCCTGACCCGGACTGCGTGACCAATCCAATCCTCGAGCTCGATCTGACCGAAGCCGGGATAAGTTCGATCATCTGGGCGACGGGCTTTGCCGTCGATTACAGCTGGCTGAAGGTCGATGCCTTTGACGAGCAGGGCCGGCCGAGGCACCAGCGCGGCGTCTCGACCGAGCCAGGGATCTATTTCCTGGGCCTCCCCTGGCAGTCGCGCAGGGGATCGAGCTTCATCTGGGGCGTATGGCACGATGCCAAGCACGTGGCCGACCGTATTTCGACGCAGCGCAAATATCTCGCTTATCACGCCGCTAAGCGCGAGACCGTGGACGCCTGACCAAAGCTGGCGACGGCCGCGAGCCCGACCTGATGGAGATCAAGATGAAGCATACCCGAATTCGCACCTTCAATACGAAGGACACTTATCCCGAGCAGAAGCTCGACAACGATCTGTGCCAGGCGGTCGTCACACGGGGTGGCCGGACGATCTATCTGCGCGGGCAGTGCCCGCAGGATCTCGACACCGCCAAGAATATCGCCAGCCACGATCCGGTCGAGCAGACCCACAAGGTGATGCAGAACATCAAGCAGCTCATCGAGGAATGCGGCGGCACCATGGAGCATCTGGTGAAGGTGGTGGTCTACATCACCGATGTCCGCCATCGCGAAGCCGTCTACCGGACGATGGGCGAATACATCAAGGGCGTCTATCCGGTTTCGACCGGCCTTGTGGTGTCGGCCCTGGCAAGGCCGGAATGGCTGGTCGAGATCGACGGCACGGCCGTAATTCCGGACTGAGCGCCATGACCTTCTCCATCGTCGCACGGTGCCGGCGCACCGGCATGTTCGGAGTGGCGGTGTCCTCGTCATCCCCCGCGGTCGCGGCCCGCTGCGCCTATGCACAGGCCGGCGTCGGCGCCGTTGCCAGTCAGAATGTCACGGACCCGACGCTCGGGCCACGGGCGCTGGAGCTGATGGCGCGAGGCGCCTCCGCCGCCGAAGCCGTCGCGATCCTGAAGCGCACGGCTGCTTTCAGCGAATACCGGCAGGTCCTGGCGGTCGACAAGGCCGGCGGCAGCGCGATCCATTCGGGACCGAAAGCGCTTGGCATCTGGAGCGAGGCACGCGGCGAGGACGTCGCCTGCGGCGGCAACCTGCTTGCCAGCGATAGGGTTCCGAAAGCCATGGTGGACGCCTTTCTCGCCTCCGAGGGCGATCTCGGAGACCGGCTGATTGCCACCATGCGAGCCGCGCTCGAGGCCGGCGGCGAGGCGGGGCCTGTCCGCTCCGCCGGTATGAAACTGGTACGCGATGTGTCATGGCCGGTCGCCGACCTGCGTTGCGACTGGACCGAAGGGTGTCCGGTCGAGCAGCTGGCAATGCTGTGGGACATCTATAAGCCCCAGCTCGATGCTTATGTCACGCGCGCCCTCAACCCGTCCGGTGCGCCAAGTTACGGCGTTCCCGGTGATGAGTAGTTCGACAATCTGGAGCCAGCATGAGCGAACTCAGTCATAAGGATTGGATCAGCAAAGCCTCGGCTATCCGTTTTCGCGACAGGGCGTTCATCGACGGCAAGGCAATGCCCGCGCGTTCCGGCAGAACATTTACCAGCATCAATCCGGCCACCGGAGCAACGCTCGCTGAGGTGGCTTCCTGCGGCGAAGAGGACATCGACCTTGCCGTCGCCGCGGCACGTCGCAGTTTTGAGGCCGGCGTCTGGTCGAGAGCGACCCCTCAGCATCGCAAACGGGTGCTGCTGCGGCTGGCGGAATTGCTGCGCGAGAACCTGCAGGAGCTCGCGCTGCTGGAATCTCTTGATATGGGCAAGCTGGTCAAGGACGCAGCGACCGTCGACGTGCCGGGGTCGGCGGCGATCTTCCAGTGGTATGGCGAAGCGATAGACAAGGTCTATGACGAGGTGGCGCCGACGGCCCGAGGCGACCTTGCTTTGGTACGGCGCGAGCCGCTCGGGGTCGTGGGCGCCGTCGTGCCGTGGAACTTTCCGCTCGACATGGCGACCTGGAAATGCGCGCCCGCGCTGGCTGCGGGCAATTCGGTGGTGCTCAAACCCGCCGAGCAGTCGCCTTTCTCGGCGCTCAGGCTGGCCGAGCTTGCCGTGGAGGCAGGGCTGCCCGCCGGCGTGCTCAATGTGGTGCCCGGCCTCGGCGAGACGGCCGGCCAGGCTCTTGGCCGTCATATGGACGTCGATTGCCTTGCCTTCACCGGATCGACCGCTGTCGGCAAGATGTTCCTGCAATATTCCGGCCAGTCGAACATGAAGCAGGTCTGGCTGGAGACCGGTGGCAAGAGCCCCAATCTGGTGTTCGCCGATTGCGGTGATCTGGACGCGGCAGCCGACATGGCCGCCTTCAGCATCTTCTTCAACCAGGGACAGGTATGCTCGGCCAACTCCCGGCTTCTGGTGGAGCGCGGCATCAAGGATACGCTCGTCGAGAAACTGGCGCAGCGCGCGACGGCGACCCAGCCCGGCGATCCGCTCGACCCTGCATCCAGGATGGGTGCGATGGTGGACGCGCGCCACGCCGCGGCCGTCATGCGTTTCGTCGATGGCGGCAAGAAGTCGGCACGGCTGGTGACCGGCGGCGACCGGGTTACCGTCGGCGGGCGCGGCAGTTTTGTGCAGCCCACGATCTTCGACGACGTCTCGCCCGACGACCCGCTTGCGCGCGACGAGATATTCGGTCCGGTCCTGTCGGTGATCGCCTTCGACACCGAAGACGAGGCGCTTCGCATCGCCAACGACAGCGTCTACGGCCTGGCCGCGTCGCTGTGGACCGACAGCCTGTCGCGGGCGCATCGTCTCGCGGAAGGGCTGCGCGTCGGCACGGTTTCCGTGAACACCGTCGATGCGCTGAGCCCGATGACTCCCTTCGGCGGTTTCAAGCAGTCCGGCTTCGGGCGCGACCTGTCGCTGCACGCGCTCGACAAGTACACCGCGCTGAAGACTACCTGGATAAAATATTGAGAAGCGGCCGCGACTTGATCGCCGGCTGCAAACCGGCAACATAGCCACCATGCCGCTTCGCTTCACGCTGAGACAACTCGAATATTTCGTCGCCGTTGGCGAAGCGGGTTCGATCGCCAAGGCGGCCGAGCAGGTGAATGTCTCGCCGCCATCGATCTCGGCGTCGATCGCTCAGCTCGAAGCCGAGTTCGGCGTGCAGCTTTTCGTGCGCAAGCATTCGCACGCGCTGGCGCTGACGGCGGGCGGGCGCCTGTTCCTCAAGGAAGCAGCGCGTCTGCTTAACGACGCGGATGCGCTGCACGACATTGCCGGGGATATCGCCGAAAAGGTGCGCGGACCGCTGGCGATCGGCTGCCTGCTCACTTTCGCCCAGATCGTGCTGCCGGCACTGCGCAAGAAATTCGAGGACGCCTATCCCGATGTGCGGGTCAGGCAATTCGAGCGCAACCAGGGGCAATTGTTCGAGATGCTCCAACGTGGCGAAATAGACGCCGCGCTGACCTACGATCTGGAGCTGTCGCAAGACATGACTTTCGAGCCGCTGATGCAGTTGCCGGCCTATGTCATGCTGCCGGCCGCGCATCGCCTGGCGGCGAAGGCAGGTATCACGCCCGAGGAACTGGTCGATGAGCCGATGGTGCTGCTTGACCTGCCCTACAGCAGAGAATATTTCCTGTCGGCTTTCCAGCCTAGGGGCCTGCGGCCCAAGATCGTCGAGCGTACCGGCGACATCGCCGTGATGCGCTCGATGGTCGCCAACGGCTTCGGCTACGGCATCGCCAATATGCGGCCGCTCAACACCATGTCGCCGGACGGCAAATTGCTGGTCTTTGTGCCTTTGTTGGGCGACCTCAGGCCGCTGACCATAGGGATTGCCCTGCCGAACGCCGAGCATCGCACGCTGACGGTGCAGGCCTTCATCGACCACTGTCGCCGCTTCGTCGTCGAGCAGGGCGTCTTCGGTACCGAGCGCATCGTGAAGTGAGGCCTGCCATGCGGCTCACGGCCAGCCGTCCGTGAGCCGTTCCAGCAATCTGTCCAGCATCGCGTCGCAACGACGCAGCTGTTCGACGCTGACAAATTCGTCGGGCTTGTGTCCCTGCGCCATGGAGCCCGGCCCGCAGACGACTGCAGGCGTGCCAAGATCGCGGCTGAACAATCCGCCCTCCGTGCCGAACGCGACTTTCATCGTGTCGTTGGCACCGGTCAGCGACTTGACGAAAGCCACCGCCTCCGATGCGGCCGGCGTGTCGAGGCCCGGATAGGTGTTGGTGATCTCGATGTCGATCGCTGCCTCTGCCGCGATCGAAGCGGCGTCCTCGGCAATGCGCACCGCGGCGGCGCGCAGCCTGTCGAGAATGCTGGCGGCGTCGTCGGCGGCAATGTTGCGGATCTCGAAATCGACGTGGCAGAGGTTGGGCACGATGTTGAGCGCGACACCGGCATTGATCTTGCCGACATGAACCGTCGTGTAGGGAATGTCGTAGTCGCCGTCGCGGGCGCCGTCGCGGGCCAGCCGTTCCTGTTCGTCACGCAAGGCGCGCACGAAATCGCACCCGAGGTGGATCGCATTGAGCGCCAGCGGGGCGAGCGCCGAATGGCCTTCGCGTCCCCTGCAGACGGCGCGAGCGGCAAGCTTGCCCTTGTGCCCGGTCGCCACCTGCATGTTGGTCGGCTCCCCGACGATGCACAGCAGCGGGCGTTGCGGCGCCGCACGCAGCATTTCGATCAGGTCGCGCACGCCTAGGCAGCCGACTTCCTCGTCACAGGAGAGCGCCAGATGCAACGGCGTCCGAAGCGCGATCCTGGAGGCCTTGATGCAGATCGCGAGCGCAGAGGCCACAAAACCCTTCATATCCGCCGCGCCGCGCCCATAGAGCTTGCCGTCGCGCTCGGTCATTTCGAATGGGGGCAGCGTCCAGTTCTGGCCGTCCACGGGAACGACGTCCGTGTGGCCGGACAGCATGACACCGGGTCTGCCTGCCGGGCCAATGGTGGCAAAGAGATTGGCCTTGTGCCTGTCCGCGCCGTGGACGATCTGGCAGGCAACGCCGCTCGCTTCGAGCAAGTCGGCCGCATAGCCGATCAGGTCGAGGTTCGAGTCGCGGCTCACCGTGGGGAATGCGATCAGCCGTTCGAGAATCCTGATGCTGTCCATTTTCTGTCTCTCGGTCGGGTTCTGGCTGTCTAGCATCATGCCGCCGATGCTCTGAAGTCGCATTTCGCTCAGCCCCGGTTCAACACAGACTAATTCGCGCCGGCGCGCGCGATTAGGCGCGTCCTAATCGGCACAGAAGAAATCCGTAGTTTTCCCGCGCCGGCTCCAACTTATGAGTAGTCTCGGCAGCACCGGCGGTGTCGAGCCGGCAGGGAGGAAGCTACATGCGCGACCCACGCTACGACATCCTGTTCGAGCCGATGAAGATAGGTCCGGTGACGGCCAAGAACCGCTTCTATCAGGTTCCGCACTGCAATGGCGGTGGCTATCGCGATCCATCGGCGGCGGCAGAGATGCGCCGCATCAAGTCGGAAGGCGGCTGGGGCGTGATCTTCACCGAGCAGACGGAGATGCACCATACCTCCGAGATCACGCCCTTCATTGAACTGCGGCTATGGGATGACGCCGACATTCCGGCTTTGGCCAAGATGGCCGAGGCCATGCACGAGCACGGGGCGCTGGCCGGCATCCAGCTCGCCTATTCCGGCATCAACGGCCCCAACCTCTACACCAAGGAGGTGCCGCGCGGACCGTCGGCCCTGCCGATCCGCACCTTCACCAATGATCCGGTGCAGGCGCGCGCCATGGACAGAGAGGATATACGCGACCTGCGCCGCTGGCACCGCAATGCCTTCAAACGCGCCAAGCAGGCGGGTTTCGACCTGGTGTGCCTCTATGGCGCGCATGGCTTCGGCATCATCCAGCATTTCCTGTCGACGGCCACCAACCAGCGCGGCGACGAATATGGCGGCTCGCTGGAAAACCGTTCGCGGCTGATGCGCGAGCTGATCGGGGAAGGGCGCGACGCGATCGGCGACACGTGCGGCCTGACGCTCAGGCTGTCGCTGGACGAGATGATCGGTGAACACGGCTTCGCCAATTCGGAGGTCCGCGACATGATCGAGATGCATGCCGAACTGCCCGATCTTTGGGATCTCGCGCACGGCGCCTGGGAGGATTGCTCGGGTCCGTCACGCTTCAAGGACGAGGCGGCGCAGGAAAGCCTGGTATCGGGCATCAAGAAGCTGACCTCGAAGCCGGTCGTCGGCGTCGGCCGCTTCACTTCGCCCGACGTGATGGTCAGGATGATCAGGTCGGGCACGCTCGACTTCATCGGCTGCGCGCGCCCGTCGATCGCCGATCCCTTCCTGCCGAGGAAAGTCGAGGAAGGCCGCATCGAGGACATCCGCGAATGCATCGGTTGCAACATCTGCATCACCGGCGACATGACCATGTCGATCTCGCGCTGCACGCAGAACCCGACCTTCATGGAGGAATGGCGCAAAGGCTGGCATCCTGAGCGCATGCAGGCGAAAGGCGACAGCGACAGCGTGCTGATCGTCGGCGCCGGGCCTGCCGGACTGGAGGCCGCGCGTGCGCTCGGCCTGCGCGGCTATAAAGTGGCCATCGCGGAAGCGGGCACCGAGCTTGGCGGGCGCGTGGCGCGCGAAAGCAGACTTCCAGGCCTGTCGGCCTGGGGCAGGGTGCGCGACTATCGGCAGTATCAGCTCAGCCAGATGCCCGATGTCGACATCTATTTCGAAAGCCGGCTGTCGGCCGGTGACATCCTCTCGTTCGGCTTCCAGAACGTCGCCATCGCCACCGGATCGACCTGGCGCCGCGACGGCGTCGCGCGTGCCCATGTCGTGCCGATGCCGATCGACGCCGCGATGCCGGTCTACTCGCCCGACGATCTGATGGCCGGCAAGGTTCCGGCCGGCAAGGTCGTGCTGTTCGACGACGACCACTATTACATGGGCGGCGTTCTCGCCGAGCTGATGGCGCTTCGGGGAACGAAGGTGACCCTGGTGACGCCATCGGCCTATGTCTCGGACTGGACCCGCAACACGCTGGAGCAAGGGGCCATTCACCGCCGCCTGGCTGAACTCGGCGTCGATATCGTCCTCAACAGGACCGTCACGAGTGTCGCTTCAGGTGGCGTCGTGACGGCCTGCGTCTACACCGGCGCGAAACAGGATCTGGCGGCCGATGCCGTCGTCCTGGTCACGTCACGCAATCAGGACGACGCCGTTTGGCGCGAGCTCAAGGCGCGGGAAAACGAGTGGGCCGACAACGGCATCCGTTCGGTCAAGGTCATTGGCGACGCCGAAGCACCGGGACCGATCGCCTGGGCAACCTATGCCGGCCACCGCTTCGCCCGGGAGCTGGACGAACCTGACATCGGCGACGCATTGCCGTTTCGGCGGGAAGTCGCCGCACTGACGGCGGAATAGAACGCCGGAGCGCGGCAGATCAGATCGCCCGCCCTTCCTGGTCGAAGAAGTGCAGATGCCCGGGTTCGGCCCGCAGGCCGACCTCGGCGCCGGTTTCGGGCGCCGGTCCTTGATTGTGGCCGGTCCTTGATTGTGGATGACGAGGCAGGTCTGACCACTGTCCAGCTCGACATGGAGGAGCGTGACGGCGCCGGTGTATTCGGCGAGCCTTACCTTGCCGCGCAGCGATCCTGTTCCTCTGCTCCGACGCCGCGAGCTTCGTCTACGGCGCCGCGCTCGACGTGGATGGCGACTCGATGTTCCGCTGACCGGGAGGGCAGCGGCTCCGGCGACGCTCGCTGACCCTTCCCGCCATTTATAGAGTTCAGTCGGTCGGACGATCCGCGACCGAACGCCGCCCGTCGATCCACAAGGCAAGCAAGGTGCAGGCCGCGCCCGAGAGCAGGTAGGCGCCCGCCGCGATGAGGCCGAAATTGCCGGCCAAAAGCAGGGCTGCGAGCGGCGCGAAGCCGGCGCCGAACATCCATGCGAGATCCGATGTTATCGCCGAGCCGGTATACCGATAGTGTCGCGAAAAGCTCGATGCGACGACGCCCGACGATTGCCCGAAACTCAGCCCCAGCAGGATGAAGCCCAACACCATGAACAGGGCCTCCCCGACGGTGCCGCCATCCAGGAGCTGCGGGGCAAAGCCGCTGAACGTCGCGATGGCGATCGCCGAACCGCCGAGCAGCGCACGGCGTCCGACACGATCGGCCAGTGGCCCCGACGCGACGATGGCCGCGATGCCGAACAGCGCGCTCACCGCCTCGATCGTCAGGAAGCGCGCCGGCCCCTCATTGGTGAACAGGAACACCCAGGAGAGCGGAAACACCGTCACCATGTGGAACAGGGCGAAACTCGCCAGCGGCGCGAAGGCGCCGATGACGACATTGCGGCCTTCGGCCCTGACCGTATCCCTGATGCGCGTCGGCTGCAGGTCGCCGCTCTCGTACAATCTTGAAAATTCGGGCGTCACCACAATGCGCAGCCTGGCAAACAGGGCCACGACATTGATGGCGAAGGCGACGAAGAAAGGATAGCGCCAGCCCCAGGCAAGGAAGTCGTCGGCCGACAGGTTGGCGACGAAGAAAGCGAAGAGGGAACTCGCCACGATGAGGCCGATCGGCGCGCCGAGTTGCGGGATCATGGCGTAGAAGCCACGCCGGTTCTGAGGCGCGTTCAGCGCCAGCAGCGAGGGAAGTCCGTCCCAGGTTCCGCCGAGCGCCACGCCTTGCCCGATGCGGGCCAGCGCCAGAAGCCAGATCGCAAGCGCACCGATATCGCCATAGGCCGGAAGGAACGCGATGGCGACGGTCGAGGTGCCGAGCAGGAACAGCGCGATCGTCAATTTCGCCCCCCGGCCATAGGCGCGATCGACGGCCATGAACAGAACGGAGCCGAACGGACGGGCGATGAAGGCCAGTGCGAAGATGGCGAAGGAGTAGAGCGTTCCGACGAGCGGATCGTGCGTCGGAAGCACCAGCTTCGGGAAAACGATGACGGACGCGATCGCATAGACGAAGAAGTCGAAGAATTCCGACGTCCTGCCCACGATCACGCCGACCGCGATATCGCCCGCGCTGACCTGGCCGTGGTCCGAGCCGATGAGCCCGCTGTTTGGTTCGGCAGTCGAAGTCTGAGCCATCTTGTCCGTCGCCACCGCGTGGAATGAAATATCTGGGACCCAATCACAGGGATTCCATTGTGCGCGGCACACTGTGCCAGACCCACCCCGGCTGGGCATTGGACAAATTGTCCAATGTCAGCGCGCCGCCGCCGGCAGTAGCCCTTTGTTGATACCGCACCGCAACATCCCTCCGCGTGTGGCGGTCCATCGAGGGCAGCATCTGATGAAACGATTTGGGGCCTTGCTTCTGTTTCCCCTGACCGGGCTGTTGAGCGGCTGCGATATGGTCGTGCTCGCGCCGGCAGGCGATGTCGCGGCCCAGCAGCGCGACCTGCTGGTGGTCTCGACCTTGCTGATGCTGATCATCATCGTTCCGGTCATGGCGCTGACTGTCTTTTTCGCCTGGCGCTACCGGCACTCCAATGCCTCGGCGACCTATGCGCCGGATTGGGATCATTCGACGAAACTCGAACTGGTGATCTGGGCAGCACCGCTTCTCATCATTATATGCCTTGGCGCGCTGACCTGGCTCGGCACGCATTTGCTCGACCCGTACCGCCGGATCGACAGGATCGAACCCGGCCAGCCCGTCACCCAGTTGCACAAGCCGCTCAGGGTCGAGGTAGTGGCGCTCGACTGGAAATGGCTGTTCATCTATCCCGATTACGGCATCGCTGCCGTCAACGAGCTGGCGGCGCCGGTCAACCAGCCGATCGACTTCCGCATCACCTCCTCGGCGGTGATGAATTCCTTCTACATTCCAGCCCTCGCCGGGCAGATCTATGCCATGCCGGGCATGGAGACGAAGCTGCACGCCGTCATTAACCGGCCAGGCACCTATAGCGGTTTCTCCGCCAATTATAGCGGCGCCGGCTTTTCGGGCATGCGCTTTGCCTTCCACGGCCTATCCGATGATGTCTTCAGCCAGTGGGTGGCACAGGCCAGGACCGCATCCGCGGCTCTCAACCGCGACAGTTATCTCGAACTCGAAAAGCCGAGCGAGAACGAACCCGTCCGCCACTACGCCTCCGTCGATCCCGATCTCTATGGCGCCATCCTCAATCTGTGCGTCGAGCGCGGCAAGATGTGCATGGACGAGATGATGTCGATCGACGCCAAGGGCGGTCTCGGCCTTGCGGGTGTGCGCAACACCTTGCCGCTGCAATATGACAAGCTCGCGCGGCGCGGCGCGGTGTTCGGAAACGATCCCTCCTATGTCGCCAGCATCTGCACGGCGGAGGAGGCCGCTGCCGTCTCGCGCGCGTCGCGCGATGCCCGGCCGACCTATTGGCCGGCGAAGAACCTGTCCCCGCTGCGCGGGGCGGGACTGCTCCGGCCAGGGACAGACAGCCGCAGCGCGGAGGCCGATACCCCGGCCCTCGGCCTGCTGCGGCGCGAACTGTGAGAGACTTGCGATGCCCGATACACTGACCAAATTCATTTTCGGCCGCCTCAACTGGGACTCGCTGCCGCTGCATGAGCCGATCGTTGTCGCCACCTTCGCCGCGGTGGCACTCGGCGGCATCGCGCTTCTCGGCGTCATCACCTATTTCAAGCTGTGGGGCTACCTGTGGCGTGAATGGTTCACCAGCGTCGACCACAAGAAGATTGGCATCATGTACATGGTGCTGGGGCTGGTCATGCTGCTGCGCGGCTTCTCGGACGCCATCATGATGCGCCTCCAGCAGGCCATCGCCTTCAATGGCTCCGAGGGCTACCTGAACTCACATCACTACGACCAGATCTTCACCGCCCATGGCGTCATCATGATCTTCTTCGTGGCGATGCCCTTCGTAACCGGGTTGATGAATTTCGTCGTGCCGCTGCAGATCGGCGCCCGCGACGTCTCCTTTCCGTTCCTCAACAATTTCTCCTTCTGGATGACGGTCGGCGGCGCCATCCTCGTCATGGCCTCGCTGTTCGTCGGCGAATTCGCCCGCACCGGCTGGCTCGCCTATCCGCCGCTTTCCGGCATGGGCTACAGTCCCGACGTCGGCGTCGACTATTATATCTGGGCGCTGCAGGTGGCGGGTGTCGGCACGACGCTGTCGGGCATCAACCTGATCTGCACCATCATCAAGATGCGGGCGCCCGGCATGACGATGATGCGCATGCCCGTCTTCACCTGGACGTCGCTCTGCACCAACGTGCTGATCGTCGCCTCCTTCCCGGTGCTGACGGCGGTGCTCTCGCTGCTGGCGCTCGACCGCTATGTCGGCACCAACTTCTTCACCAATGACTTCGGCGGCAATCCGATGATGTATGTCAACCTCATCTGGATATGGGGTCACCCGGAAGTCTACATCCTCATCCTGCCGCTGTTCGGCGTCTTCTCCGAGGTCACCTCGACCTTCTCCGGCAAGCGCCTGTTCGGCTACACCTCGATGGTCTACGCCACAGTGGTCATCACCATCCTGTCCTATCTCGTCTGGCTGCACCACTTCTTCACCATGGGCTCCGGCGCCAGCGTCAATTCCTTCTTCGGCATTACGACGATGATCATCTCGATCCCGACGGGAGCGAAGATCTTCAACTGGCTGTTCACAATGTACCGGGGCCGCATCCGCTTCGAATTGCCGATGATGTGGACGGTGGCTTTCATGCTCACCTTCACCGTCGGCGGCATGACCGGCGTGCTGCTTGCCGTGCCGCCGGCGGATTTCGTGCTGCACAACAGCCTGTTCCTGATCGCGCACTTCCATAACGTCATCATCGGCGGCGTGCTGTTCGGGCTGTTCGCCGGCATTGCCTACTGGTGGCCCAAGGCCTTCGGGTTCAAGCTCGACCCATTCTGGGGCAAGGTCTCGTTCTGGTGCTGGGTGGTCGGCTTCTGGTTCGCCTTCATGCCGCTCTACGTGCTCGGCCTGATGGGCGTGACACGCCGCATGCGCGTGTTCGATGATCCCTCCCTGCAGATATGGTTCGTCATCGCCGCCTTCGGCGCGGTGCTGATCGCCTGCGGCATCGCCGCCTTCCTGATCCAGATCTTCGTCTCCATCCGCAGGCGCGAGGCGCTTGCCGATCCGACCGGCGATCCATGGGACGGCCGCACGCTCGAATG
Source organism: Mesorhizobium sp. B2-3-14 (assembly GCF_006442175.1). Taxonomy (NCBI): domain Bacteria; kingdom Pseudomonadati; phylum Pseudomonadota; class Alphaproteobacteria; order Hyphomicrobiales; family Phyllobacteriaceae; genus Mesorhizobium; species Mesorhizobium sp. B2-3-14. Next base: position 68,633 of record NZ_VFVP01000001.1, on the reverse strand, counting down.
GTCGACCTCCTCGCCGCCGCCTGCCTACAATTTCGCCTTCACACCTGTCATTCGCGACAACGATGCCTGGTTTGACATGAAGCAGGCCGGCTACACCAGGCCGCTCGCCGGCTTCAAGCCGATCCACATGCCCAGCAATACCGGCAGCGGTGTCATCCTGGCCGCCTTCAGCGTCGCGCTCGGCTTCGCCCTGATCTGGTACATCTGGTGGCTGGCGGCGCTGAGCTTCGTTTGCCTCATCGCCACCGCGATCGGCCACACCTTCAACTATCACCGCGACTTCCACATTCCGGCAGCCGAAGTCACTCGGACGGAAGAGGCGAGGACGACGCTCCTCGGGGCTGGGGTTTGAGCATGGCATCGACAGCAATCATGGCCGGCACCGAACCGGTGTTTCATCTGGAAGAGGAGCATGCGCACGCCGAAGGCGGCTCCACCATGCTCGGCTTCTGGCTCTATCTCATGAGCGACTGCCTGATCTTCGCGATGCTGTTCGCCGCCTATGGCGTGCTTGGCGGCAACTACGCGGCCGGGCCGGCACCCAAGGACCTGTTCGACCTCGATCTGGTGGCGGTCAACACCGCCATGCTGCTCTTCTCCTCGATCACCTATGGCTTCGCCATGCTGACCATGGACAAGGGTCGCGTGGGGGCGACGCAAGCCTGGCTCGCCGTCACCGGCCTGTTCGGCCTGGCGTTCCTGTCGATCGAGCTCTACGAATTCTCGCACATGATCCATGAAGGCGCGACACCGCAGCGCAGCGCCTTCCTGTCGTCTTTCTTCACCCTGGTCGGTACGCACGGCCTGCATGTCACCTTCGGCATCGTCTGGCTGGTGACGCTGATGACCCAGGTCGCACGATTTGGCCTCGTCGAGGCGAACCGCCGCCGGCTGATGTGCCTCTCGATGTTCTGGCATTTCCTTGACGTCGTCTGGATCGGCGTCTTCACCTTCGTCTATCTGATGGGAATGTTGCGATGAGCGCTCATGATCATGCCGAGGGTCACGGTCATGCCCATGGAGGAGCAGCACACGGATCGTTCCGGAGCTATCTGACCGGCTTCATCCTGTCGGTGATCCTGACCGCCATCCCGTTCTGGCTGGTCATGAGCGGCGCCATCGACGACAAGCAGGCGATGGCCATCGTCATCATGGCCTTCGCGGTCGCGCAGATCGTCGTCCACATGGTCTTCTTCCTGCATATGAACACCACCTCGGAAGGCGGATGGTCGATGCTGGCGCTGATCTTCACGCTGATCCTGGTCGTGATCGTACTGACCGGCTCGCTCTGGGTGATGTATCATCTCAACGCCAACATGATGCCGGGGCTGCACGACATGCGCGAGATGCCATGAGCCCGGTTGCGGGCTCTGGGAGAACCAACACCGAGGCGACGGGCATCGGTCCGCGGCCCGCGTCGCAAGAGGGCGCCGGCCGGTCGTCCGCATCGCGCCTTGTCCTTGTGCTGCTCGGGCTCCTCGGCGTGCTGGTGTTTGTCGGGCTCGGCATATGGCAGCTGGAGAGGCGGGCCTGGAAGCTCGACCTGATCGCCCGTGTCGACCAACGCATTCATGCCCCGGTTTTCGAAGCGCCTGGCCCGGAGAGCTGGAACGGCATCACCGCGGCCCGCTACGAATACAGCCATGTGCGATTGGCCGGACGCTTCCTGGGCGGCGCCAACACGCTGGTCCAGGCGGTGACGGAGCTTGGCGGCGGCTATTGGGTGCTGACGCCGATGCGGACCGACAGTGGCTTCGTCGTGCTGGTCAATCGCGGCTTCATTCCCCCGGAGCGCAAGGCCGAGTTCGGACAAGAGAGCGGCGGCTCAACCGCGCCGGTCATCATCGATGGACTGTTGCGCATGAGCGAGCCAGGCGGTGGCTTCCTGCGCAAGAATGACACCACGGGCAATCGCTGGTATTCGCGGGATGTCGCTGCCATCGCAACCGCGCGCGGCCTGACGGATGTCGCACCCTATTTTGTTGATGCTGAGGCATCCGGCATCGACGGCTGGCCACACGGCGGGCTGACCGTCGTGACTTTCCGCAACAGCCACCTCATCTATGCTTTGACCTGGTTCACGCTCGCTGCGATGCTTGCCCTCGCCCTGGCCAAGCCGATGACCGGCCGCCCCCAGCGGCAAGGACCAGCAAGATGAGCGTTCCCACGCAAGCGCTCCGCCGCGACAAATCGCTGGTGACGGCGTCCCTTGCCGCCAACAATGGCGCGGTACCAAATCCCGAAGCAACGAACAGGAAGAACTTGTTCCTGCTCATCCAACTGCGTTGGCTGGCGGTGGCGGGTCAGGTGCTCACCATTCTGGCGACGCAATACTGGTTCGAGATCCCGCTGCCGCTGGGGAAGATGGCCGGCGTTGTGCTTTTCCTGGTTGGCCTCAACATCTTCAGCTTGCTGGTCCTGCGCGGTATCAGGCCGATCACCAACACCCAGCTCTTCGTCGCGCTCATCTTCGACATGGCGGCACTGACGACGCAGCTTTACCTGAGCGGCGGCGCGTCCAATCCGTTCGTATCGCTCTACCTTCTGCAGATCACGCTCGGCGCGGCACTGCTGACCCCAAGGTTTACCTGGATCCTGGTTGCAGCCGCGTCGGCCTGCTTCGTCTTCCTCATCTTCCTTTTCCAGCCGATCGCCATCCCGCATCATGGCGGCAGCGATCTCCTGTCCCTGCATATCAGGGGCATGTTCATCTGCTTCGTGCTGGCCGCCGGCCTGATCGTGATCTTCATGACGCGCATCGACCGCAACCTGCGCGAACGTGATGCCTATCTCGCCGACCTGCGCCAGCGCTCGGCCGAGGAGGACCACATCGTGCGCATGGGCCTGCTGGCCTCCGGCGCCGCGCACGAACTGGGTACGCCGCTTGCCACGATATCCGTCATCCTGTCCGACTGGCGCCAGATGCGCACCCTTGCACGCAACCGCGAACTGGCGGCCGACATGGCCGAAATGCGTGCGCAGATCGAGCGCTGCAAGCGCATCGTGTCCGGCATTCTGATGTCTTCCGGCCAGGCCAGAGGCGAGGGAACGATACGCACCACCATTCGCGGTTTCCTCGACGATCTGGTCGAGGAATGGCGCATCAGTCGCCAGCCATTCAAGCTGGAATACACGAACGATTTCGACCCGGACGAGCAGATCGTGTCCGACACGGCGCTGAAGCAGGTCATCTTCAACGTGTTCGACAACGCCCAGGAAGCGTCGCAGGCTTGGGTCGGCGTCACTGCCGAGCGGCAGGGCGACAAGCTGGTGATCGCCGTGCGCGATCGCGGGCCGGGTTTCGACGAGACTATTCTGGCAGCGCTTGGCCAGCCCTATATGTCGAGCAAGGGACGGCCAGGGGGCGGTCTTGGTCTTTTCCTTGTCATGAATGTGGTCCGGAAACTGGGAGGCGATTTTTCCGCGCGCAACATGGAGCAGGGCGCCTGTGTTACGCTTTCGCTGCCGCTCGCGGCGCTGACCGACGGAGATGATCATGAGGCCTGATCGATCCCTCTTTATCGTCGAGGACGACGCGACCTTCGCCAAGACGCTGAAGCGCTCCTTCGAAAAGCGCGACTACGACGTCATGGTCTGCCATGACAGGGAAGCCTTGCTCGGCGCCCTCGAAAAAGCCGTTCCGGCTTATGCCGTCGTCGATCTCAAGCTTGGGGCCGGCGGTTCCGGGCTGGAGTGCGTCAAGCTGCTCAGCGCCCGCGATGCGTCGATCAGGATCGTCGTGCTGACAGGGTTTGCCAGCATCGCCACGGCGGTCGAGGCGATCAAGCTCGGCGCCAGCCACTACTTGGCCAAACCCGCCAACACCGATGATATCGAAGCCGCCTTCGGCCGTGCCGAGGGCGACATTTCCGTACCGCTTTCCAGCCGGCCCACCTCGATCAAGAACCTGGAGTGGGAGCGCATCCACGAAACGCTGGTCGAAACCGGCTTCAACATCTCCGAAACGGCGCGCCGGCTTGGCCTGCATCGGCGCACCCTGGCCCGCAAGCTCGAGAAGCGTGTGGTGAGATAGCGGGAAGGTCCGGCGAGCCGCGGTGCCGCTCTCGGCACAGCCTTAAAAGAGGACCGCCCCACAGCTCCGACAGCTTTATGCGAGCGCCTCCGTTCACCGCGGCGGAGACGCCGGCCATCCGCGTCGGTCCCTGTCGGCGGCTCAGGAACGAGTTCCCGCATGCGGCGTTGCGTATCCGGATGGCAGTGCCGGAAGTCATGAGAACGCACCGCCGGTCGGAGATGCGTTGATGTCGATGCCAGGCTTGGCTTATGGCCCATTGGGCGACCGGTGCATGCATGTCTGTGTGGATATGCAGAAGCTGTTTGCCGAACCGTCACCTTGGGCGACGCCCTGGATAACCCGTGTCCTGCCTCAAATTGAGAGGCTGGTCGAAAGGCGTGCGGAACAGACGGTCTTCACGCGCTTCCTGCCTGCGCAAAGGCCGGGGCAAGGCGCTGGTACATGGAAACGCTATTATGAGCGCTGGGCCTCGATGGCGATCGACAATATCGGGCCGGAGATGATCGAATTGTTGCCGGCGCTGGCCGCTTACTGTCCGCCGGCGGCAGTCATCGACAAGCACATCTATTCCCCCTGGTTCGAAGGGCGCCTCAGGACCTTTCTGATGGAACGCGAGATCGACACGCTGGTCGTCACGGGAGGCGAAACCGATGTATGCGTCCTAGCCACCGTGCTCGGCGCCATCGATTTCGGCTATCGCGTGGTGCTCGTCACCGACGCATTGTGCAGCTCTTCCGACGCAACGCATGACGCGCTGCTTACCGTCTATCACCAGCGCTTCGCGCAGCAGGTCGAGACAGTCGAGATGGAAACGGTTCTCTCGAACTGGACTTGACGCCAGTGTAGCGTCAGCCTTCCCTGCGGGGTCTGTAGTGCTTATCTGTCCCAATCGCGGACATTGGAGCAGGCAAACGTGGCGCAACGATCGGGCAGTGCTGATCTTCCCCTTCACGGTGGACGCGTGCCGAAATGGCTGGGCGACCGCATGACGCGTCTCGGTGCCGTCATGTGCGAGGCGATCATCCATCACTATGGCCGCAACGAATTGCTGCGGCGTCTGGCGCATCCGTTCTGGTTCCAGTCCTTCGGCGCCGTCATGGGCATGGATTGGCATTCGTCCGGCATCACCACCAGCGTCGTCGGCGCCTTGAAACGCGGCCTCACGCCGCTGTCGGGCGAACTCGGCATCCACGTCTGCGGCGGCCGTGGCGCGCATTCGCGCAAAACCCCCCACGAGCTTGCCGCCATTGGTGAGCGCATCGGCTTCGACGGAGCCCGCCTTGCGACCGCCAGCCGGCTTGTCGCCAAGGTGGACAGCGCCGCCGTTCAGGACGGGTTCGACCTCTATCTGCATGGCTTCATCGTCACCGACGACGGCGACTGGGTGGTGGTGCAGCAAGGCATGAACGGCGACAGCAAGGTGGCGCGCCGCTACCATTGGCTGTCCGAAGGTTTGAATAGCTTTGTCGACCAGCCGCATGCTGCCATCGAAGGCGCCAACCAGGGCGAGATCGTCAACCTGACCGACCGCCGCGCCGAAGCCTCGCGCCAGGGACAGCTTGATCTCCTCCAGGATCTTGGGCCGGACCGCATCCTTCGGGAGTTCGCCGCGCTGGAGCCCGGTACGGCACCGGCTCCGGTGCAGCCCCTGCTGCCGCATTTGATCATGCCGGCTCATCACGACGTCCGCGAAAGCGACGTCGTGATGCATCGCCTTCATGGCAACATGGCCGCCGCCGCCGAGCGAGGTCCAGCCGATTTTGCCGAACTTCTCCTGGTTCCGGGCGTAGGCGCCCGCACGGTGAGGGCACTCGCTCTCGTTGCCGAAGTGGTGCATGGCGCGCCTTGCCGATTTTCGGACCCGGGTCGTTTTTCGCTGGCGCATGGCGGCAAGGACAGGCATCCGTTCCCTGTACCGCTCAAGGTCTATGACGAGACGATCGGCGTGCTGAAGTCCGCCGTGCAAAAGGCCAGGCTCGGTCGCGAAGAGGAAATCGGCGCCCTGAGGCGGCTCGACCATCAGTCGCGGCAGGTCGAGCGATACCTCACGGGTCCCAGCCTCAAGGAAATTGTCGCCGGCGAATTCGACCAGTCGCATCTGCTTGGCGGCCGCAGTGTCTTTGGTTGGGAACCGGCGCCGGATGAGTTGAGCGCCGACGAGAACAGGAAGGCGTGACGGGCCGGGCATCACGCCACGCGACGGTACCTGTGGTGGTCCTTGATGAATTTATTGAAGAAGCGGCCTTTCGAAGGAGCGCGCATGAACGCCGCATAGGTAGCCGGGGCGACGTCCTCATAGTCATAGCGGTTGCCGTGCGGCACGAACCAGACCGAGAGGATCCTGGTCGCGGGATCGTATTGCGTGTTTCGAATGACGGTCGACGGCATGCTGGCACCTGACGGCTCAGCCAAATAACCCGCCAGGCGCGGTGCGGTTCCGTGCCGCCATCCGACATTGCTACCTGTCGCTTGGGTTGCCGAACTTCGCATCGCGTTTCCTCGAATATCGATCGATGCGCGGCAGCTTGTCGGCAAAGTCGACCCAAGGCAGCCTGAGGTCCCAATAGGCATGGGCCTGTGGCCGCAGCCCTTCGGGTTTGTCGAAGAATCCGATCGTCAGATAAAGCTCGTCCGGCAGCCCTTCGTCGCTATAGCCTATCGAACTCCCGCAGTCGGGACAGAAAGTGCGGATAACACCCGGCGTCTTGGAAAAGGCCTTTGGCGCCCCCCTCAAAAGATTGAATTGGCTCGGCCGATACCCGACCCAGACGGTGAGTGGACTGCCGATGGCCCGTCGGCAATCGTCATCGTGATCGTAGCATATCCAGAAAGGCTCACCGTCCATGGTGGCGGCGATCGCCCCGCAAAAGCAGGCCCCGGTTTCAACGCGCGGCATCCGGCACTCCAAGACTAGAACGTGTCCGGCGGCCCCCGACGGAACCGCCGTTGCTAAACTTTCACGCTCCTCTCGCGGTTCCGTTGCGCCGGTTTTGGACGTATCCAGCGGCAGGCAAGCGCGGTTCCCATATTGCCTTGTGGTCCGGCCTTCACCATCTAGGCAAAATGTCGCCGCTCAAACCGAAAACAGCCGGCCGTGTGGCCCAGCACGATCTCTTCGGTGCCGCTCAGGATGATCTGCCGGAGGGTTTCGCCTACCAGACCGGACTGATCACGCCACAGGACGAAATCGAACTCGTCCATCATCTAGAGGCACTGCCCTTCAAGGCTTTCGACTTCCATGGCCATCTGGCAAACCGGCGTGTCGTCGGTTTTGGCCTTCGCTACGATTATGACCGGCGCGAGGTGGTCGAGGCACCGCCGATACCTGATTTTCTGCTGCCCTTGCGCGAAAAGGTCGCGGCTTTTGCGCGCCGGCCGGCCGAAACCTTCGCGCAGGTCTTGATCAACGAGTACCGGCCCGGCGCCGGTATCGGCTGGCACCGCGACAAGCCGCATTTCGAGGATGTCGCGGGCGTTTCGCTGCTGGCGCCCTGCGATTTTCGCCTTCGGCGCAAGAATGGGTCTAAATGGGAGCGTCGGACCATCACTGTCGAGCCGAGATCGGCCTATCTCATGACGGGGCCGTCGCGGTCGCAATGGGAGCACAGCATCCCGCCGCTTGCCGAGCACCGCTACTCGATTACCTTGAGGACATTGCGGCCTCGCAATCCCTGAGCATGCGCAGAGGTTTGCACGGGAAGTTCCGCATCATCTCGCCATAGTGCTCAACCCGACCCGCGTGCAGCGGGGCGGGTTGAACGATCCTGTGCTCTAACTCTTTGTTTTTACGCAATTCCGAACGGAAAACCGCTACGCACTTTTCCCTGGAATTGCCCTAGGTCAGCACCAGCACGATTTTGTATGTATCCGGATCGACGATGACGATCCGGCCGTCGGCGAGAACGAAATACTCGTACGCCTCGTAGGCCGGAACGATCTTGACGATGCGAGCCGGCAAGCGATGCAGCCTGACCTTGTGCCGCGGAACTTCGATGCCGACGGAGACGTCGAAGTCGACGTTCGTGACCGGCTCGACCTTGGTTTCCCTGATCACATGAGTGATCTGGGTCTTCTGTTCAACCGTCACATTGTTGATGGAAGCGGTCGAGGTCTTGTCCTGCGTGGAGGCCTTGCCTTGGGCCTGCTGATCGGTCTGGACCTTTGTCTTGTCCTGAGCCTGCTGATCCGTGGTGGTGCCGGCCTTGCCCTGTGCCTGCTGATCGGTCTGGACCTTTGTCTTGTCCTGAGCCTGCTGATCCGTTGTGGTGCCGGCCTTACCCTGTGCCTGCTGGTCGGTCTGGACCTTGGTTTTGTCCTGGGCCTGCTGGTCGGTCTTGGTGCCAGCCTTGCCCTGCGCCTGCTGGTCCGTCTGGATCTTCGTCTTGCCCTGGGCCTGCTGGTCCGTGGTGGTGCCGGCCTTGCCCTGGGCCTGCTCGTCCGTCTTGGCCTTGGCCTTGCCCTGTGCCTGCTCCTCTGTCTTGGCCTTGGTCTTGTCCTGAACCTGCTGATCAGTCTGGGACTTGGTGCCCTGTGCCTGCTCCTTCATCTTCGAGCCCTTCTGGCAGTTGGTCGTGCCGGAAGCGCAATTTGTGTCCGCTCCTGATTGGCTATCGGCGGGCTGCTGCGTCTGAGCCATCGCCGTCCCGCAGCCTAGCCCGACCGCCAGCATGCTGGTAATGAGAACATGTTTCATAGGAAATCTCCTTCGGAGAGTTCGTCCCTTCAAGGGGTAAAACTTCGGCCAAAAAAGATTGTTCCGAACTGGCTGCGTTAATGCAACCACTCCCGATTGGGTCCCGAGATCGATCTTAACGGTCTTACTTCACGCCGATGCCGGCGGTGAGGCCGCCATCTATCTTGTAGTCGGCGCCTGTGCAGAAGCCGGCCTTCGACGAGCACAGGAAAGCGATGAGTTCCGCCACTTCCTCCGGTTCCCCGATGCGGCCGAGCGGATGGGCCGCGCCGAAGCGCCTGTAGGCCTCTTCCACGTCGGCATCGCTGCCGCCGTCGCCACGCGCGGCCTTTTCGAGGATCGGTGTGCGGATCGAGCCCGGGCTGACCGAATTGACCCTTATGCCGGACGCGGCATAGTCGAGTGCCAGCGAACGCGTCAGCGTATGAATGGCGCCCTTGGTCGTGGCATAGGCGGCAACGTTCTGCTGACAGGCGAAGCCCTGCACCGAAGCGACGTTGACGATGGCGCCGCCGCCACGCTTGATCATTTCCGGGATGCCGAAATGGGCGGTCAGATAGATCGAGCCGACATTGACCGTCATAGCCCGGTTCCACGTTTCCCAGTCGGTTGTCGTCGCCGTTCCGTAGGGATGCACCGCCGCCGAATTGACGATGACGTCTATGCCGCCGAATTTCGCCACGCCGGCCACGACCGCGTCGCGAACCTGCTCGGAAACGGAGACGTCAACCGTTTGCACCAGCGCATCGGCTCCGGACTTGGCGAGGCTTTCCTGCATGGCGGCGTTGGCCGCGCTGTCGATCCCGCAGGCGACGATCGCGGCGCCCCCAGCCGCCAGGCGTTTGGCGGCTGCCAGGCCGATACCGGTCGTTCCTGTCACCAATGCCACCTTGCCGTCAAAATCCTTCATCGCGGAAGCTCCTTCATTGCTATCGAAACCGGCTCTTAGTTTGACACTCATCGTGGTCAAACAATAGGTTGCCGGTCTCTCGCAGAAAGGAAGTGGCAATGGAACAGTGTTGGCGTTGGTACGGTCCCGATGATCCGGTGACACTTGAACATGTCAAACAGGCTGGCGCCACCGGCGTGGTTTCAGCGCTTCACCATATCTATGATGGCAGGGCCTGGCCTGAGGCCGATGTGCTCGAACGCAAGCGCATCATCGAGGCGGCTGGGTTGACCTGGTCGGTCGTCGAGAGCATTCCGGTTCACAATTCCTTCAAGATCGGCGCGCCGGAGCGCGAGCGCTATGCCGGCTATTATCGCGACAGCATCCGCGCTCTCGCGAAGGCCGGCATCCAGACGATCTGCTATAATTTCATGCCTGTGGTCGACTGGACTCGCACCGACCTGGCCTACCGGCTGCCGACGACCGGTTATGCCTTGCGCTTCGACGCCATCGACTTCGCTGCCTATGATCTCTTTGTCTTGCAGCGCAAGAACGGCGCGGCAAGCTATACGCCGTCACGTATTGCCCAGGCCGAGGAGCGCCTGAAGGCGCTGACACCGGAGCAGATCGGCCAGATCGAGCGCAATCTGATCGCCGGCCTGCCGGCTACGGAGCGTAGCTATAACAGGGACAGTTTCCGCGAGGCGCTGGCGGAATACGACGCGATTGGGCCTAAGGAACTGCGCGACAATCTTGCCTGGTTCCTGCGCGAGATCATCCCGGCGGCCGAAGAGGCGGGTGTGCGTATGTGCATCCACCCCGACGATCCGCCCTTCTCGCTTTATGGCCTGCCGCGCGACGTTTCGACGGCCGAGGATGCGCGTTTCATCCTCGAGACGGTCGACAGCCCGGCCAATGGTTTGACGTTCTGCACCGGCTCCTACGGTACGCGCGCCGACAACGACATTGTCGCCATGGTCAAGGAATTCGCCGACCGCATCCATTTCGTCCATCTGCGCAACATCACCATCGAGGAGGACGGTTCGTTCTACGAGGCCGAGCATCTCGAGGGCGGCACGGACATGGCGCATGTCATCCTCGCTTTGATGCAGGAAGAGAAGCGCCGTCGCGGAGAAGGCCGAGCCGACTGGCAAATTCCGATGCGGCCCGATCATGGCCATCTGCTTGCCGACGACATCGGCAAGAAGAAGATCAACCCCGGCTATTCGCTCATCGGCCGGCTGAAAGGCCTCGCGGAGCTGCGCGGCATCATGCGTGCGGTGGAGCGGTTCGGGCTGGCCTGAAGCCATCGGGCGGCAAGCTAACGTTTGCGATCTTCCGCCGGAATGTCGCGACAGGTCTGAGCGAGCGCTTCGCTTCGTCCGGCATCCGCGTGCCCTAGCCAGCTGATTGTCGATGAAGCCGGGGCTGCCCTGCGACGAGAAGTGGCCTCGACGGGTGGTCAACAATTTCATCGAGCTGGCACGCAAATTTTCGAGGCCGGTCGTGTAGTGCTCGTCGTCGCACTTCATGCTTGGCCAGTGTCCGATGAAAGCGGGCGACTTTCGCGCCACTGGGACCAGCCATCGGCGTGGGGCACCCTTATGAAAAAGGACAGTCCTTTGACGATCTTCCCTTTCACCGAAGCCAGTCCGATCCAGTTCCAGGCGCCGCTGCCGAAGACGTCGGATGTGGTCATTGTCGGCGGTGGCATCATCGGCGTGACCGCGGCCTTGTTCCTGGCCCGTCGCAACATACCGGTGACCTTGCTGGAGAAGGGACGCATCGCCGCGGAGCAGTCCTCGCGCAACTGGGGCTGGATTCGCCAGCAGGGCCGCGACGCGGACGAATTGCCCATCGTCATCGAAGCGCAGCGTCTCTGGCGCCAACTGGCCGAGGAGTGCGGCGAGGACATAGGCTTGACGCAGACGGGCGTGACCTATCTTGCGCGGACCGACAAGGAGATGGCCGGTTTCGCCAAGTTCCTGAAGATCGCCGAGGCCCATGGCGTCGACACGCGCCTCCTCGACCAGGGCGAGACCGCCAAGCTGATCCCGGCCATGTCGCGCCCCTTCAAGGGCGCCATGACCACGCCGTCGGACATGCGTGCCGAGCCTTGGGTCGCCGTGCCGGCGCTTGCCCGCCTGGCCGCTCGCCAGGGTGTCACAATCATCGAGAACTGTGCGGCACGCATGCTCGACATCTCAGCAGGGCGCATCAGCGGTGTCTGGACCGAACGAGGCCGCATCGCCACCTCGAACGTGCTTGTCGCCAGCGGCGCCTGGACGTCGCTGTTCCTGCGCGCGCATGGCGTCTCGATCCCGCAGCTCAGTGTCCGCACGACCGTCGCGGCGACCGCGCCTATGCCAGAAATCCATGCTGGCGCTGCCGCGGACGAACGCATCGCCTTCCGGCGTAGAAAGGACGGCGGGTACACGCTCGCGGCGGGAGGCAGCCACCTGCTCTATGTCGGGCCGGATGCATTGCGTCACGCACCGAAATACCTGCCTGCCCTGAAGGCAAATCCTTTCGGCACGCGCTACCTGCCGGCGGCGCCGCGTGCATATCCGGACAGCTGGTCCACCCCGCGCAAATGGGATGCCGACAAGGAAAGCCCGTTCGAACGCATACGCGTTCTCAATCCTGCCCCGGAACCCAGGGCCCTTCGCGCCATCGATCATGGGTTCAAGGCGCTTTTTCCGCAATTCGAGGCGGTGCCGCTCAGGGCAAGCTGGGCCGGCATGATCGATGCGATGCCGGATGTCGTGCCTGTGGTCGATCGCGCCGCAACGGTCGATGGCCTCGTCATCGCCACTGGGATGAGCGGCCATGGCTTCGGCATAGGGCCCGGCATGGGCCGCGTCCTGTCCGACTTGATCCAGGGCAACGAGACTGGGCACAACCTTCACAGGTTCCGTCAATCCCGGTTCAGCGACGGCAGCCCTATCCGGATGGGACCATCGCTTTAGGCGAAATTGCCCTGACGCCGGTTGGGGCGGCAGGTCAGGTCGGGCGACCTGATTGTGAGCTTTCGGGAAGTTGTACATTCGGATCGGACCATCCCCATCACGCGAGCGCCGCGCTGATGGCGAGAAGCGCGGCTTGCCGACCTGCGTAATGGTCGCGGCGTCACGTCCGCACCGGCTGAGAGGCCTCCGTCTGGTGCGCGGGCAGCGCCGCCGCCAGCCGGTCCGCCCATTCCTCGATACCGGACCGTGTCGACAACAAGTCCTGCCTGATCTCGACAAGGACGGCGGGGATGCCGCGATCATCGCCATGGATGGGTACGGCGTAGTCGGCATCGCGGCTGATCACATAGGGTACGTTGGCCGCGACATCGAGTGCCGCGTCGGTGCGCAGGCCCGAAAGGATCGCCGCGGCGAGATCGGCTGCATGACCATGCAGCACACCCGCATGCCAAGGCCTGGCGACACCCAGGAACACCGGCGTGAAGGAATGGATCGTCACGATCCGCGTCGGCCGGCCCTCGGCCACACGGCGATCGAGGTGCGCGGCCACACGCTCATGGAACGGCGAAAACATGATTTCCGCGCGCCGGTCTCGTTCCGTTCTGTCGACGCCGGCATTGCCGGGAATGTCAGTGTCTTCCGACAGCACCGGAATGCTGCCCGTGCTGCCCAGTGGCCGGTTGAGATCGATCAGCAGTCGGGAATAGCCGCTGAGAAAGGCCGCAGCATCGAGCCGGGCCGATAACAGGCGCGTGACCTCCGCAGCGCCGATGTCCCAAGCGATGTGGCGCTGCAGATGGCTGGCATCGAGCCCGAGCCGGCGGTACTCCGCCGGCATATGGTTGGACGCATGCTCGCACAGCAGCACGATCTCGCAACGGCCATGCTCGTTGAGCACCTCGACGGCTTCGGGCCAATCTTCTTGGGGGCGCGAGCTTTTTTCGGCCTGCGCAGTCATCAATAAAGCGTCCGGTAGAGATCGCAGATGGCAGCTGGATCAAGGCCTGCCAGGCGCTCGGCTTCATGCTGCTTCAACCCGACGAAGGTCTCGATGAAGATCGGGGCGAACCATCCCGTAACGGTCTTGTCGGCCAGGAGCGCATCCAGTGCCGCCGGCAAGGTCTCGGGAAGCCGCACCAGACCGAGTTCCGCCCGTTCCGTCTCGCTCATCAGCGTCGGGTCGCCAGTGACCAGCGGCGGTGATGGCAAGTCCGCCTTCAGCCCCTCCAGCCCGGCGCGGATGATCGCCGCCAGCGACAGATAGGGATTGCCGGTTGCGTCGGCCGCCCGATACTCGACATTGTACTGCCGTGCCGGATCGCGTCCGCCGATCGTTACCGTCGGACAAATGCGGAGCGACGCCTCGCGGTCGCGGTCGGCGAGCCAGGTGTAGGACGAACTCCAACTGTGCGGCTTAAGGCGATAGAAGGACGACACGCTCGACGCCGTCATGGCGGTCATCGCGGGCAGATGGCGCAGCACGCCGGCGCAGAAGGCGCCAGCCTTGGCGGACAGGCCGCCGGGACGCGCCGGATCGTAAGTTGCCGGCTTGCCGGCTTCGTCGACGAAGCTGAAATGGATGTGCACGCCGTTGCCGACGGCATCCGGGGCGACCTTGGGCGCGAAGCTCGCGCGCCAGCCGGCATTGCGTGCCACTTCGCGCGTGATTTCGCGGATGGCGACGGCGCGATCTGCTGCCGTGAGCGCATCGGCCGGCTCGTGCGTCACTTCGAATTGCTCACTGCCGAATTCGGCGATGACCACTTCGGGGCCGACACCTGCCTCTTCGAGTGCCGCCATCAGATTGGGGGCGAACGGGTCGGTGCGGCGCAGGGCGGCAAAGGACATCGAATGTGCCGGCGCGAAGCTGCCGCCGGCAATGTTGAATTCGTGCTCGAAGGCGGCGATGACGGAAAGGCCGGTGGCCGCCTTCAATTCCGCCAGCGCATCCCGGAGCATGGTCCGCGTGCAGCCAAGCCACGGGCTGCCATCGAGCTCGACGATGTCGCCGGCCACCATGTCGAAGGGCGTCGCCGATCCCGTCCGCTCGGTGCGGAAGCGCGCCTTGAGATCCGGGATCAGCCGAAGGTCACCGGACGAACCCCAGGGATTGGGATCGACGATCGAATTGAACGGCGTCATCGACAGATTGGCCTGCAGCCAGCCGACCCCTGTCGCGGCGGTCTTTTGCAATCTACTTTCGACCACGAAGCGGCCCCGCGTAATGGCGGAGAGATCCGTGGTGACGACGGCGACGAGAGGCTCGACGGCAGATGTCATGCCTTTTTTCCCAGAGCGTTGAAGCGGTCGACGACGGTGTCGGTGTCCGTGACCCAGCAATAGCCGCCAAAGGCCTTCAGCGCGATGTCGTGGCGCTCCTGGGTAATGGTGGCGCAGGCATCCGATACGCAGGTGACGAGATAGCCGCGGTCGGCGCCGTCGCGCACTGTCATGTCGACGCACTGGTCGGTCAGCACGCCGACCACGACGAGATAGCGGATGCCAAGGTTTTTCAGCAGGTAGTCGACATTGGTCGAGTTGAAGATGCCCGACGAGGTTTTCGGCAGCATGATCTCGTCGCCGACCGGCCCCAGCGATGGCACTGGCAGGCCTTCGGGGAGGCTGGGCGCAACATGGATCGGTGTCAGCTTGTGGTCGAGCGAGCGGTCGCGGCCGTCTTCGGTCAGGCTCTGGATGATGGTGTGCAGCACTTCGACGCCATTGGCCCTCGCCGCCGCCAGCAGGCGCTCCTGGTTGGGGATCGTCTGCGAGCATGTCTGCCGGTAGAAATAATGATCGGGTCCGCGTTCTGGATGCGAAGGATCGGCACCCGGCTCCAGCCAGATGCGTTGCATGTCGACCAGCAGCAGCGCTGTCTCGCCGGTACGAAAAGCTTCGTCTCGCTTGGGTAGGGCTTGGGTCATGCCTTCTCGTCCTGCTTTGCTGCTTTGGGTCCAGGTATCTTGCGCGGTCCTGATGTCTTGCGCATGCCGCTCCCTTCCGCATCGCTGTCGAGCGTCACCGCATTGGCGTGCCGCACTTTCTCGATCCTCTCGATGCGAGCCCGAGCGTCGTCGCCCAGCGTCGAAACGATCTGGGCCGTCAGCGCCTCCATCTGTGCGATCGCCGGCGCCAGCGTGTCATAGGGCGAGGCGACTTCGAGCGGGCTGACGATCGTGACTTCGGCAAGGTCCGATATCGGCGACAGCCATTGGTCGGTGAACAGAAGAATGCGTACATCGAGCGCGGCGGCTTGGCGCGTATAGGCCATCACGTCCAACTGGTAGCGGCGATAGTCGAAGACGACGAGCACGTCGCGACGGCCGAGGTCGGCCAGCGTGTCGAACGCCTGCGGAGAGAGCACGCCGAGATCGCGGACCCCGGTGCGGAACTGCACGAGATATCCAGCCAGCATCCCGGCGATGTGGCGGCTGAACCGGCCGCCGACCAGCAAGATTTCGCCCTTGGCCTCCATCAAAAGGCGGGCGGCACGCTCGTAGGTCTGGACCGGTGCCGCCGCGGTGGCTTTCTGCAGGGCCGTGGTAACGGAATCGAGATAGGCAAGCACCGCGCTGTCGCTGGAACCGCTTTGCCGCTTGGTCTCCATCATCAACAGCGGCGAATGCAGCCTGGCCTCGACCTCGGCGAGCAGCTTTGCCTGAAAGTCCGGGAACCCTTCATAGCCGAGCTTGACGACCAGCCGGACAACGGTGGGATCGCTGACGCCGGCGCGTCGCGCAAGCGACGATGCGGTACCGAGGCCCGAGGTCGGATAGTCCGTCAGCAGCAGCCTGACGATCTTCTCTTCCGACGGCGTCAGCGCCAGATCCCCGCGCATCAGAACATCGCGTATCGCCATAGGCCTCCCCTGAAATATATGCTGTGTCGAGTCTATTTCAGATATTTTAATTATGGTCAATAATGAAGAGGTATTGACATACTTTCCGAGACTGCCGACGATGATGAAGGCGTACAACCCGCATCGCCAGGGCTGACTAGTGTACCGGCAAGGAACAAATGATACCCAATCTCAACATCGTGCCGTTCGTCAGCGTCGACAATATGATGAAGCTCGTGCTCAGGATCGGCGTCGAGCGGTTCCTGGTTGAGCTCGCCGGCTATATCGAGGACGACTTCCGCCGCTGGGAGCTGTTCGACAAGACCCCGCGCGTCGCTTCGCACAGCGCCGAGGGCGTTATCGAGCTGATGCCGACCAGCGACGGCGAGGTCTATGGTTTCAAATATGTCAATGGTCATCCCAAGAACATGCGCGAGGGCCGCCAGACCGTGACTGCCTTCGGCATGCTGGCCGACGTCCACAACGGCTATCCCGTGTTGCTGTCCGAGATGACCATTCTGACCGCACTGCGCACGGCGGCCATGTCGGCCCTTGCCGCGAGGCACTTGGCGCCGGCCGAGTCCTGCTGCATGGCGCTGATAGGCAACGGCGCCCAGGCTGAGTTCCAGGCGCTGGCCTTCAAGGCACTGCTCGGCGTCGACAGGCTGCGGCTTTACGACATCGACCGTTCGGCAACAAAGAAATGCATTCGCAATCTCGCCGGCCTCGGCTTCGACATGACGGCCTGCACGAGCGCGCAGGAAGCGGTTGAGGGTGCGGACATCATCACCACCGTCACCGCCGACAAGCAGTATGCCACCATACTGACCGACAACATGGTCGGCTCGGGCGTGCATATCAACGCGGTTGGCGGCGACTGCCCCGGCAAGACCGAACTGCACCGCGACATCCTGCTGCGCTCCGACATTTTCGTCGAATTCCCGCCGCAGACCCGCATCGAAGGCGAGATCCAGCAGCTCGCGCCGGATCATCGGGTGACCGAGCTGTGGCAGGTGGTCACCGGCGCCGTTGAGGGCCGGCGCGACGCCGGCCAGATCACGCTGTTCGATTCGGTGGGCTTCGCCATCGAGGACTTTTCGGCATTGCGCTATGTCAGGGATCAACTGAGATCGACCGGCCTCTACCAGGAGCTCGACATGCTCGCCGACCCCGACGAGCCACGCGACCTGTTCGGCATGCTGCTCAGGGCAGCCCAATAGCGTGGAGGTCGCGCGCCTGCTGGCGGTCCGTATCGGCCGGAATGATCGCGGTCATTGTCAGCTTGCCGGCGCGCGCGCAAAAATTGTTCATCGCGGCGGCCTCGAAGGGCCGATCGTTTCTTTCTTGGCAATCTCGAGTCGATGAGACTTGCAGGCATTGCTGGCGGGTGTGCCCGCCGAAAAGTGCACGCCTGTCCAACAGTCCTGGTTTGCGGACGGTAACATCCGCACAAAGCCGGGAAAGGAGCCTGATATGCCCAGAATAGTACCCGTGCTCGACTTGAGCCGCTTTGAACAAGGCGCGTCGGAATGCCGGACATTTCTGGCGGATCTGCGTTCCGCGTCGCGCGACATCGGCTTTTTCTACCTGGCCGGACATGGCATTTCGTGGGCGGAAATCAGTGAAGTGCTCACCGCGTCGCGCCGCTTCTTTGCCTTGGCCGAGGCCGACAAGCTCGCGATCGAAATGGTCAAATCCTCGCAGTTCCGTGGCTATACCCGCGCCGGCGGCGAGCTGACCAAGGGCAAGGCCGATTGGCGCGAACAGCTCGACATCGGCGTCGAGCGTCAGCCCATAGCGCAAGGGCCAGGAATTCCCGCCTGGACGCGGCTGCAGGGGCCGAACCAGTGGCCCGCTGCGTTGCCGGAACTCAAACCCGCCCTGCTGGCATGGCAGGCCAAGGCAACAGCAGTGGCCATCAGGCTGTTGAAAGCCTTCGCGCTGTCGCTCGATCAACCCGAGGACGCTTTCGACCCGATCTACCGCGAGCAGCCAAACCACCGCATGAAAATCGTGCGCTATCCCGGCCGAGAGGCGACCGGCGATGACCAGGGTGTCGGCGCGCACAAGGATGGCGGTTTCCTGACGCTGTTGCTTCAGGATGACAATAAGGGGCTGCAGGTCGACTATGACGGAAGCTGGGTGGATGTGGACCCCATTCCCGGTACGCTCGTCGTCAACATCGGCGAACTGCTCGAACTGGCCTCAAACGGCTATTTGCGGGCGACCGTGCATCGTGTCGTGACGCCGGCGGCCGGCATTGAACGCATTTCGGTGCCGTTCTTCTTCAGCGCCAGACTCGATGCGACGATACCGCTGCTTAGCCTTTCCGAGGATCTGGCGGCGCAGGCGCGCGGGCCGGCCAGCGATCCGGACAATCCGCTGTTTCGCGATGTCGGAACCAATGTGCTGAAAAGCCGGCTGCGCTCGCATCCCGACGTCGCTCGGCGCCACTATGTGGATCTGCTCGAGCCGGAAAGCCGGGCCGGCTGAGTCTTGGACGAGAAAGAACGGGATTTTTGCCATCCCGACCGATTCTTAGAAAATCATTCGTCGTATTCGTCGGGGAATCGGCTCAAAAAGGAAAAACCGTTCGGTGTTTTCCTCCCATTTCACCGAGCGGTGTTCCCCTCTGAAGGTTATGACCTTCTTTTTTGGCCGGGCCGTTTGGCGCCCGGCCATTTTTCTTTTCGCCCTGCGTGTTGCCGGTGCGGCGCCGATCCGGCAGAGTTCAACACGCGCCGGCCATTGCGATCACTGGAAGAGGAGAGGATCTCATGACATCCAACGTCGCCGTGATTGCCGGAGCGGGCTCCGGATTGAGCGCCTCGCTCGCGCGTCTTCTCGCCAGGGAAGGGTTCCATGTCGTCCTGGCCGCCCGAAACATCGAGAAGCTCGATGCATTGCAAGCGCAAACCGGCGCGCAAGCCGTGGCGACGGATGTCTCGGATCCGGCATCGGTCGAGCATCTGTTCGATATCGCGGACAAGGCTGGCCCGCTTTCCCTCGTGATTTTCAACGCCGGTGGCCGCGCTCGCGGTCCAATAGCCGAACTCGATCCCGAGGCTGTCCGACAGGCTTTGCTGGTCGGGGCCTATGGCGGGTTCCTGGTAGCTCAGCAAGCGGCCCGCCGGCTGATCGCTCAAGGGGCGGGGTCGATCCTCTTCACCGGAGCGACAGCAAGTGTGAAGGGGTTCGCCGGCTCCGCCGGCTTTGCGATGCCCAAATTCGGATTGCGCGGGCTGGCGCAATCCATGGCCCGTGAACTGGCGCCCAAGAACATCCACGTTGCGCATTTCATCATCGACGGCGCCATTGCTTCGGCCGCTTCCGGACAGGAGCCTGGGCCGCAGGATCGCCGGCTGTCTCCGGATGCGATCGCAGAGGCCTATCTCGCCATCCACCGCCAGCACCGCAGCGCCTGGACCTGGGAAATGGAACTCAGGCCGTGGGTCGAAAATTTCTGACTGGATCAGCGATCCATGCGACTTTTGCATGGCTCGTCTGCACGGGCCTTGAGGAGAGTCGACATCGGATGAGGATGTCACTATATAGCGGCGGCTTCGCGGGCTCACGCCTTGAAGCGCAACGTCATAGGCGGCTGTAGCGACAGCCAGTGAGATTAAGAAACGGACTGGAAGCCGTAAAAGGTAGAAGCAATTGCTCGGAGCGGGAAGACCCCGCCAACGGTACAGTCCTTCAGAATCAGAAAATGTTCTTCACCCCTCGATTTCCTTCGGCTCTGTGGACCCTGGACGGCTTCGGCTTGCCGGCTGGCCGCGACTCGGCTCGAATGGGAACATGCATCCTTCGCGGGATGCCGACGCTTATGATTACCAACCGGCTTTGCCGCCAGGGAACAGCAGTATGAGTGAACACGCGATCGAGTTCTTGCGGGGATGGATCGGCGAAAAGGTCCATTGCCAGTCCCACGCCAGGATCGAGAAGCAGGCCGAGACGTTGGCCCGCGAATGCGCCGCCAAGGCGGCCGAGGTCGGCATACCGCTGGAGGACATCCAGGAGGAAGTCGGCGACATCCAGGAATTGATCGCTTCCCGGCTCGAGGAAGCGGCCGAGGCCGGCGAAAACCAGCAGGCCTCAAGCAAAGCCGCGGAATAACTGCGGGTCAAACCTGTTCGAAACGCGCGGGCTTCGGCCCGCGTTTTCGTCTCAGCCATTCCTCTCAGCCAAACTTTTCTTCCAGCCAGGCCTTTGGCAGCGCCGGCACAAAATTGCCGTCGCGCCCGGTCATGTCCTCATTGGCGATAAGAGCGTTGAGGATGGATTCCTCCACCGTCCGAATCACCGCATCGAAGAACGGGTCGATGTCTGTATCGGGGATGAAATCGGCGCTGGCGATGCGGCCGGACAGCCCCAGCGCCGCGGCGGGATTGGCCGTCGAGAAGGCGAGGAAGATATCGCCCGAACTGTGATAGCCGAAGCCGCCCGTTAAGGCGACGCCGAGCGGCACACGGCGCGCCAATCGCTTCATCTGATGCGGCAGGAAAGGCGCGTCGGTCGCGATGACGGCGATGATTGAGCCCTTTTCCGCGCGCGACGTGGCTTCGCGGATCGCCGGTTCGGTGAGTTCGGGCTCGGCGCGCAGGCCGCGAATGGTGAAATTATGCCGCTTGCCGAAATTCGACTGCACGAAGGCGCCGACCGTGTAGGTGCGCCCTTGCCATGCGACGATGCGCGAGGCCGTGCCGGACCCTGCCTTGAAGCCGAAGGTGATCATGCCGGTGCCGCCGCCGACGCTGCCTTCCTCGACCGGTCCGCCGGCGGCGCCGTCAAGGGCGTCGGCGACGTGCTCCGACGTTAGATGGTGGCCGTTGATGTCGTTGAGAAATCCGTCATAAGTCTCCGCCGCCACCGGCAGCCCCCAGGCGCTGTCGATCGCGGCCGGCAGCACCCGGTTCATCCAGCGCAGCGTGCCGTCACGCGAAACACCGCAGGAATGCGTGTTGGTGATGGTGATCGGGAAGTTGAAGGCGCCGGTTTCCTCGATGATGTGCGAGCCGGTCATCTCGCCATTGCCGTTCTGGCTGAAAATGCCGGCGAAGACCGGGGTGGCCAATTCGGAGCGCGGCCTCGGCAGGATTGCGGTCACGCCGGTGCGCACCGGCCCCTTGCCGACGATAAGCGGACCATCGCCCGATATCAGCGTCGCATAGCCCACAGCGACGCCGGGCACGTCGGTGATCGCGTTGAACGGCCCTGGCGTTCCGTCGAAGCCGATAGTGAAGCTTCGCGCGCGCGGCTTGCCGGACGGCGTTGCCAGATGGTGCGGATTGTCGATCATGCTCTTAGAACAAGGATCCCTGATTGCCGGGTTCCTTTGCCTTTGCCGCCGGTCTGGCCACGGGCTTTGGCCGCGCCGCGCCACTGGTTGCCACCGCGTCCGCCGTGCCATCGGCGAACTCCAGCGACAGCGCCATCCCCGACACCACGTCGGCGGCCTGCTTGATAACCGCGCCGTCGGCATCCTTCACCAGCGCGAAGCCGCGCGCCAGGACGGCCTTGTGCGAAAGCGTCGCCATCAGCCGGTCGGCCTGGACGATGCGGCCGCGCAACCGCTCCAGCCTGAGCAGCATCGCCTGGCCGCCGCGTCTCGTCAAAGCCGTCAGAAGATCCCTCTGCACACGTTGGCGCCGGGCTGTCGGCTCGATCGTGATGCGGCCCTGCAGCAAAGCCAATTGCTGCCTGTGCCGCTGCAGCGATGCCTTGGCGCATTTTGGCAACTGATCCGCGGCACGATTGAGCTCCGCGCGCCGGCTTCTGGCCAGAGTGCGCAGCGCCCCTTGCGCCCGTAAAAGGCTACGGTCGTTCGTGCGCCGCGCTTCGGCAATCCGCTGCGACAGCATTGCCGGCGTCAATTTTACAGCGAAGAATCGCGCTCGCTTGCGCTCGGTGGAAACCATCAGGCCACGACCGAGCCTCGATGTCGCCTCGTCCAGGCGCCGGCGCGGCAGCGCCAGCAATTGGTCGGGCGAGGGCAGCGCACGCGCCGCCGCACGGGCTGCCTGCCGCTTGCGCTCGAAATTGCGCAAGACGGCGGCCTTGAGCCGCGCGCCGAGGCTGGCCAGCGTCGCTTCGAGGTCAGCCTTCACCGGCACGGCGATTTCGGCCGCGCCCGTCGGTGTCGGCGCCCGCACATCCGCGACAAGGTCGATCAGCGTCCAGTCGGTTTCGTGGCCGACAGCCGAAATCACCGGAATGCCCGAGGCGGCGACCGCGCGGGCGAGTGCCTCGTCGTTGAAGCCCCACAGATCTTCCAGGCTGCCGCCGCCGCGCGCCACGATCAGCAGATCGGGGCGCTGAATGGGGCTGTCCCATGCCAGCGCGTTGAAACCGGTGACGGCACTGGTCACTTCCGCACTCGCCGTGTCGCCTTGAACCCGCACGGGCCAGACCAGCACATGCAGTGGAAAGCGGTCCTTGATGCGATGGATGATGTCGCGGATGACCGAGCCGGTCGGCGAGGTGACCACACCGATGACGCGTGGCATGAACGGCAGCCGGCGTTTGCGCACCGCATCGAAAAGCCCCTCCGCCTGCAGCCGGCGTTTGCGCTCCTCCAGCAGCGCCATCAGCGCCCCGGCGCCGGCCGGCTCGAGATTGTCGATGACGATCTGGTAGTTGGACTTGCCGGGATAGGTGGTGAGCTTGCCGGTGGCGATCACCTCCATCCCTTCCTCGGGACGGAATTTCAGCCGGCTCATCGTGCCTTTCCAGACCACGGCGTCGAGCCGCGCACGGTCGTCCTTCAGCGCGAAATAAGCATGGCCGGAGGAATGCGGCCCACGATAACCTGAGATTTCGCCGCGCACCCGCACATTGCCGAAGACGTCCTCGACCGTGCGCTTCAGCGCGCCTGATATTTCGCTCACCGTGTATTCGGTGGCGTTGGTGCGTGATTCGGATGCTGCTTCGCTCATCGGTCGATTGGGGGCCGGTTGGACGCCGCCGTCAAGGCGGCCGTGTCAGGCCCGATAGTCATGACCCGCTTTTTACCAGCCCGGCAGGATCTGGTTCGGCTTGCTTCGCTTCATCTTGGCAAAGGCGAGGGCCGCGAAATCGAACGTCCCCGTCTCCTCGCCGAGCGGCACGGAGATGTTGTCCAGGCTTTCCGAGATGTGGCGGGCAAGCGCATCGACGATCTCCGGCCGCGAGGTCTGGCCGCGCATGATGCCGATGCGGCAGTCGGGCAGGGCGCCGAAGCCGTCGGCCTCGCCCAGCACCCGCATGCCGGGCCTGAGCGCGCATTCCGGCAGCACCGAGATCGCCAGCCCCGACAGCACTGCGGCGGTGATCACGGTCGCTGAGAAACTGGTGAACAGGATGCGGTAGTCGCGGTTCTGCTGGTCCAACACGTCGACCGCGGCGCGCCTCCAGATGCAGTTCGGCCGGCCGAAGGCCATCGGCAGCGTCTCCTGTTCATGTGTCGCATGGTTGGCCGAGGAGACCCAGAGCAGCGGTTCACGCCGCACCACCTCCGACTGGCCGCGCACATCATTGTGGGTCACCAGCGCCAGGTCGAGATTGCCGCGCTTGATGTGCTCAACCAGCCCCGGCGTCGGTTCGCAGATGACGGTCAGTTCGACGCGCGGATTGGAGCGCGTGAACCGTGCCATGATCTCGGGCAGGAAACGGTCCGCATAATCGTCAGGCGTGCCGATGCGGATCGTGCCTTCGAGCCTCTGGTCATCGAAGGCTGCGAGCGTTTCGCGGTTGAGATAGAGCAATCGCCTTGCGTAGGAGAGTAGTTTGTCGCCTTCCTCCGTCAGCCTGTTCGAGCGCCCCTCCTTCTCGAACAGCGGCTTGCCGATCCGCTCCTCCAGCCGGCGCATCTGCATCGACACCGCCGACTGGGTGCGGTGCACTTCTTCCGCAGCGCGGGTGAAGCTGCCGGTATCGGCAATCGAGATGAAGGTCTGCAATTGATCGAGATCGAGCGGCGCTTTCATCGGTCCAATCCATCACTGCTGTTGATATTAAAGATTAGAAACATTCGTTGGATTAATCAATCGGTCGATGGCAAATTGGCGTTGTCCAAATGAAAGCCATGCATGTCGCCCAAAAGTGGACACCGGTTTTGAGACGACGACATGCATTTCTAAAATTGTATTTGAGACCGGAACGGCCGCTGTCGCCAGCGCCGATCGTCGGGTTTCGTCCGTTCGAGTCTGAAGGAGACCGACATGACCACGATCGATTTCGCCACCGAGACCTCGCGCATCACCTCGCGTCCGGCTGTTGCGACGCGCGTGGCCAACATTGTCTCCAACACCTACCGCGCCTGGAAAAACCGCCGCGCCTTCTACCGCCTTGGCGAGATGTCGGATGCAGAACTCGCCGATATCGGCCTGACGCGCGCCGACCTTTGTGTCGCCATCGACGTGCCGTTTGGCCGCGATCCCACGGTAATCCTGCGTGAAATTACCAGCGATCGCGTCGAAACGATCGAGGAAATCGCCCGCAAGGTGGCCTGATTGGTTCAGCTTCGGTTGCGTTGAACCCTTTCACGGTTCAGCGCGACCAAGGTTCTGCAGGCTCCCCACTCCCTGCCGGTTCCCCGCCGGCCTGCCTGCACGCTGCCCGGTCCTCCCAAGGACCGGGCTTTTCTTTAAGGTTTACCGAAGGCCGGGCGACTACCGCCGGTCCATGTCCCGCTTGAACTGGTCGAAGATCGTTTCCACGCCCTTCTGGTATTCGTCGCGCTGCTGGGCGCCGGTCTGGAACATCTTGCCGAAAATGTCGTCGAACGGGTTCCTTGGCCGTCCGCTCGGATTGGCTTGGGGCTGTGGTGCCTGGCGCCGCTGCGGTTGCGGCGCCGGCTGCCCGCCGGGCATCCCGAGGCCGCCGCCTCCACCTTGCCGCAGCATCTCCTCGAAGATTTTCCCCAGCGGGTTGTCGCCGTAGGGGCTCTGTGTCTGCTGGGACTGGGGCCGGCTTTGTGGTTGCTGCGGCGCGCCGCCACCGAACATGTCCTGCAGCACCTTGCCGAGCGGATTGTCGCCATAGGGGTTGGGCGCCGGCTGCGGCTGGCTTTGCGGCTGCGGTGAGCCGCCACCGAACATGTCCTGCAAGACCTTGCCGAGCGGGTTGTCCATGGGGTTCTGAGGCGGTGGCGCCTGGCGCTGTTGCGGCGCCGGCGCCTGCATGCCGCCTTGCCGCATCATCTGCTCGATGATCTCGCCCAGTGGATTGTTGCCGCCGCCGCCAAGACCAGCCGCTGCCTGCATCTGGTTTGTCGTCTGCTTGAACAGTCCGCCCATCACCATCGAGGCGATAGCAGGCAGCATCTGCTGCAAGATCTGCTGGCTGACGCCGCTCGCCTGCGCCGCCTGGCTGGCCACGGCGCGCGACAGGTCTTTCGAACCGAACAGATGTCCCAGAATGCCGTTGCCCTCGTCGACGCCTTGCGGCGAGAAGGCGCGCGTGGCGTCCTCGAAATACTTGGCGTGCTGGCCGCTTGCCATCGCCGTCATGAAGGCGCCGAGCCCATAGGGATCGGCGGTGTTGCGTTGCAACCCTTGTGAAAAGGCTGGCAGCAGTGCGGCGACCGCCGCCTGCGTCTGCTGCAGCGAAAGCCCGTATTGCTGGGCAAGTGCCTGCATGCCGTTGCCGTTCTGGGCCTGCGCCAGCATGTCGAACAAGGTAGGCATCGGCTTCTCCTCCGGGAAATCCTCGAAAGAGAGCCTAATTCGTTTCAGCGCCCGATTGAAGTTACTTTTGCCACCCGCCATGGCTCGCGGTTAATAGGCATACTCCATGAACACCGGCTCGATCGAGCCGCCCCAGCGCGTGTGGTAGGCCGACAGCATCTCCTCCGCACTGGTGGTGCCGCGCGCCACGACCTCGTCGAGCGTGTTGAGGAACGAGGTTTCGTCGTAGCCGTCACGGTTCTTCTTGCCGCGGTTCTTCAACCCCGTGCGCGAAATGGCCATGACGTCGCGGGCGACCTCGCGCAACGTCGTGTTGCGGAAGGGCGCGGCGATGCCGAGTTCCGGCACGGCGTTGCGCATGGCCAGCACTTCCTTGTAGGTCCAGCTCGACGTCAATGCCTCGGCCGCGTCGAGTGCCGCCTCGTCGTAGAGCAGCCCGACCCAGAAGGCCGGCAGCGCGCAGATGCGCCGCCAGGGACCGCCATCGGCGCCGCGCATTTCAAGGAAACGCTTGAGCCGCACGTCCGGGAACAGCGTCGACAGATGGTTGGCCCAGTCGCCCATCGTCGGCAGCCCGTCCGGCACTTCATTGCGCGCGGCCCCGGCCATGAACTGGCGGAAGGTGATATGCGTCATGTCGTGATAACGGCCATCGCGAATGACGAAATACATCGGCACGTCGAGTGCCCATTCGACATAGTCGGCGAAACCGAAATCGGGCGAGAAGCAGAATTCGAGCAGGCCCGAGCGCTGGTTGTCGGTGTCGCGCCAGATGTCGCCGCGCCAGCTCTGCAGCCCGTTCGGCCGGCTGTCGGTGAAGGGCGAGTTGGCGAACAGTGCGGTCGACAGCGGCTGCAGCTTCAGCGACACCTGCATCTTGCGGCGCATGTCGGCCTCGCTCTCGAAGTCGAGGTTCACCTGGATCGTACAGGTGCGGTACATCATGTCGAGGCCCTTGGTGCCGACCTTGGGCATGTAGCGCGTCATGATCTCATAGCGCGACTTCGGCATTTTCGGTGTCTCGGCCAGCGACCATTTCGGGCTGCCGCCGAGGCCGAGGAAGCGGATGCCCATCGGCTCGGCGATCTCGCGCACCTGCGCCAGATGGGCGTTGCCCTCGCGGCAGGTCTGGTGGATCGTCTCCAGCGGCGCGCCGGAAAGCTCGAACTGGCCGCCGGGCTCGAGCGAAATTGCCCCTTGGCCCGTCGGTTCGACCAAGCCGATGATGCGGCCGTCATCCATGATCGGATCCCAGCCAAGCTTGTTCTGCATGCCTTCAAGGATGGCGCGGATGCCGCGTTCACCACCATAGGGCACCGGTGCGTTGCCATCGACATAGAACGGGAATTTCTCGTGCTCGGTGCCGATGCGCCATTTTTCGCGCGGCTTGTTGCCTTCGGCCAGGTGCTCGACAAGCTCGTCTATGCCTTCGATGGGCCGGAAATCGGTTGTGTCGCGCGCCATTCTCAAGCCCTCAAAGGCGGTTGGACCACCGCCGGCGCTAAATGGACGAAATGTCAGTAGCCGATCAAGCGAAAAATCCTGAGCCACAGGTCAAGAGGAATTGAAGGCCACGCCCAGCAAGCACCTCTTGCAAGAGACAGAGCACTACCAGTCGCCGATTGTTGCCTGCATCACCGCAAGCGCTGCCACGGCCGCCGTGTCGGCACGCAGGATACGCGGCCCGAGCGGAATGGCGGTCACGAAGGGGAGCGCCCGCAGCATCTTGCGCTCCTCGTCGGAAAAGCCGCCCTCGGGCCCGACCAGCAGGGCGAGCTTCTTCTCCTTCACCGTCTGCAATGCAGGCAGTGGATTGTTGGTCGAGGCGTCCTCGTCGCAGAAGATCAACCGGCGTTCCTTGTCCCAGCCGGTCAGCAGGCGCTCGAATTTTTCCGCCTCGCGAACCTCCGGCACCGCCAGGATGCCGCATTGTTCGGCGGCCTCGACGACATTGGCGCGCAGGCGATCGATCGACGGCTTGGCCACCTGCGTGTGCTGGGTGATGACCGGCTGCAGGACGCCGGCGCCCATCTCGACCGCCTTCTGCACGAGATAATCCAGCCGGCCCTGCTTCAGCGGTGCGAAGCAATAGACCAGGTCAGGCAAAGGCGGCTGCGGCCTTTGCAGCGCCAGTACTTTCAGCCGCACCGAGCGCTTCGATTTCGCTGATATCGCGGCCGACCACTCGCCGTCGCGGCCATTGAAGACAAGGATCTCGGCGCCTTCGGCGAGCCGCAGCACATGCAGGAGATAATGGCTCTGCTGCTGGCCGGGTTCGACCTCGATGTCCAGTCCGAGGTCGTCGGGCACGAACAGACGTTGCATCTTGTAGTTGGCGCGCATGGCCGAGGAATGGGCGAGGCGGCCGCCGGCGTCAAGCCTTGGCGGAGGGATGCCACACAGGCTGAAAGCCGTGACGCAGGATGGCAACCGTCGTTTCCGGGGTCAGCAGCACCAGCGTCTCGTCCTCGAACCGACCCAGGCTGGTAGGCGGGCCGTATCCGGCAAAAGACCATGGCAACGCCTTGCCGTGGCACAAGGCGTAGGTGCTGCCGCCGGTTGCGATCATCGCGCCGTCGGGCAGGCGGGCAAGCGCGTCCATCGCGACGGCAGGCCGTTTGCCACCCGACGCCAACCGCTCCTTGTGCAGCCGTTTGTCCACCTGCGGCGCGCGCGGCTCGGCAATGACGAAGGCTTGGCCGAAGCGCCTGACAAAATCCCTGGCTCGTTCGCGCTGGCAAAAGAAGCAGGGACGATGCCCGGCGGCGAGCGCCGTCACCTCGTCGAGGAAGAACAGTTCGGTCCAGCCGGCCTTGCCATCGGCCCGGTTGCGGCCCATCGGCTCGCGCCGCACATTGCGGAATTGGCACACGCAGATGATCCAGGCCTGAAGCGCCCAGCGCTTTTTCAGGAGCGTCTTTGTCGCGGGGTCGTGGATGATGCCGCGATTGCCGGTGAACAGGCCGCGCTCCGGCATGGCATGAATGGCGCCGAACGGATCGACCCGGTTCTGCAGTGGCATGGTTTTCTCCTGGGATACGCATCTTGGCTGCGATACTGGCGGCATGATATCGCTGGTTTCCTCGTTTTCATGTCAGCAGGGTTTGCCATGCGGGTGCTGGTGGTCCAGAACTTCGACAATACCGGCCTTGGCCAGGTTGGCGCGGCGCTCGCGGAAGCGGGTGCCGATCTCGATGTGCGCCTTCCCTACAAGGGTGATGCGCTGCCACGGGACGCAACCGGCCATGATGCCATGGTGGTGCTCGGCGGTGGCCAGAATGCACTGGACGACGAAGACTATCCCTATTTCCCGGCGCTGCTGGAACTGACCCGCGATTTTGCCGGCAAGGACCGCGCAGTGCTCGGCATCTGTCTCGGGGGTCAACTCGTCGCCCGCGCCTTTGGCGGCGAGAACCGCATTGGCGGCGCCAATGAATTCGGCTGGCGCGGCGTGTCGTTGACCCCGGATGCCAAGGCCGACCCAGTGCTGTCTGCACTGCCGGAAACATTCCCGATCTTCCAGTGGCACGACGATACATTCGAGCTGCCGGACGACGCCGTGCGGCTCGCCGGCAACGATGTCGCCGAAAACCAGGCGTTTCGCGTCGGCCGTGCCGTCTACGGCTTCCAGTTCCATTTCGAGGCCGACCGTCCGCTGGTGAAGGACTGGAGTGCCTCCTTCGCGCCGACCATTGCCGCGCGCCATCCCGACTGGGCCGGCGAGCTCGAGGACGAAATGGCCCGCAACGGCCCTGATGCCGATGCTGCCGGCCTCGCCATCGCCCGCGCCTGGGTGGCGACGATCTAAGCATTCGCTTCCGCGTCCTACCGCGTGACATAATTGGCACGTGGGCCGGAATCCGTCTGGGGAAAACCCTTTCATCCTTGGCTTGTGTCCGCCTGCTATCCTAGAAGGCGCGCGCTATATCGGCTGTGCAACCGGGATGAACCTTTTGTGTGACCCGTGCGACACACCATCGATACAGAACACGCCTAGAAGCGCGAAATCGTCGAAACTTTGAAGCGATTTTTCCGTTTCAACGCATTGGTAACCGCCTCGTGCACAGATGCAGAAAGCTCAACAAGAGATGACCTCCGTGAAAGCAGCTCTTCTGTCCTTTGCCATGCTGTCCGCCATCGTGCTTTGCGGCCTTGGCATCTATGCCGCCGATGCCGCCAACAACCACAATGCGGTCGACGGCTACGGCGTCACCGCCTCCCTGCGCTAAAGCCCAGGCATCCCTCGCGCGAGTATTCCTCGCGCCAGTATCCTCGCGCCCTTGGGCGCCGGGGCCTCAAGGTTCCTTTATCGACATTTCCAGGATGCGTTTGTCCGCGCCGTCCACGACGAGCGCGGTAAGCATGCCTGACTGCCAGGCAAGCGTGTCGACATTGACGCGGTTGGCCATCACTTCCGCCTCGGGGACCGGCGTGTGGCCATGCACCACGATCTTCGGGAGGAGACCGGCGTGATCGTGGAAGACGTCACGGATCCAGATCAGGTCCTGGATATTCTGTTTTTCCAGCGCAATGCCTGGCCTTATGCCGGCATGGCAGAAGAAGAAGTCGCCTGACGTCACCGAGAACGGCAGCGACCGCAGGAAGTCGATATGGCTTTGCGGCACGGCTGCGAGCAAGGCTTGGTGGCCCTTGCGCATGGCTGACTCGGCCTTGCCGAACCAAATGCCGCTGCCGTTGTTGATCGTCACCCCATAGGATTGCGCGGTCTGGATGCCGCCAAAACGGATGAAGAGCCCTTCGGGGTCGGGTGTCTCGAGAAAGTCGAGAAAGCCGAGGTCGTGGTTGCCGGCCAGCATCATGTTTCGCTGATCGCGTTCGCGCGCTTCGATCAGGAAGTCGATGACGCCCTTGGAGTCGGGCCCTCGATCGACATAGTCGCCAAGATGGATGATGCGCCAGTCCGCGACCAGGTCCCTGGCGATCTCGGCCTCGATCTGTCCGTGCATGGCGGCCAGCAGGTCGAGCCGGCCATGCACGTCGCCGATCGCGTAGAGACGCACGCCGTCCGGCCCGCGTGCGTCGAGGAAATGGATGCCGGGTTCCAGCAAGGTTCTGGTATCTCCGTGGTCAGATGTCACGGCCTTAGCGCCGGAGTTGGTCCTTGCCCATGTCGGTGACCAGACGTTTTCCGCACAGCGCCAGCGTGATGTCCATCTCCTTGCGGATGATTTCCAATGCCTTGGTAACCCCTTCCTTGCCGAGCGCGCCCAGGCCGTAAAGAAATGGCCGGCCGATATAGGTGCCCTTGGCGCCCAGGCAGAGCGCTTTCAACACATCCTGGCCGGAGCGGATACCGCCGTCCATATGCACTTCTATTCTGTCGCCGACCGCATCGGCGATCTCTTCCAGTGCCATGATGGAGGACGATGCGCCATCGAGCTGGCGTCCGCCATGATTGGAAACGATGATGGCATCGGCGCCGGTATTGGCCGCCATCAGCGCGTCCTCCTTGTCGAGGATGCCCTTGAGGATCAGTTTGCCGCCCCAGCGCTCCTTGATCCAGGCGACGTCCTTCCACGACAGGTGCGGATCGAACTGTTCGGTCGTCCATGACGACAACGAAGCCACATCGCCGACGCCCTTGGCATGGCCGACGATGTTACGGAAGGTACGGCGCTTCGTGCCAGCCATGCCCATCCACCAGCCAGGCCGCACAGCGATGTTGGCGATGTTGGCGAGCGTCATCTTGGGCGGCGCCGAAAGCCCATTGCGGACGTCCTTGTGGCGCTGGCCGAGGACCTGCAGGTCGAGCGTCAGCACCAGCGCCGAGCACTTCGCCGCCTTCGCCCGGTCGATCAAATTGAGGACGAAATCCTTGTCGCGCAGCACATAGAGCTGGAACCAGAACGGTTTCTTCGTCACCGACGCGACATCCTCGATCGAGCAGATGCTCATCGTCGAAAGCGTGAACGGCACGCCGAATTCCTCCGCCGCCTGCGCTGCCAGAATCTCGCCGTCGGCGTGCTGCATGCCGGTCAGGCCTGTCGGCGCCAGCGCCACCGGCATCGACACTTTCTGGCCGATCATGGTCGATTCCAGCGAGCGGTTGCTCATGTCGACCAGCACGCGCTGGCGGAACTTGATCTTCTGGAAGTCTTCCTCGTTTGCCCGGTAGGTGCTCTCGGTCCAGGCGCCGGAGTCGGCATAGTCGAAGAACATCTTGGGCACGCGCCGGCGCGCGAGATCCTTGAGGTCTGCGATGGTGAGAATGTCGCTCATGATGGTCCCCGCTTGATCAAATTGACTAGGAGCGGCTGCGCGCTGGTTCGCTGCCGCCGGTTTCCGAGCGCTGCCTTAGCCTCAGCCGCGACACGCGTTGCCAGTCGCCGCTGCGCTCGGCTTCCGCCATCGAGCGCTCGACATAGGTCATGTGGTCCATCGCCGCCTGGCGGGCGGCGGCCGGATCGCCAGCCCTGACCGCGGTGTGGATCGCCCGGTGCTGCGCCAGCAGCGCCTCTCGCGCGCCCGGCACGGTGAACACCAGCAGCCGGTTCTGGAACACGCCCTCCGATAAGAGGCGGTAGCAGGAGCGCAGCGTGTGCAAGAGCAGGATGTTGTGTGCGCATTCGCAGATCGCATGGTGGAATTCAACGTCGATTTCCGCCTCGTCGTCGAAGTCGCCGGTGCGATGCGCCTCATCCATGCGCGCCATGATGCGGTCGAGCAGGGCGAGGTCTTCGGGTGTGGCACGCCGTGCCGCGTATTCGGCGGCTATGCCCTCGACCTCGCGGCGATACTCCAGATAGTCCGTCACCGCCTTGCGATGCGTCGAGATCAGGTCCGCCACCGGCTTGGTAAACAACTGGCCGATAATGTCGGCGACATGCGTGCCGCCGCCGGCCTTGGTCGTCAGCAACCCACGTCCTTCGAGCGCCTTCAGCGCATCGCGCAGGATGGGCCGCGACACATCGAACTGACGCGCCAGTTCGCGCTCGCCCGGCAGCCGGTCGCCAGTGCGCAGCACGCCTTCGAGGATGAGGCTTTCGATCTGCTGCACGACTTCGTCGGCGGTGCGCGAATGCTCGAT
The DNA here is from genome assembly GCF_006442175.1 of Mesorhizobium sp. B2-3-14. Lineage (NCBI taxonomy): Bacteria > Pseudomonadati > Pseudomonadota > Alphaproteobacteria > Hyphomicrobiales > Phyllobacteriaceae > Mesorhizobium > Mesorhizobium sp. B2-3-14. The sequence goes on along the minus strand of NZ_VFVP01000001.1, from coordinate 35,492 downwards.
CCTGGAGAAAATATCGCTCAAAGGAAGCGCCTGGGGACGGAATGAATGTCGCGCAGATTAAAGCGTCTGTCGCCAACTGGTCAAATTATTTATCCAATTCGCCTGGTTCGGTCGATTTTCGCATCGCGCCGGCACGTCGCCTCGCGCTAAACTTTGCTGTTTACGTCCCTTGTCGATTGCCGCAAGACGGCACCATTGCACGAAGGGTCGAAACCAGGGGGACCAGACGTGTCGGACGAGACGTCCAATCTTGAATTCCAGTCGCGCAGCCAAGGCAGCGTCATGGGCTTTCCGGCGCATGAAGGCCGGCCCGGCGCGCTCGGCGAGGTTCATGCCCGTCCGCATCCACTCGTCGAGAAGCCGCGCGTCCTCGTCCAGCTCTCCTTCATGACCGAAGGAGGCTCCGCGGTCGACCATGCCGTGCTTTCGGAACTGTCGCGCCGCCTCGGCATCGCCGCCCCCGAGCGTCATGCCCGCCACCACGCCATGAAATGGGGCAAGGGCACGCTGCGCTGGGAGCGGCATACGGAGTTCTCGACCTATCTCTGGGAAGGACCGCTGGCCGAGAATGACCGGGGGCAAGAGGATTCGCCGTTCGGCAATGGCTTTTCGCCGCCGGGAACCGTCATCTCGGGCATCCGGCTCGAGATCCGCAAGTGGACGCAGGCGAACGAGAGGCTGATCGCCGGCTTCGACCCGACCAGCCTCTGTCACTCGCTCGTCGAGCGCGGCAGCGCGGCTATTGTCACCGACTTCCGCCAGGACGGCGATGGCATGACCCGCATGCTGGTGCTTGATCGTGGTCTGACCCCGGCCAGCACCGGCGCGCTGTCGCAGCGGCTGATCGACATCGAGACCTACCGCACGCTTGCCATGCTCGGCTTGCCGCTGGCGCTCACCTTGTCCAGCCGCGCCCGCCGCATCGAGGATCGCTTGGCACAGACGACCCTGGAAATGAAAGTTGCCGAGACCCGCGACAGCCAGACGCTGCTCGCCGACCTGACGGAGCTTGCCGCCGAACTGGAGGCTGATGCCGCTTCCAGCCTTTACCGCTTCGGCGCCAGTCGCGCTTATGACGGCATCGTCACTGAAAGGCTCAAGGCACTGGATGAGGAGCCAGTGCTGGGCTACGACACCTGGGCGGGCTTTCTGCTGCGGCGCATGGCGCCAGCCATGCGCACCTGCCGCTCGGTCGAGGAGCGCCAGGCCAATCTGTCGCGAAAGCTGACCCGTGCCACCACGCTGTTGCGCACCTGGGTGGATGTCGAGGTCGAGAAGCAGAACCGCGATCTGCTCGCCTCGATGAACAACCGCGCCCGGCTGCAACTGCGCCTGCAGCAGACCGTCGAAGGGCTCTCGGTCGCCGCCGTCTCCTACTATGTGGTGGGCCTCATAGGCTATGTCGCCAAGGGCGCGTCGGTCTTTGGCCACGCCTTCGCGCCGGAGGTCGTTACCGCCGCATCGGTGCCTGTCGCCATCCTGCTGGTCTGGTGGGGCGTGCGCAGGGTGCGACAGATGCATTCCGAGCCGGCGAAGCATCCGGCCGAATAGACCGCGCCAAGCTTCGAAGCGCGATGGATGTGCAGCGGCAGATTGCCGCTGCGGAAGCCTTGCCTGCATCCGCCCCGGATGCCATCAAAGCAAGGTTTGCAACAAATGTCCCTAGCTGGTAAATCATTTTTACCAGTTGAGTGGAGGAAGCGCCGATGTCCGGCCTTGCCATGCCCAAGCCAGACGCCGAGACGCTGCGCCGGCGCAGCGAAATCGTCGCCGACATGCGCATCATCGTGCCGGGCGAGGGCGTGGTCGACGCGGCCAACGAAATGCGGGCCTTCGAGAGTGATGGCCTGAGCGCCTACCGGCAAGTGCCGCTGGTCGTGGTCCTGCCCGAGACGGTGGCGCAGGTTTCCCGTCTGCTGAAATACTGCAACGACCGCAACATCCGCGTCGTGCCGCGCGGATCCGGCACCTCGCTGTCGGGCGGCGCGCTGCCGCTGGAAGACGCGGTGCTCCTGGTCATGAGCCGCTTCAACCGCATCATCGAGATCGATTTCCCCAATCGCATCGTCGTCGCCCAGCCGGGCGTCACCAATCTCGGCATCACCACCGCCGTCGAGCAGGAGGGTTTCTACTACGCCCCCGATCCATCCTCCCAGATCGCCTGCTCGATCGGCGGCAACGTGGCGGAGAATTCCGGCGGCGTGCACTGCCTGAAATACGGCCTCACCGCCAACAATGTGCTTGGCATCGAGATGGTGCTGATGAATGGCGAGGTGGTGCGGCTCGGCGGCGGCCACCTCGATGCGGAAGGCTATGACCTGCTCGGCGTCATGACCGGTTCGGAAGGGCTGCTCGGCGTCGTCACCGAGGTCACCGTGCGCATCCTGAAGAAGCCGGAGACGGCGCGGGCGCTGCTGATCGGCTTTCCGACCAGCGAGCAGGGCGGCCAATGCGTGGCCGACATCATCGGCGCCGGCATCATTCCGGGCGGCATGGAAATGATGGACCGGCCGGCGATCCATGCGGCGGAAGATTTCGTCCATGCCGGTTATCCCCTTGACGTCGAGGCGCTGCTGATCGTCGAACTCGACGGGCCGGGCGTCGAGGTCGACCATCTCATTACGGCGGTCGAGGCAATCGCCATTCGCAACGGCTCGACCACCTGCCGCATCTCGCAGTCCGAGCAGGAGCGGCTGAGTTTTTGGGCCGGCCGCAAGGCGGCCTTCCCCGCCGTTGGCCGCATCTCGCCCGATTACTACTGCATGGACGGCACGATCCCACGCAAGGAGTTGCCGCGCGTGCTGGCCGGCATGCGCGAGCTGTCGGAAAAATACGGCCTCGGAGTCGCCAATGTCTTTCACGCCGGCGACGGCAATCTGCATCCCCTGATCCTTTATGATGCCAACGTGCCTGGTGAACTCGACAAGGCCGAAAGCTTTGGCGCTGACATTCTGAGGCTTTGCGTCAAGGTCGGTGGCGTGCTCACCGGCGAACATGGCGTCGGGGTCGAGAAGCGCGACCTGATGCCGGAAATGTTCAACCAGGTCGACCTCGACCAGCAAATGCGCGTCAAGTGCGCCTTCGATCCCAACCATCTGCTCAATCCCGGAAAGGTGTTCCCGCAACTGCGCCGCTGCGCCGAACTGGGGCGCATGCATGTGCATCGCGGGCAGGTGGCGTTTCCCGACATTCCGAGGTTTTGATGGGACATGTTGGCGCTTGAACACCCCCCTCTGTCCTGCCGGACATCTCCCCCGCAAGGGGGGAGATTAGCAGTTCCGGCATCTCGCCGTTCAACAGACATTGGATGTTGGCGAAATCCGATGCGGCATCTGATCTCCCCCCTTGCGGGGGAGATGTCCGGCAGGACAGAGGGGGGTGTGAAGAAACGCGACCTATCACTTCTCGCCCGCTTTGCGGGGCAGAGGAAGGGCACGCGTGCATGACCGCCTTCACCCCCACCACTTCAGCCGAAGTCCTCTCCACGGTTGCCTGGGCGACGGCAGAAGAAGCATCGCTCGAAATTCTCGGCCATGGCTCCAAGCGCGGCATCGGCCATCCGTTGCAGACCGAGCACACGCTCGACCTGTCGAAACTCTCGGGCGTGACCCTCTATGAACCCGCAGAACTGGTGCTGTCGGCCAAGTCAGGCACGCCGCTGGCCGAGATCGAAAGGCTGCTGGCTGAAAACGGCCAGCAACTCGCCTTCGAGCCGATGGACTACGGCCCGCTGCACGGCGGCGAGCCAGGCAAAGGTACCATCGGCGGCGTGCTTGGCGCCAACCTGTCCGGTCCGCGCCGGCTGAAGGCGGGTGCCGCGCGCGATCATATCCTGGGCATCAACGTCGTCTCCGGCCGGGGGGAAGCTTTCAAGTCGGGCGGCCGCGTGGTCAAGAACGTCACCGGCTACGATATGTCGAAGCTGATGGCCAACAGCTGGGGCACGCTGGCCGTCTTTACCGACGTCACCTTCAAGGTGCTGCCTGCGGCCGAGACCGAAGTCACGCTCGCTGTCCGTGGCCTGCTCGATGATGCAGCCTGCGCCGCCATGGCCTTGGCCCTTGGTTCCAGCGCGGAAGTTTCGAGCGCTGCCCATCTGCCGGAGCGCATCGCCGCCCGCGTTGCCGGCGGGACGCTCGGCAGCGAAGCCGCCACGCTGCTGCGCGTCGAGGGCTTTGGCCCGTCGGTTGCCTATCGCATCACCGCGCTGAAGACCCTGCTCGGCAAAGCCGGGCCGCTGGAAGAGATTTCCGGTGAGACCTCCAAGGCAATCTGGCGCGACGTGCGCGATATCAGGCCCTTCGTTGACGGCAGCGAGAAGCCGGTCTGGCGGGTCTCGATGACGCCCGCTCAGGGGCACCAGATGGTTCTGGCCCTACGCATGCAGGCCGCCGTCAGTGCCTTCTACGACTGGCAGGGCGGGCTGGTGTGGCTGCGCATGGAGGAGGGCGATCCCGAAGCCACCCTGCTTCGAGGGCTGTTGCGGAAACATGGCGGCGGCCACGCGACGTTGGTGCGCGCCGCTCCCGCCCATCGTGTCGCGCTGCCGGTGTTCGAGCCGCAGGCGCCGGCATTGGCGGCGCTCAGCCAGCGCCTGAAACAGGAATTCGACCCGAAGAACATCCTCAATCCCGGCCGCATGGCCTAGGACATCAGAGATGCAGACCAATTTTTCGCCCGCCCAGCTTGCCGACCCTGATGTCGCCGAGTCCGAAAAGATCCTGCGCAAATGCGTGCATTGCGGTTTCTGCACCGCCACCTGCCCGACTTATGTAACGCTTGGCAACGAGCTCGATTCGCCGCGCGGGCGCATCTACCTGATCAAGGACATGCTGGAAAACGGCCGTCCCGCCGACAAGGAAATCGTCACCCATATCGACCGCTGCCTCTCCTGCCTGGCCTGCATGACCACGTGTCCATCAGGCGTCAATTACATGCATCTGGTCGACCATGCTCGTGCCCATATCCAGGAAACCTACAAGCGGCCGCTGCTCGACCGGCTGACCCGTGCCACGCTGGCCTACGTGCTGCCCTATCCCCAACGCTTCCGCGCCGCGCTCAAGCTTGCGAGGTTGGGCAAGCCTTTCATCGGCCTGTTCGAGAAGATTCCTGCACTGAAGCCGCTCGCCGCGATGCTCAAGCTCGCGCCTGCATCGATCCCGGCGGCCTCGCCGATGGCCTTGCCGGGTGTCCATGCCAGGCAGGGGACGAAAAAGGGCCGCGTCGCCATCCTGACCGGCTGCGCGCAATCGGTGCTTGACCCCGCCATCAACGACACCACCATCTCGCTGCTGACGCGGCTCGGTGTCGAGGTCGTGGTGCCACCGGGCGAGGGCTGCTGCGGCGCCCTGGTTCATCACATGGGGCGGGAAGAAGCCGCCCTTGCCTCGGCCAGGCAAAATGTCGATGCCTGGACACGCTCCATCGAGCAGGGCGGGCTCGACGCAATTGTCATCACCGCATCGGGTTGCGGCACGACGATCAAGGATTACGGTTTCATGCTGCGGCTCGATCCGGCCTATGCCGACAAGGCCGCGCGCGTGTCGGCGCTGGCCAAGGACATCACCGAATATCTGGCAAGTCTCGAGCTCCCTGAACCGGTGCGCAAGCCGGGCACGGTCGTTGCGTATCACTCGGCCTGCTCGATGCAGCACGGCCAGAAGATCACCCGGCAGCCGAAGGAGCTGCTCGCCAAGGCCGGTTTCATTGTGCGCGAGCCGCGCGAGGGCCATCTCTGCTGCGGCTCGGCCGGCACCTACAATATCCTGCAGCCCGAGATTTCGGCCAGGCTGCGCGATCGTAAGGCGAAAAACATCGAGGCGACGGGCGCCTCGATCGTCGCCACCGGCAATATCGGTTGCATCACGCAGATCGCATCCGCCGCCAGCATGCCGGTGGTGCACACGATCAAACTGCTCGACTGGGCCTATGGCGGGCCGAGGCCGGATGGCATTTTGGATGAGAGCCTGGTCGCTGCGGAGTAGGCCGGGCGCTATTCCGCCGCAAGCCTGTCGGCCGTGCCGTAGGTCGCCTCGTAGAGCGCGCGCTGGCGGCTGAGCGCGACCATGGTATTGCGCAGCAGGATCGCCACCGTCAGCGGACCGACGCCTCCCGGCACCGGCGTGATCCACGAGGCGACTTCCTTGACGCTGTCGGTGTCGACGTCGCCGACGATGCGGCTCGTGCCGTCCGGTCCGACCTCCGAATTGATGCCGATGTCGATGACGGCGGCACCCGGCTTGACCATGTCGGCCTTGATCAGCCGCGGCTTGCCAACGGCGACGAACAGCGCATCGGCGCGCCGCGCATGGGCAGCGACCGACCGTGTCATATGATGGCAGACCGTCACCGTCGCGCCTTCGCTCATCAGCAGGAAGGCGATTGGCTTGCCGACGATTTCCGAATGGCCGACGATCACCACTTCCAGCCCCTTGAGGTCGAGGCCGGTTTCCTTGAGCAGTTCGACCGAGGCGGCCGCCGTGCAAGGCGCGAGATCGAGCTGGTTGTAGACGATGTTGCCGATCGAGGCCGGATGCATGCCCTCGACGTCCTTCAGCGGATGCACGGCCGCCTGCAGTATCTTGATCGGGATATGCGCCGGCACCGGCCGCTGGATGATGATGCCGGTGACACGCGGATCAGCATTCAGCCCATGGATGGCTGCTTCGAGTTCACCTGAGGTGATCGTGGCGGGAAAGCGCCGTTCCTCGAAATCGATGCCGGCGAGTTGAGCCTTGGCACGCTGGTTGCGCACATAGACGTCGACGGCGTCGGTATCGCCGACGGTGATCGAGATCAGCTTGGGCGGAAAGCCCTCGGCCTTGGCAATGGTCGCGTCCTCGCGCACGGCGGCGATGATGCGCTGGGCAACCGGGCCACCCCTGAGATAGCGGCTGTCGTCGGACAGGGACATGGTTCAAACCTTTGGTGGGGAAATTGTGCACTGCAATAGCAGAGCATGGCCCGGAAATCAGCCCTGAAAACGAAACACCGTGCCTCCGGGGCGACCTGTCGCACCGTGAAACGAAAAGGGCAGCCCGGTTACCCGTGCTGCCCTCTCGTGACTGGCCGTATCCCCACACGGCCCGTCCCCCGTTAACTCGTTGCCAGTCTAAGCACGTCTTCCAAAAGCGCGCTATGGCTTAAGGGCAACAGCGCGCCAAAACCTGCTCAGCACTGCTTAACCGGCTGATTCGCTGCCACTATATCACCTCGACGGTGGTTCCGACATTGACCCGCTCATAAAGGTCGACCACGTCCTCGTTGCGCATCCGGATGCAGCCCGATGATACCGCGCCGCCGATCGTCCAGGGCTGGTTGGTGCCATGGATGCGGTACTCGGTCGTGCCGAGATAGAGAGCGCGCGCGCCGAGCGGGTTTTCCATGCCGCCGGCCAGATAGGTCGGCAGGTATCGGCCCTTGGCCGCTTCGCGCTTGATCATCTCGGCCGGTGGACGCCAGTCCGGCCAGACGCGCTTGTTGGTGATCTTGTGGGTGCCCGACCATTCGAAGCCGGGTTTGCCGGTGCCGACGCCGTAGCGCCGCGCCTTGCCGTTCTTCTCGACCAGATAGAGAAAATTCTGCGTGGTATCGATGACGATGGTGCCCGGCTTCTGGGCGCCGTCATAGGCGACTTCCTGCGGCAGGTAGACGGGGTTGATCTGCCGGCGCATGACCATGCGTTTGGCCGGCGCCTGCACGGCGGCCGTTTGCACTCGGTCGGGCTGTGCCGGCTGCGCGGTGCGCTGGCGCGGCTGCTGCTGCACGGCCTGTCGGTTCTGCCGCACGACTCCGGGCGCATGGCCGAGCTGCAGCACCCAGGGCGCGGAAAGGTCGGGGCTCACCATCACCGGCGGCCTGTCGGCATAACGGTCGTTGGCGGTTGAGGGTGTGACGCCGGCGGCAAACACAGCCACGGCGCCGAGCAAGGGAAACAGAACTCTCTTCATCGGGAACGCACCTTGATCGTCTAATATGCCGGGCAAGAACGCTCCCGGCTTGCGCGATCATTGGCGGCGAGCAGCAACCGAAACATGAATCGGAATGCGTAAAATGCGGTTCTGTCAGTAAACCCTTTGGTGTGGTTACCGCCCGGTTCAGGAATCTGGTAAAGCCACGGTAAAGACAGCGCGCAAGCGCGTTAACGGATGGATTTCTTGGGATGAGCAATGAAAACACCGGCCTGCTTGCCGGTCCTGACGGTGTCGTGCGCTGCTTCTGGCACGGCAATCTGCCCGATTATCTGCATTACCATGACCATGAATGGGGCCGGCCGGTGGCCGATGACCGCAGGCTGTTCGAGAAGATCTGCTTGGAAGGGTTTCAGTCGGGCCTGTCCTGGCTGACCATTTTGCGCAAGCGGGAGAATTTTCGCGAAGCCTTCGCTGGCTTCGACTTCGACAAGGTCGCCGCCTTCAACGAACGGGATGTCGAGCGCCTGCTCGGCAACGCCGGCATCATCCGCCATCGCGGCAAGATCGTCTCGACCATCAACAACGCCAAACGCGCCCGCGAGATGGTGGATGAGTTCGGCTCGCTGGCCGCCTGGTTCTGGAAGTTCGAACCCGGCAAGGAGGAGCGGCCGGAGATCGTCGACCTCGCCCATCTGCGCGCCAACCCGACCACCGCGGTTTCCGTTCGGATTTCGAAGGACCTGAAAAAGCGCGGCTGGACTTTCGTCGGCCCGACCACCGTGTACGCCTTCATGCAGGCCATGGGCCTGGTCAACGACCATCTCGAAGGCTGCGTGTGCCGTAAGGAGGTCGAGAAGCAGCGGAAGGCTTTCCAGCGGCCGAAATAGCCGGGGGCAGCTCAGGTGCCGTTGGCGCTGGCCAGGAACAGCCCGGCGACGATTGCGGCCACCGTGGCGACCGTCGGATAGATCACCAGCAGACCGGTCACCAACGCGTCGCGCAGGGAAGGATCCTTGCTGGTGGCTGCCGGCACATCGAACGGCCCGGCAGCCTGGCCAACCATTTGCGGTGCATGGGTGCCCGCCGGGCGCAGGCGCGTCGGCACTTCGCCGGCCTCGCTGTTGGCCTCAAATTCCGTTGCGCTGGTCATGTCCCGAACCTCTTCGTTTCGGTGCGCTATATCGGCCGCGATTGTGTCGGCACGATGCCGCGCCCGTGGCGGCATTGTTTCATTTCCGGCGTGTTTTTGTTTCAGGGGGTTTCGATTCTTTCCTGATCTCGTCGGGTGCGCTGCCGGGCGCCAACCCTTGCCGCTCCCGGCTTCATCGGTTAGGAACGCGCGCTGTGAACGCGCTAGATTTGCCGCGTCACGAAGTCATGAACATCGGGTGCCCAGATTATGGCCGACAAATCGGAAAAGACGAAAGCGCGGCTGCCGCGCGGGTTTGCCGACCGCGGCGCCGAGGATATCCGCGCCGTCGAGAAGATGATGGCGACGATCCGCTCGGTTTATGAGCTCTATGGCTTCGAACCGGCCGACCAGCCGATGATCGAATATACCGATGCGTTGGGCAAATTCCTGCCCGACCAGGACCGGCCGAACGAAGGCGTGTTCTCTTTCCAGGACGACGACGACCAGTGGCTGTCGCTGCGCTACGACCTGACCGCGCCGACCGCGCGCTTCGTCGCCGAGAATTTCGAACGCCTGCCAAAACCCTATCGCAGCTACCGTTCCGGCTGGGTGTTCCGCAACGAAAAGCCCGGGCCCGGCCGCTTTCGCCAGTTCATGCAGTTCGACGCCGACACGATCGGCACGCCGGGCGTCGCGGCGGACGCCGAGATGGCGATGATGATGGCCGACGTCATGGAAGCGCTCGGTATCAAGCGCGGCGACTACGTCATCCGCGTCAACAACCGCAAGGTGCTGGACGGTGTGCTGGAAGCGATCGGCCTTGGCGGCGAGGAAAATGCCGGCCGCCGGCTGACGGTGCTGCGCGCCATCGACAAGCTCGACAAGCTCGGTCCGGACGGTGTCCGGCTTCTGCTTGGCCCGGGGCGCTGGGACGGCGGCAAGGAAGGCGAGGGTGACTTCGCCAAGGGCGCCGGGCTGAATGAAACGCAAGCCGAGGCTGTTCTTATGGCGACAGCGCGAAATGTGCAGGCGGGTTTGGATGCCAGCGTCAGCGGGAACGCGGTCTACCAGGAGGGCGTTGGCGAACTTGCGACCATCGAATCGTTGGTCCGGGCTGCCGGATATGCCGAGGACCGTATCGCCATGGATCGTTCCGTCGTGCGCGGCCTCGAATACTACACCGGCCCCGTCTTCGAGGCCGAACTCCTGGCTGAAATCCCCAACGAGGACGGCCAGATTGTGCGCTTCGGCTCGGTCGGCGGCGGCGGCCGCTATGACGGTCTGGTCTCGCGCTTTCGCGGCGAGCCGGTGCCGGCGACCGGCTTTTCCATCGGCGTCTCGCGACTGATGACGGCGCTGAAGAACCTCGGCAAGCTGGACGTATCGGAAGTGATCGCGCCGGTCGTCGTGCTGGTCATGGACAAGGACACTGAAAGCCTCGGCCGCTATCAGAAGATGGTCTCGGAATTGCGCGCCGCCGGCATTCGCTCCGAAATGTATCTCGGCGGCGCCGGCATGAAGGCGCAGCTCAAATATGCCGACCGGCGCGGTTGCCCCATTGCCGTCATCCAGGGCGGCGACGAGCGGGCCAAGGGCGAATTGCAGATCAAGGACCTGATCGAAGGCGCGCGTATGTCGGCGGAGATCACCGACAACGCCGAATGGCGTGCGGCGCGGCCGGCCCAGGTGACCGTGGCGGAAAGCGAACTGGTCGCCGAGGTGAAGAAGATTTTGGCGGCGCAGGCCGCTGATCGCGCCAAGGGTGGCGCTTGAGCACCCCCCTCTGGCCTGCCGGCCATCTCCCCCGAAAAGGGGGAGATGGGATGTCGCGTAGGTTTTCGCCAATCTCCGATGTTGGGAAAAACGCGCCGAGCCCGAAGCTGCCGATCTCCCCCCTTGCGGGGGAGATGGCCGGCAGGCCGGAGGGGGGGGCCTCGCGCCCAACCTGTCTATGACCTCCCGCCCCGCGATCGCCACCGACATCACCACCCTCTTCGCCGCGCGCAACACGCATGCGGTGGAAGTCGCGGTGCTGCAGCCGGCCGATCCCTTCCTCGATATGGCCGGTGAGGATTTGCGCCGTCGCATTTTCCTGACCGAAAGCGAGACCGGGCAGGCGCTCTGCCTGCGGCCCGAATTCACCATTCCCGTCTGCCTCGACCACATAGCCAGCCAGGCCGGCACGCCGCGCCGCTATTCCTATCTGGGCGAAGTGTTTCGCCAGCGCCGCGAGGGCGGCAATGAGTTCTTCCAGGCCGGCATCGAGGATCTCGGCGACCGCGACACGGCCGAAGCCGATGCTCGTTCAGTGGCCGATGCACACGCATTGCTGTCGCTGGTGCTGCCCAGGCAGTCGCTGGCCGTCACGCTTGGTGACCAGGCGATTTTCGAGGCGGTGCTGGCGGCGCTCGGCCTGCCGCGCGGCTGGCGCATGCGGCTGGCGCGCGCCTTCGGCTCGGCGCCGATGCTGGAGGCAGCACTCGCCGACCTCGCCAACCCACAGCGCAACAGCCAGATCTCCGGGCCGGTCGCGGCGCTTGTCCTCGATGGCGATCTGGACCGTCTTTCCCAGCATATTGCCGGCGGCATGGAGGAAGCCGGCTTGTCAGCATCGGCCGGGCGCGCGCCGTCGGATATCGCGCGGCGGCTGATCGAGAAAGCCGAGTTGCGCAGCGTGCGGCTGTCGAACGAGGCTTTCGCGGCGCTGAAAGATTTTCTGGCGATCGACGTGCCGCTCGATGGTGCGGCCCAGGCATTGGAAACCTTCGCGGCCGGCGCCGGACTTTCGCTGGGTGCGGCGCTGGAAAAATTCTCGGCCCGCGCCAAGGCGATCGAGGCGCATGGCTTGCCCTCCGAAAAAATCCGCTACGACGCCGCTTTCGGCCGTCCGCTCGACTACTACACCGGTGTCGTCTTCGAAATCGCGGCCGCCGACGGCGAGCGCGCCTTGGCCGGTGGCGGGCGCTACGACCGGTTGCTGACGCTGCTCGGTGCCAAGACCGCGATCCCCGGCGTCGGCTTTTCGGTGTGGCTCGACCGCATCGAGGCGCTGCGGGGGGCGGCATCATGATCACGCTCGCCGTTCCCTCGAAGGGTAGGCTCAAGGAGCAGGCGCTGGAGGTGTTGGCCAAGGCCGGCCTCGCCGTCAGCCTGCTCGGCGACGAGCGTAAGTATCATGCCCGCGTCGAGGGCCTGGACAATGTCGAAGTGCTCTTCCTGTCGGCTTCCGAAATATCGGGCGAAATAGGCCAAGGCGCGGTCGATCTCGGCATCACCGGCGAGGACCTGGTGCGGGAAAATCTCGCTGACTGGGAAGCGCGGGCCGAGATCGTCGCCCGCCTCGGCTTCGGCCATGCCGATGTGGTGGTCGCGGTGCCCGAGATCTGGCTCGATGTCGACACCATGGCCGATCTCGACGATGTCGCCGCCGATTTCCGCCAGCGCCATGGCCGCAGGCTGCGGATTGCCACCAAATATTGGCGGCTGACGCAGCAGTTCTTCTCCCAAAAGCACGGCATTCAGGTCTATCGCATCGTCGAGAGCCTCGGCGCCACCGAGGGCGCGCCGGCGGCCGGCCTCGCCGACGTCATCGTCGACATCACCAGCACGGGCTCGACGCTGCGCGCCAACCATCTCAAGGTGCTGGCCGACGGCGTCGTGCTGAAGTCGCAGGCCTGTCTGGTCGCGTCGAGGAAGACACGTGCAGCGGCCGACGACGCCGTTTTGCGCGACATCGTCGCGAAAATGGCGGCAGCGGTCGCATAGCGACCTCCAGGGAAGGGGCTCCAGTACCATCGACGGGATTTCCAGCGTCCCGGCAGGCTGATAGGTTCGGCCAGTCTTGGGAGGAGACAGCGATGCCGGTCAATCTCGACGAGCTGAAGAATGCCACCAATCTGCGCGGACGCGGCGCGCGCGCCGGCAGCGTCTTTATTGCACCGGTCGATGGCAGGGCGCATGTCTCGGGCGACCGCAAAGTGCCGCTGCTCGACAAGACCATTCCCGCGCTGTTCTCCGACACCGTCGGCAAATACGGCACGCTCGATGCCGCCGTGTTCGTCGGCCAGGACAAGCGCTTCACGTGGAGCGAACTGTCGGACACGGTGGATGCACTGGCCGCCGGCTTTCTGGCGCTCGGCCTCCGGAAGGGCGACCGGGTCGGCATCTGGTCGCCCAACCGCTGGGAATGGCTGGTGACGCAATTCGCCACCGCCCGCATCGGCCTGATCCTAGTCAACATCAATCCGGCCTACCGGCTGACCGAGCTGGAATATGCCCTGAACAAGGTTGGCTGCAAGGCACTGGTGACGGCGGCGAGCTTCAAGACATCGGACTATCTCGGCATGATCGAGACTCTGGCGCCGGAGATCGCGACGGCGACACCCGGCAAGCTGAAGGCTGCGAAATTGCCGGCGCTCAGGATCGTCATCCGTATGGGCGAGGAGAACTCGCCAGGCATGTTCAATTTCGGCGACGTGCTGGCCATGGCCGGTCGCGACGAGCATGATAGCCTCGACCGCATCTCGGAAGGGCTGAAGCCTGGCGATGCGATCAACATCCAGTTCACCTCAGGCACGACGGGCGCACCCAAGGGCGCGACGCTCACCCATCTCAACATCGTCAACAACGGCAATTTCGTCACCTCGGCCATCAAGCTCACCGTCGACGACCGGCTCTGCATCCCGGTGCCGCTCTATCACTGCTTCGGCATGTCGATGGGCACGATGGGTTGTGTGTCGAAGGGCGCGACCATGGTTTTCCCCTGCGAGGGGTTCGATCCGGGCCTGACGCTGAAGGCGATCGCGCGGGAGCGCTGCACCGGCCTCTACGGCGTGCCGACCATGTTTGTCGGCATGCTCGACCATCCGGATTTCCCGACCTTCGATCTCTCCAGCCTGCGCACCGGCATCATGGCCGGTTCGCCCTGCCCGATCGAGGTGATGAAGAAGGTGGTGTCGCTCATGCACATGGCTGAAGTGACCATCGCCTACGGCATGACCGAGACCAGTCCGGTCTCGTTCCAGAGCAGCACCGACGATCCGTTGGAAAAGCGTGTCTCGACCGTCGGGCGCATCCACCCGCATGTCGAGGTCAAGGCGATCGCCGTCGACGGCGCCACCGTTGCGGTTGGCGCGCCGGGCGAGCTTTGTACGCGCGGCTACTCGGTGATGAAGGGCTATTGGGACGACGACGAAAAGACCCGCGAGGCGATCGATAGCGATGGCTGGATGCACACCGGAGACCTCGCCACTATCGACGCCGAGGGCTATTGCAACATTGTCGGCCGCGTCAAGGACATGGTCATTCGCGGCGGTGAGAACGTCTATCCCAGAGAGGTCGAGGAATTCCTCTACCGCCATCCCAAGGTGCGGGAAGTGCAGGTCTTCGGCATCCCGGACGCCAAATATGGCGAGGAGCTGTGCGCCTGGATCGTGCTCAAACCCGGCCAGGTCGCCACCGAGCAGGAGATCAAGGCATTCTGCGCGGGCCAGATCGCCCACTACAAGGTGCCGCGCCACATTCGCTTCCGCACGGAATTGCCGATGACGGTGACCGGCAAACCGCAGAAATTCCTGATGCGTCAGGCGATGGTGGAGGAGCTGGGGCTGGTGGCGCAGAAGACGGCGTGAGGGGTTTGGATTCTTGTCCCCGATCGGAGGATTTGCCTACCGTACGCTTATGCAAGTGATCTGAAAGCGAAAATTGACCCATCATCCGGCAGAATCACGGTCCGGTTTGTTCTGTTGTTCCTTCAGCCAATAGTAGCGTTGGAACAAATTCATCCAAACCAGATGGACAATATCGCGACAGATACGAGCTTCTGGCGAGAGGGACGACAAATCCAACTTCTCGAATGTGCCATGGAGCCGTTCTATCGTCCCCAGCTCTCGCATTTCGCCATCTTGCCGCTTGCTCTGGGCACATGCGGCCAGAGTCTCCGCAAGCTCTTGCGGCAAGTCAGTAGCACACGCTGCGAGCGTCGCTGCGGTCAGGCGCACCGAAGTTATTGCCGGACCTGGTGAGACCGTGTTGGCTACGAACTGGTAGCGCTCGAGGGCGCGAAGTATCGGTTGAATATTCAGCAGCCTTTCGCCAGGCGTCACGGTCTCGATCTTTAGAAGATCACAAATCTTCTGATATCGCTCGTTGTTGGTGACAAATTTCTCTTGAAGATCCGCCCTCTCAGCCAGATCGATGCCGACAAGCAGGGTGCCAACACAAAGCTGAAAGATCTGGCGACCGAAAAGCATTAAAGAACCGAAACCATCGGAAGGCTGCCGCTGCTTGCCTGCAATGGGAGCGTAGAAATACCCGTCACCTACCTGTCCCTCGTGCGCGACACGAGAACGGGCGGCATAAAATTGGTCAGCCCAGTCATTGAGACGCTCTGTCCGACCCAGCAGCAATGAGATTGCATCGACAAGTCGTTCTTTCTTGGACGACTCTGGCAAACGCAGGAGTGTCTCGAAAGCTATCGCTAGATTGAGCACCTCTTGGCTACGGTCGAGCATATGTTCATTGGCAGCATTGTACCAATGCAGGGCTGCATAGATACGCTGGGCTGCGGACGTGACGGGTTTCTCTAGGAGGTCGAGCAGCAAACTATAACCCGGGCGACCACCAAGCCGCTGGCCTATGTCTAAGTAAAGATCTTGGGAGGCATTGAGATTCATATGGGGCTTAGGGCCATATAGCCGCGCTCCCGGCTCAACCCAAAAAGCATGACGGAAATTATAAAGGCCCGTATAGCCTGGAACGAAGTGGTTCGTGTCCGGTGCGGGGCCATGATAAGGCGAAGCACTCTCTGTATGATATTCGGGGCGAGTCAGGAAAACGCTGACACGATCCGGAGTAAACAACAATAAACTTACTTCATCAGGTGCGAGAAAAACCGTCTCGAAAACTTCGTGCGGTGCCGAATATAAGTAAGCGACTGCTGCGCGCAGATGAGCGATATGCGCAAGTTGCTGATCGCTTCTGTGGACCCGGATGTAAGGCATAATTGCATAAGACGCAGATTTTATTCGAAAATCGTCCTTTACGAACAACATCTGTGAAATTTCATCGACAGCTGTTGCCTGGTTAGGGGGCAGACCATCGAGATCGGTAGTCGAGCGAAATGTGTAGCCACCGATTCTGATCGGAGACGTGGTTTTCAGGAACGGAAAGACGGCGATACTGAATTGGGCAGGCGTCATTTCAATAAAAGCCATAAATAGCGGCGATTCGCACTTATACGGCTGAGAACGTGCAGAACAAAGCGTTTGAATCCATCTCCGATGGCCGCAGCATCGTACCCCTCGCACCTGCACGAATCGCGCCCTCAGCCGCGTCGCGCCATTGCGCCGATACCGTCGAGCAGCGCCTGCTGGTCGCCGACCCAGAACCAGTGATCGTCGCCATCGACCTCGATGAACCGCGCGCCTGGAATCTTGGTCGCTAGGAACCGCCCCGCCTCGATGCGCACGGCGCGGTCGCCGGAACGGTGGAGGATCATCGTCGGGGCGGAGACGTTTGCCAGGAGGTGACGGACATCGGCGTCCCGCAACGCGTCGAGCAGCCCTGCGACCGCACCCGGGCTGGAGGCTGCCCTGAGCAATCCGGCCCACCAGGTCCTCGCCTGGCGGTCGCCAGCGAGGCTCGGTGCGAAGGTGTCGATTTCCGCCGCGCCACCCCAGCCCGCCAGCAGCCGTTGCTTCCACAGATCATACTGCGCGATGGTCAAGGCGTGGGGATAGTCAGGTGCACGGCTGCCTTTGGCGAGCGAGCCCCACAAGACAAGGCCCGTCAGCCGATCGGGATGCTGGACCGCAAAACGGATACAGCCCGGCCCACCCTCCGATGCGCCGACCAGCAAGGCCCGGCGGCTGCCGGCCGCGTTCATGACCGCCAGAATATCCTGCGCCGTCGCCTCGACCGTGGGGCGGGCACCGACTCGGTCGGAAAGCCCCATGCCGCGCCGGTCGAAGAGGATCAGGCGACCCAGGCGCGAAACCGCGGTCAGCCAGGCGCGGCAACCCGGGTCTTCCCAGATACGCTCGACATGTGAAATGAAGCCGGGAACAAGCACGATGTCCGTCGGGCCGCTGCCAAAGATCTGGTACGCGATGTGGATACCGCCCACCGCGACATAGCGCGTCCTGGGCACGTCCAGGGCGGCGTCCTGAGTTGGCTGGCTCAGCATGGCAAGCGTGGCGGGGTCCGGCGCTACACCGAGTTCGTCCCGCAAGAGCCGGATGCACGTGTCGATCTGCCGCTCGGCCGCCGCCCTGTCCCCGGCCGCCAGATGGGCACGGACCAGATGTCGGTGCGCGCTTTCGCTCAAGGGGTCGAGTGCCGCCAGCCGTGTCGCGTGAACGACCGCGCCACGAGGCTGGCTGTAGGCGATCTTGGCGTCGATGAGCCGCTCCAGCGCCTGCACCAGCCGGCCACGCAACGTCTCTCGCCGAAAGAAGACCCATTCCTCGAATTGCGGACAGTCCGGCAGCAAGAAGCCGGCGAGATAGTCGTCTTTGTAGATCTCGGCTGCCTTGTCGAGAGCGCCGGAATTGCAGGCCTGCTCGAAAATCCTGGTGTCGATCTCGGCGGACAACGCCGGGTGCAGGCTTAGCGAGACGCCTGTGGCGGCGATGATCTCGTTGCCGAACGCGATGCGGATTTTGTACAGCGTGCGCCGAAGGCGGGCGCGTGCGGCCTGCTCGTCGGCTTCCGGCCACAACAGCGTGGCGGCGACCTCGCGCGCCACCGGCCCGCTGGCCTCGGCGAGATAGATGAGGAGGGCTGCCGCCTTGCGCAGGGCGAGTTCCACCCGCCGGCCGTTCAAGCGGAACTCCGGAAAACCCAGAAATCGGAATTCCAATCGCTCCATCGATCCGACCACGGCCATGCAGGGACGTTGAGGGGACGCCGGCCTTCTATCCATTCCCACGACATCGGGCCGATCGGGTCCGATCATGAGACTCCCTTGGAGCGAGAAATGTCACTGGTCAATACTCTCACCCGCCCTGTCGGTGCCGCCAACACACGGCAAGGAGGCTGAGACATGTGCCAATCCTGTCTCTCCTGGTACGCGCGCTGCATTGCTCCCTACCTCGTCCACGCCGGCTGTTCGGCCAACGCTTTCACGGACATGCGAAGGCGTCTGATCCCGCAGGCAGGGGGCGTCGTCGTCGAAGTCGGCTTCGGCTCCGGCCTGAACCTTCCCCATTACGACGCCGCCAGGGTGAAGCGGCTGGTCGGCGTCGATCCCGACGGCACGATGCTGGGCCTTGCCGAACCGAAGAGCCGTTCCGTGCCATTCGATGTCGACTGCATCAGGGCCAGCGGTGAAAGGCTGCCCTTGGCCGACAGCTTCGCCGACACGGTGGTCGTCACCTATGCCTTCTGCACCATTCCGGACCCCGAGGCGGCGTTGACCGAAATCCGGCGCATCCTCAAGCCCAAGGGCCGGCTGATCTTCATCGAGCACGGCCAGGCCGAAGGGCCGCGTTGCCGCCGGTGGCAAGAGCGTCTGAACCTGATATGGGGCCGGCTCGCCGGCGGCTGCCACCTCAATCGCGATCCATTGCACCTGATCCGGACGGCGGGCTTTCATATCGTCGAAGCGCAGCGCGAGCGGTTCCAGCTACCCTTCTGGCAGTTGGGAAGTCACCATGCCGGCATCGCGATACCCCTAACGGGTTGACGGGATGCCTCGTCCGCTAACGCCGCCCGCGCCGTATTTCCGCCGGCCGTGGCGCCGAACCCGGCTCCTGCACCAGCGGCCCCAGCAGCACCTCGCCGAACAGTGGCTGGTAGCTGCGGCGCACCGCCGGGTCCTCCTTGAAGGACAGCGCATATTGCCCGATCTGGTGGAAATAGGTGATGCGGGCCCTGACTAGGCTTTCGTCCTCGGGATAACCCATGGCGCGGAAGGAGCGGGTCAGGAGTTCGATGCGCAGGTCATCGATATCCTTGACCTCCTGCGCCAGCTTTTTCGACGTTCGTGACCAGTCGCGCACGGCGAGGTCGAGCAGGGGACTAAACGGCGCCTCGTCGACCCAAACATGCACGATGTCGGTGAAGAACTGCAGGCCGTCTATATTCTGCATCTCGCGCATAGCCCAGAAGGGCTCGCAATTGATATCTCGCCATTCTTGCAGCAGGCCGTCGCGAAGATCGGCCAGGCTGGTGAAATGGAAATAGAAGCTGCCGCGCGTCACCTTGAATTGCTTGGCGAGGCGGTCGATCTTGACCTCGCCAATGCCGTGCTTCTCCAGCACCTTGCGCGCCGCTGCGATCCAGGCCTCGCGACTCAGCGTCTGCCGCGCCGTCTTCCCAGGTCCCGCGGCTTTGGCTGGTCTCTTGCCTTTGGCCGGGGCGCTGTCCGATTTCATCCGATCAAGACCTTCATCGCACACGCAACGCCCACAAAACCGTTCGCCGGCTCCGATGCGCTTCGCGACTCATCAAGTGTCCATCTATCGCGGAAGGCGCAACTCAGGGCAATGCGCTGATCCGCTCCAGCATGAGTTCGAAGAACGGCGCGGGATCGATGCGCCGCAGGACGTTGCAGTTCTTGCGCCGGCCGGTGACGTGCCACCAGTCGACGACGGTCATGCCGATTGTCTCAGGCGAGACAATGTCGACCGTCACCGCGCACTGGCGCTGTTCATAGATTTGCGGTGCCAGGAGATAACCGGTGACGCAGGCATCGTGGATGGGGCGTGCCGGCGTCTCGAATTTGTGGGTGCCATACTGGCGGTAGAAGTCGGCCAGGTTCGCGGCCTCGATCGCCGCGCGGCTGCCGCTTGCGCGCAGGCGGTCGAGCCACTCAGGCGTCATCAGCGCCGTGTAGGTGCAATCGATGCCCGCCATGGTCACCGGCGCGCCGCTGTCGAACACCTTGTGCGCGGCATGCGGGTCGACGAAGATGTTGAACTCAGCCGCCGGCGTCGCGTTGCCACCCTGGAAGAAGCCGCCGCCCATCAGCACCACTTCGCGCAGACGGGGCACGATCCTCGGCTCCATGGTCATGGCCATGGCCAGATTCGTCATTGGCCCGAGCGTGCAAACGGTCAATTCGCCTTCCGGCGCGTCCATGATGGTGCACACCATGTAGTTCACCGCGTGTTCGCCCCGCAGCGGCGTCACCGGTTCGGCAAGGTCGGCGCCGTCGAGGCCGGTTTCCCCATGGACATATTCGGCGGTGATCAGCTTGCGCACCATCGGCGCCGGGCAGCCGGCATAAACGGGCACATCGGGCCGCCCGGCGAGTTCGACGACTTTCAGCGCATTCTTCGAGGTCAGGGCAAGCGGCACGTTGCCGCCGACCGTGGTGATGCCGACCACGTCGAGTTCATCAGGCGACCCCAGTGCGAAGAGGATGGCGAAGGCGTCGTCCTGGCCCGGATCGGTATCGATGATGATCTTGCGTGGTGCCATGATGCCGCGTCCTTCCTTTTGCGATCGAAAGCCTATTGATGAGGCCGTTCGGATGTGTAGAAATACAGTACTGTATCTTATGTTCAAGACAGGGTGTTCGAAATGGATGCACAAGAGCGCGGCGATTTTTCCGAAATTCCGATCCTCGACGTTTCGCCGCTCTATGGCGACGACGAAGGCGCGATCAGGGAAACGGCAGCGACACTGCGCCGCTATCTCGAGACGATCGGCTTCCTCTATGTCACCGGCCACCCCATTCCGCGCACCGATGTCGAAGCGGTCCGCGAGGCCTCCAAGCGTTTCTTCGCCTTGCCCGAGGAGGAGAAGGCGAAGCTGAAGATCGACAAGAATTTCCGCGGCTATTTGCCCTTTGCCGGCTCGACCATCGTGACCTCGTCCGTGGCGGCCGTCAGCAAGCCGAACCAGAGCGAATCGATCTTCTTCATGCACGAGGTCGGCGCCGACGACCCCCGGGCCTTGGCCGGCAAGCCGCTGCAAGGCCCCAACCAGTGGCCTGACGAGGCCGCCCTTGCCGGCTTCAGGGAGACCATCGAGCGCTATGTCCAGGAGATGGGCACGCTCGCCCGCAAGATGGTGCGCGCCATCGCGCTTTCGCTCGGGCTGCCCTCCGACAGTCTCGACCGCTATTTCGAGCAGCCGACGACTTTCCTGCGGCTGCTGCACTATCCGACGCAGCCCCAGGAAGAGGGGCTTTTCGGTTCGGCGCCGCACACCGACTACGGCTTCATCACGCTGCTCGCCCAGGACAATGTCGGCGGCCTCGAGGTCAAGAACAAGGCGGGCGACTGGGTCCCCGCGCCGCCCGTTCCGGATTCCTTCGTCATGAATGTCGGCGACATCCTGGCGCGCTGGTCGAACGACCAGTTCGTCTCGACGCCGCACCGCGTCATCAACCGCTCCGGACGCGAGCGCTATTCGCAGCCCTTCTTCTTCGACCCCTCCATGGACGAGACGATTGCCGCACTTTCGGTCTGTGTGCCGGCCGGCACACAGCCGAAATACGAGCCAGTGCTCTATGGCGATTACCTGATGGAGCGCATCGACAAGAATTATCACTATCGAAAGAAGAAGGCGGCCGAGACAGCCGCTTCATAAGGGACACCGAGCCCGTGCCGGCCACTGGCCCGGGCTCTGCCGGAAAGACTGCAAACAAGGACAAGAAAAGGGGAACAGCAATGAACAGATATCTGCGAATGACCAGCCTTGCACTGGCGCTCTCCACCACCGTCTGGGGCGGGGTTTCCAAAGCCGCCGACGTGCCGAAATCGGCTGAGGTGAAAGAGAGCGGAACGCTCGCCGTCGCCAACACTCTGGACTTCGCGCCGTTCGAATATCTCGACGCCGACGGCAAGCAGACCGGCATCATCGTCGAACTCGCCGGCGAGGTGGCCAAGCTCGTCGACGCCAAGCTCGATATCCAGCGCACGCCGTTCCCGTCGATGATCCCGGGTCTTGCGGCGGGCCGCTTCAAGATCGCCTGGGAGACCTTCTCGGCCACGCCGGAGCGCCTGAAGCAGGTCGATTTCATCATGTTCCTGAAGGCAGGGCTCGCCGTCTCGACATCGCCTGACAAGAAGGCGAGCTTCAGCGGCGACATGCCGCTCTGTGGCAAGCGCATCGGCGTCTCGGCCGGCAGCGCCTCGGATTTCCTGGTCGACAAGCTCGGTAAGGAATGCACCGACAAGGGCCAAAAGGCTATCGAGAAATCGGTGTTCAACTCCTCCACCGATATCGTCCAGGCCGTGCTTTCGGACCGCGTCGACGCGCGTATGGACGATGCCACCGCATCGAGCTATTTCGAGGTGACGAGCAAGGGCCAGTTGGTGGTCCTGCCGACGCTTTACGAGGTCGCGCCGCTCGGCATGGCGATCGCCAAGGACGACAAGCAGACCGCCGACATGATGGTGGCGGCACTTGCCGAACTGTTCAAGAACGGCACGTACAAAGCTATCCTGGAGAAATACGGCATGGGCGCCTATGCGATCAAGGAACCCTACTTCGTCGGCACCATGGACGCGCTTCGCGCCGAATAGAGACCATCCGGCGCCTGATGAACGTCAGGCGCCGGCCCGCAAGCTGGAGACATCCGATGGGCGTTGCCCTCCCGACCGACATCGGCGTCGAGCCAAGCGTTTCCGCCGCTGTGTCACGACTGACCGTCGTGCCGCAGCGCCGTTATGGCATCTGGGTCGGTACGGCGTTCGCCCTGCTGCTGGCCTTCCTCATCATTCGTGCTTTCGCCAGCAACCCGGCCTTTGCCTGGGGCACGGCAGCCGGATACCTGTTCCATCCCTCGATCATGCGAGGCCTCGGCAACACGCTGATGCTCACCGTCATCATCATGGTGCTGGCGATCGTCGTCGGCACCGTCATCGCCATCATGCGGGTGTCGCCGAGCCCGGTGCTGCGCGCCTTTTCCGGCGTCTATGTCTGGTTCTTCCGGGGTGTCCCAGCCCTGATCCAGCTGATCTTCTGGTTCAACCTGTCGCTGCTGGTGCGCGAAATCTCGCTGACTTTGCCGTTCATAGGCACGCTGTTTTCCGTGCGCACCAATGATTTCATGACGCCGTTCTTCTCCGCCGTGGTGGCGCTTTCGCTGTGCGAGGCCGGCTACATGGCCGAGATCATCCGGGCGGGCATCAAGTCGGTGCCGTCTGGCCAGTCGGAGGCGGCGAGCGCGCTCGGCATGCCCTACCGCATGATCCTGAAGCGCATCACCTTGCCGCAGGCCATGCGCTTCGTGCTGCCGCCGACCGGCAATGAGGCGATCAACCTCCTGAAGATGACGTCGCTGGTGACGTTCATCGCCGTCGACGACCTGTTCTATACCGCGCAGAGCATCTATGCGCGCACCTTCGAGACCATTCCGCTGCTGATCGTGGTCGCCTTCTGGTATCTCGCGGTGGTCAGCATCATGTCGGTGGGGCAGCATTTCCTGGAGCGCCATTTCGGCCGCAGCGATGTCAGACGCGACCCCCTGACGGTGCGCACCTTGCGCAACTTGATCAGCCTGCGCGGCGTTGCCCGATGAGTGATGTGAAGTTCGAAAATCGTACCCGCTTCGGGGTGCCTGCCGATTCCATGGTGTTCGCGCGCGGCGTGCGCAAAACCTATGGCCAGCTTGAAGTTCTCAAAGGCGTCGATCTCGATGTACCGGAGGGATCGGTCGCCTGTATCATCGGCCCGTCGGGATCGGGCAAGAGCACGTTCCTGCGTTGCATCAACCATTTGGAAAAACTCAGCGGCGGCATCCTGCTCGTCGACAGCCAGTTCGTCGGCTACGACCTCCAGGGCGAGAAGCTCTATGAGGTGAAGGACGATCTTCTGTGCCGGCGCCGCGCCGAGATCGGCATGCTGTTCCAGTCGTTCAACCTGTTCTCGCACATGACGGTGATGGAGAACCTGATCGAGGCGCCGACGCAGGTGCGGCGCATTCCAGTCGACCAGGCAAAGACCGAGGCGGAGATGCTGCTGCGGCGTGTCGGCCTGGCCGATAAGGTAGACCGCTATCCCCGCGAACTGTCCGGGGGCCAGCAGCAGCGTGTCGCGATCGCGCGCGCCCTCGCGATGAAGCCCAAGGTGCTGCTCTTCGACGAGCCGACCTCGGCGCTGGATCCGGAACTGGTCGGCGAAGTCCTGCAGGTCATGCGCGACCTTGCCGAGAGCGGCATGACGATGGTCGTCGTCACCCACGAGGTCGGCTTTGCCCGCGAGATCGGCGACCAGCTCGTGTTCATGGACGGCGGCGTGATCGTCGAACGCGGCGCACCGCGCGAGATGATCGCCAACCCGGTGTCGCCG
Organism: Mesorhizobium sp. B2-3-14; assembly: GCF_006442175.1. Lineage (NCBI taxonomy): Bacteria > Pseudomonadati > Pseudomonadota > Alphaproteobacteria > Hyphomicrobiales > Phyllobacteriaceae > Mesorhizobium > Mesorhizobium sp. B2-3-14. The sequence goes on along the minus strand of NZ_VFVP01000001.1, from coordinate 11,201 downwards.
CGCACCCGCGAGTTCCTGTCGCGGGTGCTGTAACGAGCGTTAGGGCCACCTCTCAGGCCGCCAACAGCGCCGGGCCTAGCCCCCGTATAATCTTGGCTAGCTCGACGCATTCCCCGTGCCGCGCATTGTTGCGTCGCCAGGCCAGGCAGATCATGCGCTGCGGCATCGGTTCCTGGAACGGCACGATCTTGAGGTCGGGGATGGTGCCGGCGGGGCCGGTCGCCATTTCGGGGATGAGCGTGACGCCGAGCCCGTGCGCCACCATCTGCAGGAGCGTGGTCAGGCTGGTCGCGCCATAGCTTGCCATCGCCACCGGCCGCACATTGCCGCAGACGGCCAGCGCCTGTTCGCGCAGGCAATGGCCTTCTTCCAGCAGCATCAGTCTTTCCAGCGCCGGGCTCTCGGGTGGAACCGGCGGCGAGGCAAAGGCCGGATCGTCCGACGGCACGGCCAGGAAGAACCGGTCGGGAAAGAGCGCCTCGGTGATCAGTCCTGGATGGTCGAGCGGAAGTGCCGCGATGAAGGCGTCGAGTTTTCGCGATGCGGTGTCTTCGACCAGGGAGGTGGTGACCGCCTCGCGCAATTCGAGCAGCAAGGCCGGGAAATGCTTCTTCAGTTCGGGCAAGGCGCGCGGCAGAAGATAGGGCGCGACAGTCGGGATGATGCCCAGCCGGAAGCGTCCCTCCATGGCCGTGCGGCCGCGCCGGGCCGTCGTTTCCACGTCACGTATATCAGCCAGGATGCGCTCGATACGCGGCAACAGGGCGATCGCCTCGTCCGTCATGCGCACCGACTTGCCGCCGCGTTCGAACAGCCGGCAGTTCAGCCGTTGCTCCATTTCGGCGATCTGCGAGGACAGCGCCGGCTGGCTGACACCGGCAAGTTTCGCCGCACGCCCGAAATGCAGCGTCTGCGCCAGCGCGTCGAAATAATGCATCTGGCGAACTGTCAGTCCGATCATGCGGTCAAGGCCATCATAAGAAAATCCTATCGAAATAAACAGGAAAGACAATTTGTTTTTATCGACGGTCTGGCCTAGGCTGGAATGGTTCCAGATTGGCGCGGGCCGCTGGCCGCCCCCAAAATCTCGGCAAAAAATCAACCTCGGCAAATCAAACCTCGGCAAATTGGAGTGAGAGATGGACGCGAAAACCGACGACAGCAGCGCGGGCAAATGCCCTGTCGCGCATGGATCCGCCGGCCGGACCAACCGTGACTGGTGGCCGAACCAGCTTGACCTTGGCGTTCTCCATCAGCAGTCGAACCTGTCGGACCCGATGGGCGAGGACTTCGACTATGCCAAGGAATTCGCCAGCCTCGATCTCGATGCGGTCATCAAGGACCTGCACCAAGTGATGACGGATTCGCAGGATTGGTGGCCCGCCGACTTCGGCCATTACGGGCCGCTGTTCATCCGCATGGCCTGGCACAGCGCCGGCACCTACCGCATCGGTGATGGCCGCGGCGGTGCCGGAGCCGGCCAGCAGCGTTTCGCGCCGCTCAACAGCTGGCCTGACAACGCCAATCTCGACAAGGCGCGCCGCCTGCTCTGGCCGGTCAAGCAGAAATACGGCCGCAAGATTTCCTGGGCCGACCTGTTGATCCTCACCGGCAACGTCGCGCTGGAATCGATGGGCTTCAAGACCTTCGGCTTCGCCGGCGGCCGCGCCGACGTCTGGGAGCCCGAGCAGGACGTGGACTGGGGTTCGGAAACCAAGTGGCTGGGCGACGAGCGCTACTCGGGCGATCGTGAGCTTCGCGGCCATCTCGGCGCCGTGCAGATGGGCCTGATCTACGTCAATCCGGAAGGGCCGAACGGCAAGCCCGATCCGCTGGCCTCGGCCCGTGATATCCGGGAAACCTTCGCGCGCATGGCGATGAACGATGAGGAAACCGTGGCGCTGATCGCCGGCGGTCACACCTTCGGCAAGACCCATGGCGCCGGCGATGCCTCGCTGGTGGGCGCGGAGCCGGAAGGTGACGGCATCGAGGCGCAGGGCCTCGGCTGGTCGAGCAAACATGCGTCAGGCATTGCCGGCGACGCCATCACCTCGGGTCTCGAAGTCACCTGGACCACGACGCCGACCAAGTGGAGCAACAACTTCTTCGACAATCTGTTCAATTTCGAATGGGAGCTGACGAAGAGCCCGGCGGGCGCCCATCAGTGGACGCCGAAGGGTGGCGCCGGTGCCGGCACGGTGCCGGATGCGCACAACCCATCGAAGCATCACGCGCCGGCCATGCTGACCACCGACCTCGCGCTGCGGGCCGACCCGGCCTATGAGAAGGTCTCGCGGCGTTTCCATGAACATCCGGATCAGTTCGCCGATGCCTTCGCCCGCGCCTGGTTCAAGCTGACCCATCGCGACATGGGTCCGGCGGTGCGCTATCTCGGCCCGTTGGTGCCCAAGGAAGAGCTGATCTGGCAGGACCCGATCCCGGCGCTCGACCATGAACTGGTCAACGAGCAGGACATCGCATCGCTTAGGGCCAAGATCCTGGCCTCCGGCCTGTCGGTTTCCGAACTGGTCTCGACGGCCTGGGCCTCGGCTTCGACCTTCCGCAACTCCGACAAGCGCGGCGGCGCCAATGGCGCACGCATCCGGCTGGCGCCGCAGAAGGACTGGGAAGTCAATCAGCCGGCCGAACTGTCGAAGGTGCTTGCCAGGCTCGAAGGCATCCAGACGGAATTCAACACCGCGCAGACCGGCGACAGGAAGGTCTCGCTGGCCGACCTGATCGTGCTCGGCGGTATCGCCGCGGTCGAGAAGGCCGCGAAGGATGGCGGCAACGACGTGAAGGTGCCGTTCACGCCCGGCCGCATGGATGCATCGCAGGAGCAGACGGACGTCCACTCCTTTGCCGCGCTCGAGCCGAAAGTCGACGGCTTCCGCAACTATGTCAGGGGCAAGCAGCCCATGTCGGTTGAAGCCATGCTGGTTGACCGCGCGCAGTTGCTGGGCCTGACGGCGCCGGAACTGACGGTGCTCGTTGGGGGCTTGCGGGTGCTCGGCGCCAATACCGGCAAGTCCAGGCACGGCGTGCTTACCGACAGACCCGGCACGCTGACCAACGACTTCTTCGTCAACCTGCTCAGCATGAGCACGGTCTGGGATCCGGCTGCCGGTTCTGTTCCGGGTTCGGAAGAAGTGTACGAAGCGCGCGACCGCAAAACCAAGGCAGTCAGGTGGACCGGCACCCGTGCCGACCTGATCTTCGGTTCGCATGCGCAGCTGCGGGCATTGGCCGAGGTCTACGGATCGGCGGACGCCGGGCAGAAATTCGCCCGGGATTTCGTTGCGGCATGGACCAAGGTGATGAACGCCGACCGCTTTGACATCGCGGCCTGACCCGAGCTTGAGGACCTACGAAAGAGGCGCGGGCCACGGCCCGCGCCTCTTGCATTCAGGCTCTGGAATCAATCCTTCTCGAAGACACGCACCTTGGCGACGACGCCGGCAATGGCGCCGCCGATCAGCGGTGCGACGATGAACAACCAGAGCTGGCTGAGTGCGGCACCGCCGGTAAACAGCGCCGGGCCGATCGAGCGCGCCGGATTGACCGAGGTACCGGTGACCGGGATCATGGCGAAGTGAATGCCCGCTAGCGTCAGGCCGATGACCAGGCCGGCAAACGCCGTCGAGTGTTTTTCAGCGGTAACGCCAAGGATCACCGTGACGAAGGTGAAGGTGCCGATCAGCTCCCACAGGAACGCCGAGCTCATGCCCCATTTCGTCTCGTCCCAGCCATTGGCGCCGAAGCCGCCGGTATGGCCGCCGGTCTGGCCGGAAACGATGATCCACAACGCCAGCGAGGCGATGATGGCGCCGATGATCTGCGCGATCCAATAGGGGATGACGTCCTTGGCCGGCAGCCGGCCAGCCAGGAACACGCCGAGCGTCACCGCCGGATTGAGATGCGCGCCCGAAATCGGGCCGATCGCATAGGCCGCCGCGATGAGGCCGATGCCGAATGCCAGACCGATGCCTTCCTGGCCAAGCGGCAGCGCGCCGCCGAAGCCCCCCGTCACCACGGACGCCGTACCGATGAACACCAACAGAAATGTGCCTAGAACTTCCGCCAGATAAATCTTCATTGCCCTCTCCTCGTGACGATCCGCCGGTCCACGTTTTCCGCGCCGCGAATCATGACGGCAAGAGTATTCCCAACCGAAAAACTTGGAAAGCAGAGCTGTAGCGCCACACGCCGTCCTTCCGGCCGCCAGTTAAGAACATTAGAGATCTTGTATCTACTAGTCCGCCTGCTTCTAACCGCCGCGAAGATTTACCGGTCGGACAGGTTTAGCCGACCATCGCCAGCTTGCGCTCGCGGCGAGGCCGGGCGGGGTTCAATCCGGACGTGAAAGGCTCTAAGAGCAGACCGGATAATGTGCTCGATTGATGGAATGACGAATGCGACTGGGCGGACGGCTGGCTGCGGCCATTGAAGTGCTGGAGGACATTGGTCGGCGTCACCGGCCGGTGGCCGACGCGCTGAAGGATTGGGGCCTGTCCCATCGCTTCGCCGGCGGTGGGGATCGCGCCGCGATCGGCAACATCGTCTACGACGCGCTGCGCCACAAGCGCTCCGCCGGCTGGTTGCTGGGCGAAGACACGCCGCGAGCCATCGGCTTCGGGGCGCTGCTGCTCGAATGGAGCCAGACGGCGCAGTCGCTCAACGCAGCGCTCGAAGGTGACAAATTCGCGCCGCCGCTGCTGAGCGCCACGGAACTCCAGGCAATCGCGGAACGCCGGCTTGCCGACGCGCCGCCTGCTGTTCGCGCCGACATTCCCGATTGGTGCGAACCGCTTTTCCAGCGGGCCTTTGGCGACACATGGGTCGAGGAGGGCGCGGCGCTCGCCACACGTCCGCCGCTCGACATCCGGGTCAACACGCTGCAGGCCAATCGCGCCAAGGTGTTGGCCGAACTCGCGCAGACCGGTGCCAGTGCCGCACGGATCGCACCCTACGGCATCCGCATCCCGCCGATCGACGGTGACGGCCGGCATCCGAACGTGCAAGCCGAGCCGGCCTTTCAGAAAGGCTGGTTCGAGGTCCAGGACGAGGGGTCGCAAATTGCGGCGGCGCTTGCCGGCGCGACGGCTGGCATGCAGGTGCTCGATTTCTGCGCCGGCGCAGGCGGCAAGACGCTGGCTTTGTCGGCGGCGATGGACAACCACGGTCAAATCTTCGCTCACGATGCCGAAAAGGCGCGGCTGGCGCCAATCTTCGACCGCATTCGCCGCTCGGAAAACCGCAATGTGCAGGTCACCACCAAGCCGGCCGAGCTTGCCCCATTGACCGGCCACATGGACATCGTGCTGGTCGACGCGCCCTGCACCGGCAGCGGCACCTGGCGGCGGCGTCCCGACGCCAAATGGCGGCTGACGCAGAGACAGCTTGATGCCCGCAAGGGCGAGCAGGCGACGATCCTCGATGCCGCCAGAACCTACGTCAAACCCGGTGGCCTGCTGGTCTACGTAACCTGCTCCGTGTTCGACGGGGAGAACGGTGAACAAATCGCCGCGTTTCGCGAGCGGCACGGCGGCTTTGCCCCGGTCGATCATCGCCAGCTCTGGGACAGCCGTTTTCCCGGCCATACCGCCGCGATGCGGATCGGTGCCCTGGGTGGCATTTCGCTCTCGCCGGCGCTGAGCGGCACAGACGGATTTTATTTTTGCGCCTTGCGTCGGGCGAACTGACGCTGTCGTTGACAGCTGCCCGCAGCGCCCCAATTGCAGATGCGCGGCGTTGCGCCGCCACAGGGTGAGTGCTTGCAAAGATATCTGTCGCTTCTGCTGTTCCTCGTCCTGGTGCTGGGCGGAGGCCTGCTGATCGGTTTCGCCACCTTGCCAGGTGCCTGGTATGCATCGCTGGCCAAGCCTTCCTTCAATCCGCCCAACTGGATTTTCGCGCCTGCCTGGACACTGCTCTATGTGCTGATCGCCGTGGCCGGCTGGCGGACATGGTTGCGGGACCCGGCCGGCACCGCGATGAAGATCTGGGGCGCTCAGCTCGTCCTGAATTTCCTGTGGTCGCCAATCTTCTTCGGCGCAAAAATGATGGGGCCTGCTCTGGTCATCATCGTGCTTCTTCTGACCGTCATCGTGCTGTTTATCGCAAGCGTCTGGACCCGCGATCGGCTCGCCGGCTGGCTTTTCGTGCCCTACGCGGCGTGGGTGGCGTTCGCCACCTTGCTCAACGCCTCGCTTCTTTGGCTGAACTAGGTCGCGTTCGATGCGGTTTGCTGCAGTGCAGCAAAAGCATTTGCCTGCCGCTCATGCCTCTGCGATAAGCTTTCCCGGCAAACGTGAAGGCAACGGCGATGGCAGCAAAGATCGTACCGGCTCCGGACTATGAGGATCGCGTCAGGGCGTCCTTCGCCCGCCAGCAGGCGATGGCGACGATCGGCGCCGAACTGACATTGGTGACCCCCGGCATCATCGAGATCGAGATGCCTTATTCGGCGGCGCTGACCCAGCAGCATGGATTCCTGCATGCCGGCGTCATTTCGACGGCGCTGGACTCGGCTTGCGGCTATGCGGCGTTCTCGCTCATGCCGGAGAATTCCGGCGTGCTGACCATCGAATTCAAGGTCAACCTTCTGGCGCCGGGCCGGGGTGAGCGTTTTCTGTTCCGCGGTTCGGTGACCAAACCCGGCCGTACCATCATCGTTGCCGACGGCCAGGCCTATGCCTTCGCCACCGACGGCGAGGCCAAGCTGATCGCCACCATGACCGGGACGATGATGACGGTGCTAGGCCGTGATGGTATCGCTGGGTGAGTGGCCGGTTCGCCGCGGGCGAATTTAATCGTGCCGGCGGCACGGAGCTGCCGCCGGCAGCGGCCATGCCGTTGGCCATAATGTAGCGCAAGCAGGAGGATCGCCATGACTGGCAACGTCGTGCGCATTGGCGGCAAGGATGTCCTCTTCGTCATGGCGGCGCGGGCCGAATATGGCCAGCATCTGCAGCGACTGTTCACGCCGCTGATGACGGGTGTGGGCCCGGTCGAGGCCGGCGTCAGGCTGGGCGCCGAACTGTCCTGGTTGAAGTCGGACAAGGCATTGCCCGATCTGGTGGTATCGCTCGGCTCTGCTGGCAGCCGGACCCTGGAGCAGACCGAAATCTACCAGGCCGTCTCCGTCAGCTATCGCGACATCGATGCCTCGCCGCTGGGCTTCGAAAAAGGCGCGACGCCGTTTCTCGACCTGCCGGTGATCGTACCGTTGCCGTTGCGTATTCCCGAAATCAAGGAGGCGACACTGTCGACCGGCGGCGCCGTCATTACCGGCGCGGCGTACGAAGCGATCGCCGCCGACATGGTCGACATGGAGACCTTCGCCTGCTTGCGCGCCTGTCAGCTTTTCGACATCCCGCTCATCGGGCTGCGCGGTATTTCCGACGGCGCGGCTGATCTCAGGCACGTCGGCGACTGGACCGAATATCTGCACGTCATCGATGAAAAGCTGGCCGACGCCGTCATGCGGCTCGAACAGGCGATCGGTTCGGGCTTGCTCCGGCCGGATTCACCTGGTGACGAGGCGATACCGCTCTGAAAGTCAGGCGACGCAAGCCATTGCGCAGACTCGTTTCTTTCTCTAAAGGCTCGCCATGACGACAGCCAATCACACCGACACCGTCCTGATTGTCGATTTCGGCAGCCAGTTTACGCAGCTCATCGCCCGCCGCATCCGCGAGGCCGGCGTGTTTTCCGAGATCGTGCCGTTCCAGTCGGCCGAGGCGGCATTCAAGCGCATCAACCCGAAAGCGGTCATCCTGTCCGGCGGCCCGGCTTCGACGTCCGATATCGGCAGCCCGCGCGCGCCGCAGATCGTCTTCGATGCCGGCGTGCCTGTGCTTGGCATCTGCTATGGCCAGATGGCCATGTGCGTGCAGATGGGTGGCGTCGCCGAAAGCTCCAACCATCGCGAATTCGGCCGCGCCTTTGTCGAGATCGAGAAGGACAGCCCGCTATTCGAGGGCCTGTGGGCCACAGGCCAGCGCCATCAGGTGTGGATGAGTCATGGCGATCGCGTCATCGCCCTGCCGCCTGGCTTCGAGGTGTTCGGCAAATCGGAAAGCTCGCCCTTCGCCATCTTCGGCAATGTCGAACGCAGGATGTACGGCATCATGTTCCACCCCGAGGTGGTGCATACGCCGGATGGTGCGAGGCTGCTCAGGAACTTCGTCCACAACATCGCCGGCATCGAAGGCGACTGGACGATGCGCGCCTATCGCGAGCACGCGGTCGAGGCGATCCGCAAGCAGGTCGGCAAGGGCAAGGTCATCTGCGCGCTGTCGGGCGGCGTGGATTCCTCGGTGGCTGCCCTTCTGATCCACGAGGCGGTCGGCGACCAGCTCACCTGCATTCTTGTCGACCATGGCCTGATGCGCAAGGACGAGGCCGCTGGTGTGGTGGCGATGTTCCGCCAGCACTACAATCTGCCTTTGATCCTGGTCGACGCCTCTGACAAGTTCATCTCGCAGTTGGAAGGCGAGTCCGACCCGGAAAAGAAGCGCAAGACCATTGGCCGGTTGTTCATCGAAGTGTTCGAGGACGAGGCCAAGAAGCTCGGCGGCGCCGATTTCCTGGCGCAAGGCACGCTCTATCCCGACGTCATCGAGAGCGTCTCCTTCACCGGCGGCCCCTCGGTCACCATCAAGTCCCACCACAATGTCGGCGGCCTGCCCGAGCGCATGAACATGCAACTGGTCGAGCCGTTGCGCGAACTGTTCAAGGACGAGGTGAGGGCGCTGGGCAAGGAACTCGGCCTGCCCGAAAGCTTCATCGGGCGCCATCCGTTCCCTGGCCCCGGCCTAGCCATCCGCTGCCCGGGCGGCATCACGCGGGAAAAGCTGGAGATCCTGCGCGAGGCCGATGCAATCTATCTCGACGAAATCCGCAAGGCCGGCCTCTATGACGCGATCTGGCAGGCCTTCGCCGTGCTGCTGCCGGTGCAGACCGTCGGCGTCATGGGCGACGGCCGCACCTACGAATTCGTCTGTGCGCTACGCGCCGTGACCTCCGTCGACGGCATGACGGCTGACTTCTACCACTACGACATGGCTTTCCTGGGCACCGCCGCCACGCGCATCATCAACGAAGTCCGCGGCATCAACCGCGTGGTGTATGACGTGACGTCGAAGCCGCCTGGCACAATCGAGTGGGAGTGAAGGAGCGGCAATCGCGTAGTTTCGGCGGCGAGTTTTGCCAGCGAGAATTGTTATCGTCCGGGTCTCACTTTCGCTGAACTGGCATTCTTCATCTCCAGGCTGGCAAGTCCGATCTGCGCCCCTACGGCGTAAAACGGCGTGCACAAAGGCAAGGTCTGGCGCCTTGTCATCCTTGGAGTGATCTGCGTTGGAGCGTGAAACTTCCGGATGTCCGGCTCGCCCGTGGCAGCGATCAAGGTCCAGCGTTAGTGCGCTGGCGGGCTCTCGTTACGCTGCCCCGCATCTTCTGCCGCGCTGGCTCATATCAGGCGTGCGCTCGTTCGATCTCACAAGCCGATCCGGGTGGCTGCAGCTCCTTCATGTTGAATATTAACCGTTCGCCCAAGTTGGACGTTGACGCCTCCTCCCCAGTAGAGTTAATAATCTCCTAATATAAGCATTGTCTAAAATCTCTTGATCGGAAACCGGCGATTTAGACGATGCAATTGGGTTGGGAGACGTAGCGCTGCGACAACGCCGTCGCAGCCGCCATCATGCGATCATCATCCGCTAGCTCCAGCCGGCACTGCTTGTCCGGCAGGCTCGCTGATGATGCGCCGCACTCGCTTTCAACCCAGCTGTGTGGCGACTTTGGGATCGATGCTCGGACAGAGCGTGGTCGTATAGGACTATCAACAAACAGGCGTTGGGGCGTCTGCTACACAAACAGGGGTTGAAAATGGCTACTCAGGTCACCGGTGCCGGCGGCACCACGGCGTCATTCTCCAATACACCGCAGGCGAAGGACGACACCTTCCTCTATTCGGAAGATGCAACGGGGGTCCTTGTCCTGAACGTTTTGGCGAATGATCTGGGTGGTGCAGCCAAACAGCTCTACTCCATCGACAACTCAGACAGTTTGTCGACCGCAACCAAGACATATGCTCCCGCAGATCTGCTCACGCGGGATACGACATATTCTACTGATAGTTCGGGAGCCGCCGGGACCACCGACACAAGCTTCTTGGGAGCCAAGATCTGGATGGCCAGCGATGGCACAATCCACTACGACACGGCGAGTATCGCTGGGCAGCTACAGGCACTTTCTGCGGGTGAGGTTCTCGTCGATAAGGTGACCTACGCTATTCAACTCGGCAACGGCACGCTGAGCTGGGCCACTGCCACCGTTCAGTTCACCGGCACGAATGACAAGCCCGATATCCATCTGGTGACGACCGACAGCGCGGCCGCGTCGCTGATCGAGACGAACTCGGCTCTGACGAAGAGCGGCACGCTGACTGTGAACGACGCTGACGTCTCCGACACAGTAACCGCAAGTGTCGCCTCAGTGTCGCTCGCCGGCACCCTTGGCGGCCTGAACAGCGCCGCCGTCATCGGCATGATGACGGTTTCACCGACCTCGCTGACGGCTAACCCTGGCGAAACCAACAATCTGGGCTGGACCTTCAATTCGGCGCCACAAGCCTTCGACTTCCTGGCTGTCGGCGAGACGCTGACGCTCACCTACACGATCAAGGCCGACGACGGCCATACAGGCACCGACATGCAGACGGTGACGATCACCATCAACGGCACCAATGACGCGCCGGACATCACCGTTGGCGCCGGCGACAGCGCTACAGCCTCGCTGACCGAGACCAATGCAGCCCTGATGAAGAGCGGCACCCTGACGGTGAACGATGCCGACCTCTCCGATACGGTGACTCCTAGCGTGACATCTGTATCGCTCGCCGGCACAACGGGCGGTCTGAACAGCGCCGCGGTGCTCGGCATGCTGACGGTGTCGCCGGCCTCGCTTGCCGCCAGTCCGACCGACACGCACAATCTGAATTGGTCGTTCAACTCGACACCGCAAGCCTTCGACTTCCTTGCCCAAGGCGAGACTCTGACGCTCACCTACACGATCAAGGCCGACGACGGCCATACCGGCACCGACACGCAGACGGTGACGATCACCATCCACGGCACCAACGACGCACCGGTAGCGGTCGCGGACAGCGGCTCTGCCACCGAGGCCGGGATCAC